>NZ_JBWDNV010000027.1:0-1045 GCF_056269375.1 Paenibacillus sp. J22R56
ACGGTACTGCTTCACTATCGGTCACTAGGGAGTATTTAGCCTTGGCAGATGGTCCTGCCGGATTCCGACGGGGTTTCACGTGTCCCGCCGTACTCAGGATCCGTCTCGGAGGGTATTGAATTTCAATTACAGGGCTTTTACCTTCTCTGGCGGGCCTTTCCAGACCTCTTCGTTTACTCAACACCTTTGTAACTCCATGTGAGACGTCCTACAACCCCAAGGAGCAAGCTCCTTGGTTTGGGCTAATCCGCGTTCGCTCGCCGCTACTGACGGAATCACTTTTGTTTTCTCTTCCTCAGGGTACTTAGATGTTTCAGTTCCCCTGGTATGCCTCTACATAACCTATGTATTCAGTTATGAGTGACTGTCCATTACGACAGCCGGGTTTCCCCATTCGGACACCCCCGGATCAATGCGTGCTTACCGCTCCCCGAGGCAGTTTCGTTGTTCGCCACGTCCTTCTTCGGCTCCTAGTGCCTAGGCATCCTCCGTGCGCTCTTACTAGCTTAACCTATCATCAATAATTGCTTATTGATGTAAATCAACTTTGCTTAAGGATGTTTCATTATCTTTCGCTATCCAGTTTTCAAGGTACAATTTGTTTCCGTCTTTTGGACGGAAGGTTATCTTATCATGCGCATTTGTTACAGTCAACTCACAAAAGTTGGTAACAAATTTGCTTACAAGAACACCTGCTTGGCGACGTCCTACTCTCCCAGGACCCTGCGGTCCAAGTACCATCGGCGCTGGAGGGCTTAACGGTCGTGTTCGGTATGGGAACGTGTGGTTCCCCTCCGCCATCGCCACCAAACGGATGACTTACTGAAAGCTTCAATTCTTTCGAATTGCTCTTTCAAAACTGACAACGAGCTGCGACTACTGCCTGTAGTTTGGAAGCTAAGCTTCCTATCCGATCATCATCGTGATCGGGTATTTCCTTAGAAAGGAGGTGATCCAGCCGCACCTTCCGATACGGCTACCTTGTTACGACTTCACCCCAATCATCTACCCCACCTTCGACGGCTGGCTCCCTTGCGGGTTACCC
>NZ_JBWDNV010000021.1:0-10769 GCF_056269375.1 Paenibacillus sp. J22R56
AAACTCTCCATGAAATGGTGTTTGACTTGCTCAAACTTGTTTTTATCGCTTTTTCCGTTATTTCTAACGGGGCAGTTTTGCTCGTTGTTCAGTTTTCAAAGAACAATTTTTTTCTTGCGTTCATCGGCCGTTTTTCTCAGCGGCGACTTTTATAATATATCACAGCTGCCTAGTTGATTGCAAGCACTTTTTTTCGACTTTCGACAATTTTTTCGGTTGTCGTTTTCGACTTAAAACGCCTTGCTTCAAAAGCGGCGAGTACTAATGTACCACAGCGGTAAAAGATAAGTCAACTCTTTCAATCAAAATAAAATACCCGTTAAGAATAACGGGTATTTTACGCACACGTCTACATTAGATTGCCGTCAGCAGATACCTTAATTCCATAATATCAGGGTCCCCGTTATCTGGCATAACAGCTACCTCACGGACGTAAGCACGTTTCACAAGATTCTGTACAACAAGCGACAGATCAATATGAAGCTCGTGAATCGAAGGGTAGTTCTGGAGCTCACATATACTCCACGGCTCCTGCCGGCTGCTGATCGCATCAAACAATAAGGCGCAGCATGCTTTCATTTTGTTCATAACGGTGAACTCACAAGCAAGCATAACCAGACGCACACGTTGTTCCAAGGACTCAGGACTTGCCGTCAATTCCTCGTACAGCTTATATACACCCGGATGAACTCTGCGAATTTGCCGCCACACAGTCAATTCGGGATGATGACCTTCTTCTATTAGGACAATATGAGCCCAATGATGAAGCGCGGCCATGACATTACTGTGTGCATCCAATATGTTGTTATCTTCAATATCCTGCTTTGCTTGTAAGTAAGTACGCAGGAATCCAGAAAACTCAGCGAAACGTTTTTGCTCTCTCATCATATCCGGAAATAACATCAACTGCTCGCGAATGTTCGTTAAATAATTGTCGCGCTCCATTAATATCTCCCCCCGAACCATCCATTGGATAATGCTGCCCTGCCCTCTGTTGGCAATCCATTGTTCCAAACGATCTGTATCAACCGTCCGAATCATGATCCGTTGACCGTTCAAACAAACATGCTCGGTTGATTCACTGCGCACACTTTCTCGAACAACAAAAATTAATACGTCCAATCCCTCAACAAGCGGATTATATGGATACGGATTCTCTATTGCTAACAGTCCAACTAAATCCGGTTGCGAACGATACACTTCGATAAAATACTGTTTCGTACTCACTTGGGCCTCCATATAGCTAATCCAATGGGATTAAGCTATAATAATTATCTGTATAGTATTATCTTTTTCGACAAACTGGGGCGGTTTCCTGCTTCCTTTTTAAGAAAACCGTATTCCTTACATATGTCTGTCGTCACAGAGAGGAATGGAATAGTGAATAAGATTTTTTTCAAATCGGCAAAAATCAATGAATTCCGTTTGTGGGGCCTCGTCTTTACTCTGGTTGGCATGGGTGTCATGATCATTGGAACAGGCGGAATCGTTTGGTGGGGACATGCCGGCAAAATATTTGCCGCTATCTTTATGGTCATCGGAATGATCTCCCTCCTAATCAGCTGCGTTGTGTACTTCTGGGCAGGGATGATGTCCACCAGTGCAACAATGCTGGAATGCCCAGAATGTCACCGACCGACAAAAATGCTTGGCAAAACCGACCGTTGTATGTACTGTAAGACCATACTGACGCTTGATCCCGCTCAGGCGACACATGAACCTTCTGTTTAATAAATCATTAGAACAAAAGAAGCTGCTACATCGGGTACTGAACCCTTTGTAGCAGCTTCTTTTATATATTGCGGATAATAACTATTATGGCCTTTTGTTTATCGCTTCATCTATGACGGGCCAGATCGATGCCGTCTGGAAGGAACGATTCCATGTCGCTACGCCGGCTAAATCAAGATCATGCATCAGCTTAACACGGGATTGTATCGAGGTTGCATCTTCAATCCATATGCGGTTAAGTACGCCATCCTCTTTATATTCCACATAATTCTGACCTGAAGCTTGATCAAACTTAGGTGTTAGTTTCTTGGTTGCAATAATATCTTTTACTTTATCCATACCTACTGCTTTGGACTTTACTTCTCCGTCTTGGCCTGTCCAAATCCGGGTATATAATGGCATGCTCAATATAATCTTATTTGAAGGGACGCCATCCTCTTCGATAATGCGCTTAACAGCATTTTCGGTCCAGCCAAGTGATGCCACCGAACCTGCTTCCGGACTAGTAGCCCAGTGCTCATCATATGCCATCACCATCATATAGTCGACAGTCCGCCCGAGTGCCTCACGATCAAGAAATAATGACCATAGCTCACTGTTAGACTTTGGCGTTACATCTATAGATACAACAAGCCCTTGTTCATGAAGCAGCGGCGTAAGCTCCCTCACAAATTGCACAAGATTAGCTTTGTCCGATGTTCGCACATTCTCGAAATCAATATTAATGCCTTGAAGGTGATACGTTTCGGCAAAGACAAGCAGCTGCTGAATCATCGAGAGCCGCGTATCTGCCTTTGCTAGTGCTGCTGTTGTCTGCTCAGGCTCAAACCCATTACTGAATAGGGCCCAAATTTGCATCCCCTGTTTATGCGTCCAGCGTACATAAGTCGGATCAATTTTACCTTTAATGGTGCCTTTACCATCCTGCAGCTCAAGCCAGGTTGGACTAACGACATTCACACCTTTAAGCGTACCAATAGACGCCGGATCTGGATTTTTCTCATATACCGCTTCCCAGGTGAGATTAATTTTACTGCCGAGCACCTTCCATGGAATAAAAGCATCTTCCTTGTCCGGTTGAGGTACTTTTTCAATACTAGCTAACTGCATACTGCCTTTTTCCATATAACCAAGCTGCCCTTGCGGGCCTTGGACGAACAGCCAGCCTTTGTTCTCTCCCCAAATGCGGATAATTTCACCCTGCGGCACTTTCTCTAGAATCGGGGAATGGATGCTTGTCTTCGTCCTGATCGCACTTCCCTTTGACTTTAGAGCTTTCGCCTGCTGTATAGATTCCCCCGCTTGGAGTAAAATAACGATGCCTGAGTCAGACTTATACTCAACTTTCAGACCATAAAGCTCTTCAAGAGGTGTAATAGGTAAATATACGACGTTATCTTTAGTCTTTGCAGCTATATGAAGCTCATATGGTTTCTGGTTAAGCTGCGCTGTAAGAGCATCTGTCTTTAATCGTAGAACTTTATTAGATGTGGTTAAAATAATAGAACCGGTTTCTGCCTCATAATAAATAGGCTCGTCCGTACCAAGAACCTGCTGTACAGCTGCAATCGGCAGCATCACTTCATCTTTTTCTATTATGGCCCCTTGTTCCATTACTTCGCCCTGGTAGGTAATCGGGTGTTCCATTGTATAATCTGGCGTCGTTAAATGCTGATTCGGTATAAACTTCATATAAATAAACCAAACGGCCATAGCAGCCGCAATGAATAGCAGGAACAGCATCGTATACCATGCTCCTCCGCCCTTGCGACGGCGTGGCGCCCTGGTGTACATCGTCTCCAATTGCTCACTCTCCTTATGATGTAAAAAAGCGTGCAAATCCGCGAATTACCGCATCTATGCACGCCTTTGTTATCAATCAACTATTAACTAGCTTCGTTATGCTCGAACAGCAGCCTCGCAGCAGCTAGAGCAAACTCCGTAAATTTCCATTCGATGCCCTTCAACCGTAAAGCCGGTTTTATGGGAAGCAGCTCGCTCCACTTCCAAAAGCGGCGGGTATTCAAAATCGACAATCTGTCCGCAGCTCTTGCAAATCGCATGGTAATGGTCGGACAAATCCGCATCAAATCTGCTGGAATCGTCACCGTAGGTTAATTCGCGAACCAAACCCGCTTCGACAAATAACCTCAAGTTATTATATATCGTAGCCACGCTCATACTCGGAAAGTTCGGTGACAGTGCCTTATAAATCTCATCGGCTGTCGGATGTGACATAGAACCCATCAAATAACTCAATATGGCGTGACGTTGCGGGGTCATACGGACGCCATTCATCTTCAACTGCTCTATTGCTTCGTTAACGCTGGCTCCCATTCCCCTCACGCCCTTCACTTAGTAGATACAACTATTGTACGTTCATTCAAAATGGTTTGTCAATGAAAGCGCTCATCAATTGCTCTCATTCCACTGTATGTAAATACTGTTAGTTGCATTCACCTGAACACGGTAATTGCCAGAACCAATTGTTCCCCGAACGGTTTTCTTACTTATATTCAGTGGTAAATCCGTTGTAATACTGCCGAAAGTAACGGATCCAAATACCGAGTAATCACCGATATGAGGAACACGCAGCTTGATTTCACCTACTGTGCTGTCAAGATCCCAATCTCCGCCGATCACAGCACTAGCAAGCTCAATATTACCATTAAGAGTGGAAGCTTTTACTTCTCCCGCTGCTTCTTTTATCAAAATCTTACCATTCTTCGTATCTGCTTGAACACTGCCTGAAATTTGGCTTAAGTCCATAGCACCATTCCAAGTCTCCGCAGTAAGATTACCCGTTAAGGAAGCCACGGAAACGGCACCATTCTTTGTAGACAACTCCGCATCACCTGTTGCATTCTGAAGCTTGATCCCGCCATTTAATCCATGAATAGTCAGCGGACCGTTTGTCTGCTGGACTCCAATATCACCATTATCGCTCTTAAGCTGTATACCTCCTGGTGCTGATAAACCGCTGGCAGTTATTGGTCCATTGTTAACATCAACCGTTATTGCCATCTCAGGGACAGGATCTACTTCTGGGGTAGAGGTAAGGGTATCGGTGCCGTCGACAGGCGGCGTTTCGATGCTATCAATAGGCTCCTCAGGAACAATTGCCTCTTGCGGAACCGTAATAACCATATTCATCCGAGGCTTCCGACTTCCATTCGTACCATATGGCTCGCCCTTAGCTGTAATTGTCATTGAATTGGCGTCGGAGACTCTCTCCACAGTAGATTTGGTCGCAATTTGATCTGCTTCTTGTTCATCACTGACATCTACCCAAACTTCCGTATCGATGACAATCTGATTGCTGCCTCCACCGCGAACCGTTACTTTCCCGTTCGGATTAGATATTTTGAGCTTGGATATAGCCGCAGCATCAAAAGGTACGGTATCCGTCTCCTTCACGAATTTAAAGCCCTTCTCTTCACCATAATCTGGAGAGCCATTCAAATCAACGTATTGATCAAGCCATCTAAACGGCAATTCTGCATATTGGGTCACTGTAAAGGCTACAAGGGAAATAACAAGTGCTATGATGACACCTGCAAAGTCAAAACGCAGTTTTTTCGTACCTTTTCGATAAATAATACTGTAAATAATGATCTCGGCACCAAGCAATATAAAAACAGCAGGCCACCATTTCCCGATTAAGGCAACGTCATTCCGCTCCTGTACCTGATCCCACAACAGCAAGCTGCCAATCGTAATAATAAATATTGCGGACGTGAACCGTCCTAATCGAAACATGGACTGAACTCCCTTCACTCGCCAAACCAATAATACGATCGCTAATCCCGCAAGAAATGGGCCAACCGCCAGTTCAGCCAAATCATCCATCCATGGAATGAGGGCCGCAGGAGGATCAATAAGAATAAAGAGCAGCAGGCCAGCAGCCATAATTAGCAGCCCAATCAGAGGAGACAATTGCTTCGTCGTGTCTTCCTCCGTGATGTCCCTCGTCTGAAGAGCATCAAAGACGCTGACAAAGTAATACACCGGCACCGTTATGCCTAGATATACAATAAAAAGCAAATGCCTTGCAGCGTTCGCATCAGCTAGTCGAATAATTGCAGCAAAATCAAGAACTACTCCGGCAATCAGCAGCAGTCCCCTCTGATACCGTCCTGTATATAGATGACCGGCTCCAGGGAGCACAAAAGCGAGTAGCAGTGTAAGAAGCCTGCTCTTTGGCCGATCTAGTCCGAACTCACGCAATGCACGCCCTCCATCTGCTGGATTTGTTCCAATAAAGATAATAAGGATTCATTTTTCGGAAGCTGTACGGTTAAATGAAGCATAAATTGCTGTAATCCATGCTCCCGCTTGCCGCTTTCCTCCAGCATCACCTTACGAATAACAATCTGTTTTTCTGTCAGCAGCGTATTGAGCGTACGAACGATTGTAGACTGCTCATCTGCTTGAACAATTAAATGATGCTCCCGTTTGGTGCTGATATATCTTTTCTCCAGCTTGTTAAATGCCCATAAAATAAGAAGTACCAAAATCGTCGAAACAGCTGCGGCAAAATAAAACCCTGCGCCAACAGCTAAGCCAATCGCCGAGACAACCCATAACGAAGCAGCAGTTGTAAGACCCGTAATTGATTTGCCCGTAAACAAAATCGTCCCCGCTCCCAAAAAGCCAACACCTGTAATAACAGCTGCAGCCAGCCGGGCCGGATCCACTCGCACATTGGGCTCATTTACAAATGATGAAAAACCATATATCGATAAAAGCATCAGCAAACAGGAACCGATACATACCAGCGTGTTCGTACGAAGTCCTGCTGCATGATTGGATTGCTCACGTTCCAGGCCAATCAGCCCGCCAAGCAGCATGGCAAGCAGCAGCCTCAGCCCCAAGTGAAGCTCATTAATATACCAAGGATTTGCAATATCATGACCCAAGTGGCAGCACAACCTTTCATGAACATAATTGTATCATATTAGTATGCTTGTGGACTTGCATTCCATGAAAAGACGCCGCTCATCTCGTAGGATGAGCGGCGTCTGTCTAATGGGCAAATAGGCAATTATGCTTTCAGACGTTCAAGCAGAAGCTTGTTGACAAGCGCTGGATTCGCCTTGCCTTTCGTCTCTTTCATAATTTGGCCGACCAGGAATCCAATCGCTTTATCTTTACCTGCTTTGAAGTCTTCAACAGATTGCGGATTCGCTTGGATAATTTGATCGACAACCGCAACAAGTGCGCCTTCGTCGCTGATCTGAACGAGTCCTTGCTCTTCAACGATTTGCTGCGGCAGTTTGCCGGTTTCCAGCATCGATTTGAAGACGGTCTTGGCGATTTTACTGCTGATCGTACCTTTCTCAAGCAGGCCGATCATTTCCCCGAGCCCTTGTCCGGTAATTTTCACTTCGGAGAGCTCCAGGCTGTTTGCATTCAAATAACCAAGCAGATCACCCATAATCCAGTTGGATACCGCTTTAGCATCCTTCGTATAGCTCAAGCTTTCCTCAAAGAAGTCAGCCAGCTTCTTGGAAGAAGTAATAACTTCCGCATCATAGGACGGCAATCCGAACTCACTTGTGTAACGAGCCTTACGGGCATCCGGCAGTTCAGGAATCGATGCGCGTACACGATCCTTCCATTCTTGGCTGATGTTCAGGCGAACAAGATCCGGATCCGGGAAGTAGCGATAGTCATGCGATTCTTCCTTGCCCCGCATCGAGAAGGTTTTACCTTGCGCATCATCCCAGCGGCGTGTTTCTTGAACAACTACACCACCGTCATTCAAAATTTCTGCTTGACGGATTTGTTCATATTCCAGACCACGTTGAACGCCGCGGAAAGAGTTCATGTTCTTCAGCTCAGCCCGTGTACCAAGCTTCTCTTGTCCATAAGGACGAAGACTGATGTTGGCGTCGCAGCGAAGGCTGCCTTCTTCCATCTTCACATCAGACACATCGCAATAAAGCATGATCGCTTTGAGCTTCTCCAGATAAGCTTTCGCTTCCTCAGGTGTACGGATGTCCGGCTCGGATACAATCTCAACAAGAGGTGTACCAACACGGTTGAAGTCAACGAGTGAAGCAAATCCACCATCAACATGCGTCAATTTGCCCGCATCTTCTTCCAGATGGAGGCGAGTGATACCAATACGCTTGGTCTCGCCGTTCACTTCGATATCGATCCACCCGTTCTCACCAATTGGTTGGTCAAATTGTGAAATTTGATACGCTTTGGGCGAATCCGGATAGAAATAGTTTTTACGGTCGAATTTGCTGATATCTGCAATTTCGCAATTAAGCGCCATTGCTGCTTTCATCGCATATTCAACTGCTTGTTTGTTCAATACCGGCAAAACGCCGGGGTGCCCGAGACATACCGGACATGTATGAGTATTAGCCGGTGCACCAAAGGCTGTAGAGCAGCCACAGAAAATTTTACTGTTCGTATGCAGCTCCACGTGCACTTCCAGACCGACTACTGTTTCGTATTGCGTCGCTTCAGACATCGTTATATCTCCCTTCACCCTAGCTGCGGCCGTAATTTATGGAATTCGTTTTGCTGCTCAAACGCATGAGCTGCACGCAGCACGGTCGATTCATCAAATGCTTTACCGATGATCTGCAGGCCAATCGGCATGCCGTCCGCTGTTCCGCAAGGAACACTGATTGCCGGAATACCAGCAAGGCTTACCGGAATGGTACAAATATCGTTCAGATACATCGTCAGCGGATCTCCAACCTGCTCGCCAATCTTGAAGGCCGTTGTTGGAGCCGTTGGACCGATGATGATATCGTATTGATTGAAGACATTATCGAAGTCCTGCTTAATAAGCGTACGCACCTTCTGTGCTTTCAAATAATACGCATCATAATAACCGGAGCTAAGTGCATACGTACCAAGCATGATACGGCGTTTTACTTCCGGACCAAAGCCTTGGCTCCGCGATTTGCGATACAGATCAATCAGATTATCCGGATTGTCTGCACGAACACCATAACGAACCCCGTCGAAACGGGCCAGGTTAGACGATGCTTCCGAAGAAGCAAGCAGATAGTAAGTCGCAATTGCATATTCCGTATGCGGAAGAGATACTTCCTCCCAAGTCGCTCCCATGCTTTCGAAGGTTTTCAGCGACTGCATGACCGCTTCTTTCACCTTCGGATCGATACCTTCACCCAAATACTCCTTAGGCACACCAATACGGAGGCCTTTCACATCACCTGTCAGAGCACTTGTGTAGTCAGGAATATTCACATTAGCCGATGTCGAATCTTTCTCATCATAGCCGGCAATAGCTTGCAGGACATAAGCGGAATCCTCGACGTTTTTCGTAAGTGGACCAATCTGGTCAAGGGACGATGCGAATGCAACGAGACCAAAACGCGAAACAAGGCCATAAGTTGGTTTCAGACCAACAATACCGCAATAAGCAGCAGGCTGACGGATTGAGCCGCCTGTATCGGAACCTAGGGAGAAGTAGACTTGTCCAGCAGCAACCGAAGCTGCGGAACCGCCGCTCGAACCGCCTGGCACATACTCCGTATTCCATGGGTTACGAGTCGGGTAGTAGCTGGAGTTCTCATTGGAACCACCCATTGCGAATTCGTCCATGTTAAGTTTACCAATTGTAATCGACTGCGCCGATTTCAGCTTGGAAACAGTTGTCGCATCATAGATCGGGTTATAATTACTCAGGAACTGGCTCGCACAAGTAGTGAGCAGCCCTTCCGTTACAATATTATCTTTCACGCCTGCCGGCAGACCAAACAGAAGACCACGTTCGCCGCCCTCTTGAAGCTGCTTGTCCAGGTCATCCGCCTGACGGCGTGCATTCTCTTCATTTAATGTAAGAAACGCTTTTACGGCTTGATCAGTATCGGCAATACGGCGATAAGAAGCATCCACCAAATCCGAAACCGTCAGTTCTTTATTATTCAGCTTGCTATGTACATCCTGTAGGCGTAAATCAAACAGTGCCAACAGCAGTTCCTCCCTTCGAATACCTCAAGTTCTATTCTAATACAGCCGGTACTTTAATTTGACCGTCTTCTTCATCCGGTGCATTAAGCAGCACTTTCTCGATCGGCAGCGACTCACGAGTCACATCTTCCCGCATTACATTCGTAATCGGCAAAACATGACTTGTCGGCTCGACATTGTCCGTGTTCAGACTGTCCAGCTTCTCCGCATATTTCAGGATCGCGTTCAGCTGTCCCGTAAATTGTTCTTTCTCTTCGTTTGTCAGTTCAAGCCGAGCCAAATTGGCAACATGCTCAACGTCTTTTATCGTAATGCTCATGGATGCTTCGTCCTCCCTTGTAAGCCTCGTACTCATTCCTCCTATTATAGCTTAAAATCGTCATTTCACAAAGTGGTACAGCATGCAAAATGAAAACGGAGCCTCTCCCAAGTTAAGGATAAGCTCCGCTCTATGATTGCTGTTATATCCACGCCTTCAGATTAACCTGGCGAATAAAGTCTTCACTCGTTTGGCTTTCGCCGACCGTAGTTTCCAGTTCCTCAGGCTCTTCTTCGCCTTTCATAATCCGCTTAAACAATTCTTCGTTAAAGGTTGCCAGCGCATAATCGATGAGAGCTTCCCGTTCAATTCGGTCAACCTCTTCCTGTATAAGAACCTCCTCCAGCTCAACATCCTCATCTGGAACGAGGAAATTACGATTAGCCGCAGGTACTCTTACCACATAGTCAAACACATTGTCCGCATTACGGTCGTAAGCAATTATATAACCATACTCCCCAACAGGGAGATTTTGTTCGAATTGGTCGGCGATTATAACGACTCTTTCCCCTAATTTCAGCATCGTCTTCACTCCTGTCTATCAGCCGCTGTCTATCACTATTATCCTACTAAAAAATAATAGCGGTGTCCAATCATGGAAGATAGCCACCTTAGCGACTTTCCATAACCTTCTTTATTTAATTATCGGCTCGACCCCTTAAATCCGGAGTATCTCCGACCAAATAACGAATTTACGTAGCCATGCTCATTATTTCAGCAATTTACATGGCTCTATAGAACATACTTCGATCCTCCA
>NZ_JBWDNV010000026.1:0-1357 GCF_056269375.1 Paenibacillus sp. J22R56
CTCTTAGGCCCCCTAATTAAACTGGAGTACTCCCTTCCAATAAATTAAACTTAGGACAAGGGAGATGATCCAATATGGGAGGCAGAAGATTAGGTGAAGACATACAGCTGAAAGTAGTCCGAGAGGTGCTTTCTGGTGTGAAAGTGGGGGTCTTAGCCCGCATGTATGGTGTTCATCCGGAAACCATTCGTGTATGGGTAAAAGAGCTGCGAGATAAGATTCCACTTGAAGAAATATCAAACTCAGATGAACATATTCATGAGCTTAAGCGTCTGCAGGAAATTGAAGAGAAGTATGCAATGGCCATGAAGCTGTTAGGTGAAAAAGAACTTGAGAACGAGATTTTGCGTGAGCTCGTAAAAAAGAGGAACCCCGCTTATCCGAAAAGTACGAAGTAGCCGAGCAATTCATTAAGCGGGGAGAATCAGCAGCACTAGTCCTACGAACTGTGGATCTGGCGACTTCTACTTACTACGATCGTAAAAAGCGATCTACATGCTCTGCTCAGCAGGTCTCAGCCGGCCTAAAAGGAAGACCCCGGCCTGGTTTCTCATGGACAGAAGCAGGAGCAAAGATCAGTGATGAGCAGATCAAAGAGTGGCTGATGGAGCTTGTAGAAGGAGAAGAACATGTCTACGGATACAAGCTCCTGGCCAAGTGTCTGCGGAGAGATCAGAAGCTCGTGCTTAATAAGAAGAAGTCGTATCGTCTATGCGAGGAACTAAGCATTTTACAGAAGCAACGAGAGCGAAAAGTTAGACATCCCCGCAGGCTGCCAAAAAACCGAACCGTCACAGGATGCAACCAATTATGGCAAATGGACATTAAATACGGTTACGTCGCGGGATGTGAGCGATTCTTTTTTGTGCTCAGTATTATTGATGTATTTGATCGTGTAGTCGTTAACCAGTACAGAGGGCCGATGTGTGAGGCCAAACATGCCGTGAAAACCTTATGGAATGCGCTCAAACAACGTGTGCAACCCGGAGAAGAACTCCCCGTCATCCGCACCGACAATGGCCCTCAATTCATAAGCAAGCTGTTTGGAGATACGTGTGAAAGCCTAGAAATGACTCATGAGCGAATACCACCACGAAGCCCTAATATGAACGCCTACATCGAATCTTTCCATAGCCTACTCGAACGTGATCTGTTCAGTAAAATGGAGTTTAGCAGCTTCAAAGAGGCGTATGAAGAACTCGATAAATATATGGATTTCTATAATAACCGTAAAATGCATGGCAGTTTGAAATTGATGCCTCCAGCAAAGTTTTCCGAATGGGTAATGAAGCTGGAGGATCGAAGTATGTTCTATAGAGCCATGTAAATTGCTGAAATAATGAGCATGGCTACGTAA
>NZ_JBWDNV010000025.1:0-1372 GCF_056269375.1 Paenibacillus sp. J22R56
GTAAGCTAGGCTGTGATGGGGAGCGAAAATTATAGTAGCGAAGGTCATGTACTCCGGCTGTCAAGAAAAGCCTCTAGTGAGATCTAGGTGCCCGTACCGCAAACCGACACAGGTAGGCGAGCAGAGCATGCTAAGGCGCGCGGAAGAACTCTCGTTAAGGAACTCGGCAAAATGACCCCGTAACTTCGGGAGAAGGGGTGCCTCGGTAGGGTGAATAGCCCGAGGGGGCCGCAGTGAAAAGGCCCAAGCGACTGTTTAGCAAAAACACAGGTCTGTGCGAAGCCGTAAGGCGAAGTATACGGGCTGACGCCTGCCCGGTGCTGGAAGGTTAAGGGGAGCGGTTAGGAGCAATCCGAAGCTGTGAACCGAAGCCCCAGTAAACGGCGGCCGTAACTATAACGGTCCTAAGGTAGCGAAATTCCTTGTCAGGTAAATTCTGACCCGCACGAATGGCGTAACGACTTGGGCGCTGTCTCAACGAGAGATCCGGTGAAATTTTAATACCTGTGAAGATGCAGGTTACCCGCGACAAGACGGAAAGACCCCATGGAGCTTTACTGCAGCTTGATATTGGACTTTGGTACGATCTGTACAGGATAGGTGGGAGCCTTTGAAGCATGAGCGCCAGCTTGTGTGGAGGCATCGTTGGGATACCACCCTGATCGTATCGGAGTTCTAACCTGGAACCGTGAAACCGGTTCGGGGACCGTGTCAGGTGGGCAGTTTGACTGGGGCGGTCGCCTCCTAAAATGTAACGGAGGCGCCCAAAGGTTCCCTCAGAATGGTTGGAAATCATTCGGAGAGTGCAAAGGCATAAGGGAGCTTGACTGCGAGACCAACAAGTCGAGCAGGGACGAAAGTCGGGCTTAGTGATCCGGTGGTACCGAATGGAAGGGCCATCGCTCAACGGATAAAAGCTACCCTGGGGATAACAGGCTTATCTCCCCCAAGAGTCCACATCGACGGGGAGGTTTGGCACCTCGATGTCGGCTCATCGCATCCTGGGGCTGAAGTAGGTCCCAAGGGTTGGGCTGTTCGCCCATTAAAGCGGTACGCGAGCTGGGTTCAGAACGTCGTGAGACAGTTCGGTCCCTATCTGTCGCGGGCGCAGGAAATTTGAGAGGAGCTGTCCTTAGTACGAGAGGACCGGGATGGACGTACCGCTGGTGTACCAGTTGTTCCGCCAGGAGCACCGCTGGGTAGCCAAGTACGGACGGGATAAGCGCTGAAAGCATCTAAGCGTGAAGCCCCCCTCAAGATGAGATTTCCCAATTAGTAAGACCCCTTGAAGACGACGAGGTTGATAGGTTCGGGGTGGAAGCACAGCAATGTGTGGAGCTGACGAATACTAATCGGTCGAGGGCTTATCCTA
>NZ_JBWDNV010000014.1:0-169259 GCF_056269375.1 Paenibacillus sp. J22R56
AGCTGTATGTCTTCACCTAATCTTCTGCCTCCCATATTGGATCATCTCCCTTGTCCTAAGTTTAATTTATTGGAAGGGAGTACTCCAGTTTAATTAGGGGGCCTAAGAGTTATTTTCTTATTTCTGCTATACCAGCGCCAGATTCGCTCCACATCTGCCCGCTCCAAGCAAAATACCCGATACGCCTGCAAGCTGCCAAGCACATGGGCTGAGACCGACAAGAGCTGCCTGCGCTGCTGCCCTCTCGTCCTTCCGATGTTCATCGAAACAATTTGTGGTCTGCGCATGTAGCAAGTAATCCTCGCTAAATTTCGCTTGCGGAGAGTTAACTGGCCATGCTCCAGCCTCATACCAGCAGCCGATAAACAGCTCCAGCACCAAAGTGCAGTAACTGGAATTAAAATGAGCGACCACAGCCCTCTATCATGGAAAAGGCCAATGAGAACGGCACAAACAAAGAAAGTAACGAGAAGTGCCTTCCAGATATAATCAAAATAAGCTCTCCGCGGAGCTGTCTCTGTTACCTCGTTCACTGTATACTGAGGTACAAAATGAGCAACTGTCTCTTGCAAGGCCGATATAGGCAGAAAAGGGTGCAGCATCAGTCGCTCCGTTTTATCTGAGGAGACCACTTGCAATTGGATCTGCGCGTAACCTATCCATTGGTGAACAAGACCTTCCTGCACAATAACTGCCTGCACTTTTTTAGCATCAAAGTGGTGGATCCTTTTCTCCAGAATGCCATAAGAGATCGCAATTTGCTCATCGCGCTTTTCCGCGGTAAAACCTGCAAACTTGATAAGGTAAAGAACAAGCGAAAGCAGCCATGCTAGTGCAAGCGCAGAAACAGCCATAATTGCAATAAACATATAATCGGGATTAAGACTTGTTGATTTGTTGTAGATCGTTGAATATAAATTCGGAGCCAATTCATTAATAAAGTCATCCGCCAACGAGATCATACCTGCGATAAATGCAGCTACGAGGCCAAAGTTAAGGGATGTCGCAGCAGCTAATAGCAGCTGCCCCGAGCTTAATTTGACATGCGTCGTTGTACTTAGATCTTGAAAGGGTGAATGCTTTATGTCGCCAGACTGCTCGGCAGCTTCCTTTTGCGGTTCAGTTGACGTAAGCAGCCTATGCAATTGCTTTGCATCCTGCTCGGACAATGCAGCAAGAATACCTTCGGCCTTCTTATTCCCGCCCGGTGTTTCGATCTTAACCTGTGTAACGCCAAGCAGCCTTTGCAGCAGCGGCTGCTCCAGGTTAACGGAGTGGATTCGGCCAAAGTAGATCGTCTTCTCATCCCGAAACAGGATCCCTTTACGAATGACAATTCGATCTTCTTCAAGCGTAAAGGAAAACTTACGCCATCCCCATAATCCAGCAAAAAGCAGTAACGTCACTCCAGCCAGAATGCCTAAATAGATGTAGCCATTTAATGAAGACCAGTTGACTCCCTGCAGCAGGGTAATAATAAGCAGCGGTAGCAAGCCTTTCACTGTATTAAACAACGGAAAAACAATATAAATCGGATGAAGCCTGCGAGCTTTATGCCGCTTAATCATCAGGATCATCTACTTTCGCGAGCAGACCAATTTGTCTCTTCAACCGCTGTGCTTCACTTTGCTTGAGCCCGCTAATTCGATGTGTCGTAGCAGCTGTTA
The DNA here is from genome assembly GCF_056269375.1 of Paenibacillus sp. J22R56. Taxonomy (NCBI): domain Bacteria; kingdom Bacillati; phylum Bacillota; class Bacilli; order Caryophanales; family Paenibacillaceae; genus Paenibacillus; species Paenibacillus sp. J22R56. The sequence goes on from NZ_JBWDNV010000014.1 coordinate 1,668, forward strand.
CTACAGCCACACTTGCAAGATCATATTGGCGCATAAGCGGCCCGCTCTCCAGCTCCACATGCTGCACACGTACCATCGGGACAAGTACATTACGAATAATGATAAGCCCCGACTGGATTTCAAGCTCCTCGTCAAACAGCTCATATTTGAACCTACGGTATTTCACTTGAGGGATTAGACTAATAAATAAAAAGGCCGACAAGCTGACAACAACCAGCCCGATATAACCCGGTATAAACGTCCAATGCTTCCATGCTGCAAACGTAATATAAGTAATAACAAGAAGATAAAGCACTAGATGCGTAAAGAACGAGCTTATACGATATACAGTGATGTAGTCACGATGCAGTCTCTTGGATAATACACGATACATTTTACGAAGCCTCCCCAGTCTACCAAATGCTTACGGCAACTTGATTAATCCTTCTTTGGTAAACGTTAAAGCTCGAGGACTTCCTTCTGTAATCAAATAACTGTTCTCAATGCCAACAACACCAGCACCAGGAAAAGTGAATTTCGGCTCGACTGCAATAACCATCCCAGCTTCAAGCGGGATATCGAAGCCTTTCGCAAGCACCGGCCATTCGTCAATCTCAAGTCCAATACCATGCCCCAAAAATTTAGCCTGATCTGCGCCAAAGCCCATAAAATGTGAGGAAAGCCCCTCTGCATCTGCCTGTTCCAGCGACTTCGCGTAAAGCGCCGAGCAAATAGCACCAGGTACCATTCCCCTCTCGGCCTCTCTAATAATAGCTTCCGAAACCTCATAGGCATGAACAAGCTTCTCAGGCAGTTCTCCAATTACTGCTGTCCGAGTCTGATCAATCACATAGCCATCTATACAACATCCTATATCCATCAGGATCGGTTCATTACGCTCAATGGCCCTGCGGCTGACACTCTGCGGTGAAGCTGCTCCAAGACCAAGTCCTCCTGCGGGACCATCGAAATAAGTAGGGATAGCCGCAGCCGAACCTGCAATAAACATGCCTGTCGCGATCTCTTGATTATAGCCGCGCATTCGCATCAATCCGATATGTCCTCTTATACGCAGCTCATACTCCACACGTGCCATCCATTCCAGCTCTGTTACACCTGGCTTCAAGAAATTCAGCGCTTCGTTAAGTGCCTCGTCTACCGTTATTGCAGCAGCTTCAAACCTGCTGATCTCAAGGGGGGATTTGATCATCCGCTGCCGTCGAATGATCGGCGAGCCGTCAACGAGTGCGCAAGGGCCGGATGTTTGTAACAGCTCGGATAGCTTGAGATAGGTTTGTGCGGGGAGTACATCGAGGTCTGCGGCGATCTTCACCTTACTGCCTTTTCCACTGAAGATATGTGGGAATGCCTTAGCCAGCGTCTCGCCAAATAAGCGGAATGCACCCAGCTCCTTTACTGTAATGTCACTTTCGAGCTTTGCACGCTCAACGCTTCTTTTCACAAAGAAGACCGGTTCCCCATGCGACGGAAAAAAGGCATATCCGCTTTGCATAGAGCCGGTGTAATAATAAAGATCTATATTTTGCGTGAGAAGAAATCCGTCTACCGCCGAAGCACGCATCGCTTCCTGCAGTTTGTCCGTGCGGTCCCGTACTATTTCCTCAGAAATATCTTTTGTTATATCCATTCGAAGCCCAACTCCTAACTTCCATATTCCCCCTTTATTACATCAATTTTATGGTCAATCGTCAACAGGGAACGAAAGGATTCGTTCCTTATCCTCCTCCTAAAATGAATAATGATAAAAAGTAGCGATGCTTGAGCTCTCTGTGATTATTCAAAATACGTTCGCTTTCGCTACCTCACCGTCAGCTCCGATACGCCTTTAATATCCCATTCAATTGGTCCCAGCATTGTAAATGCCCGCGGATAAACGACATGTATGATAAGGACAACTCCAGGCTTTTGCAGGGTAGCTGCATAATCGTATTGCTCGTTCCGGTACGTATAAGGAAAGGTATGATCGTTATTAATGACTTCAAATACGAGCACATTCACCCGCTCCCGAACAGGCGAGTTTGGCAATGGATTCCCGTCCGCGTCTAACTGCAGATTCGCCTGCAAATAAGAAGCAGCAGCCGTTTCTGCTGCATCAGGATCTATTCGCAAAATCCCTTCCGCCAATGCTTCTGAGTCAAGCTGCTGGGAAGCAGCATGAGCGGCGCGGTTCAGGGCATGCTTCCCTTGATAAAGAATCTTCATCGCTATTTCCTCATCCGTCTGCAGAAAATGTACAGATACCCATACGGTCATCATTAATACGATCAACATCAGCTTATACATGGTCTCTCCTCGACTTTGCTTATGCTTATGGCATGAACTCGCTCATCTTCATCCCAAACGTCCTCATACGACTGCCGGGAGACGGTGGAGTTAGTCCGATTAACCGATCGATCTGAAACAAATCCTCGTAAGGATAACTCATACTTAGCATAATCCCCGTACCGCGCGACAGTGGGGAGGCTGCATCTGTCGCCATAAGTCCGTTATCAGCGGTCACCTCAAAATCGACCAGTTCAGGCTGCATCCCAAATGCCTCCAAACGTTTTCTTGACTGCTCCATCATGGCTGTATCAATATAGCCGTAACTCCCGCTTGCACCAACCTCCAGCAAATAATCAGTCTCCTGCTGAAGCACCGCCTGTCTTGCGATAAGCACATGCTTATAGATAGGGGAAAACATCATCCAGCACACCATGGCAGCAAAGAGCACAAATACTAATATATTTCTCATGGGCTCATCTGCCGGATATAGGCGCCGATAGCTGATCCGGAACGCTCCACTTGCCGCTTCGTACCGTCATCGCCGCCAGTAATACCTGTGTACAGCAGAATAACGGTCACTAGAAGCAGCATCGATATAAGTAAACTTCTCAATGCCGCTCCTCCTTAATTTGAGCCAGAGCTTAACATGGAACCAATCTTTGTATTAGCCGAACTGCCTTGTGTTTGGATCTGCTTGCTTGTTCCTGTTGTGTTATCCGCAATAATGTTGTTAAACAAAACGATAACGACAACAAGCAGCATGACGGTCATTAAAATATTGCGCATCTTTATTCACCTCCCTTGTAGAGTTTCCTCTTTGAAAACCAAGCTATGGATCAGCCTAAAGATTCGAATAACTTACGCCCTTCCTGCACCCATGGATAAATAAAAATCTGAAAGGTGTACAGAATCGGGATTCCTGCTATTACAAATAAGAAGTATGAAGTAGACTCTTTGCGGCTTTCTTTGGCAAGCTCAATTTTCTCTTTGTAATCTTGAATCCGCTCGCGAAGAAGTCTGTAATATTCCGGACTCTCATGCAGACGTAGGGAATCAATCGTTTCCACAAAGCTCATGCCATCATCCGTTCCAATCCGATGCTTAAACCGTCGAAGTGCCTGCTCGGCATCGTGGTACCATTCTGCGAGTAATCGCTGCAGATCCCCACGCAAAGTCCGGGTAAACGGAACGCAGCGCGTCAGCTTCGAATGAATATGGAGAGTCGATTCCGATAGATAAAGCAGTTGATTGCTGATGAGATAAATTTCCTTCGTGATCCGCTGGGCACGAACCCGTCTTACAGAGCGCAGCCAGGGCAAATCCCAGTAGAGGAGAATAAATACCACCAAGAGAAACGTATAGAAAAGCCATGCTCCCTGCTGGATACGAAGCGCTGTATATACAGCCGCGAGGGCAGGCAGGAGAATCAGCAGCCCCCTTCTAACCGCTGTATACCATGCAGCATCTGCCGTAATCCCACAGCCTGCAAGCAGGGATGCACGTTCGATATACGATTCCTGTTCCCGCGATAAATGAAGCCGTTTAAGCCACTTATCCGGCATCTCGTTCGTTCTCCAATCCAGCGATTCGAGATGGAACCATCTTGGCCGTCGTCTCGGCAATAACCGAAGGATCATATAAGCACCAATAAAACCAAATATAAATTCTCCCGCCAAGATAAGAAGATGTATCGCTATTTCCAAATCCATTTCTGCCCTCCTAAAAGAATTGCGGTGCAATTCTTGCTTCGTAAGCATTAGCTTAAAGAATTGCGGTGCACTTCTTGCTTCGTAAGCGTTAGCTCTACATCTTTTTGCGCGACAGCCAAAGCCCCATTAAAAAGGAGGCAAAAATAAGGACAACAGCATTCAGCAGCATATCTCTGCCTTGCGGATCGATCAGGTAGTAGTAATAGGAATTCTCTCTGTTGTAACGGACATTAATCCCGATATAAAAGGCAAGAAAAAGGATAGGCGTAAAATTGGCAATTCGAATTTCAAGCAATTTGTTGCGTTCCTGTTCATTCGCCCTTCTCGCCTTGCGCATATCAATCAGCAGTTCCTTCAAGCTCTCCGCTATCGGCGAGCCTTCAGCTAAGGCCACCCGCATAATATTAATGAAATAATCTCCCCAGACATGACCTAGTGCACCAGCAAAAATCCGCAGACTCGCATCATCATCACCACGCACCGATAAGTTGCGGTACAACTGTTCAAACACGGACTGCATCGGTCCAAGCAGCCTCCGTTCTTCCACGGTTCGCTGAAGCGCGCCTCTCACCTGTCTGCCGCCTGTCACAAGATAACATTGATAGAACAGTTCGATTGCCGGTAAAAAATCCATCTGCAGCTGCATTTGCCTTTGAACGAGCATCGTTCGCAAAATGGTGTATGGCAGACAGCCGACAACAACGCCAAACAACAAAGTTCCTTTAATGCTCTGAAAGAAAAATCCGCCTAATGTAACTCCAGCCAGCAGAAGGAGTATCGAGCCCACGATCAGTCCGGATGGCTTCAGCTTAAGCTGCAGCGTTTCAAGCAGCTCTGATAAATGACGATACACTCTCTCGAACCGCTTCAGTCTCTCTGTAAACCGATAGCTTAGCCGATTCCTGACGGGATAAGACAGCCTGTCCCTTCGGGCTTGATTATCTGTCCATGCAAGCAAAGCGTTGAATAATGCAATAAATAACAAGCTGAATAATAATAATCCGGCTGCGGCGATTGAGAGCTTAATCAATAGCGCCAGCCCCTCTCTTCAGACGTGCCATCGCTTTCAAAGAAGGCTGCTGCGGATAAATCCACTGCCCGCTCCCCTCATCAAATCGCGCCCAATCCCTGACAATAACTTCATTGCTCGACCAGCCCAGTTCACCGATCCGGGCAATCACCCTTCTGCCGCCAAGATAACGCATCTCAATACCAATTTGCGTGACGTACTCGGTGATCCTCTTCGTCAACCGTTCTGGATTCATGCCGCGGCCGTCTAACATGCACATATCTGTGATCGCCTCAGGAACATCCTCAAGCGTATTGGCATGTACCGTCGTCATACTGCCGGAATGCCCCCTTGTGCATGCCCGCACGTATATATTCGCATCCATATCACGAATCTCCGCGTGTACGATACGCTGAGGGGACTGGCGAAGCGCCAGCTTAAAGGCTTGTTCCGCCCTATGCTGCAGATCATCCTCATCTGCCTCATATTCGACCGTATTTTTATTTGGAAAATCCCGCCCCAGCATCATCTCGAAACGTCCTTCTATCGTAATGATCCGTTCCTCATCCGGCAGCTCGGCAATAAGCGCCTTCATGAGATGCGTCTTGCCTGAGTTCGTCGGGCCGATAATTACGAGATTAAAGCGAGCATCTAACACATCCATAAGCATGTCCTTCATCGGCAGGCTCATCGTATGGTAGGGCTCTGTGCATAACGTCTGAAGACTAAAGCTTCGGACGGTAAAAAATCGAATCGTGAGCGTTGGCTTGGATGTGAATCCAAAGCCTGTCATCGTCACACGCGAACCATCTCGCAGCATCACTTCCGCCCACCGTTTCCGCGGATTAATACGGTCATTATTGTAAAGTACAAGATTTTGCTGAATCCGTTCTACATCCCGTTCGTGGTCGAAGCGATAAGCAGAACCAATGGTTTGACCGTCACGCACCTCATAGATTTGGGAGCCTACAACCTGGATTTCTTCCAATCCGTCCTTGTTTGCAAGAACAAGCTCCAGAACATTTAAACCGATAACTTCCGCAAACAAAGCTTCAGCAAGAGTTGCATACGGATGCTTGTAACCATCTAGCTGATGAATACGGAGACGAATTAACCTGTCGGCTATAATCGCTAAAACCTGCTCCCGCTCTGATGCAAAACCGAGCACCGCCCGGTTCAAGGTCTCGTTGTACTGTCGCCGCTCCTCTTCTGTTAACCCCCTTGGAGCCGCTAGATAGGATCTAATCTCATCGGCCAGCCGTCCAAAGTCAGCTCCGCGGCTTGCCATATCTCCTCGTTCCAGCGGATCAGAAGAAGATTGGTCCAGCCGCAGCCGGGCGGAATAATCGGAAGGAGAAAATTTGCTTCCGCTTGTACTCAAGACCCTACCCCATTTCGATGGGTGAGCAGCTTACGATACCAAGGCTGAACGGCTATTGTTGGCGTAATTCTGCGTATATGATGCCGGTCCATCAGCTGTTCTGCACTCTCCTGCATAGCAAGCTTGCCAGCCGGATCCTCCTTCAGCCATTGTCCATAATGCCCGCTGTCGAGCTGTGCGTAAAAATTATGACCAAACTTTAATTCCCCGAGTTTTGATGTGCCCATTTCTTTGCAAATCTCTTTCATGCGATAGCCTCCTGTGCTCCATGGCGAATATATAACAACCGTGTCGTACTGCTCTGTCGCTATTCCGAATAACGGTGAAATTTGCGAAATCCAACGCTTACCGTCCTCTTGAAAATGAGACAAGGCATCGGTCGTTACCACGATCCGTGTACTCGCTTCCCTTATAGCGCATATGGTAGCGGCATTATCCCAATACGCTCCAACATCGATAATGACGATAGAGAAGGTCTGCTCCGCAACCCGGAGCAAATGCTCCATCTCCTCAGGCGAATAAAATTCCGCTTGATCCCTCATCAGATTACCGAATAATACATGCAAATTCGGCATCCCTCTTACCGGTTGTACCGCGCGCATCAGCTTCTCTGGTGTTAAGGAGCCGGATTGTAGCTCCGGCCGCAGCTTGTCCAGCGTAATAGCTGGCTCAGTGATACCTAAGTATCGATGCAGCTTAGCGCTTTTCAAATGCATACATAAGTAGCCAACCTGCCTCCCGCTTGCTTCCGCGATTCGGAAGGCAGCGGCAAATGCTGCAGCGGTTGTGCCTATATTCGGCGTTGTCCCTATAAATGTGATGAGCGGTGCCGATGTTGCGTTCACTAACGATCCTCCTCTTCAAGCTGCAATGATTCCGGACTGTAAGCGATAACCAGTTTGTGAAGGCCGTCCTTACAATAGCTGTCGATCTGCAGCCACTGCTGCTCTGTCAAATTCAAATTAATATATTCAATCATGCCATTCGCATCGCGTCTTGACGCATACATTCGTTCTTTATCGCCTTCCGCTAAGGACAGCAAATTAGGATCCTTCATATTGTCGATCTCAACGTTACTGGAGGATTTGACCGAGGCTACGGTTACAAGAGAATCAAAGATTCGCCTTGAGGGCTCATTCTCGCCCGAGAGATACAGGGTAACTTTATCTCCTGCCCGGATGCCATTGGAAATGGAACGTATATAGTCGCGCGGAATTTGAAAAGTCGCCTCCGAGTCTGCCGGCAGCAAATGATAGCGGTCAATTTTCCAACCTAGAATGGGCTCATTGCTCCCTAGCGGGATAACCGTATCCATCCCTACCGCCTGCTTCAAATCAACGAGCATTTCCTTCTCATAACCTTCACGGGGGATACGCTTATATGCGACATCCTCTTCCGTCAGCCGATTGCCTGCTTCGACAAACTGCTTCGTAATCACAACTTCTACTGTTTCTTGCCGGGTAACCTGCAGCTTCTGCAGTTGAAACAATCCATACACCAGCAAACCTGACAGCAAGGCGGCGAGTAAGCCAATACCTGCATTTCTCCTTCTGTTCATCTTCTCTCCCTTCTCTCGTCCACCAGGCGAAAAAAAAGAACGCAGGCAGAAGCCCCTAATAGGGCTGTTCCGCTTGCGTTCTTCGCTAAGCCGTGCACGTATATGTATTTAACAACTAATTGACCATATAATAGCAATTTATTAAATAGTTGTCTATAGGTTTTTTCGAACAATTGTGCAGTATTTCGTTGTTATTCGACTATTTCTTCATAAAAAATAAGGACAGCATAGGCTGTCCTTATTTTTTTTCTCGCGATTAAAAATCAATTAAACCAACGCTAATGAGTAAAGCGTCGTCCACTTTTCGCATCGTTTCATCGTCCAGGTGGGTGATCTTGTCGGTTAAACGCTGCTTGTCAATCGTCCGAATCTGCTCAAGCAGCACGACGGAGTCTCTGTCGAAGCCGTGCGCCGCCGCTTCCATTTCAACGTGCGTAGGCAATTTGGCTTTCTGGATTTGCGCCGTAATGGCCGCGACTATGACCGTCGGACTGAAGCGGTTGCCAATGTCATTCTGAATGACAAGTACTGGCCTTACTCCGCCCTGTTCTGATCCGACGACCGGTGACAAATCCGCAAAAAACACATCTCCGCGTTTTACGATCAACCTCTACACCCCGCTTACGAGACGGCCTAACGTATGATCGGCTTCTTCCTCCGCTTGAAAAGCTTCGGAGGCCATGTTCAAGTTGATCTTCGCCATTTCCAGATACCCACGCTGCATGGACTCGCGGATCTGCCGTTTTTTCCGTTCCACAAGATACAGCTTCATGGCCTGCCGAATAAACTCGCTTCGGTTGGAATTTTCCTTCGCGACGATACCGTCGACCTCCTCCAACAATTGATCCGGCAAGCTGATCATGATCCTCTTGGTGTTCTGCATATTGGCCACCGAACTAGCACCCCCAAAACTTTTCCAAAACCATTAATATTCATTATTACTTAAATACGCTGCCACTATACTTCATCATATCTATGTTCTGCGTATATCAATTATGCTGTATGATGAACTGTATCCCGGAGCATATACAAATTGCTTTAACATATTCGCTATCGACAACAAAAATCCTCTATTTCCGCGAATAGTCGCAATTAGTAATTAATTCCTACCCCAATACGAGCGGATTCGATACTGCTTCGACCTTCCCGTCTCTCACATAGACGCGGGGCACACGGGCTGCAACCATACAGGTCACTTCATAAGGAATCGTTCCTAGCTGGGAAGCCAGCTCCTCCGCTGTAATCACTTCATCGCCTTGACGCCCCAGAAGAACAACCTCTTCACCAGGCGCAACAGCAGTAGCAGTTGCAGCGCCATCCAAGGCAATCATGCACTGATCCATGCAGATTGTTCCAAGTACAGGCACCTTCACGCCTCGCACAAGCACATGTGCCTTGCCGTTCATCAATCGGCTGAAGCCGTCTGCATAACCAATCGGCAGCGTGCCGATTCGTTCTACATCCTTCGTCACATAACGAGAGCCGTAGCTAATGCCCCAGCCTGGCGGTGCATCCTTGACCATAACCACTTCTGTCTTAAGCGAAAGCACCGGATCAAGCGTGATCGTCTGCTGATTCACTTCATCTGAAGGGTATATGCCATACATGCTGATACCAAGCCTGACCATGTCTCCGCCGTATTCCGGCGTATCCATTCCCGCTGCGCTGTTAGCCGCATGAATAATACGGATAGGCAGCTTATGGCTTCGAATATGTTCAGCAACCGCTTGGAAACGCTCATATTGCTGCTTCGTATAGCTTTTGTCCGCCTCATCGGCTCTGGCATAGTGAGTAAATAACCCCTCAACCTCAAGCTGCGGCACGGAAAGAGCTCTGTCGATAAATGCAATTGCTTCTTCCTTACCGATGATGCCAAGCCGGCCCATACCAGAATCAATCTTAATATGAACGTTGAGCTTCTTCCCTTCCTCGTGTACAGGAAGTGCAGCCGCCGCTTCTAATATATCATCTCGGAATAAGGCGATTGCAATCTCTAGATCGCGGGCAAGCGCAAGCGCTTCAGACGGTACAAAACCGAGTACAAGGATCGGCGTCCGAATCCCTGCTTGACGAAGCTGCAGCGCTTCATCCAAAAAGGCTACGCCTAAATAATCAACGCCAAACCGTTCAGCCTCACGAGCGATTTCCACTGCGCCATGCCCATAGGCGTTTGCCTTGACCGAAGCCATTAATAGGCGCCCTTGCGGCATAGCGCTGCGGAATGCTTGCAGATTGCGGTTCAGCGCATCAAGTGAAATTTCTACCCGTGTCGGGCGATAATACAATTCCAAGTCGTTCACCTTCTCCTCGCCCTAGCAGTCGCAACAAACCCGAGCCATTTAAACATCAATAGAAATAATGTTAAACGCTGTCGCTTGGGCTGTCAATTAAATGGCGTCCGGAATCGGATAGCACGTCTTGGAAAAAACATCTTTTTCATACTTTCTTGTCTGTTTTATTTAGTTGGATCCACTTGAACAGATTGCGCAATCCTGATCATCTCAGTCTCTGGAAGCGTTGCGCTCGAGAGGCGAAGCTCATTGCCATCTACAATCCAAGTCAGAGTCTTTTGATCATCTCCGCCAGTCAATTCACCGATTGTAAAGCCGAGATCGAGGAACTTACCTTCTACTCCGTACGTAGCTGCCATATCTTTCGGCTGAGTTTGGAGAATAGAGAAGTCATATGTGCCAGTATAGCGGGATACAACGCCAGGCAATCCGCCAAATACAATGTCCATGCTATCTTTTAAGGTTACGCCTTGTGGAAGATCAGTTGGCACCATCACTTGAAGCTCGCTTGCCGACTCATCCTGTGGCTGTGCTGCTGTGTCATCGGCATCTTCTTCATCTTCTGTTGCTGCATTTTTGCCGTCTTCACCTGTTGCCTTATCATCCGCCTTGTTGTCTGCTTGGCTGTCACCCTTCGCATCCGTCGATTTGTCCGGAGTTACAGCATCTTGGTTTTCCTCGGCATTTGCATTTGTGCTGCCGTTCATATCTTCCGATTGATCGGGATCGGCAATGGTTGCTTGATCACTAGTACCAGTGCTTGAAGGTGAGGACTTCATATTTGCTTCTGTCTCGAAAGTTGTTTTGTCAAAGCTTGGTCCAAATTCAAAATTCGAGAAGTCTACCTGTACCATAACAGCTGCATTAGCATCGCTTACTTCAACATGAACAGGCTTATAATCGGATTTGTTCAACCAGATTTTTTGTCTGGCGAGCGTGCCATTATTATAGTTAGCCATTACATCAAAGACGTAAGATTTATCATCAACCGCAAATTGACGCGAGTTGTCGAGCAGGATGCTTTGAATCAGCGTTTGATAGAGATACACTTGTCCCTGATTTTGCGGCCAATCGCTTTGGAATCGGAACACTTTGTTCAGACGTGGTGTAAGGACGAATACACCGTCATCATTACGAAGGACAATTTGTGTAATATCCTTCTCTGCATTTGTCAATTTAATGCGGTAAAAGTGTGGTTTCTGGTAAGAAACTTCTACGTCATACGTCAGCTCCTGCTGCCCGGTATGAAGCTTCATCGTTCCCGTACCTTGATAGCTCTCCATGTTGCTTACCACTTTGTCGAGTTCCTTGACCACGGACTCGGCGTCCTTCTTTCCGCAGGCGCTAAGTACGAGTGAAAACACTAACAAGATTGCCGCTGCCCATGTCATGCGACGCATTACAATCATCCCCTCTTCACATTGTTTTTCCGACTGGTAACATGTCTATGAGGGAACTTGGACAATTATGCGGACTAGTTTGACAAGCTGGGGCTTGTATGAAAAATAACACATAGAAAAAGCCGCTCTGCTAGGTGATCACACCTGCAAAGCGGCTCTTCTATATTACTTGGAATCCAGTAGCTTGATAATAACGGTTACTGCCTCAGCTCTTGTTGCCGTCCCTTCCGGAACGAAACGATTGTTCAAACGACCTTGGATAAGGCCTTTATCCGCTACTGCTTTCACTGCACCTCTTGCCCACACAGGAATCTCTTCGTTATCAGAGAAGCTTGTCTCGGCATTCGCCGTTAAAGCAAGCTTCATGGCCTTAGCGATCATGACGACCATTTCAGCGCGGCTGATCCGGCTGCCCGGTTTGAAGGTTCCATCAGGATAACCACTAATAATGCCCGCCTGAACTGCCTGTGACACCGCAGTTTTCGACCATGAACCAATAGCAGATGAGTCTGTAAAAGCAAGGTCTGCCCCTGCCCCTTCTAATTTCAATGCCCTCATCAGCATGACGATAAACTCCTCACGTGTAACAGTGAGCTCAGGTTTAAAGGTGCCATCGCTATAACCGTTAACAATGCCGGCAGATACCGCTTTGTTAATGGATGCTGCCGCCCAATGTCCTGAGGTATCGGAGAATAGAACAGGAGGCTCATCATCATCTACTGCAAATACTGCAAATTTCGTGAAATGATCCGTTGTTACGGAGATCTGGCTTCCGCTTACCGTGCCGCCCATCTCCATCCATTGTTTCTTGGATTCATCATAATAGAATACCGACGGCTTCTTCCCTTCCTTCACAAGCGATACATCAAACTTGAAGGTCAATGTAACTGGAACGAGGAAGTTACCAGCCTTATTCTTCACGACTTCAAAGATCGACGACAGAAGGACATCATCTGCCTGTATTAAGCCGCCTGTCTGCGCTAACTTCTGAATGGTAATAAGCAGCTGCTCACTTGTTGCCCCGCTTGGTACCTGGAGAGTGATACTGTTGTCATAGACACTCAGCTGCCCAGAGCCACCAGCCGGAACGGTAAGTTCATTGCTATTCGAAGAGTCAGAACCTCCACTTGATCCCGAACCGGATGAGCTTGTCTTAAATATGCCGGTTAGACCAGCATTCTCATTGCCCTTATCATCAAAGGCTTTGACCGTATAGGTATACGATGTATTCGCATAAAGCCCCTTAGCCGTATAGCTTGTGACTGAGGATGCAACTTTGGTAATCGGCGTCCCTTCCGAGCCTTGGTAAATCGCATACCCTGCCACTCGAGTAGAATCTGTTGCTTGCGGCCAGCTTAGCTTAATACTTTCCTTGGTTTGCTCATCTGAGGAGAGCACGGCATTTGCCGGCCATACAGGAGGAGCTGGGTCATCCATCACGATATCTTGGGCTCCAACGGTTTCGAACCAATCTTTGATTGTATTAAAATCATTCGAGAATGCCAATGACAAGAGCAGCATAACACGGGCATGTTGAGGATTAAGGTTATCCCCTGCTATGACGCCGTTACTTCCACCACTCATCGTTCCCGATCCCGTCCTTGTTGTCGTGACGAAGACAACACCTTTCTGAATGGCTGCACTTCGCGCTTGGCTCATCTTTGCAGATATACCTCCTGCTCCCGTGCCGGCGGTTACGATCCCTTTCGCACCGTCTTCTACCAGAGCACGAATGGCGCCGCCGCCCGCTTCCTGATAACTGTACGCAATCTCGACAATTGGAAGCTTGTCCTTCGATATCGTGCGCAGATCAAACGGCGTAGCCCATTCTGGTGTGCCTGCCTTAAGCGCTCTGGCATTCAACCGGTAGATTCGGACAGCCGGGTCATCCACATACCCAAGCGCACCAAACATTGGAGTATCAAACGTATCCAGGCGATGCGCGTTCGATTTGGTCACTTCACGCGCTGCCTGGATGACATCGTTGAGCATAAGAACTGTGCCGAACCATTTTGTCTTATTACTTGCCGCTACTTTAATCGATTGATAAAGATTTGCTGGTCCATCTGTACCAATGACATCCCATGGTCTCATCGCACCAGTTACAACAACCGGCTTCTCACTGCGAACAGTCAGATCAAGGAAATAAACGATTTCCTCCATTGTATCTGTGCCCGTCGTCACTACAACGCCGTCATAAACATCAAGTGCTTGGTCGACAGCCAATGACAGATCATAAAGATCTTTCATCGAGTAGCTGCCAGAGCCTTTGTTACCGAATTGAAAGGTCGATACATCAGCACTCTTATGCGTAGGAAGCTGAGCGACCATATCTGCCATTTTATACGTGCCGGCCGCGTAGTTCTGAAAGTTTGTCTTATCGCCGCGTGATGCTGCTCCAGCTATCGTACCTCCAGTAGCCACTACCATAATATTCGGCAGTGGAGAAGCTATGGATTCCGCCGACAACGCAGGTATATCAAATGTCGGCAGCTGCGGAGGAACCTCTTCAGCAGCTCGCGCATAACCCATGAATCCCGAGAGAAGAGCTAGCATCAATAATGGTGCAAGAAATCTGCGCAATGTGCGATTGTTACTTATGACCGTCATAACCGGATACCCTCCCTTCGTATACTATTCCTGTTTACTTAACCCCAACAGGCTCTTCTACTGGAGTTGTTTCAACCGGTGCTGAGCTTTCCGGCTCAGGTGTTGGTTCCGCAGAAGGTTCAACAGTAGGCTCCACAGAAGGAGTCGGTACTTCAACCTCAACGACCGGCTCTTCAACGACAGATTCTTCTTCGATTGAAGTTGTCAAAACTGTATTTTCGTCGACAGAAATTTCAACATCCCCTGTACCAAATGATTGGAACCAGGAATGGATTGTAGGCAAATCACTTGTAAAGGCCAATGAAAGAAGAAGCAGCATACGCGCATGCGCAGCGTTGAGGTTATCTCCACCAATAGTATTGCTTGTACCACTGTCATACATCGTTCCGGAGCCTGTACGGGTTGTTGTCACGAAGACAACACCTTGTTGAATGGCAGCTGAGCGAGCTTGGCTCATTTTGGAAGAGATACCTCCAGCTCCCGTGCCTGCCGTAACGATACCCTTCGCACCATCTTCTACAAATCCACGGATTGCACCGCCACCCGCTTCTTGGTAGCTGTAAGCAATTTCGACAATTGGAAGGTTGTCCTTCGCGATCGTCTTCAGATCAAACGGTGTTGACCATGCTTCTGTACCGGCTTTAATCGCTCTTGCAGGAGCACGGTAAATACGGACAGCCGGGTCATCCACATACCCAAGCGCACCAAACATCGGTGCATCAAACGTATCTAAACGATGAGCATTTGTTTTGGTCACTTCACGCGCTGCATAAATGACATCATTCAGCATCAGAACGGTTCCAAACCATTTAGTTTTGTTGCTGCTTGCTACTTTAATCGCTTGATACAGGTTAGCAGGAGCATCTGTACCGATAACATCCCAAGGCCTCATCGCCCCCGTTACGACAACAGGTTTTTCGCTGCGTACGGTTAGATCAAGGAAATAAGCAATCTCCTCCATCGTATCCGTCCCCGTTGTAACCACTACACTATCATAGGTAGCAAGAGCCGTATCTACTGCCAAAGAGAGATCGTATAAGTCCTTTATCGAATAGCTGCCTGAGCCTTTATTGCCAAATTGGAAAGTAGAGACGTCTGCTGTTTTATGTAATGGCAATTGAGCGACCATATCAGCCATGGTATACGTGCCGGCTGCGTAGTTCTGGAAATTGGTTTTATCGCCGTCTCTTGCAGCGCCTGCAATCGTTCCCCCTGTCGCGACAACGAGTACATTAGGCTTCTCGGATGCTACAAATTCAGCAGAAACCGGTGGAATGTTAAATGTAGGAAGCGGCACAGGTTCGGCAGCATTTGCCAAATTTCTCGAAACAACAACCGTTCCTGTAATCATCGACAGCAAAAGAAGTAGTGCAACAAACCTCTTACCTAACGCACTCTTGACAATGTTCGTCATTTTTTTATCTTCCTCCCTATTCTATCTATCTTTTTTCAACAATTTCAGTCTATTTCATGTCACATATATTAACAAATTTAGAAACAACCCGGTAAAGCGTTAACATCAGTTTTTATCTGAGTTTAGCTTCGTTTTCCTTCCATTATTAATGAAATCTAGTATATTTGTTTGTTATATAAACTAACATTGATTTAACATAAATAGAACATAAGTATCGTGTGCGAAGGAGCAAGGCATCGTTTAGGTACAAAAAGTACATTTACTTAAATTTCTTTTGTGACCATAAAAAAAGTGAAACCTAAGTCCTAAACTATCGTATAATTAACTACGGCTTTCCATGCGTAGAGAGGTGTGTGCCTTTTTCATGCTCCAAGATATTGTTGACTTCCTAATGAAATTTGGCCCCTGGGGTTTGTTTGTTCATTCCATGATTGATGCAATCATCTTTCCAATACCGGCTTTATTCCTCCAGGTTCCACTAAGTCTAGTAAATCCGTCAGATGCGTTTTTACTGGCTACCGTAGGATATATCGGTTGTTTGATAGGCACCCCTATCGGCTATTTAATCGGCAAACTTCTGGGCAATTCCATCCTATACAAAATACTTAAAAAAGAATGGATCGAAGCTGCTACAACCATGTTCAAGAAAAACGGAGATACAGCCGTATTGATCGGTTCATTTACACCAATTCCGTTTAAAGTATTCACAATCTTATCTGGTGCTCTGAATTTCCCGCTATGGCGCCTTCTTATGTACGCAGCGGTAGGCAGAGCGGCTAAATTTTATTTAGTTGGTGCACTCATTTACTTTTACGGTCAAGCCGCTGAAAACATGGTCCATAACGTATCCCTATATTTATTCGCCATCGCGGTTCCGCTGATCGCCTTGTTCCTATTCTTCCGGAAGAAGCGCCGCAAGAAAAAGGCCGCTAAAGCAGCGGCAGCAGAAGCCGCAGAAGCAAGTGCTGCTGAACAAAACATCCAGGAGCATACTGCAGCCTCAGAGGCTTCAGCCACTGTAGAAGAAAGTACAGTAGTCGTCGATGCAGGCATCTCCACAAATAGTTCAGTAAGTCACACATAGTGGACATATAACAAGCCCCTTCCATAATCGGAAGGGGCTTTTATGTACCCTGTAGAAAATAAAAACGCCCATCTAAAACATCACGAGACGTTTTAGATGGGCGTGCTTCGCCGTTATATATAACTATTATAGGCCGTATTGTGCGATTTTCACAAGGTTGGTTGCGCCGGCTTTACCTGTTGGCGTACCTGCTGTAATGACAACATAGTCGCCTTTTTCCAAGAGGCCTGTGCTTCCGCCATTCGTTAAAGCTGATTCAAAAATATCGTCTGTCGAGTTAGGTCTGCCGCCTTTAACCGGAATAACTCCCCACATGATTGCGAGGCGAGGCAGTACTTTTTCATCAGAAGCAACGGCAATGATTGGCGATTTCGGACGGTATTTCGATACCATACGAGCTGTAAAGCCACTCTCTGTTGGCGTTACGATAGCTTTCGCATCAAGCTCAAGGGAGGAGCTTACTACCGCTTGGCTGATCACTTCCGTAATTGTCGTTGGCTGTGCGTTTCTGCGTTGTTGGAAGCCTTCAAAATAATCAAGCATGGATTCTGCCTTCACCGCAATCGAAGCCATCATGCTAACCGATTGTACGGGATATTTGCCGGCAGCTGTTTCACCAGACAACATAATAGCATCGGTTCCTTGAAGAACAGCGTTCGCTACGTCACTAACTTCCGCACGGGATGGACGAGGGTTAATTTGCATCGAATCCAGCATTTGCGTTGCAACGACAACAACTTTGCCGGCAGCATTACATTTTGTAATCATCTCGCGCTGAATCATCGGTACATCCCAAGCTGGAACCTCTACACCAAGGTCGCCGCGGGCAACCATAATGCCGTCAGATGCTTCAATGATGGAATCCAGATTATTAACGCCTTCTTCATTCTCGATCTTCGAAATAATTTGAATATGACCTGCGCCACTCTCACGAAGCAATTCGCGGATCTGCAAAATATCTTCCGCTCTTCTTACGAAGGAAGGAGCGATAATATCAATTTTCTGCTCAATACCAAAGAGGATATGACGGATATCACGCTCAGTTACGCCTGGCAGTGTCGTGCGGATACCTGGCAGGTTAACGCCTTTTCTCGCTTTAATAACGCCGCCGTTCAGAATCGTACACTCGATCTCTGTCCCGTTAACCGCTGCAACTTCCATTTCGATCAAGCCGTCATCCAGCAAAATTTTGTTGCCAGGGTTTACAACTTGAGGCAGTTCCGCATAATTCACATGAATACGCTCGCCATTACCGATAATTTCTTCCGTCGTCAGAGTCAGCTTCTCACCAACCTTCAGCAGGTACGAAGCTTCCTCCAGTTTGCCGATCCGAACCTCTGGACCTTTAATATCAAGCAGGATAGCGACAACACTGTTAGTAGCAGCTGCAGCTTCCCGAATTTTTGCAATACGTCCCGCATGATCTTCAAGCTCGCCGTGAGCCATATTCAATCGTGCAACATTCATTCCTGCATCAATCATGTCGATTAATACTTCTTTCGATTCACATGCTGGTCCCATGGTACAAACAATTTTCGTCTTGCGCATAATGTCTTATTCCTCCTGGTTGTACGAGTCTGATGAACATTGATAACCATATTGTAGCTCGTTTCTTCCCAACAGACTATGAATTATAGTACTCTTATAGAAACATAGTACGATAAAGAAAGGAGGAACTTGGAACAATGCTGCGCCTGACACAGGTGAGACAAGATCGAGGAAGCGAATGGTTCGATGACGGCAATCGGCCGGAAGGCGCGTGCACACTCATATTGGTGAGCTATGGCAAAGTGGTTTACTGGATTGAGCATGAAAAAGTTATTTTGGAGAAAGGTGATTTCTTATTCATTCCTGCCAGCCAATCGTATTATGGCAAATGTGTGCCAACTGTGTTTCATGAAAAATACGTCATTGAATTTACGGTAACCGATTCTCCACTCCCCATTCTGCAAAGCAGTCATTATATGAAATCACGAATTGGCGCTTACGAACTGATTCTTGAACGGATAAAAACGATGCATAACGAATGGACAGAGAAGCATCTGTATGCGGATATACTTGGTCTTGCTATTCTGTATGAATGTCTAGCGCTTTGGAACCGGGAGCTGGATGAAGGACCTGCTACTTCCGCCGCCCATCAGCAGGTAGAACGAATGAAGAACTTTATTATGAATTACTACCCGCAGAAAATTACAAAAGAAGAGCTTGGCGAGCATATTCACAAGTCCCCCAATTATGCGGCTACATTGTTTCGCCGGGTAACCGGACAAACGATTAGTGAATACGTGCATAAGGCCAGGGTTAAGAAGGCCATATATCTGCTGATTGACTCGACACTTACTGTAGGGGAAATTGCAGAATCTGTAGGTTACCGCGACCTCTCCTACTTCCAGCGAATTTTCAAACGCGAGACCGGGAAAATCCCAACCGCCTATATGAAGGATCGGCCAACACCAATCCCTTAACATCTCACAGGGCAGTAGTGGAAAATAGAGCGAAACCGCAACATTCGAGTCTGTTTTTTCGTTTAGCTTATGCTTTCGAAGCAATGAATCATCACACTGGCCTGAATTCATGGCTATTTGGGTGGTCATTCATTTTAGGAGGAATAAGATAGAACTAATCTGGTTTTCTGAAATGGAGGGAAGCTCATGCTGCGTCAATTGAGTATACTTACCGTTCTTCTGCTTCTTAGCGGCTGTTTTGGACTAGGTGGGAACGACACTTCATTGTCTCCTGTACCGGATCCATCACCAACGACCTCACCGTCGGTTGAGCCTTCTGCTTCACCAGAACCTAGCCCTTCAGCCCCTTATGCGGCTACTGCTGAAGAGGCTGCCAAAGCAATCATGACCGCATTACAACAGCAAGATTTAGCAGCACTCACATCCTACATTCATCCAGAAAAAGGGCTGCTATTTTCCCCTTATGCTCATATCGAGACGGACAATGCGATTACGTTCCACTCTGGCGAACTTCCAGCTTTTGAGGACCCGAAAGTGTATGAATGGGGAAGCTTTGACGGTTCAGGCGAGCCAATATCCTTAAGCTTCAGTGATTACTACAAAAAGTTCATTTATGATCAAAACTTTGCGGAGGCTGAAGCTATTGGTCATAATAAAGTGCTTGGTCAAGGGAATACGCTGGTCAATATCCAGGATGTTTTCCAAGGCAGCACCTTCTTCGATTATCACTTCAGCGGATTTGATCCCGAGTATAGCGGAATGGATTGGGAAAGCCTCATACTCGTGCTGGAACAGCAAGACGGAGCTTGGTATATACGCGCGATTGTGCATTCCCAATGGACCATATAACAGCAAGTGGCGCTCTGATTGTCATCCCGACAATAAGAGCGCCCTTTTTGCGTACATTACTATTCACCTGAAACTTTAACGGATTGGAATAATTCTACGAATCGTTCCGGTGTGACCGGTGGACTAAACAGATAGCCCTGCATCAAATCGCAGTTGTGTTCCTTAATAATTTGCAGCTCCTCGGCCGTCTCCACACCCTCCGTAACAACCATCATATTCAGGTTATGGGCGATAACGATAATTGATTTGAATATCATCTGCTTCCGTATATCGGTTACGATGCCGCGGATAAATGATTTATCCAGCTTTAAATAATGAATGGGGATGTTCTGCAAGTAACTGAGTGAGGAGTACCCCGTGCCAAAGTCATCCAACGATAATTGCAAACCAAGCTCTTGAAGCTCATGCAAAATTCGAAGGGTATGCTCCGGATTTTCCATAAATATTGATTCGGTTAATTCCAGCTCGATTTGCTCCGGTCGAACGCCTTCCTCCGTAATAATCGATTGGATACTTTGAACAATGTTCTTCTGTTGGAACTGCATCATCGACATATTTACACTGACCAGGATAGAATCTAGCCCCATCAGCTCCCACTGCTTAACCTGCTGGCAAGCCGTCCGCAGCACCCATTCTCCCAGCAAAATAATAAAGCCTGTCTTCTCCGCTATCGGAATAAATTCAAGAGGAGATACCATGCCAAACTCCGGATGCTTCCAGCGAAGCAGCGCCTCAACACCATGAATACGACCAGTTCCGATCTCAAGCTTTGGCTGATAATGAAGCATAAATTGGTTGCTCTCCAGCGCCTCGAACATACTGTTCTCTAATATGAGTTCCTTCGTTGGTACGTTATTCATCAGCGGTGAGTACAGCTTATACGTATTCCGCTGCTTCTTCGCCACATACAGGGCAATATCGGATTCCTTCACAAGCCGATCACCTGTTTCTGGCGTCCATTCCTGCTCTACGCTCATACCGATGCTGGCCGTCAGATAGAAGAGCCGCCCATTCATCTTAATCGGCTCTGCAATTACACTCAAAATCTGCGCCGCTATAGCTGTAGCTTGTCCCGCGCTGCTAATCTCATCAAGCAGTACAACATATTCATCACCGCCAAAACGATAGACTTGACCGGACTCTCCAGTAACCTCAACAATCCGGTTCCCGACTTGCTTTAGCAGCAAATCCCCCATCGTATAGTCCAACGTTTCGTTAATAATCTTGAAACGATCTAAATCGATATAGAGCAGTGCAACATGCTTATCACTATTTATCTTCATCTCTATGTACCGCGTATAGCCATAACGATTAGGGAACCCGGTTACCAAATCATGTGTAGCCTGATGCTGGATCAAATGCTCCGCTTCCTTACGGAAATCCACCATCCGGTTAAAATGATTAGCCATCGTCTCAAACTCATCATTCGTCCGAATATCCAGCTTCTGCTTCTCATTGCCAATCGCAACGGCAGAGGTAACCTGGATAACCTTCTTAATATTTTCGAGTACGATCTTTTTCAGAAGCAGCAGCGCAAGTAAAGACATTAATATAAGGGTAATGGCAGCGATAATAATAGAGTTCCAAAGTGATGTATAATACTCTGTTAACATGTTATTTTTCGGAATGGCCATCTCAAAATGCCAGGTAAAGTCTTGAATTGGGATCGGGATAATCATCCGCAGCATTTGCCCTTTTATATGACGATCGGAGGTGTATTGTATCGTTGCAAAATTCTTTTTATAATCGCTGATGGAGCCGCCGTTCTCCCACATCTGGTAAGGCTTCATAACAAGATCCGGGTAAGCGCCGTTTGCCAAGTAATAGTCATTTGAGGTGATAATACTTGCATGGCCATTCAATGGACGGATGTTGCGAATCTTCTCCTGCACGGTTTGCAGTGAAATGTCACCACCAACAATACCAAGAAACTGCCCGTTCTCATCCATTATTGGAAGGATAAAAGAGGTTACGATTATCTCCTTTCCGTTCAGATCGTATGGATAGGGATCCAGCAGCGTAAACTTCTTCGATTGCTTAGCGACTTGATAATAGTCCCCTTTATCGTTCAACTCACTATAGTCAACGGAAGGAATCGTAATTAGACCATCATTCGTACGTACTACATAGGGAATAAATCGGCCTGTGACATCATCGTAACTGCTCGTCAGTTGATGGCTGGCATCCTCGTTATCGAAGGAATTTGGTTCCCATATCGTATAGGCACCTATTAAATCAGGATTATTGCGTACAACCGCTTCCAGCAAATGCACGGCATAGGGACGATTTTGTACCGAATCCATACGCATTTGCAGCAGCCCATCTCTTACCATTGTCAGCGAGGATAAACTTCTATTAATGGATTGAGTAATTTCGTCGATATATTGGATAGATTGTTTTTGCGCAAGCAGCTCGCCTTTCTGCAGGCTAGCGTCATAGAGCTTGGTAAGATAGACAGAAACAACTAAAGAATAAGACAACAGCATAAGAACTCCCAATGCAGTAATCAGTTTCTGTGCGATGCTGAGCCTTAATTTCTTCAAATCTATCCTCCTCCGCCTCTAGACCTATCTTTCGTTTTTCCCAGTTTATGATATGGTTCTAGTATACTTGACAAAATAAGATAAATTCAACGGAAAACTAGCAATTATTATTACAATATAATCATTTTTTCGACAGGATAATGTCGGATTTTGTAACTTTGTACCTGGTCAAAAAGAAAGAGGCAGTTGAAGCGCATTTATGCCTCCAACTGCCTCTTTTCTTTATTCAGCCCTGCTTCACATCACGCTGCGGCTCTGGCTGCGCTCCACTCTTATGATGCATACGTTGAAGCTTATGAAGCTCCTCACGAAGCTGCTCAGCTGTTTTGCCTTCTGTGGCAATGCCGTTTTCTTTGGCCTTCTCACGCAAATGCTCCAAGAGCTTCGCTTTATGCTCAGCCTTGAAAGCTTCCCATTTCGCTTTATCTTTCAGCTTCGCAGCCTCGAGCTCTGTCTTGAGCTGCTCAGCCGTCTTGCCTTCTGTCTTAATTCCGAAATAATCCGCCATATAACGGAGCTTCTCAAGTCTATGCGCCTCTCTATCCTTGCCGTGCAGGCCATGATGATGACCATGCTCCTCTACACGCTTATCCTGCGCAGCATCCTCCGGCTGAGCCGCATAGACTGGAGCCGCAAGCAGCAGCATCGTTGCTGTTAATGTGCTAATGATCCATTTTCTGTTCATGCTTTGCCACACCTTCCTAATCAAAATTCGTGATGCCTACTGGATTATTTTTCCCAAGCATACGATTGATTAGACATGGCCATGTCGCTTTACTAATTATTCTGTCGATTCTTGATGTTCGAGTTTAAGAAGTTCCTCGAGCACCATCTCCTTGGAGAAATGCTCACCAATAAAAACAGCAACATCATTCACGTCACCCTGCGGAGTAATCCGAATAAAGTCGGTTTCCCGATAGGCATATTGGAACAAGAACCGGCTTGCCGTATCCGAGAAGGAAACAATCCCTTTTGCACGATACACATTGTCCGGCAGCTGCTTGAGAAACGCCTCAAATTTCTCGCTGTCCACCGCCCCATTCATATAATGAGTCATCACCATAACATGCTCATGGGTATGATGATGACCATCATCATGACTATGTTCATGCTCCTTTTGACCACCGGATGATGTTAATATAACGTCTTCCGCTGTGCCTTCCAGAGCTGCCCAATCATCCACCTTACAGCGGATTGTAGGGATCATAGGAGCTACTGTGTTCATTTCTCTTAGCAGCTGCTGCGCCTCTACCAGCTCGTCCGGCTCCAGCTTATCGATTTTATTAAGCAACAGCTTTGTTGCACATTTTATTTGCTCGCGCATCAGCTTAAACGTTTTGCCTTTTCCACTACGGTTACGATGCAGCAGCTCTGGGCCATCTACTACCGTAATAACGGCTTTCAGCTCGATCTTGCAGTATAGAGCAGCTTCCGTTACGCCATCCATAATCTCCATTGGGTTGGCAGCCCCTGTAGATTCAATAACAATTACATCAGGGTTATGTTCATCGATAAGAGTTTTGATCTCCAGGCTCAGATCGCTTCGAATCGTGCAGCAGATGCAGCCGCTCAGCATTTCCGACATCGGAACATCATCGTCGACCATTTGTCCGTCCAAATTGATATCGCCTAATTCATTCATAATTACGGCTGTCTTAAGCCCTCGCGCCTTCCAGTTGTCCAGCAGTCCGGTAAGCAATGTCGTTTTGCCGCTGCCAAGAAAGCCAGACAGCAAATAAATAGGTACTATGGAGTCATTCATATTTGTTGTTCCCTTTCATCTTCCGTTATTCCCTTCATTATAGCGCTCTCGCAGTGCCTGCAACAATGTTTCTTGTAAGAGGATGTATCGTTCCAACGCTGTTTATAATAACGAAGAGCCATAGACATATCTTACATGACATGTTAGGATGTTAGGAGTTAACCGCTATTACAAATCCTAGAAGGGAGCTTCACAATGAGCAATCAAATGATTCAAATTGGCATCGTAGGTTACGGCAATCTTGGAAAAGGTGTACATAAAGCCATTGCGCAAAACAGCGACATGGAGCTGGTTGCTATCTTCACTCGGAGGGAGCCTTCTGATCTGGCAGCAAGCACGGAAGGTGTTCGTTTCGAATCCATCTCCAATGCCGAGTCCTATAAAGGTAAAATCGACGTTATGATTTTGTGTGGAGGATCAGCAACCGACCTTCCTGAACAAACCCCATTCCTTGCGAGTATGTTCAATACCGTTGATAGCTTCGATACCCATGCTAAAATTCCAGAGTTCTTCGAGGTCGTTAATAAAGCAGCTTCAAGCAATGGCAACCTGAGCGTTATTTCCACTGGCTGGGATCCAGGCCTGTTCTCACTGAACCGTCTGCTTGCTGAAGCAATCCTGCCGGAAGGCAAAGATTATACGTTCTGGGGCAAAGGTGTCAGCCAAGGCCACTCGGATGCGATCCGCCGTGTACCAGGCGTAAAAGGCGGCGTGCAATATACGGTCCCTGTTCAAAACGTGATTGACCGTATCCGTTCGGGTGAAACACCTGAATTTACGACACGTGAGAAGCATCTGCGTGAATGTTACGTCGTTGCGGAGGAAGGCGCTGACCAAGAGCAAATTCGCCAAACGATTGTAAATATGCCGAACTATTTCTCTGATTATGATACAACTGTTACTTTCATTACCGAAGAGCAATTGAAATCCGAGCATCAAGGCATGCCTCACGGCGGCTTCGTCATTCGCAGCGGCATAACGGGTGAAGGTACAAAGCAGCTGATTGAATTCGGACTTAAGCTGGAGAGCAATCCTGAATTTACGGCAAGCGTACTAGTTGCTTACGCAAGAGGGGCACAACGCCTGAGCGCAAGCGGCCAATCCGGTGCCAAAACGGTCTTCGATATTCCGTTTGGTCTGCTGTCGCCAAAATCAGCTGAAGAGCTGCGTCGCGAGCTTCTGTAGGGACGAGCGACAATAAAAAAGGCTGCACGACGCCATTTGGCGAGGTGCAGCCTTTTTTCTATTGCCAGCAAGTGTAGATTAATGCTGGATTATAACCAAACGGATCTGATTATGATAACTAGCAGAATAAAGAGGACGAGAATGAATCCGAATGAAGATTGGCCTCCACCATGCGGATAACCGCCGCCGTAGCCTCCTGCAACTGGACCTACTCCGTAGCTCATTTGTTCATCTCCTTTAAACTAATGTACAGTATCCTATGTTTAAAAACCCAAAGGGTATAGGCATATACCAAAATTGTGCGTTTGCTCAATTTTGGTATTACATGCACATAATCCAAGGAGCTGAGCTTGGACCTATTCTTTCCTTAACTTTTACAGATATTCACCTAAACGCTCTGTAAAAATGGTCAAATACTGCAGGTCTGTTTCGTCGAACCTGCTAAACAGCGGGCTGTCGATATCAAGTAACCCAATAAGCTGGCCGCCGCTGTACAGCGGGATAACAACCTCCGAATTAGAGGCGCTGTCGCAGGCGATATGTCCTGGGAATTGATGAACATCATCAACCAGGATCGCTTCCTTACGCGCAATAGAAGTGCCGCACACTCCTCTTCCAACTGCAATCCGCGTACAAGCTGGTTTCCCCTGGAAAGGACCAAGCACCAGCTCGTCCCCTTCAAGCAAATAAAAACCTACCCAATTAATATCTTCAAGAAACTGCTGCAGCAGTGCTGATGCATTCGCCAAATTGGCAATTCTGCTGCGCTCGTCCTCTACTAATGCCGTTAATTGCTTGTTAAGCAGCTTATAATTCTCTTCTCTTGTACCTGTATATAAGCTTCCGTTAAACATTATGATCACTCCTACTCTATCAACCTGACCAACCATCCAAACAAGACTTGATTGTATGAATAGAATATCATATTCCAGCTTGATCGATTAGGGGGATAATTGGGTGACGAAGAAGAAAACGGTGACAAAGCGGAAATCAGTAGCAAAAAAGACTTCTACCAATCATAAAACGGAGCTTTTTTTTCCTTTGCAGGAAACTACTTTTGCCGATGAAGTATTTGCTCTTGTAAATGAGGAACGGGTACAAGCGGGTTTACTACCTCTTAGCAGACTTGAGATTCTATTTGAGGTTGCTGAAATAAAAGCATTAGATATGCGGGATAACAATTACTTTGATCATGTTTCCCCTACTTATGGAACTCCCGGACAAATGCTTACTCAGTATGGCGTAGAGTGGACCGCTTATGGCGAGAATATTGCTGCCGGGCAGCGAACGCCAGCAGCTGTGATGGAAGCTTGGATGAACAGTCCCGGCCACCGTGCTAACATTTTATCACCAAAATTCACTCATCTAGGAGTCGGCTATGCACCAGGAACATCAGATAGTCGATATCGGTCCTATTGGGTGCAGGAGTTTGTAAGGCTCTAGACCTGTTTCGGCACAAAACCCACTACTTTACCCCTATTTATGTAAGCAATTTACAAAACATTCACTTGTCCCATACATTCTCTTAATAGAAGCTCGGTAAGATGCAGTTGTAACAGAGCGAACTAATAGGAGGAGATACAAGCAATGAAAGTCATCACAGGTTGGAAAACGGCATTAATCGGGACAGCCGCAGCTGCTCTTGTCATAACGAGCTACACAGGGATTCAGGGGAATTACAAGGCTGAAGCAGCTACAACAAAAGCAAAAAATGTTGTTCTCTTCGTCGGCGACGGTATGGGGACAGCTCAACGTGATGCTATTCGCCTTGCAACAGTAGGTGAATCCGGACAGCTGGCTATGGATTCGATGCCGTACGTTGGTCTGATCCATACAAGCTCCACAACAGCGATCACAGACTCTGCTGCTTCTGCAACTGCCTATGCCAGCGGTGTGAAAACCTATAATGGCGCAATAGGCGTGGATGCCAATAAGAAGAGTGTTAAAACAATCATGGAATATGCGAAAGATAAAGGCATGTCTACCGGTCTTGTTACAACAAGTCAAATTACAGATGCAACACCAGCCGCTTTTGCTTCTCATGTTGAAGATCGCTCTAAGCAAAGCGATATTGCCCTGCAATACTTGACCAAATCAAAAGTTGACGTTCTGCTCGGCGGCGGCGAGGACTTCTGGTTCCCGGCTGGAAATACTGGTGCTTTTAAAGACGAGACACCAGCTGATCCTTCTGAGAAAAGCAAAGGGACACAAGGCGACCTTGTCAAAAAGGCGAAGTCGCTTGGCTATACTTACGTGACGAACAAAACGGATATGTCGAAAGCCAAAGGCAAGCTGCTTGGCCTGTTCGCAAACGAAGAGATGTTCCAGCAGAAGCCAGAGGGTCAAGGCGATGTATACAATCCAATCGTATCTTTGCCTGACATGACGAAAAAGGCACTCGATACTCTTTCTACAAACAAAAAAGGCTTCTTCCTTATGGTTGAAGAAGAAGCGACGGATGAAATGGCTCACAACAATAATGCCAAACTGACGATCAAAGCTGGTCAAGAGCTGGACAAATCCGTTAAAGTAGCCAAGGATTTCGCTAAACAGCATCCAGATACGCTTGTCCTCGTCCTTGCTGACCATGAAACAGGCGGCTTCTCTGTAGAAGAAGTGGATGCTTCGGATGAGTCCACTGACGGTACTACAATCTCCGGTGAAGATGGACCATTTGCCATTGCCAACTCGAAAATGAGCTTTATTGTGGATTGGACAACATCCGGACATACAGGTGTGGATGTCCCCGTTACCGTAACTGGTGCAGGAGCTGAGATCTTCTCCGGTATTTATGAAAATACACAAATCTTCAGCAAGCTCGCTCAAGCGATGGGCATTACCGTTAAGAAATAATTCCCCCGGCAATAAAAATCCACGTAACACGAAAGAGACTTCCCGTGAGCGTCTACGCTCCAGAGAAGTCTCTTTTTTTCGCTCATTATAATACTTTGCTAAGGAATTCCTTCGTCCGTGGATGCTGAGGGTTGCTGAACACCTCTCGAGGAGGTCCTTGCTCAACAATCAAACCACCGTCGATAAATAACAAACGGTCTCCTACTTCACGAGCGAAGCCCATCTCATGGGTTACGATGACCATCGTCATCCCCTCTTTCGCAAGGGACTTCATCACGTCCAGAACCTCACCAACCATCTCAGGATCAAGCGCTGATGTAGGCTCGTCAAACAGCATAACGTGAGGATGCATCGCAAGTGCACGCGCGATAGCTACACGCTGCTTTTGCCCGCCGGACAAACGATTCGGATAGGCATCCTGCTTGCCCTCTAGCCCAACGCGACGAAGCAGCTCAACACCAATCTTTTCCGCTTCAGCCTTCGACATGTTCTGTACCTTGATTGGAGCAAGTGTCACGTTCTCCAGAACCGTCTTATGCGGGAACAGATTAAACTGCTGGAATACCATACCCATGCTTTGACGCAGTTCATTGATATTCACTTTACGGTCCGTCAGCAGCTTGCCTTCGTATTCAATCTCTCCGCCAGTAGGCGTCTCGAGCAAATTCAGACATCTTAAGAACGTACTTTTGCCTGAACCAC
The DNA here is from genome assembly GCF_056269375.1 of Paenibacillus sp. J22R56. NCBI lineage: Bacteria > Bacillati > Bacillota > Bacilli > Caryophanales > Paenibacillaceae > Paenibacillus > Paenibacillus sp. J22R56. Next base: position 30,748 of record NZ_JBWDNV010000014.1, read on the forward strand.
TTGGTCCAATAACTACGACGACTTCGCCTTTGGCGATTTCTGCATCGATACCATTTAGAATATTCGCTTTGCCAAATGATTTCTTTAGTCCCTTAACTTTAATCACTTGTTTTCAACCTCCGCTCGCCAATGCCAAGCAGCTTGGACATCGTAAAGATCAAGATGAAATAGATAAGCGCCGATATAAGCATAGGCTCTATCGAAATAAATGTCGCTCCTCGAATGGCATTCGCCTGATAAGTCAATTCAGCGAAGCCGATAACGGATAGAACCGAGGATTCTTTTACTACAACAACAAATTCGTTGCCAAGCGCAGGCAGGACATTTTTGAACGCTTGAGGAAGAATAATCTGACGCATCGCGAGGCTTCTGGACATCCCAAGCGATCGAGCGGCCTCCATTTGACCTTTATCCACCGCTTGGATCCCCGCTCTCATAATTTCAGCGATATACGCGGCACTGTTAATGGTTAGGGCAAGGTATGCAGCTGTAAAGATTCCGATATCAAATCCTAGGAAAATCGGTAGTCCGTAGTTAAACAAGAACAGCTGGACGATAAGTGGTGTCCCGCGAATAATTTCAACATAAATAGATCCAATCAAACGAAGCGGCCATAGTCCCGATAGTCGCAAAAATGATACAAGCGTCCCTAATATAAGTCCGCTAAGGACGGCAAGCAAGGACACCTCCAAGGTCATCCTGATGCCTGTCCAGTAATAGGAGCCATAATCGTTTAGAAAAGAAAAATCCCAATGATACGCTAGTTCCATGTTGTCAACCCTGCCTTCTGTAATCACGTAAAAAGGGAAATAGCGGTATGCTCCCCTATTTCCCTAATCATCGGTTTATTTCTCCGAGATAGCTGTCATTTCCGATACCCATTGATCAATCTTCTTGTCTGCAGTCAGATGATCAAGTGTTTTTTGAATTGCTGCCAAGAGATCAGCTTCACCTTTATTAACAGCGACAGCAGACCCGCTGTTCTCGTATTCAGGCGAAATAGGCGATAAGAATAAATCTGAATTTACATTAGCATAGCCTTGAGCTACTGGAAGCTCGGCGATCAGAGCATCCACCTTTTGCGATTTAAGTTCAAGAACAAGATCCGTTGTTTTACCCAAAGATTTCAGCTTAGCGCCTTTGATGCCTTGACCGATTTTCTCTTGGGTGGAACCCATTTGAACACCAATGGCTTTACCTTCAAGATCAGCCATCGTATTAAATTTATCTTTATCCTCAGCACGTACAAGGACACCTTGTTTCGCTTGATAATATATTTTCGAGAAGTCTACCGCTTTCGCACGCTCCTCATCTGGTGTCATACCAGCGATAACGAAGTCGATTTTGCCCAGCTTAAGCTCTGCAAGCAGGTTGCCGAAGTCCATATCTTTAATCTCTAGGTCAACACCCAGATCCTTAGCTACTTCTTTGGCGATCTCGATGTCAAAACCAACGATTTGATCTTTGCCATCTACATTCTTGTGGAACTCATACGGTGCATATTCAGCGCTTGTCCCAAGTACGATCTTGCCAGCTTTCTTGATATCCGCCAGCTTGCCTGTCGCCTCTGCAGCACCATTATCTGCGGAAGCAGCTGGGCTTTCAGATGCATTAGAAGAGTTATTTCCGTTGTTTTTGTTACCGCCGCAAGCCGCCAGCGACAACACAACAACTAATGTTAGAATAAAAACTAAGCTTTTTTTTACCGTCATGTTATTCAACTCCTGATGTCTGTTCATTAAAAACTAGTTGATTATAATTCATAATCACGCATAAAGATACAGGTTTATTCTCCCATTATTTTCAGTTTTTTAAGGCATTAGGCCTAAAAACAATCTTCTAAGGAAGCTTTCCCATTTTCAAGACAATTCTTCCTGCAACTTATTTGTTAAAAAATTCATCCTTCTATATTCAAGCCTCTGAGTTATTCTTATTGGATAAAAGCAAGTTCAGCAGAATGGCTGTAACGGATCCGGTTACGATTCCGTTCTGAAGCAGCATCTTCGCAAAATCTGGCAATTGGTCGAATATTTGTGGGACCGCTGATGATCCAAGACCAACAGCAATGCTGCAGGCTGCGATGAGCAGGTTACGCTCCTTGCGTAAATCCACTTCGGACAAGATCGAGATACCGGATGCCGCAACGGAGCCGAACATAACAATCATCGCTCCGCCAAGCACAGCATTTGGGATAACGGTTGTAATAGCAGCAAGCTTCGGCAGCAGACCGAGTATAACCATAATGCCGCCAGCTGCAAAAATGACGTCACGGGTCTTCACGCGAGTGAGCGTGATCAAGCCAACATTTTGCGAAAAAGCTGTATATGGAAATGCGTTGAATAAGCCGCCCAGCATAATCGCTGCCCCTTCGGAACGCAGTCCGTTAATGATCTGCTTCTGCTCAACCTTCTGATCCGTTGCTCGTCCGACTGCTAAATAGACGCCCGTAGATTCAACCATACTTACAATATTCACGATAATCATGGTGAAAATAGCGGTTAGGCTAAACTGCGGTGTGCCAAAGTAGAACGGCTGAACGATGTTGAACCATGAAGCCTCCGATACAGGAGTAAAGCTAACGATGCCCATCGAATACGCCACAATTGTACCAACTGCAAGCCCGATCAGAACGGAAATAGATCGTAAGAAACCCTTCGCGAACCGATTCACAAGCAATATGACGACAAGTGTACATAGCGCCAAGAGTAAATTGCGCGGCATGCCAAAATCGCTACTTCCTTGACCACCCGCTACATTATTCATTGCTACGGGAATCAGGGAGAGTCCAATAATCGTAACAACCGAACCGGTTACAATAACAGGGAAGAACTTTAAGAGCTTCCCATATAACGGTGCTGCCAATACAACAAATAAGCCAGATAATATAATCGCTCCATAAGCGGTTGCTAAATTCGAAGTCGAAGCAATCGCAATAATGGGACCTACCGCGGTAAACGTACAACCGAGTATAACCGGCAGTCTGCTGCCAAAGTATTTGGTGCCCAGCACCTGCAAGAGCGTGGCAAGACCACATGTAAACAAATCTGCTGCAATCAAGTATGCCATCTGCGTGCCGTTCAAATGGAGTGCGCCGCCAACTATTAATGGAACAACAACCGCACCCGCATACATAGCTAAGACATGCTGAAATCCTAATGTAATTGCTCTCTGTTTGCCCAGCATATCTATACGGTCTCCTTTACGAGCTCTTTGGCAGGTTCCTCAAAATAGATTTCCCCTGGAGCCATTCGAGATATAGTGGCAAGCGACTCAACGCTCACATTCATCTGCTCCAGCAAGCCTCTTCCCTCTTGAAACCCTTTTTCAATCACACAGCCTACGCCGGCCAGTTCAGCTCCTGCTTCATTTACGATTTGGACTAAACCAACAAGCGCTGCGCCCGTTGCAAGAAAGTCGTCCACGATGAGCACTTTATCTTCCGGTCCCAAGTAATTTTTCGAAATCGTCACCTGATAGGTTTCTTGTTTAGTAAAAGAATGAACAGACGCGGCGTAGACCTGCTCGGACTGGGTAATGGCCTTCTTCTTCTTGGCGTAAACAAAAGGAATATTAAGCGCGATGCCAACAGCCATCGCAAATTGTATGCCGCTTGCTTCAATCGTCAGCACCTTCGTAATAGTCTTGTCCTCAAACCGTCTGGCAAATTCCTTCCCAATCTCTAATGCAAGCGCCGTGTCCACTCGATGATTCAAGAAGGAGTCCACCTTAAGTACCGTATTGGACAATATCAATCCTTCTTCGCGTATTCGATCTTGTAGCAACTTCATTCTCTTCCGCTCCTCTAGTTGAATAAAAAAAGGGACAAGCCACTTAAGCTAAAGCTTAAGTGTGACCTGTCCCTACAAAAACCATTTTAGTGTACGCTGAACTACATAGAACATTGAGATAAAATGTAAAAAAGCGAATCACTCATAGTCGGATAGTTACAATGGTTATCCGGTAGAAACTTATGGGCCATATTCCCATGATTATATGAGAAAAAAAATGAGTATTTTAAAAAAAAGCATTTCTAATATTACTAGAGATATTTAATAGATAACAACCGGGAATTATTACCAAAATAAAAAAACTTCTCACAGAGTTCGTTAGAACCGTGAGAAATCTACTTTTACATACTGAATTTCCGCATTGAACTTGTGTCGGGTAGCTACTCAATACTTCCCTATTTATTAATGAAGGAAGAAATCACAATTCAACTGACACAATATAGTCAGTATAGGAACCCAGGGTGGGGGTAAGCTGTTTATCCCTCTTGTAGCGGTTCACGTATTGTCTCGGAGTGCAGCCGAAATATCTTCTGAATAAATGATAAAACTGAGCAGGACTTGTAAAGCCTACCTTACCGCTAATTTCGGTTACTGACCATCCTTCTGTCAGCAAGAGCTGCTGGGCCCGCTTCATTCTGCGCATCTGAACATAAGAATTAAAGGTTATTCCCATCCCTTTCTTAAACAGCTTGGCAAAATAACTGCTATTGTAATTCATCTGACTGCTAATATCCGCGATTTGGCATGCTGATTCCAATTGCTGCTCGATACAATTTAACGCTGGTCGCAATTTCAAGGCTATTTGCGGATCCATAGGTGTAATCACGTGTGCATCGTCTATTTGGATCAGCGTATACAAAAGGTTTTTAAAGCATGCATTTACGGCAAGCTCGTAGCCCCTAGGTTTAAAGGTCATGTCATGATTCATCTGATTGAGGAGATTATACATCGTCTGTCTTTCGGACGGGAATTTAATTATCGATTCATTCAATAAGGTTAAATGAGCTGATCTGCCAGTCCATGCAGCATGATAGGTTAGTAGTGACGGATCCATAAAAGCGATCATATCGACATGGCAAACCATATAGACTAGATCAGATTGTCCATATTTATGAGCACGGTGAAGCTCATTTGAGCCTAACATCACCACATCGCCGCCTTGCAGCTGATAATGATGAACTGTTGTCTCTATTCTCATTGTCCCCTCTAGAACAGCAATCCACTCCACCTCTTCATGGTAGTGCCAAGGACCATACTGACTATTGATTTGACTCGGATGAGTGATTGTCCATATTTTCATCCGAAAATTTGGATCAACGTAATCGACTTGTTCCTTATCGTAGGCAGTTAAACTTACTGGCATATGGCCGCACCTTCCCTCATCACATCTTGCTCCTATCCTAGCACGGATGTCCGTTTTCAAGATAAAGGAGACTGCTTTCAAGAAGCTTTATTTGAACCTGCTGCTTTATAATGAAGAGAACCTCTACAAGTGAAGGAGCAAAAAGATATGCATGACGACTTCGAGAGACTTCCTGCAAATCATGACCTTTCATTGCCCGCCTGGGGCCCATATACCAAACAATATATTGGCCTCTCTCATATCAGTGACCAGTCGAAGGGAGTACGATTTGATCTAAGCTTATTTCCAGGGTTCTATCGAAGAAAAATAGATATCCCTAATGTTCTGTGGGAATCTGGCTATCATCCGTGGGAAGCGACGCCGGATTTCAGCTGCTATTCCCACCGTCACGAGTTGGAATGGAAGGATCGTGTCTATGCCGACATTTCATTCAGTAAGCTTAACGATGAGAGCCGTCTCATCCGAGCGCATTTAGTCAATCAAACGGACAAGCCGCAAAATCTAGTGCTGCATTGGTTGGCCTCGCTCCAGCCGCCCCGGCTTCCAGGCCATGGGGAAATACAAATCATGACGGAAGTACAGCTTCCTGATGGTGCGAAGTGGATCGATGCGCTGGACTATAAGGAACTGATCTTCGGTAAACCGCGGCCATCAGATGGATTAGTCTATGATGGATTTATACGAGGAGAGATCCGCGGGCAGCATTTTACCAACGGTTCGGCAATAGGATGCCAGTTCGGAGTCAATATCGAAGACACGCTACTCTACGAGATCGACCTCGATCACTCCTATCAGGACGCCGTGTTTCTGCTTCGCTGTCAGGCTATGCAAGAAGGGGAGCTGGAGCTCCGGCTTGGACAACGGGAGTTTCGCTTTGATCTGGAATCGTCCGACACCTTAATCTTAGCTGAGCTGCCAATAGGGATGCTGTCTTCCGGCAAACTCACTGTTCGCCTCCATACTTTGAGCTCAAATGGTTTAATCATCGACGGATTTACCATTACTGAGCGAGATACTTCTAGAAAAGTTGTGGTTGTCGATCGTCCATGGTCTATTGAGCCTGAATTGCTGGCAGGTCCTGCTCCAGGCAGTCTAATCCTTCATTATCCGGAAGGTCCCTATTATTACGGCCTGATGTGGAATTACTCCGATGTTGAGATTAGACAATTCAGAAGTGATGAGTTGGATCAATTTGCCCGCCACACTGTACATAATCATGTTGATGCCATACTGCATGGGAATGGAAGAGGACACTATACTAATGTGTTTATGCGTCCTATTCCTATCTCTCCGGAATCATCCACCCTGCTTCACGGCATGGTATGCTCTGGAACCTTTGAAGAGGTGTATTCCTATCTCTCAAATTTTACACTGGACTATGAAAAATGTGAGTCTAGCTATCAAGCTGAACGCACGAAGCTTGAACCGCCTCCTTATTATCCTACGGGAGACCGCTATGCTTTTAGCCAGCAGCTCATGCAGGCTACCTTGCTGACGAATACCGTATTCCCTGTCTATACGAAACGTACATTTATTCGGCACAACACACCAGGACGATGGTGGGATTCCCTCTATACGTGGGACTCCGGATTTATCGGACTCGGCTTCGCCCACCTCGATGATAAACGGGCGATTGACTGCCTGAACGCCTATATGACGGAACCTGGAGATTCTGGAGCTGCTTTTATTCACCACGGAAGCCCTGTGCCTGTGCAGCATTATTTGTTTCATGAGCTGTGGAATGGCGGACAATCGCCTGCTTTTCTTAACCACTTCTACCCGCGGCTGCGGCAATACTACTTATTCTTAGCAGGTAAAATCAATGGATCGACGACAAATACGTTACGTACAGGCCTGCTTAAAACATGGGATTACTTCTATAACTCAGGGGGCTGGGATGATTATCCTCCGCAGAAATATGTGCATGAGCAGAGATTGCAAGCAGCTGCTGCTCCCATTATTACAACCAGTCAGGTTATTCGGATCGCCAAGCTTCTTCGAATGGCAGCGGCAATGAAAGAAGACTGGCACATGGATATCCAAGAATACGATTGCGATATTAAGCTGTGGAGCAAAGCATTGGAAACGTACGCATGGGATGAAGAAGCTGGCTATTACGGTTATGTAATCCATGACGAGAAAGGAGAAGCCATAGATCTTCTTCGACATGACTCTGGTGCTAATTACAATATGGGGATGGACGGTCTGTATCCACTAGTTGCAGGCATCTGCACGAAAGATCGTGCAGAACGGCTGATCGCCGCATTGTTTGATAAAGAACGCTTATGGACACCAATTGGTCTATCAACTGTTGACCAAAGCGCCCCCTATTATCGGGCTGACGGCTATTGGAATGGCGCAGTCTGGATGCCGCATCAGTGGTTCTATTGGAAGACGATGCTCGACCTCGGTCGTCCGGAGCTTGCTTTCCGTATAGCCTATACAGCACTTGAATTATGGAAGGCAGAGACAGAGACTACCTACAACTGTTATGAGCATTTTATCGTTCAGTCCGGACGTGGTGCAGGCTGGCATCATTTCGGTGGATTATCTGCACCTGTAATCAATTGGTTTGCTGCTTATTATAAGCTAGGCAAGGTTACGACCGGCTTCAACGTGTGGATGCTTCAGCAGTCCCTCAATGAAGATTACACGGAATACAAGGCAGAATTTCATTATGCGGGAGCTCTCAGCGACGCATTTACCATACTGGTTAATCTGGCTGATCACATACAGTTTGTGGCAACAGGTACAAGTTGCAAGGTGGAATGCTCAAAACATCCAGGCGGAGGTCTGGAATTGCTGGTCACCGACTGTTTGCCGCAAGCTTCTATTTCAATTCAACCAGCTTAAATCCAGCACTAAAATTTACGTTTTTCACCACTACTTCCGGCCGTCCTGAGACGGCCCACTCTACTTACTTGCTAGTCCAATGACGGGATTTTCACGGTCACTGTTGTTCCCTGGCCAATCTGACTTTCTACAGTGATCCCATACCGCTCTCCGAACAATAACCGCAGTCTGTTGTGAATATTGGATAAGCCGATGCTTTTCTCTGATTGGCCGTCTGGCACAAGCTCAGAATACTCATTATCCAGCTTAGCCTTAAGGGCGGCCAGCTCCTCCGGCTCCATTCCCTTCCCGGTATCCATAATACAGAAGCACATATCCCCATCTACATCCATGCTTCCGGTAACTTGGAGTTCCCCCCCTTGGTCCATCCGCTCCAGTCCGTGATACACCGAATTTTCCACAATAGGCTGGAGAATCATCTTCGGAGTCATCATCTCCAGCAGCCTCTCTTCGACATCAATGCTCATGGAGAATTTATTTTCGTACCGTATAGAGATAATCTTCATATATGCCTGAATACAGTCCAGTTCTTCCCGGATCCGTACTAGTTCATTTTTTTTAATGCTGTATCGAAAAATCTTAGACATGCATGATGTCATTTGCGCGATCTCTCTGCTTCCATATTCTAATCCGATGCTGCTTATACAATTTAAAGTATTATAGAGGAAATGCGGGTTGATCTGGCTCTGCAGGGCAGAAAACTCCGCCTGCTTCTGGCTTAACTCAGATTTGTATAATCTGGCCTGGGTATTGAACATGTCCCTTGTCATTTCATCCATTTCATCCATCATTCGATTGATGTCGCGAGCCAGCGAGCCTACCTCATTGGTAGACCGGACTTTAATACGGAAGCCTCTGTCCCTCCTTCCCACCCTCTTCATATCCATAATAAGTCCCATCACCGGACCCATCAGATTATTCATAAAGAAAATACCCATTATGATCATAATTAGAATAATCCCAATTCCAACGATAATACTGACCTTCCGCATGGGATTCATGTCCGCAGTTAATTCATGAACTGGAATCATACTAATAATCCGCCACCCATCAGCCTGCTCCAAGCCCTTGCTCTGAACAAGAATGGATTCCCTGTCGATCGTTGTTTTCACACCGTTAAGCAAGGTGTCCTTATCCATAGACAGAACGTCCCTTAACAATGTGCCTTGGTCATTAGAATTGGTGGATGCAATAACCTCATCCCGATTATTGAGAATGTACAAGATAGAGTTAGGCGTTAATTCCGTATTTTCCACAAGCCCCTGCAGCTTCTCCATATTGACCATCACTGTGCAGTAACCCGTAATCTGGGAGAAGTTAATTCCCCCAAGGGATTCCACAATTGGCGCTATATAAAAGAACTGTTCCGCTTCTGTACTCTCGTCTTTTAAGATGGTGGTGAACATCCCCTTATCGCGAAGCGAAGAATCATTCTTATATGCTCGGATAAAGCTTTCATAACGATTGAGAAAAAAAACATCTCCGCCTGAGGAATCCAGACTGTAAAGCTGTTTCCCCCGAATATCATCAATGACCATTCCGCTCACATACGAATTAAAGGACCTCATATAATCCATGAGATCCAGTGCGTAGTTACCGCTATCAAATGCCCTTTTGTAATCATCATCCTCTACGGAATATTCCTGTATCAGTTTGCTATTGACCGCAATGCTGGTGCTGACCCTAATATCGTTAAATACGGAATCAATCTTACCTCGAGTTTGCTCAATCATTTGGTTGCCGAAATTGGCAGCCCTATTCTGGGTTAGATTAGAGAAACTATTAAAAAAATAAAATACGAAGACTGTGAAAATAACGATAGCGAAAAAAAAGATAAGCCATATCTGATGTTTCAATTTCAATTTACTCATTTTCATAGCCCGCCGCCGCTCCGTTCCTATTAACTCTTTCTAAATTTGGTGGGCGTGATCCCGCAATGCTTCTTGAATACTTTATTGAAATAGTAATATTCCACATAACCGGTCTTAATGGCAATTTCCTCTATGGACAGGTCCGTTTGCTTCAGGAGTACGCGGGCTTTCTTGATCCTGAGCTCCGATACATATTCGGAAAAGGTTTTACCCAGATTCTTCTTAAATAATTGGCAGCAATACACCTGATTAATGAAGAATTGCGCCGATAAATCCTTCAAATACAATTTCTGTTCATAGTGACTGTCGATATAAGCTACCATCCGGTTAAAGCAGGACAGGATGTCCCCCTCATGCAAGGAGCGACTGTTTCCTTGCAGGATAGAGGCAAGGACATCTTGCAAAAAGCTGCACAGAGACTCAAAGTTTTCAAATCGTTCCTTGATCTCGGAGTAATTAAGAAATTCCAGTTCCATATCTTTTAATTCCTCAGAATATGTATTTATAAGTATCCCGACTGCCTGATTCCACAAGTAGACAACCTCACTCATGCCAAGATGCTGATCCTTGAAGTATTCCTGCAGCCCATTAACGTACCCATCCATGTCATCAAATTGATTTTCCTGAAGGATACGATTAACCTCATCAATACATGGCTTCACCAGATGAAGCTTCGGCTCGAAATGAACGGCGCATGCAGCTTCGTTTAGAAAAGCTTGGGAGGCTGACAGGTCTGCTTCTTTAATCAGCCTGCTCATATGTTGCAGCTGGCTGGAAATGCTGCTGATGCCCACAGTATTAATACCAGTATTATTCACGACTAATTGTTCCCAATGCCCTTCCAAACAAGTTCTCTGCTCCGTCATCAGAATAATCAGCTTTTGTCTGGCCCCCGCCTCAACTTCCAGAGCATAAACGTGCTTTCCTTCCAAAGAAAGCAGTTGTATGAAACCCTTGTTCTCACCTTCGAAATAGATGGAAAGTACCTGGTAATAGAATATAGCTTCACAATCGGGAATCGGTAAATACCGCTTTATCTCGTCCTGATCCGATGAGGTCAGTGCATCCAGAAGAAGGTGATTGCGTGATACGCTTCTCTGGGAGAAGTGCATGGCCAGCTCCTCAATGAACGGATCAGCCATATCAATATCCAAGGGCTTCAAGAAGTAATTAAGCGCGCCGTAACGCATCGCTTCCTGAGCATATTCAAATTCTGCATATCCGCTTACGACAACAAACTGGGTGTCCAGATCATGTGCTTTAGCCCTCTTCATTAAATCCAATCCCGAGATGTCCGGCATACGAATATCCGTAAACACCAAATCTGGTTTCTTCGATAAAATAGCATCCCACGCGTTGTAAGCGCTTGTAAATTGCCCTATGATTTCAAAACCGTACTTATCCCAGTCAAAGGCGTTGCGGATTCCTCTAATCGCCCACGACTCATCATCTACAATTATGACCTTGTACATGGGTAGCCTCCTGAACACATGAATTCTCCGAATGATAGCAAAGCTTTCCGGGAATAGCAATGAGAAAACCTCTATCGAAGTCTTTCGAAGATGAGCGACCGCGTTGATAGGTAGGTTTTATCGCCAATAAGAATTTGAGTATCCGATTGCTCGGAAACTTATACATTATGTGGTTGAAAATACGGATAAACCATGGTGTTCGATGGCTTATCCGTATACTAAACTATTACTTGCTGCTCTCTTTAATTTCTCTGTAGTGCTTCACATTCTCATCTTGAATAGCCTTACCGCCAGCGTCCATATATTCTTTCACCAGCTTGTCATACAAAGCATCGAATTCTGCCGGCTTGGCAACAATTAGCCTATCCATCATTTGCTTGTTCATATCACCAAGCGTCTTGCCGAATTTAATACTAGCTTCGTTCGGGACACCATAGTAGAAGCCGGTATAGCCGTCTGTCGTATTGATTTTGTAGGAATCAACAGCCAGCTTCTCATAGCTCTGATCTCCGGTTGACAAGGCTGCTGCATACGTTTTGACATTCTTTTCGGTATCGCCCAGCTCTGCACCGTTTACAACCAGCGTATAATCCAGATTCAGATTGCTCATCTGCATATTTTCACCGGTTTGCGCAATCCCTTGCGGGATGCCATCCACCATCGTGTGGTTGACACCTTCTTCACCAAACTGCAGGAAGAACAGTACCTCCGGATCAGCCATCCAGTTCAGATACTTCATAGCCAGTTCTGCATGTTTGCTGCTTTTCGGAATGAAGGAGAAAAGTCCGTTTTCATTATACGTCTCTTTTATATATTTCCCGTCGGCGTTCTTGAAGGTATCAATAGCAACAAAGTTAGCATCCGGCGCATTTTGCTTCAGCGGTTCACGAATTTTTGCAGTAAGCGGATAATCCCAGTTAGCCCCATAGAAGCCTACCTTGCCGTTGGTAACATCAGCATCCGCTTGTTTAGCCGTTTTGTCCAGTGCAAAGTCGGGGCTGATCAGCTTTTCAGAGTACAGCTTGTTCAGCCATTTATACGCATCCTTGTTGCCCGGCTTCAGCCAATTGGTGGTGGTAACAAACTCCTCTTCTGACATCGGACCCCAGAAGGATGGAACCAGGTTGCCAAACGTGTAGTTCATCCCGGCAGCTGCTGTTGCCCACGGAATGACGCCGTTTACATTACCAGGGTTCTTGTCGCGGAAGGCAACGAGTGTATCGAACAATTCATCCTTAGTCGTCGGAACAGGCAGTCCCAGCTTATCCAGCCAATCCTTGCGGATAAACATGCCGTTCCAGGCAAGTAGGGTCCGCTTCGCCGGGATGGACACTTGTTTCCCTTCATATTGCCCGTAGGAAAGAACCGTGTCGCCCAAGTAAGATTTCAATTGCTGACCATACTTCTCGAGCAATTCGTCCAGTGTATAGAGGCCATTGTTTTTGGCAAAGCGGGTTACTGTAGTGCCGTCGTAGGTGAAGGAAATATCAGGAGCTTCGTTGGCTGCCATCAATACATTCAGCTTGTCGACTTCCTGGGAGCGGGGTACCGTTACAAATTTTACAATGGCGTTATTAGGTTTGCCGAATTTTTCATTCACATATTTGGTCCATGTGTTGTTGTTTAAGTCCGGCTGTCCCTGAATACCTCTGTCGAACACTTCCACAGTCAAGGTTTCAGCAGGGCCGGTAGAGGCTGCTGCTGATCCATCGTTAGATGCCGCCGGTGCTGGTTCATTATTGCTGTTATTTCCACAGCCTGCCATAACACTTGCTAGAAGCGCTGTACCTAACAGAATTGCTGCTTTCTTTTTCATGCCTGTATTCACTTTAAACCACCCTTTCAAATGATATGTATTGAAATTATTCGCACTGTAAAACATTTTTACATCCACCATCCACCAGCCCGGGAATCACCCCTTTCATCCTTGTCTGTATCCCTATCAGCCCTTGATAGCTCCCGTCATCACACCATCTACGAAATACTTCTGCAGTTTGGGATAGATGAGCAGAATCGGGATGGTTGTAAACATAACGCTGGCCGCTTTCAGAGACTCCGGCACAATGAAGGCGCCGACACTTCCTTCTCCTCCTTGTTGGCTGTCCAGCTGCTGATTGGCCGAAATGATCTGATACAGCTTCAATTGCAAAGGATACAGATTTTTATCTGTTATATAGAACAAAGCATCTTGGAATCCGTTCCATCTATCCACCGCATAGAAGAGGCTTAATGTGGCGATCGAAGGCAGCGACAGAGGAAGTACAATCTTGATGAGAATACCCAGATCCGAACACCCGTCAATGGCAGCCGATTCCTCCAGACTCTCCGGAAGGTTGGTGAAGAAGGTCTTCAGAATGATTAAGTTAAACACGCTCATAGCGCCTGGTAAAACCAAACTCCACACCGTATTCATCATGCCTAGATTTTTAACCAGCATATAGGAAGGAATCAAACCGCCGCTGAAATACATGGTGAAGACCAAAGCTGACAATATAAAACTTCTTCCCATCAGCCGTTTCTTTGTTAACGGATACGCTCCGCAAATGGTCAGAAACATACATACCGCAGTGTACATAATTGTAAGTACAATACTGTATCCAAGTGAATAAAGCATCTCCACATCGCTTAAGATGGTTTTGTACGTTTCTAATGTGAAGCCTACCGGCCACAGTCCTACTTTTTGGGAAATAATCGCTTCGTTGGAGCTTAGGGAAAGCGCAATCATATATAGGAACGGCACGATACATGTAAAGGACAATGCTACAATAAATACGATAATCACGATATCTGCTACACTCATTTTTTTCCTTTTGCCCATGCTGCTCGCCATACTCACCATATCCCATCCTCACCCAATTTTTTCGCGATATAGTTAGCAGCAAGCAGCAGGATCAAGCCAATAACGGATTGGAACAATCCTACCGCTGTTGCCTGGGAGAAATCCCCTGAACTAATACCCACTCTGTATACGAAAGTACTAATAACATCCGAATATTCGCTAACCAGTGAATTCCCCATAACAAAGGGACGATCGAACCCGATGGAAACCATTCTGCCAATTTGGAGAATCAGCAAAATATTGATAGTTGATTTAATGCCTGGCAGTGTAATATGCCATATTTGGCGAAACCTGCTGCAGCCATCAATATCGGAAGCCTCATACAATTCCTTATTAATTCCGGTCATAGCCGCCAAATAGATGATCGTGCCCCAACCGATATGCTGCCATACGCCAACGGAGATATAAGTGACTAACCAAGGTATTTTCTGCGATAGAAACTCTATCTTGTCTAAACCTAGACTAGCCAAGAACGTGTTGACCATGCCGCTGTTAGAGAACATCAGATAGACCATACCGCCTATAATAACCCAGGATAAAAAGTGAGGCAGATATAACACGGTCTGTGTGATTTTCTTGAATTTTGCCATTCTTACTTCATTGAGCAAAATCGCAAGAATAATAGGTGCCGGGAATCCAGCGATTAAGTCATAAACATTCAGGGCCAGCGTATTCTTGAGCGCACGGTAGAAGCTGTCCTGCTGGAAAATAAACTGGAACACATCTAGTCCTACCCATTCGCTCCCCTTAATTCCTGCAAAGATGTTATAATCCTGGAATGCCATAATCACGCCATAGATCGGGGCATACTTGAAGATCAGGATATATGCAAAGGGCATCAGCAAGAGGATGTATAACCATGCGTCTCTTTTGATGTTGTGCAGAAATTTGTTTTTCTTCTTGGTTGCAGCGTACTCTCGAGATTGGTCTAAAACCGCTTTCATTTCTCTCATCCCTCCGGCTGTATTAAGGAGCTCTCATGTTTTCATTATATCTTCCGGGGAAATTTAGAAAATGTACTCATTTAAATGAATTTGGTAATAACTTAAAATGGTGGCTGATATATACCAGTCAGAACTGAGCTTAGAAAAACCAAGAAGCCGGGCGGGAACAACCCGCCTGGCTCCTTGGTTTTTTCATTTCACTAGTTTCGCCAAGCTATAAAACGTGCAAGTATAGCGGACACTTCAGCCCGAGTGACAACATTGCCAGGCTCCAGAAGATTCCCCGGCTTTCCGTTCAGGATACCCGTCTCCACAGCCCAATCCATGGCTTCCTTTGCCCAAGCGGAAATTGCACTAATGTCCGCAAAGCTCTTGCTGTTATCATTCACAGCTGGTTGTCCGGCGTACCGGAACAGGAGAGTGATCAGCTGCTCCCGGGTAATGCCAGCTTCCGGGGCACTGCCGTCGCTGATCCCGGCAGTCATAGCCCACTCTTGCGCCTTGCTGTACCAATTTACGCCGCCTTCGGTCTCAACGCCGTTCAGCCGGGCTAATACGGTGAAGAGCATGGCGCGGCTCATGGATGCATTGGGAGTAAACACATTTTGTCCTGTTCCAAGGAACAGTTCTCGGCTTGCGGTAAAGGCAATGGCTTCGGCCGCCCAGTAGCTATCAGGCACATCCGTGAAGCTGATCTTGTTGTCTATCAGTTTCACCGTCATATCGCCTCTGGCTATGAAACTTATTCCGTCTTCCGTTAGAACAGAGTCCCCGATGATTTTCATAGAGCCGTCTGCTCTTACCGTATAGGCTACCGTGGAGACAGATGCATTCTTAACAGGAATCGTAATCCGTGCTTCTGCCACTCCTTCTGGCAGATCAACGCTCGCTGTTACTTCCCCAAGGGAAGTCGTAATAGTCTCCACCTTAACTCCATTAGGCCAAGTGGTCGTCTCGGTCAACGCGCCGGTTGTTTTATTCGTGACGATGGTAGTGGTACTGCCGTCCTCGTTCTTAACGGTAGTAGACGTGTTAGTAGAGCCACTAGATTCTCCGCCGCCAGTGGTATATACTGCCGCAGTTACCGTGCAGGACGCTGTGTAACTGCCATCTGCCGTCGTTGCCGTAATCACTGCTGTGCCGGAGGTGTGGACGCTCACAAGACCGTTTTCGTCAACAGTAGCTACTGCTGGGTTTGATGTAGTCCATGTCACCGTCTTATTAGCTGCATCAGCAGGCTCCACATTTGCAGTGAGCTGGACGGTAGTGCTTCCATGGTTGGTGTACAGCTGGGCGGTGGTCTTGTCTAGACTCACGCCGGTGACAGAATTCGGCTGGCTGTAAGCCGTAAGGGACAGCTCCATATGGGGACTTGCTTTATGGGTTTCGGTCTCACGGTAACGAACCCAATAGGTCCCCGGAGACAGATTTGGGATGGCATCCCCCTCTACATTAGACCACGTACCTCCGTTATTGGAGGACCATTCCATGGAGGTGTTCACGCCGGTAATGCGTCCATCATTGGCACCTGCCGCAGTTTCATTCATTGTCCCAAGCCCCTCGGGAGCAGCCTTAGCTCCTCCGGTAACCATCACTTTGAAGTCGTCAAAGTCAATTGACGCGTTGGCGTAGCCGTCGATACCAAACCGCTGTCCGGTCAGCTTGCTGCCGCCTGTATGGCGGAAGACGAAGTCAGTAGCCACGGGAACTGGATCATCGTTGATATAGACGGTATAAGTCTTGGCATCCCAGTTTGCCACCATTTTAATGTTGTACCAGGTATTAAGTGTGTAGTTTAGGACGGACTTCTTGGAAGCTCCATTTTGCACCATTATTTTACCTGTATCAAAAGCCGTGACCATCGAATAGTTGCTAGTACCGCTGTCATTCCTCGTCATGGCACCATTGGCGTACTGGAAGTTGGTGTTTAATCTGGCGCGATATTCGATAACGATGCGCTGATCCGCTGCAGCTGTCACTTCATTCAGATAGGGCAGAAACAGGTTAGCTTTGCCAGAAGTAGCGGTGGTGGTCAGGCGAAGAAATTTATTCCCGTCTTCATCCTGTACAGTAGCGGCAGCGCCGTTGGTCAGGTCTTCTGCAGTAAACCCGAACGGGTACTTGCCCGTCTGATCGCTGGAGAAGTCCCGATAAGCATTATAGAACACGCCATCCTGTGTACTATTAAGCGAACCTAACAGATCGGCTTCCAGCTCGGCAAGGGAAGTCCGTTCCTCGTTGAACTGCTCTTCCGTCAGACTGGCGTCTGTGGATATTTCCTCCGCATGGTCCAGCTTATCCAGAAGAGCATCATAAGCAGACCGACTATAGCTGCCCAAGCCCTCTCCTAGAGGGTACGAGAAATTGTCTATTCTGCTGCGAACTTGATTCACAATTTCATCAAGGCCCCATCCCGGGATAACCTCCACAGAAACAGCGGACGGAATCTCCTCACCATTCAGGGTCAATAGGACGGGCACCTGTACAATGCCCAGTGAATTGAAGTCAATTCCTTCAAGCTTCCAGCTGACTTCGGCAGTACTTTTCTCTCCGTTATAATCGACGTCAACAACGCTAGGCAACCTAGGTGTTACTCCAGAAGGAGTTTTCACTTGAGAAAGAACATGAGGAAGCTGCGACGGATCAGGAGTTACCGTCAAGTTAAACGTTGCTTCCTTGCCATCGTATGCCGCTTTAATCACCGTTTCTCCCGGCTGAGCGTCATAGATCTGACCGGCATCTGTGACCTTAGCCACGTTGGGGCTGCTGCTGGAATATGTTGCGCCAGCTGTCACATCCTGAGCTTCATAGGTGTTGTAGTTTGCAGTTAACTGCAGTTGCTTGGTCATCCCGCTGGTCAGTATATTATCCAATCCGCTGATGGCAATGGATTGGACTGACTTAGGTTCAGCAGCAACGACAACCGTGGCCGTGGCCGTTTTCCCGTTATATGCGGCGGTGATCGTGGCGCTGCCCGCCTTAAGTCCCTTGATCTGAGCCCCACTAATCTCAATAACCTCATTGTTGGAGGAACTGAAAGAAACCCCGCTATCAATACGAGAATTGGTAGTGCCCGTTACCACATACACGGGCAAACTGCGACTTTCACCGAGACCCAGCGTATACCCCGGAGAATCGAATACCAACTCTGACGAATCAAGCTTGAAGACATCCATACTGTCAATTTCGGCAGTGTTATTCCCCTTCGAGAAGCGGATGATATTGTCGCCTTGCTGTAAATAGACTTTCGCTGTGGAGGCACCCCAACGATTCGAGCTGGAATAGACGATGTTCAAGTTGGCTCCGGATTTTCCGTTTACCGATAAGATATGGGAAGCATCCGCTCCATTCGATGAGCCGTTGGCATTTCGCACGGATAGCACATACATTCCGGCCTCTGGCACGTTGACTGTAAACTGGACATTATCATTTGCATTCTTAATATTAGTAATTTTCTTCCCATCGGAAGCCGTATTTTCCCTTAAGACACTGGGACCTGTCTCTCCGCTCGGATCTTTCACTAATAGGGCCGCTTCCGCCTCATAACGTTGACGTATCGGCTCCCCTGAAGGTATAGCAATCGGTTTGTTAGGGTCGACGGGCTCTCCCAGGTTCGGCGTTCCGTCTGCATTCCAGGTGAATTTCTGTGCATGGACATTACGAGTCCACCCTGATCCTGACCAGCGGGCGGAATGGTAGATAATCCAGTCTTCACTGCCATCTGGAGAAGTGGTGAGACTATGATGACCAGGTCCGTAAACGCTGTTGGCGCTGGAAAAAATCGGCTTGTCCTGTTTTACCCAGGAGCTGGGGTTCATCAAATCGTCGCCAATCTTGGCAGTGATTAGACCAAGGCAGTAACTATCTGTCCAGCTTCCGTTTGCGGAATAAACCAGGTTGATCGTGTTACCATGTATAGTTACTTCTGGACCTTCATTGATTCGACCCGGAGACGTTTCCCAATCATGGTCAGGTGTCGAAAGCAATACCCGTTCCGAGCTGATGGTCCGTGGATCGCTCATTTCCGCAATATATAAGTTTTGAAAACTACCGTCTGTATCTTCCCAGCCGGACCAGATGAAATATTGTTTATCATTTACAGTCATCACTGTTCCATCGATCGCCCAGCGGTCTGTGGAATCGGTAATTTTCCCTTTGAACTCCCAGGTTCCAGTCAGAGGATTATCACTGGCGTTCTCCAGCACGTACATGCGGTGGTTTGCATTGGTTCCATTGTCAGCCGCGAAATAGATATACCATTTGTAATTGCCATCTGTATCTTTGAGATAGTGCATTTCTGGCGCCCAAACATCGGAACTGTACATGGTATCCTTAACCGGTGTCCAGGCTAGGCTTCTCTCGCCCGTATCAATGCCGGTGATAGTCTTCGATCTACGGATATTGATGCCGCTACCGTTGACAAAGACGTTGTAGTAATAGCCATCCGTGTGCTTGTAAACCCATGGGTCGGCTCCTGTCTGCATAATAACATTATAGAAATTTGACACTTCACCCCCCCCTGTTGTCGACGCCGGCAATGAATCTATTGTATCTGACGTCGGCTCTGCTGCTGCAACTGCTCCGCTCCATTGCGGCAGCATTAACAGCACTGCGAGACAAAGCAGCAGATACCTGAATCTTTTCCTTTGCATTTGCAATCCTCCTTGGTCTATTATCATGGTTTCTTAGAAAACCTAATGGCTTCTCACCTGCTTCTCGGACCGAACGTCACCCCCTCAGCCCTACGGCCAAAATAAACCGCTTTCATTTTTTTCATCTCCCTGTTGTACTTGATTTTTCTGGCTAGTGTTCTCATTCTACCTCCCGAAGAAAACTTACAAAATGTACTATCTTAAGTTGTTTTTGTAACCGTTTTAGAAAAAATTGATAACTAAATGATGCATGTAATCACAAGACATAGAAAAAAGCCTCGCATAAGTTACATAACTCATGTGAGGCCTCAAAAGGCGGTTTCTTCAATTATTGCCCCAGGAGGCTAAGCAACGTCTCCGGCTTACGTGTCGTAATGGCATCTACGCCCATCCGGATGAATCTCTCCATCTGCGTTGGCTCGTTAACCGTATAGACCCACAGGGTTAACCCGTGCTTGTGAGCCGTCTCCACGATCGGCTCGATGCACGTCCTATAATTCATATTGAGGCCAGCATACCCTTCTCGCCTCGCCGCCTCGCAGATGCGCTGCGCGATCTTGTCGTACTGCTCCAGTTGCTTCGGATCGATCTCGAGCGTCGTGTTGATCATGACCGGAATATCAGGGAAGCGAGCCGTCATTGTCTCCGAATAGCCGGTAATATGGACCCGATCCCATGCGCCGTACTGCCGAATGAGCTTGACGGCCGGTTCGATGCTGTGCGCCGATTTCAAATCGATATTCAGCTTCGTTCCAAGCCGATCCGATATCTGAAATATTTGCTCCAGCGTTGCGATTTCATGCTCTGCGTAAGCCGGGCTCAGCCACCGCCGCATCTCAGGCTGGTTCAACTGCTCGAACGTGCAGGTCTGCAGATAAGGAGAATCGTCATGCAGCAGTACCGCCGTACCGTCCATCGCGGCATGCACGTCCACCTCCACGATATCTGCCCCACTTTGGACACCCTCCATGAACGAAGCAAGCGTGTTATCAGGACTTGCGCCGCTGCCAGTATGGGCGCCTATCAATGGCCGCTTCAATCAAACCACTCTCCTTTTATCGTAGAACAGGAGCTCCCTCCACGATTTTATTTGTATTGTTCATATGTTCCGTATAATCGCCCTCGTCTTCTACCTCATCCTTTTTCGCCATAGCTATACAAATTGTATGAGATTTATATATAAGTAATTTTATACTGCTCTTTTAAATCCTTTCAACAGGTTAATGATTTGGCTTTGGATTAATCCCCGAGCAATGTCGATCGGAGTGAATACGGAGGTTGCTGTTTAGACCAGATAAATTTGGCAGCAGGTTTCGAAATACGATCTAAACAAGGACGGCATGATAGGTATCACAGACCTCGCGATCGTAGCGAAGGCGATACTGAAGTAAGTTGATAAGCAGAAACAACCGACCTTTAGCGAGGTCGGTTGTTTTGATGATGCGGTCATAAATGAGCTTATATGATTATGGTTAGCGCAATAAATGCGGAAAATGACCCGCTGCTGAGCTTCTCTTGGGCATACCAGGGAGACTTTTGCCGCTGATTTTTTTCTGCCAGGCTTTCGATACTAAAGGTGCTAAGTAACGCTAATAAACAAATATCTGGGAGAAGCCATTGATTGGTTTCTCCCATTTATTGCTGATCCAACCTTTTATTCATTATGGCGTCTCCCTCAACGCTTTAAGACCGGGGTATAATGTTCAAAGCCCTATCAAAAAAAGACGATTACGGCTGATTACACTGTAATCGTCTTTTTGGAGATTAAACGGCAATAGTACTTTCACCAACCATAGCTTTTAAGACTGTAACTTTATTGACCATAGCTTTTTTGACTCCAGTTTTTTTGACCGCAGCTTTTTTGACAATCACAGCTTTTTTGACCATAGCTTTTTTGACTCCAGTTTTTTTGACCGCAGCTTTTTTGACAATCACAGCTTTTTTGACCGCAGCTTTTTTGACTCCAGTTTTTTTGACCGCAGCTTTTTTGATAATCACAGCTTTTATGACAATCACAGTTTTTTTGACAACAACAGCTTTTTTTACAACAACAGCTTTTTTTACAACAACAGCTTTTTTTACAACAACAGCTTTTTTTACAACAACACATAACAAATCACACTCCTTTCTGGTCCCTATAATCTATGTAACCGGACAAGTTTCGCTTGTACTATTTATACCAATCTATTAAATGGGCTCTACTTAGGCTCTACATCTGTACAAAACATCTCATTTTATGAAGCGCCCCTCCAAACCGCGAATCGGGTAGTGAATCGAAGCTACCCTAAGAAAACACAAAATAGCCCTGTCACATTGTCCTACCAGCGTCAGCGTAAAGTCATACGGATCGAACTTCTCTTTTGGCTTAACGATCCCATGCAGCGCGGAGAGAATCCGCCAAGCAACTGTGCCCGACGTCGTCAGCGAGCTCTGCAGCAGCTGTTATCCCTTAAAGAACAAATAAAAAAGTAGCTTTTCAGAAGCGAAAAGCTACTTTTTAGAAATATTTATTAGAAATAGGGCTACACTATGCGAGAGTGGAGTAATGAGAGGTAATAAGTAAAAGTCTCCTAGTAAATTTTGCATTATCTGGATCATCTGTTTGGAAGCATTTTATTACATCGCCTAACATTTCAGTAATCTCTTCAAGTAGTAGATAATTCTTAGAAAATGCCTCTATAAATTTCTTTGACTTTGTAATGTTTTATTAATACCTCACAGTGTCAGAAAACCATCGGAAGAATGCTTTTTACAAAAGCTGTTGCGATGGATGTAATAAAAAATAACCCTACGCAGTATACAAAGCTACCACTTGTTCAGAAAACGATCGAGGAGCTGGAACAAGAATAGATGCTCCACCATTTTGTTACGCAGGGGGGATATCAACTTAAAAATCGGATGCGTTGATTGCTGAAGATTGCAAAGTTAAATGAAACGATAACTCCACATTCACTCCGTCACATACTACCCGTAATGTTTACATACACGTTACCAAGACAACGAAAAAAGAGGCTTCGCACAAGTTTTCTCAACTCATGCAAAGCCTCTCATTTAACCGCATGTGGGGAAAATGTGGGGAAACACAGTCCCCGCACTTCAAACCCACTTATTCTAAAAGGGATTTCACCCCTTCTTACATCATGCCGCCCATAAGGTCAGAGGCTGTAACACTGTTCACAACAATTAACTAAAGCGCGAAAAATCAAGGTTTTTGTAGATTGTTGTTGTAACATCTTTAACTAAAGAGAACCGTATTTCACTAGCATGGGTTACCCTTCTGTTACCCTTATTTGTAGTCAAATAAGCTACCTGTATTCTGAATAAATCCACTAGGTCGTTATGGCCTAGTGGTTTTTACTTATATATAAATTAGTCTCTTTCAAAAGAGAATCAAACACTGCACTTGATGGTGTAGAAGTTTGTTTCGCTATATTAATGAAGGAAAATTATTATCCAGGTTACACAACTTGCGAGCTTCCCTTGATTTATCTTCGTTCCTGAGGGTATTTGCTTCCTGATCCATTTTTGTGTGATGCGATTAGGCTCTCTCTAGATGGCATCTTTATCCGCCGAGCAGCGAAATCCAATATTGCCAGTGGAACTATCTGGTGTATTCGAGTTTCTTGCGACTACCCGGTAACGATTACAGTACGATTTATGACATAAATCGGAGCCGCTTCGAATCGATTTCGTCTCACCTATAGTCGCTCCGAAAGGATTCTCATAGGCGATATTCAGATGATAACCGCTGTCAAACCAATAGGAGCACCATTCCCATACGTTGCCGGACATATTATGCAATCCATATCCATTCGACGTAAAAGAGATGGCGGGAGCGGTTCCTGTGTAACCGTCGCTGGCGTTATTTTTGACGGGAAAATTACCGTGCCAAATGTTCTGAGAAAATAAAGTATTAGACTGGATGTATTGAATTCGTGCGGAGTTTCGTACTGCAAAACCGTCAGGCACTGAAAAACAAGTATTAGACTGACCCCTAGAAATGGAACAGCAGCAGTCATGGACGTGAAAATAAAGTCCTAGACTGCTGCTGTTTTGTTGAACTAACGTTCACAGTTAGCTCAACTTCCTATTGCATACTATAAGACTTTAACAGATGCAACTTCCTTCCCAGCCCATAATTTAAACATATATCCGCTGACAAGAAGATGCCATGGTGCTTCATCAAATAAAAAGCGTACATCTGCATAGCTATCATGAGTGCCTTCAATTAAACTTGTAATTCTAACAGGTACGGTCCAGGCTTCACCGGTTAACTGTTTACCCTCTATGCTTCCATAGTGCACGATAAGATCTGGTAACCAGGTATTACAGGGATAAACTCCTTCGTTGTTTTACTGTGCTGTAATCTCGAACTTCGCTCCGGCATCCCCGGCAAAGACAATCTTCCCTCCCGTGGGCAGCTTGACCCGATCCTCACCTCCGATGACACTGAAGTAAAGGCAGGTTCCCTCCGCACTATAGACGGCGAAGGAGGCATTCGAAGGCTTTTTTACCTTCAAGGCCTTGCCCTCATCCTGGTCTATTATCGTATACCACTGGGCGTATCCGCTTGATGGAATCGTAACGTTAGCCTTCTTAGCGACGTTGATGGGCTTCACGGCGTTCTCACTTACTAAGAGGCTTCCCCCGACATTCAGATATTCAACGCCGTCCTGATTAAAAAACGTATAACCTGAGAGATCCCGTCCGTTCATTCTCGAAATTTGCAATTCCGAGACTGCCGTATTCGGACCTGTTATTCGCTTATCCAACACGTACCCCGGCAATTGTTTCGACACATTCAATTGGAGAGGGTGCATCATCAAATATACGATCGACGAATACTTCTCATTCAACGGATAATACTTCTTGCCGTCGCGCTGAGCCCATACTTCCGTCGCCTCTTTTGGAAGATCCTGGGACTGGAGTTTCTCGGCGTTGTACTCTGATACAGCCCATTGCCCAAGACCCGGCACCGAAGCGTATTGACGAAGCCATAAGTAGGTGCTGCCGTTCTCCTCCGTCACGAAGCTGATACTCATATTCCCATCCGTACTGCGGAAGGTGCCGTCCGCCGAATACTGGTAGATCTGGGCCGGATTATTAGGCAATTGCTCCGAAGTAATGGACATGACACCGCTCTTGGAAATATCGATATTAAACGTTCCACTGAACGCACCATAGATTCCCGAAGCTTGCAGCACAGACTCCGGCATATCGGCCTTTATTGAAACTCCGTACGACTTCTCAGAATTAAATTCGGCAATTGTCCCTTTCTCCTTCAGTGCCTGAAGCAGAATTTCGTTCGCCAGAAGCTCGTCGGTAGAGCTGCTCCCGCCGGAAGTGACGACAGCTGCCGACATGTCCTGCTCAGGGAGTACAATGAGCGATGAATGATAGAGAAGCGCATCCCCGCCTTTGGTCAGCGCCTTTATCCCATATTCGCCGAAGGGATATACATGGACGCTGTCCCAGCCTAGACCGTATTCGAATGAGGAGTTATCCGCATCGTCAGGCCACATAGGCGTCTTGTACTCGTCTTGCACCATGGCCGCAACCGATTTGTCGGACAAGACTTCTTCCGCTCCCCCCGTGAAAATTTGAGAGAATCTAGCCAAATCTTCCGCCGTAGAATAGATGCCTCCCGCTCCGATCACGTTGACCGTCTCGTTGGGAAGTTGACCTGGATAGGTAGGAGAATAAAGTCCCGCCATCTTCGCTGCGTCCGGAGAATCGAGCGGCGTCTCCGTATGGGGCATACCCAGAGGTTCCGTCATATTGCGATGTATATACGAGGTAAAGTCCGTGCCGCTGACCCGCTCGACCAGAATCTCGGCAAGTGTAAATCCGTCATTGCAGTACACCGAATAAGCGCCCGGGTCCGCCTTCAAAGTCTGATCGGCCAATTGCTTCAGCAGAGTGTCGTGGGCGTAAGTATCGTTATCCTCGAATAAAAAGGCATTTGTAAGTGACGATCCGTTCAGGCCGGAAGAATGATTCAGCAGCATGCGCGGCGTAATCTGACTGTAGCGTTCATCCTTCATCGTAAACTCGGGGATATACCGGACGACTGGCGTATCGAGATCGATTTTCCCTTGGTCGACCAACTGCATGACGGCAACTGCGGTAAACATTTTGCTCGTCGAGCCGATCCCGTACATCGTGTCTTTCGTGAGCGGCATTAGCCCCTGCTCATCATTCCTGCTCGATTGGCCGGATACGACGATGCGACCATGATCGATAAGGGCGTACTGCACGCTGTTCGTGCCGTAAGTTGTCGTGAGGAGATCCGCCTTCTCCTGTGCAGCTTTTCGGGTATCCTCGTAGGTGATCATAGCTTTGTTCGAAGGCGATTCCGTTACCGTCGTTGACAGGACCCCTGCTATGTTCTGCGTCTCTGCCGGTGCTTTGTTGTTGTCATCGCAGGAGGCTAGCAGCAGACAGGAAGATAGCACGGCCCCCATGATCCATCGACTTTTCATCATTTGAACTCTCCCCCTGGAGATTGCCTTATTTGATCAAATAGACACCTACGAGAATGATGATCGCCAGAAAGGCTATTGCCGCGGCGGCGATGATCTTGCCAATCCGATTGGCCATATTAATCGTCCATAAAAATCCGTATCTATCCGGAACAAACAACGTCGGGTCTTCAGGATTCACATAAACGCTGCCGAGCCACTTCCAGTGCCTTTCCTCCTGCGACGGATAGTCCCTTAATTGATCAAGACCACTGACTCGCAGGTAAAGCATGACGCCCATTAGTGCCAAGAAGAGCACCACCCAAAGTGAGAGGCCGGAGCAGAAGATCAGATCGTCATTCCAACCGTACAACGTTACAGCTTGCGTTACACCGTGGAATACAACCATGAGGAGCGAAGCGCTCCAAGTCAGAACCGAATAGATTTTCTTGAGCTTCAACTTTTTTTGCAAAGAGCCTTCCCGGTCCTGGGGATCGAGAGACGTCCTAGTGCGACCGATCATCAGATGAATACCGGCAAATAAAGCAATCGTCAGCACTTGCCAGATGTTCCACATGAATACCGTCCGCACGGATTTGTAAGAGTCATGATCTACGAGATACGACGCGAACCATTGCGGAATCGTATCCCACCTCACAATGGCGAAGAAGATGCATAGCGCCATTACTGCGACATGCGCCGAATACCACCAAGCGTTCAGAACCGAGCCATACGTCTGACCGGCCGCGAGGCTCGCTGCGCGCTTCGTCTGCACGACAACCTGCCAGCCTCTGGCCGCCTTCAAGCGTTGCGCGGACATCCGACTGATCCGAATGACGAAAATTGACGCAATCGCTAAAAGCAAGAGGGCAATCGCCCAACACCATAGGATACTCCGACCAGCCGATTGATGTCGCATCCATAAATAGCAAGCTCCTCCGATGACAACAGCAAAACCGCCGGTGAGCAAAACGTATTTCCGGCGAATACCTCGGACGGCTGCATCCTGCACGGCCTTCGCCGGCAGCGCGATGCCGAACAACAGGGTCCGCGAGCCTAAATAGACCAGCACGCTGAGTAGCAGCGCAAACATCAAATAACCGCTCGACATCATGATCATCGATTGTTGTGTCAACGTTGTTCCCCTCCTCGATTCGTAATGGTATTCCGGTACAACGACCTGCTCATCTGCGCGAATTCCTCTTCCGTCATGCCTCGTACCGCTGCTTCCGCCGCAAGCGACCGAAACTGCTGCTGGAGCTTCTCCTCGAACGCCTCCGTCACGCCGGGCATTCCGTCAGGCTGAACGATAACGCCCTTCTTTCGGTGTACTTGTAGAAAGCCCTCTTGCTTGAGCAAATTATAGGACTTGTTGACGGTATGGAGATTGATTCCCAAGTCCTCCGCCAAGCCACGGACCGACGGAAGCGGATCTCCCGGCTGCAAGGCACCGGAGGCGATCCCTTCGACGATTTGGTTAACCAGTTGTGCGTAAATCGGAGTTTCGGATTGCAGATCAAGCTCAATAAACAAGAATATATCCCTCCTTATGCCAGTTACTGTGCGTCCTCAGAAAGCGAAGGGGGCCGCTGAACCAAATGTCGTACTCCGAGTTCGGTACGATTGTGACCGCTACTACAGCGACATCGTGAACAATCGAAGCACGACTTCCTCGAATAGACCCCTGACTAATCGCACCACCCTTCTCGTTTACTTATCTGTTATATTACATATATAACAGATATAAATAATTTACACAATATCCCATTTTAAAATTTTACCTTTTCAAATGAGCTTCCATATGCTATAGCACTGAACAAACCTACCGTAACTACATGAAAAAGGCAGCTGATATTCTAGTCAGCCGCATATTATACCAACTTCCACCAGACCTATTCAATTTAGCATTCATAACAACTAAATGGTGTTTCTCTCTTGATTTTTTTAATCATTACAATGAACAGAGTTTGATGAACCTTCCAGTTAGAAAAGAATAATCTACAAATTACACTTCTTGACTCTAGGATACTATCATTAGTATTAATGGCCAGAAACAAAAAAACGAACGCTTACGGCATCTAGTGCCGAGAAGCATCCGTCATTTTGATTACTAAAACACACTGTTTCATTATGTAAAATCACCTGTCATATTCCAAAAAAAGTAGCCAATGTTGACACCATACTCGTATATCCCATCCGTGCCGATATTTCTTCGTGATGGAGTGAGTTCCTCTAGTTTGTTTCGGAACTATAATATGGCAGGAAATTGTCGGGTAACAAGAACATAGTAACATTGTAAGCCGGACTGCTGCTGTTTTATTGAACTAACGTTCCCTCGTTAAAGCTTAATTATTTAATCTAGTCCATCTGTAATACTTCTTTTCAGATTCACTAAAAACTGCAACGTATTTCTTATTCTGATTCCCTTTAATTCTATAAAAGATATTTCCCGGAGGTGCAGCACATTCAGAGACACTGCAATCTATTGGAAAATCCCCAATTTTTTCACCTATTTCTTCTTTGGGTACTTCTGTATTAGTAAAACCATAGATTTTGTTTTTTATTGTAACAGTATAAACATAACGAACACTATTATTGGCATCATGGTTAATTGAACATCCTGAGAGTATGAACAAAGCTAACATGACCATCAACGGTAATGCTTTATTCAAATTTGTTCACCTCCGAGTTTTCGGATAGCTATATAGACGTTAAGTATATTCTATTAGTTACGTTAAACTACCCGTTACTTCAGCAAAAATAGCAGCCGATTACTTTCGGCTGCTGTCGTGTTGGTTTGAACTATCGTTCCCCGTTAGCTTAACTCCTCAGCCAAATATATGTGCTTAGCATTCAGCGCTCTTCCCAAGAAATATCTTGTGATAGAATCTTTACCATTCCCACATCAACAGAACCCATAAGTGTAAACTCGATTCTCCCATTTTCAGTTCATTTCGGGCTCGGAAGTATCATGATGTTTTTGTCTCCACTGACATAATTCCAGCTTTAATTGAACCTTTTTCTCATCGACCAAGTATTCAATTTGCTCTACAATGCTATCGTGTAAGTCGTAAGTTTCCAATTAGTTTTAATTAGGGAAGGCAAATATTAGCCTCTCATATTTTACTGAACCTGAATAATCGAAACAGAACCATCAGTCGGATTAGCTGGGGCCAAGCCATTATAAAGAAAATCTACTGTTACAGCACCTGCGGTAGCGTCAACTAAGAACGTACCAGAAACACTTGCATTAGCATCTAAAGTACCAGTATTTGCTTTACCTGAAAAATCACCTTTAAATACTAAATTAAGCCTTGGTGTAACAGTAATGTTTCCAGCTACTGAACTAGTTGCCCTGAAAGTATAGGAAACCAAATAAATGTGCCCTGTTGCTAATAAAAAGGTTGTGGCTGTTGGATGTGAAATATTAGGGCCATTAATAAATGAGGTTACATATGAAATATCTGTACCATTTGCAATAGGTGATACACTAACAAGAAAAAGCCCGTTTTGTGTTGTTGCAACTGCTCCGGTTGCACCTGTGGCTCCGGTTGCACCTGTGGCTCCTGTTAGTCCCGCTGGTCCCGCTGGTCCCACTTCTCCCGGTGGACCTGTCAATCCAGTTGCGCCAAGTGCTCCTGCAAGCCCCTGTAATCCTTGGGGTCCAAGCGCGCCAATCGCTCCTGCAATGCCTGCTGCTCCTTGAGGTCCAATTGCTCCTGCAAGTCCTTCAGGTCCAAGCGCGCCAATCGCTCCTGCAATGCCTGCTGCTCCTTGAGGTCCAAGTGCTCCTGCAAGTCCTTCAGGTCCAAGCGCGCCAATCGCTCCTGCAATGCCTGCTGCTCCTTGAGGTCCAAGTGCTCCTGCAAGTCCTTCAGGTCCAAGTGAACCAATCGCTCCTGCAATGCCTGCTGCTCCTTGAGGTCCAAGTGCTCCTGCAAGTCCTTGGGGGCCAAGGGCGCCAAGTGCTCCTGCAAGACCCGCTGCTCCTTGGGGTCCAAGTGCTCCTGCAAGTCCTTGGGGACCAAGTGCGCCGATTGCTCCCACAAGCCCTGTTAGTCCTTGGGGTCCAAGTGCACCTGCAACTCCTTGAGGTCCAGCCTCTACAATTGCTCCAGCAAGTTCACGAAGTAATTGCTGTCCGTTAAGCGGGGGACATTTTATACAAACTTTCTTCTTAATACATCGTGGATGATGTTTTCTTTTTTTTCCTTTTGGATGACATACAATAATGGGTTTCCTTTTGCGTCGGTTTTTTATAGCGGGACCACTCAACACGACACCTCCTATAAAGATTGTTTAGTGTACGTGAGAGGTTTTTCTTAAGCATGGACTAATAGCTAACTATTGGCTAGACTAGAAACTATTTATAGAAAAACAGGTTAATGATAGGGGTGGTTCTTTTTGTAAGTAACCTGCCCGTTAGCTTAACAAAACAGCAGCCCTAATCGGCTGCTGTCTACCTATTCCTTCGTAATCAAATTAATAATTCTCGTCATGCTCGTGGAAGTAACCGTCAATTTATTCGTTAGGGCTGAAAGCTGTTTGCTTCCCAGCAAGTTCTTCCGATGTAAGTAATCTATATACACCAATCCGTGTCCTTGCAAGAACAAGACGTCTTCCGGGTGATTTCTGATTTCCACCAAAATCGGGATGTGTCATGTCAGCCATTACTGTTGAAAAGTTCTTGTCCAGCTGTCCATGTTGTTTCGCCCAAGCCGCAATCTCTTGATGGCGTCTCTCGCCTCCCATAGCCTCGAAAGCTTTAATGACGATTTCCTCTTGTGTTAAGACCTTTCTAACCTCACGAATCAACGTAGACTTGCTGATACCTGTCATATCTGCCACCTCCGTATAAGAATTGTCGTTCAACAGTTCTAATGCATGATCAAGCTGTTTCTCCGTGTATTTCTTTGGACGGCCTTCAGTGAATCCTGGCTTCAGTTTGGCAACAGCCTTACCTTCCTGTGTGCGTTCAAGGATCTACCTTTTTGAAGCGATACCATCAAAACATTAGAACGGAGGATAGTTGGATGGCATACTTATACAAACCTCATTGCAAATGTCCCGGCAAGCAATCCAAGAAATGCTCATGCGGTGCATCTTGGTCGTATATGATCAATATCGGGATCGACCCCCAGACAGGACGACGTAAGCAGAAAAAGAAAGGCGGCTTCAATTCAAAGACGGAAGCAGAGCAAGCTGCAACCATTATGGAGGCTGAACTTTCGCAAGGAACCTATATCGAGGAACACAACATTACGTTCGAGAAATTTGCTCAGGAATGGCTAATCGTGTACGAAGGTACAGGGAAGATCAAAATTAGCACCATCAGAGTACGACAACATGAAATCAGCAAGTTGATGGCTTATTTCGGCAAGCTACGGCTGCGGGACATCACAAAGAAGCAGTATCAAGATGCTCTTTTTCACCTGAAATCGCAAGACTACGCCGATAATACTATTGACGGTATCCATCGTACGGGGCGTATGATTTTCAAGCGAGCCGTTGAGCTTGAGATAATCAAGAGCGACCCTACCGAGTATTCATTTGTCCCTAAGACCCAGAAGACGGTAGAAGAGCTTGAACAGGAGATAGAGGTTCCAAAATATCTAGAGAAGGAAGAACTTAAGCTCTTTCTGGATACTGCCAAGGAATATGGTTTAGAAGGTGACTATGTCATTTTCTTGACTTTAGCATACACAGGCATTCGCGCTGGAGAGCTATGTGCACTGAAATGGCGGGATATCAACTTTACAGAACATACAATAAACATCACGAAGACGTATTACAACCCGACGAACAATACGAAAGAATATCATATCCTACCACCAAAAACGAAAACCTCGAAACGTGTCATCGACGTTGAGGATATTGTTATTAATGAGATTGAGCGCCTGCGGGTAAAACAGAACGCCATTAAGATGCGATACCGTAAGAGCTACCATGATCATGATTTTATATTCGCTAAATCCGATGAAAAGAATGCAGGCTACCCGGAGTACCTCAAGCAAATTCAACACCGAATGGCTAGGCTGCTGAAACAAGCTAAACTCAACCCTGAGCTAACGCCCCATTCCCTGCGCCATACACACACTTCATTGCTGGCTGAAGCAGGAGTAAGCTTAGAAACGATTATGGCGCGACTTGGCCATAAAGACGATGATACGACTAAGAACGTGTATTTGCACGTCACCAAACCAAAGAAAAAAGAGGCTTCCCATAAGTTCGGTGAACTCATGAAAAGCCTCTAATTTTCCGCCGATGTTACCCTTTAGTTACCCTCAGGATACCCCGACACCTTAAATCCCTTATAAATCAAGGGCTCAAGGCATTTATTACATCATGCCGCCCATACAGCCCCAGTCCTCATTTTTATTCATAATTAATCAAATTCGTTGAAAATACTCACTGCTCGTATATGATGTATGGTCGTAAAATATGACTTCATTCACATTAGAACGCACATTTTGTGATTTTCTTGTGATTTTCTTATCTTTTTAAAAACATCACGGGGATCTTAACCAGTTCTTTATATTAATGAAGAAAAATATTGGCTGCCCCTAATTCCTTCCGCGCACCTCGAGTTCCTTCCGTTTTATCTCTGCTATGACATCCGTGATTGACCGGCCGTACTTCTGGGCGTGTATCTTCGTTAATAACTCGTTATTCATTGTGTTATAACGTTTACTTACAAGCGGCAGCGCATCGACTACGAAAGGACTTTCTCCGCTTCCCTCATCGTTAATCCAGCACGCTATATACTGGTACTGTTTCGTAGCGTCCATCGCTTGCTGAGCGTCAACAAACGTTTTCGATAGCTGCGGCATTAGCTCTTCGTACATCTTGATATTCTCATTTTTGAATATGTGCCAGTTAATGCCTGTTTTAAGAATATCGACGAAGCCCGGATACTCTCGGAATTGCTTAAAGTTATGGAACGCGAATATCGGAGCTAACCGTTTCTTCCTTCCTTCCGTCAACATCCGCTTCATGAAATGGATGAGTCCAGGCGACAAAAACTGATGTGGTTCATTTAGCACAAGGTACGTACCGAGTGCCTTCGTCTTCCCATCCTGTGCTACTTTAATGAGGAAAACATTTAATACGATCCAGTACATAAGTAGCTCGATAACCCGCCGCGAAATCACGTCCTCTTTCGGAAACCGGAAAATAACGACTTTACCTTCGTCAATCCACCGATATAAGTCCATCGCAGGGTTTGGCTGTTGGCAGAATATCGGCTTCAAGAACTCGCTATTAATGATCTGACCGAGCCGCCGCTGAATCGGTCCGTATATCTGACCTTGCCGTCCGCTCATACCTCCGTCCTTATCCGTCATCCGATCATAATCGCGCCACGTATCCATATCGAATATGTCTTCTAGTTCCGCGATCTTCCGATTCCGAAACAGCCGCGATGTAAACATATACTTAATATCCTGCAGATCGCCCATAGTTGCCTTCGCTGCCTCACGTAAAAAGTCCATCGTTTGGAACTTATCGTCATCCGCATCCGCCATTAAAAACTGCGTAATCTCCTCCGCTATGCGATCCGCTGCGATCCGCTGGTCCTTCACGTTTCGGACGATGCTCTGCAGTCCGAGATATATCGGATGCTCCGTATTGGCCAGATCGATATCAATTACGTCCTCAGCCGGTAAATGATCACGCAGCGCATCCGCCATCCCACGGTGACCATTTTGTTCATTAATAACGTCCGGTATGACTGCGCCTATATTGTGCTTGCGTTTAGCCTCTACGATAAGGTTAATCATCGCTTGGTCCTTACCCATTCCCTGCATGCCAACGTAAGCACGCCCGTAAAACAATCGGTCCGGATTCTTTTTTGATACATAAACGTTGTGCGTCTGACCTCGATCTGTAGCCGTGCCCGCCAGTATACCGCTATCGTCTAGGAACACACGTGGTAATTCTATCTCAACGCGCTGATTTGACAGTAATACATCCGCAAATTCCGTTTGTATCTCCGCCGTCGGTAGTTGCGTTAATTTACCGAGTTCGTCAACGGACATAATCGTCGGTGTGAAATCTCGACGACTACGTATTTTAACCTTTACGGATTCCAACCGGTTATCGCCAGCTAGTGACGCGTAAGCACCGGCCACTGACCGCGCCAACATACCACGTTTTACTGCGTCCTCTGCCGTAACTGAGTAACGAACTGATGTTTTGAATACGGGTAGATTCCGCTTATTCTTCGTCATCGCGGACAAATCACCGTTAACTAATAGCTCAGCGCGTTCGGGATTGCGGAAAGTTGGCCGCTCTATTTTCGAGCGCGATCCAGCACCATGGAAGAATGTTTTTTCAATGCCGGACATTATATCGGCGACGAGCGCATGTGCTTCGTATAGAACGTAAACAACCCCATTAGCCGCACCGCGCAGTACTCTCAGCGGATCAATGCCTGCCTTCTGCGGTACGCCCCCTTTATCCCACGATTCCCACGCGTAATCAACTAGGCGTTTCCACTTACCGCGGTTAATTGTTTCCTGCTGGTGTATTAATATCGTGACTGCTTCGTTACCGCTTAACTCGTGAACAACGCTAAGAACATCGCGGACCGGCGTGGCTTGCTCGTTATAACGGAAGTCGAGCGAGAACATGTCGTGACGTTTATACTTGAGCGCGTACAAGTCCGTATTAACGTCTTCCCGTATCAACTCGAAGTCCTCCGCGACCTCGATCGTAGACTTCCGCCATTGCTCGTGGTTACGGAATTTAGTACGGAATGCGTCCGCAAATTCAGCGGGCACTCTCACATAGAACGCAATTGATTCCGCGGTTAGCTTCGTTATCCAATAGAAGTCCGGAGCCGGCTGCGTTATGATACGTAAGCCCTCACGTCGCGGCTTTTGTCTGACGCTGAACAATTCGTAGAGTGCGCGCTGAAAGCTACGAGATGCGGAGTTGAGTGCAGTATGATGCGGAATTATTCGGAAAGTATTGTACACCATCGGTCACCTCCTCCTCTACGTAAACGCACTCCATATTACGCCAGCCCAAAACGTAACAAACAGACGGCCGACCCACTTACCACCCGCACCGATTAACGGACCGACCATCATGCCGACTGCGCAAACAACGATTGCGAGTGTAGCGATTTCCGCCGAATTAGCGTTAAGTACATCCGCAATGTGGTGCGCCCATGCAGAGAATGTATTCGTCGCGGGTTTTACAAGTAATTCCGTTTCTTGACCGATGAACCAATCCGCAAAGTTGTTGAGTTGCTCCATAATACCGCTGCTACCCGTAGGATCTGACGAGCCACCACTCGGTACTAAAGTTCCATTAATTCGTAATAACATGCGACCACCGCCTCTACAACGTTTTCAGCCAGTTACGGATATCTAACGCGTGCCTGACGATGATGTATCCGATACTGCCGCCCATAATAAATTCGATCGCCTTGGTACGGTTATTGAACATCCAAGTTACGCCGGCGTATACGATAACACCCGCACATAACCAATCCGCGATATTGAGTACCGTTGTAAATATTTCCGTCCACGTATCCTGCCCAGGTACCGCCGCGAATACAGTCGTAGGCAACAACGCAAGGTGTACGGCGCTGGCAGTTTTAGCAACGCGACTTACCGTATTACGATCTTTTTCAACGACATTACCGCGCATAAAACCCGCCCAATCTAACGTTTCAATACGTGCCATAACGATCATTCCTTCCCGGTATAATTACGCTTTCTAGCGGGAACTATACTAGAAAAAGGAGGCGAAGTTTTATGCACTTTTTCATCGGTCTTATTATCGGAGGAGCTATTGGAGCTCTTACGCACATCTTCTAACACTCGGCGGTTCTCGGCGCTCATATGTGCGTTAAGGACCGCCTTTACATATCCGCTAAAGTTGTTCCCGCACTGCTCCGTTACCCAATCGAATAGTTCCTGCTGCTTCGGATTGTTCGCGTTGAAGCTGACCGCTTTCCGGATGTACTGATCCATTTACGTCATCACCTTCCGTTGGCTTTTTACGTCTTTCACGACGTTGTTTCTCCGCTAGACCGCCTCGCGATTTGAGCTCAGTAATTAGTGTTTCAATTGACGCGATATCTTCCAGTAATTCGTTGGTTACCGCATTATTAGCCGCTGCTGATTGCGCATAATTAACAAGCATTCCACCGAGTGTTTTAATAGAAACTTCTCCAGCCATCCGTTTTAAAAGCGCCTTATCCATGCCGCCGCGACCTCCTTTTAACGTTTGATGTTAGAGGATACGGAGTAAGGCTCGGTCATTATTACGCATTCTACGTATTTATTTCAATAGACTCGTCCAAACTTAATAGAAAGCGTAATTAAGGACGGCGAATCGACTATGTACAGATTAGGAAAGAAACGCAGCAAGTTCGGGGCTTTTATAGATGAACGCGGTATATTGCAGGAGGATTTGCGTAAAGCAACCGGTCTTAATAAGAAGACGTTATCGAGGATATGTAACGAAGATGACGCTACCCTACGCTCTATTACTAGACAGGCGTTAGTAGAGGCAGTACGAGAGTTGACGGGGAATAAGCGCGTCAAGGAATCGGACTTCTGGGACGTATAAACGACGAAAGGAGCGAAGACAAAGGCGCTAGCCTCTGACCTTCGCTCCACTATGTTCCATATTCGCTCCCAGCGCTACGCCCGTAGGGGCTACGCTACCCCTAGCGTATTCGGCATGGCTTGTGTTTTATTACAAATAATGTACTTATAACGTTAGAAATGAGAGTTCGACGTTAAATTGTGCCAACACTTCCCTTTCCTCCAATTTTAGTATCGATGATACAATTGGATGGTATGGGAGAGTGAAGACATTATGAATACCGCACCACCTCAAGCTATGCTTCTTATGAAGCGAGAAGAAGCGTTTGACGATCCGCGTTATGTATTTGAGCCAAAGATCGACGGACATAGATTGCTACTTGCTAAGGATGGTGATTCATTAAAACTCTGGACGCGACATGATAATGAAGTGACGCGGCAATATCCAGAGTTGCATGCTCCACCGTTAAACTGCTCCAGTGCTATTCTCGACGGCGAGGTTGCATATGTCGACCCAGCAACGGGAATGATTGACTTTGAAGCGATTATGGAACGGTTTAAGATGGCGAAGCCGGAGAAAATCCTCGAGGGTATGAGACGCTTACCAGTGCAATACTTCGTCTTCGATGTGCTTGAGGTTGATGGGGAAGACGTTCGCCGGCTGCCACTTGTGGAGCGCATGGGGATTCTAGATTCGATCATGACGGAGAACAACCACTTCAGACGGTTGATGCAGATTGATGGTATGGGTAAGGATTTGTTCCAGGTCATTCAGCAACAACAGCTCGAGGGGATCGTCGCTAAGCGTAAAGACAGCAGCTATGTCGGCCGACGATCAGACAGATGGTTGAAGATGATTAATTACACCTATGCTGACGTGAAGATCAGCGGATACCGCAAAGAGCAGTTCGGATGGCTGGCGCAGCATGAAGGTCGCTCGGTTGGAATGATTGAACTGGCGGTACCTGCAGATCATAAGAAGGCATTCTACAGGATCGCACAGGACATCGTGACTGGCGAGGATAAGAATTTCGTTTACGTTAAGCCGGTGATTACAGCGCGGATACGGATGCGGAATTGGTACAAGTCAGGCATGATGCGGTCGCCCGAATTCGTGAAGTTCGTAGTCTAAATGTCAACTCTTGTTTTCGAACATTCGTTCGCATTATAATTGCCGTGAGGTGATTGAATTGGACGGACAAAGACCAGCGATTCCGAGCAAAGAGGAACTTGAGTTGATTCGAGATTACTGCCTCATGCCGATGCTGCTCGATATTGTAGAGAAGAATCGTAAAGACATGGAATTCGAGAATCACACGCTGAAGAGGCTTTACATTAAGTCAGCTGAGGCGCTGTCGAAAAAGATTCACGTTGATCTATACGAGATCCGAAAAGAACTCAAACGAATCGGCTGCAAAGTGAATGAAATGAAAGATAAGTACGATCCAGCTGCTGTGCATTTTGAATTTTGGTTGCGGGGATATCACAATGAATTCGGATTAATGAAAGAAGTGGTTCGCTCAGAAATGAGCGTGCGGCTCGCAGATTATATAGCAGGAATGTTTAAGCCATCCCATTAAAGGATGGCTATTTCTATGAAGAATTTAAATCGTTGTCGAACGAGGCTTTCGTCGCCGATTATAACAAACAGGTCGTTGAATTTTTTAATCTTACCGGACCCGATGCGGTCCAATGATAAGAATTTGACATCCTTGCCACTTTCGATAGCGAATTTAAAGTCTTCATCGGTTATGAGTTCGTAGTCCAATAGTATCGCCTCCTGAACGACACAATTCGCCAGAATAAAGGAATTTCCTTCCTAGTTATCGAATTGATGTTCATGGAATTTCAGGGGGGATTAGA
This sequence comes from Paenibacillus sp. J22R56, assembly GCF_056269375.1. Classification (NCBI taxonomy): domain Bacteria; kingdom Bacillati; phylum Bacillota; class Bacilli; order Caryophanales; family Paenibacillaceae; genus Paenibacillus; species Paenibacillus sp. J22R56. The sequence goes on from NZ_JBWDNV010000014.1 coordinate 69,416, forward strand.
TATTGAAAAATGTAAGGCGTTTTTATAAGCAATACAGAGTTTTATTATATATGTGCCTTGCGGTCATCTTTTTTTGGTCAATGTCGTGGTTCTTGATTCAAAAGCATTACGGTTCGGACTCAGATGCTAATAACAGAGGGACATTCGGCGATATGTTTGGCGCAGTAAACGCCTTGTTCTCAGGGTTTGCCTTCGCTGGTTTGGTCTATACGATTAATTTGCAAAGAAGAGACTCCGAGTTAAGCATCAGACCTCATCTTTCTGTAGAAACAGTGAAAGATGGAAAGGATATGATCCTACTCATTACGAATGTCGGTGGTGGGGCGGCGTTAAATGTTGAGCTCGTTTCTGAAGTATTATTTAAGGATCTAATCTTCAAAACAAATCGGGTTATGTATGTGCTACCCGGATCAGGAGAAATCAAGGAAACTAAGATACTCCAATATGTAAAAGGTACGGAAGTAAAGGGTTCGGATTTCCCCTATTACGCCCATCTTATGAAAGATTACTCAAATCAAGAAGTGCAGATCAAATTGACATATCAAGACAGAGAAGATAGGAAATTTGTACAGGAATTTAGTTTAGGACTTGGTGATCTGAAGGTTACGATGCCCGAGATTGAATAAATAAATGAATGTAAAGTCACTCTCCTGAGTGGCTTTTTATTTTATAAAAGGAGCTGATGAGATTGCCTGATACCTAGTTTACCTACTGCAGTTGAAATAAACGGAAAGTGGAAGTATGTATTCATTAATTAAGGCCACGAGAATAAAACTTTTAGGACACTTGGCTTATCATACTTGTAAAATTTTGATACTAAAGTAAGTAGTGCAATGGTATAATGTCCCTACTATAAACAAATATTGGGTAGGTGTTTCGTTTGAACGGAAAGAAATTTGCTATTGTATCTAGTTTAATTATTGTTTGTGCAATATTTGTCATCTTCATCGTAATTGGCATTAATCATCAAGAAAAAGTTCAAGCTGCTATTCAGCAGCAAGAGGAATTATTAGATATAGCTAAAGCGGAGGCCGATAAAAAAGCAGCGTTTGAATTAGAGGCACTAAAACCTAATGGTTCTCCTCGTTCTTACATAGAGGATATTAAGTACTTTAAAGCCACTCACGATAACCAATCTTTTCGATTAGCTGCCCTCGGAAGTAGTGTTACTTACGGAACAGGTGCAAGTGACTCAAAAAGCACCAGCTGGTTCCCATTGCTGGTGAAGGACTTAAAAAAGGTGGATGGTTACACTTCAATTTCTTACAGCAACAAAGGTTACGGAGGTTACACTTCAGGCATGCTTCTCGCTGAGGATAAGGTAGAAGAGTTGATTAAGCTGAAACCTGATATGGTTCTCTTTGAAATCGGTGTTCTCAATGATGTTGATCAATCCGTACCTCTTGAGCAGACAACTAAAAACATTGAAACCATCGTCAATTTAATAAATAAAAGCTTACCAGATACGAAGGTCGTTCTGCTTTCTCCTAACCCATTACTGGTCGAAGGGAAAAACAGCATTGGCCTAACGCTTTCTGACTACGTCAATGGAGCTAAGCAATTAGCAGAAGAAAATGACTGGGATTTTGTAGATATCTACGAAGGGTTCAAGTCACGTAAAGTTGATATGAAAGATTATCTATCGGATAGTGCTCATCCGAATGATAAGGGTTATGAGTTGTGGTTTGAGATTTTGAAAACTGAGTTTGAAAGAAAGAAATAATAACAAATAAAAGCCCACCAGCCGCGAAGGCCAGTGGGCTTTTATCATTTCTTAGTCAGATCGACGCGTTTTGTGTTGTTATCCCACTTCACAGACGCTCCAAGCGACTCCGCGATAGAACGGACTGGGGCATAGGTGATGCCCGCCTTATCGTCGTATAGACCGTCTGTGAACTTCTTGCCATTGACGTATACAGCAATCTTCTCCATTTCTTCCTCTGCCTCCTCGACTTTGTCATGAATCGTCAAGTTGTTGGTTCTGATGATCGACATTAACTTGCTGGCATAGTCCGGATCTGTCGCATACCCACAGGCATACAGTGCAGCCGTTTGCTCCTCTGGAGTCTTCGCAGCTCGTACACGATCATAACGGCTTATACCGAAGAGCAGGTCTTGGTCTTTGTAGAAGTCGTAGATGGAATCATAAGCCCGCCAGTTGGCTGATGTATTGACCGTCTTACCGGCGTATACTTCCCAGGTGGCTGTACTAACGCTTTTACCGCTCCAGAACGGAGAGGGCTTTCCGCTGCCTACCTTATAGCCGCCGAGGTTGTTCCAGTCATGGAGCATGCCGCCAGTCTCCAGCCAGTTCTGAGCAAGCCGAACAGAAGGTATGAGTGGAGATCCTTCTTTCCACACCTTGATAACCGTTGCCGCAAGGTAAGGAAAGAAGGCCGCCTTACTGAGCTGCAGTGTCATTGTTCTTCGCCTCCTCAACACGCTTCTGGGCTCGATCGGTCTTTGCCTTCAATTCGCTCTCGATCAAACTAAAAACAGCTGTCGGGATCCATTTCCCCCAGCCAGCTCGAAGTGCGTTGGCAGTAAGTGATTGCCAAGTATGATAAATCATGCCGAGAGTAATTGCATAAAAGAATAAGCCTGGAGAGCTAATCATTGTATCCATTAGATTTGCAATGATCGGCAGCGCCAGCAGGAACAACGTGCGCGGCAAGCCTTTCCGCAGACCATAATCTGAAGAATACGTCTTATCCTTCTGTGCTGCAGCAACACCAGTAATCCAATCAATCACTATAACAACAACCAAAAGTAGAATTGGAAGCAGACGTCCATCCCCGTAAAACAATTCAATCCATGGACCCACAGCTGCTCCAACAGCGATTACAGCCGCCTTGCTTGGTGTAACACTAATAGCGAATATATCCTTCACCAAAGTCATCCCCCTTAAATTTAATAAGCCCGGCCTAAGCGGAGCCGACCGATACCATATTTCCGTTCTCGTCCTCATACTCTCGGACATCCTCAAGGAAGAAGAGGCAGTCGTCATACTCGTTAATCATTACGCCCTCGCTTCTTTCTTGTAAAACCGATACCAGCAATGGTCTAAACTCACTTCGAAAGCTCTGCATCCCACCGCGAAAAAGCACATTGAACATTAAGCCACCGCCATATACGAGAATTGAACAGCGTAATATTTGTTGTAGAAGTTAGGCAGGTTGACGACGATATACCTCCCATACCCTTTGACCGTGAACCTTGCGTTAACGTAGTCGATGCTTACGATCTCTAATTTTGTCCCGAAATCAGCGTAAGGCACATAATACGAGTCGCCATCACGAATAGCCATAGCGTAACTCGATGCTGACGTCAACGACAGTGAAACCTTAAAATCTTTGCCCTTGAAATCATCTGGCAGCTGAATCGTGACGTTTGGTATTCCGTCACCATTATCTGTTCCGCTTGAATACTGCCCGCCGCCGCCATCAAAGTAATTACCGGTAGATCCGGTCTCAGAACTTCCGTTTGCGCTTAGGTAGTGGTATTCCTTTTCGACGCCTGCTTTAATTCGAGTCAGCCCTTCAGGCCCAATTGCTGTTATGCTGCCGTCTGTATGGTACGCTGCAACGCCGTATCGCCCCGGTATCCATTCGCCCATGCGGACAGCTTCGCCCGTTGCGTCGTCGATATGGAATCCGTTAACGTCCATGTAGACGGACATGTATTTTACGCCCTTCATGACTGCAACGTCACTAACAGCGTCAACCGCATCGGTGACAGCTTCATCCTTCACCGCATCAGCCTTTGCCTGCGCCCCTGCTGGCGTCTCTTTGTCGCTTGGATCATACCCCGGATCGTATGTTGTGTTGGCTCCAATACGGATTAAAGACGCTTGAATTGTGCCGGCGTTGATCAGGTCAGCCGTGAAGCCTGTTCCCTTACCGAATGTCCGCCAGTTCCAGTCACCGCCAACCTTCTCGGACGCTATTGCGAATAGGCCGGGGCCGATGTATATAGCACCGTAATCAGGACTATTGGTGTCGGTGTTTTCAAGCAAGAAGCCTTGATTCTCCAACACATCAGAGGAAGCGTATGCCCCACTAGCAACAAGTTGGTTCTTCAGGACATTAATCTTGCCTTCAATCCAGTTGCTTTTGATGCTCCCGCCTGCGGTCGTCACGTTCTCGATAACGCGACTGCTTTCCTGTAGTCGGGTAACGGTATCGACTAGGCTTGGCAGGAAGTTCGCCAGTGTGACGCGGGAACGTTCCGGTTTGAAAGGATAGTACTCGTATTCCACGATGCGGGCTGCCACAAGGATGCCCAAGTCCTCATCATCAATATGAACCGTATCCCCTAGCTCAAAGCCCTCTGATTCGTCCCAGCCTTCTGCATGCTTCAACTCGATTACGTCAGCCTCATAAGCGAGAGAAGGGATGTCCACGGTAGCCAGATAAGCCTCGCCCTTGGCCTGTAGCGTCTCTAAATCCTCAACATCGTCGAAGGTGACAGTCCCACATTTAGGCCGAGGATAGAGGTCAATATTGGGGCTGTCGATTGGCTCTGGCAGCGCAAAATCATCCTTTCCATAAACAAAGAGCCGGGTAATGATACCACGACTCTCCTTGGTTCGTTTTATGGATTTAAGATTCTTTCGGTAGCTGATTCGAACACCATTATCAGCGCCGATCTGTGGCTTAAAGGTGAAGTTGAAGTTATCACGTTTCATTTCGCCATTCGAGAGCACGAGGAAATGATTGATGCCCCACGCCACCATATTGCGCTCGACTGTAAAATCGTGATTGGTTGTGATTGCCGTTGCGTCACCTGAGAAGCGAGTGCCTGTGAATAGTCCGTTAATGATAGCTGTTGCTGTCGCATTGGTGTATTGAAGCAGCGGAACGTATTCGCTTAGCATCTCGGTGCTGATGTGTTCGGCGAAGACGTCCGCAAGCAGCCGCCCATTGGCGTCCCGTGCCTCATTGACCGTCCGAAGGATGAACAGTCGTCCATCAACCTTGACGATATTTTCCTCGAAAAGATATTGGGCAGCCGGATCGGTGTAAGGCACTGTGAATTCGCAGGTATACTCAGCATTCATCCGCTCGAAGATACGCGGCCCTGGGTCAAGTGTTGTTGTTATCACAGCAAAACCATAGTGGTTAAAGTCCGTTTCAAGTTTGTCATAAACGATAATGATATTATCCACCATACATTTGACCATTCCCTTATAAAATTTTATTCACACGGTTATACATCAATCGCTGCGCTCATATCCACATGAGCATGTCGTGATGGGTGAACTCCGTCATAAGTAGGCACTTTAAAAACAGAAAATTGAGAGGTTACATCCGGAATGGTTGTCCAATTAGTTTTCACTACAATTTGTGTCGGTGTCGAATTGTTATCCACTTGAACTGTTTGACCAGCGCCTGTTCCGCTTATAATTTTGACGACTGTTCCATAGTCTAAATCTCTAGAAGCGAATGGCATTGACGTGCAGGTTAACGTGTTGCTTGTAGCTGAAGACACTGTCCCACTATAAAGAGGAGTGGTGAACACTTTCCATTTGCCTGTTGTCGTATCCTCTACGTTGGCTGCTGCGTCTAATACCTTTAATAAACTGCCATTACTTTGAGCTATAGCGCCATTAAGCCCGGTATCACGAAGCCATGCATTGAATCCTAGGCGGACCGATTCAGTTGTCCCGCTCGATAACGTTTGATTCTGTAAAGTTGTCCAACTATCCGTGGAACCAGTTTTTGGTGTGATAGTGGACTGGTACACCATCAGCCCTAAGTTAGAAAGATACTCCCATAGCTTCAACATGTTCTGTTGAATTGGGGCTAACTGTGCAGAGGCTGACATGTCATTGGTGGGGTAGTTAACGACTACCTTGTTATGGTCATTAAAGAACGACCTTCTAATATATAGGCTCGTCAAGCAGTCAGCTACCTTTTCGCCTCCCATAGCAACTTTATTCCACGGTATGCCTTTTGTGGTTAGTGCCCTGGCTATGAACCCTGTGGCACCATTTGCTGCCTGAATGTAGTCTCCTGTACCACTTGCGATACTGTCGCCTAGTATTACTACAGCGTCTTTTTTAATCTTTGTGGATCCTAAAATAATACTTGCCGTATAACTATCGGCTAGGGAGGTATCAGTCACTGTTCCGCTATCTGTCAAATCAGAGCCATATGTCACCCCATCTTTAACATCATTAAGGAGGCAAAGCCTTGTATTAATCGGAAGATACCCGCCGACACCAACATCAAAATAGGTTCGTATAAACACCGAATCGGTTGGCCCAATGATACATGGGATTGGGTCACAATATACCACTCCAGCAGATGGAATTGTCGTTGAACGACTCCCCTTAAAATAAGCCGGAATGATTTTTCCATTAATCTCTATAGATGCTTTCACGGTAATGCTATTTGAACGCGGAGAAGGAGTGCCGATCCCCCCGTTATAATAGTTTGCATAGCCTAATACGATGTCCTGAGATAAAAACTTCGGGAAAATACGCATTCGCGTTGTCCCTGTCTGGTTCGCGTTGCTATCTATATTGATGTTTGTGTCTCTGAAAGCAACCGGTGTTAAATGGGCTTGGGCTGGCTTGTTTGCCATGTTTGCCATATAACCCAGAGTTCGTTTCAACTTCGAGTAGCTAGCAACGTCCATTTAGATCGCCCTCCAAATCTCTCCGTCCCACATAAAGACGCTTGTTGTGTCAATTTCAAAAAATGTGGTTCCGATATTAACACCTACAGTCGGTTTGGTGTCTGTGGACTTCCCGTACAACTCCATGCTGCTCCCTGTTACAGTAACGGGGATATCTCCCTCTACCGGACCAAGAATCATGCCTACTCGGTTATCCAATTGAGCTATTTTTTGATTAATCGCTTGTCTTCCAGCATCTAATGATGTTCCTGCAGGTATCAAATCAGCCATACCCATCACCTCACGTATATTTCGCTCTAAATACAAAAGACACAGAGCAATTGAGCCCTGTGCCGCCGATCTGAACGCTATTTGTTCCAGGCTGCAGCTTGATGAACTGGCCGGATACTTTGTTGTTCTTGTTGGTTGTGCCAAGCTTTGCCTGCAAGCGCTGGCAGTCGATTGTTACCGTTCCGGAGGCAACAGCCTCGCCATAAACCAACGTCCGGCCGTTTACGGTCAAAGATAGGCTTGTGAAGCTGCCAACCACCTGAATAACTGGCCATATTTCGAAGGCTCCATAGTTGACAACTTCGACCGTTCCCGGCGCTGTAACCATGTAGATTGGCGGCTCGTAGTCGAAGGTGATCCGCTCGTTATCCATCAGGATGTCGCTATCCCAATCAAACTCCTCAGTCGACAGCTCCGTCTGATAAGAGAACGGATCGAAAGCCGTGAACGGCAGCATAAATCTCCCCAGCCCCATAATGCGTTCAATGTCCAAAATACCGGAATATCGAACTATATACTTTTTGCTCGGCTTGTTGTCGAAGATTACCTCTAGCTGCCGAGGCCGTCCGGACGCGTCCAGCAAGAACTCTGCTAGTCGCTCCGCTGCCGCTTGCAATTCCTTGTAATTCGGCGTGATCATCGCACATTCAAGCCCGAACTGCATAGGGGAGAGTTTAGCCCCGAAGTCATACGCGCCGTGCATGCCTGCTACGTCTGCCGTGCTGTCGACCGTTGTGGCAAGCATAGGGCGCCTTGATTGGCGAAGCATGATAAGTCCCAGCGCCTTAGCTGTCCGGACGTCAGATGGGGCTGATACCGGGGTTAGAGTGAATCCGTTGTTGTTAGCCATTACGTCCCAACCCCCTTGCTCTTGTCATGGCCATATCCGCCATCGGGCCGTTTGTAGCTCGAGCAATCTCACGGCTATCCAGATATACCGGAACCACAACATGCTGCTGACTGCCACCAGCCGAAAATCCTCCTGCCGCTGCACTGCCGCCTCCAGTAGCTTGAGAAAAATCTGAAGCCTTCGGAACAGCAACCTTCGCCAATGAGGAAGCCTGCCTAGAAACTTCCGCAACCGAGTTTTGCAAGCCCAGCGCCATACCTTCACCGGTGTATTCACCGATAGCCATCATGACCCGGGAAGGAGAGTGGATGTCAAGCAGGCCCTTAATACCGTCTGTGATCGTCGAGGCAATCTCTTTAATCTTGTCCTTTATCGCGCTGATCTTGCTGTTTATGCCGTCCACAATACCCTGCACGATGTTCTTACCAATCTCAAGCATCTGGCTTGGCAGATTTTTCAGGGAGTCCATAGCGTTCTTTATGACGCCAATAATGGTGTTCCAAAGGTTGACTGTGCCCTCCCGCAATTTGTTCCATCTGTCATTGATTCCGTCAACTATGTCACCGAAAATTTTCTTTGCCGTGGTGCGGATCCAGTCCCACACAGCGGATAATCCAGCTTTGATCTCATCCCAATGCTTCACAATCAGCAGCGGAATTCCGATGAATGGCGCGACAATCGCCAGGATCTCAACGCCCCACTTCTTGAAGAAGTCGACCATCCAAGCCCATAACCCAGAAAAGAATGTCTTAATCGTTTCCCAATTCTTGACGACCAAGTAAACAGCTGCCGCCAAAGCAGCGATTCCTGCGATTACCAATCCAATGGGGCCAGTCAGCGCCGCAAAAACCGGCATCAATGTGCCGAGAGCGGAGACGATGGCCCCGAATGCAATTAATAGTGGTCCTATCCCTGCCACAATGGCACCAATAATACCGACAACTTTTTGTGCAGAGGGGGATAGATTCGAGAACCAACCTGCCAGAGCGGAGACTGCGGCGATTAACGGCGGCAAAACAGTCTGCGCCAGCTCAATAAGAGCATTGCCGAGTGGCACTAAGTCAGATTGAAGTTGCCGCCATAGGGCTGTCATTTGCGCGAGTGGTGAACCCTGCAACGCAGCTCCGGCCTTATCAGTTGCCCCCTCGAAGTCATTAAGGGAACCTATACCGTCCTGCATCGCCAAGACAACCTTGGAGCGCAGGTCTTCCCACTGCGTACCGAATAGGTTAACACCGGCTATATTCTGCTGCACCGGATCTTTCATGCCGGCCAGTGCCGCAATCGTAGCCTGGAAGGCGCTACTCGCCGTATCTCCGCCTGCAGCAATCGCATTAGCCATTGTGGTGGCGTCCAGCCCAATCGCGGCAAATCCCTCTGCCGTTGTTTTGCTTCCGTCCTGCGCCCGGATGTTGAACTCCTTCAGCGCATCTCCGACCTTATCTAGATTAAAGGCACCAGCATTTGCTCCAGCAATAAGGATGCCCATCGCATCTGCTGCAGATATGCCCATTGAAGCAAACTGCGGGGAATACTCCCGAAGTGTATCCAGCAGTTCTCCTGAGAAGTCCCCGCCCTTTTGGAAGCCGGCAGTCATCAGATCGAAGGCAGTAGCTCCATCAATTCCGAAGTTCTTCATCATAACAGATGCGGTACTAACGGACTCTGTCACGTCAGCCCCGAATAATTGCTGGAGTAGAAGGGCGCTTGTGGTTATCTGGTTGAGATCGGTTTCATTCAGGTCTTTAAAGCTCTGTTCAACGGTTGTCAGTGCCAAAGTTACGTCATCGATACTCTCACCAAAGCCCTGTTCCCAAATACCGCGAGCTGCTTCAGAAAGACGGTCCGCTTCCTCTGCTGTAGCTCCAAGTCTCGCCTGAATCATACTCGAAGCGCCCTCAACCTGGGCTGCAGCATTCATTGCTTCCAACCCGATACCAACAAGGGGAAGGGTAACGCCTGCCGTCATGTTAGCACCAGAATTCTTCATGCCATCGCCGACATTCTTCAGCTTGTCTCCGGCTTTTCCAGTCTTATCGGCGAATTCATCCACTTGCTGACCGGTTGATTCTAAAGCCCGCTCGAAGGACTGTAGTTGTTGTTCAGTTTGAGCTAACTCCCGTTGGAAAGCACGATATTGTCCTTCAGAAATATCTCCGCTACTGAACTGCTGAGCAACCTGGTCCTGAACACTCTTGAGACGACTGAGCTTTTCCTTGGTGTTCTCGATTGAGTCCGCCAGGAGTTTCTGCTTTTGCGTGATCAGCACTGTGCTGCCCGGGTCAAACTTCAGGAGCTTCTCGACTTGCTTAAGCTCTGACTGAATGTCCCGACTTCGTTTATTTACGTCACCGAGCGCAGCAGATAGGCCGCTTGTGTCTGAGCCGATGACGACGTTAATACCTTTAATACTTTCTGCCAATTACCTCACCTCCCGTAGAAAGCGTCTATATCGGACTGTGTTGCCTCTTTAGGCGAGCCGTCTTCTTCACCGAAATAAGAATGACCTAGGTCAAATAAATCACTTACCCGAAACTCATTCATTTCAGCAAGAGAGAGGTTCATCTTTTTGCCGATTCTGATTAATTCAATCTCCAACCTATCCCCGAGGTTTGCGCGGTTTCCGTCCTTCTGTTGGTGCTTGGAGGCCTTTACGAAAAAAGCCATGCGCCGCTTCCTCCATTGCGCCCTTCATCAAGGAAACGTCGGAGAAATCCGCTCCATCCAACGAATTCAGCCAGTTCACAAATGACGGAAATGGTTGGCCGCCGAATGCGTCAGCCTTTGCCATTGCCCAGATGATCTGCAGAATAGCCACGGTATCCAAGCTAGATGGATCCTTCTGCCACTCACCCATCTTTGTCATGTCACCGAGGAGGTCGCTGCCGAACTCCTGCTTATAAAAAAGAAGAGCCAAGGGCGTCGCCTTGACTCTAACGATTTGATCACCAAAATTAAGTTCTCTCATCTATGATTAACCTCCGAATTGTGGAGTGTATACGGATGTGAAGAAGGCGTTGTATGCCGTAGCATTAGTAGTGTTGAGCTCGATGTCACCCTTAACAATCGTCTTCCCATCAACCTCGATAGGGGAGATGGAAACTTCGAGGACATCTGTAGCGACTTCTACGGACTCGCCTTTTGTCGCGTGTTCTTTAGCAGGGCGGCTTGCTTGGCAATCGTAGTAAATGAACCGGCGGTTCTTCTGATCGCCTTTGACTTGTCCGAGCAGAGCGAATTTTTCAGGGATGCCGTCTGTCACTTCCACAAGCATTCCATTATCGTCGACTTCCCAACCTAGCATGCGGGCTTTAACGGCGTCTGGAATGAGTGCCATCTCCAATTCAGCTGTATAACCATTGTTAGCTGATACAACGAAGTAAGCGCCATTGTCGGCGTAGAAGGTGGAGGTATCGCCTTGCGCTTCAGGAGTAAAACGAACAGCACCGGGAATAGGCGTAGGCGCCTCCCACGTAGGAGGGGTAAGGCTATCAGCGTCAAAGAAAGCGATGTGGACTTTCTCCAAACCAAACGTAACTTTATTTTCGGGCATATTGTTAGCCTCCGATCAGTTGTACTTGATAAATGATTTGAAATAGTTGCTCATCGTCAAGATAAGCCTCGACTTTGCTGTAAGGCAGTTGCAGCTCTTTTAGCTTGGATTGCACCAAGCTCTCGGCTACAGGATCTTTCTTGGCTGTATAAAGCTCGACCTGATAATTCCCGATCTCAAGATAATTGAGATTGTCAGCGATAACGTCCGAGTTATAGGCAAGCTGATAGGTAATGAAAGGTGGAGGAGGGGCTGGAGTCTTTGCTGTGACTTTGAACTCGCTATAAGCAACCGGCATTCCGGTACTTTTAAGTGCCTGGTTAAGCTCCTGTAATGTCATCTTCCCCCTCCATTCCTGATAATCCGCTTAATGTCTTCCTGTAGCTGCTCCGCATTCCTATCAAAAGCCGGACGCAAGTGAGGCTTTGCCGCTACACGCCCGCCGCCAAGTTTGGCATGTCCAAACTCCAGCAGGTGGACCCGGCGATAATCCTTCTTGTTCCAAATGTAGTAGCCCTTGTAGCCTTGGCCGGGTTTCGTCCGTTTGGTCTTTGCAAAGCCTTTTCTATACTTTCCGGTCCTGACTGGAGCGGTTCGCTTTGTGTCTTGCAGGACGGCCTCGGCAACATCGTCGACCTTCTTCTCAATGGCCTCAGAAACGTCTGTTGTATAAGACCTCACTGCTGATGTGATGGCTTCTGCTAATTGATCAATTCGAATGTTAGCCATTCCCCAGCACCTTCTCGCAGGTCAATTCAAGTTCCTCAGAATTAACTGCATATGAGCGCAGCACGGTATACCTTTTACCCTCGAATTCCACCAGTTGCTCTCCGTTGTATTCGAACTTATGAACGACGAAGATATATTCCGGTCGAAGGCCCTTAGCTGCTGCGTTGTAGAACTCCCCACGCCCGACTGACTTGATGTCGCAGAGGATGGCAGTAGGAATTTCGGTAGCAATTTGATTTCCGATATCATCCTCGGTGATCGTCTCGCCGATAAGAGTTAACTCGTAGTCGTATGTCATACGCTCGCACCACCTGAATGGATAATCAGGTTATGAAGGCGAAATTGTATATCCCTTGGCATCGCTCCGACACTGTCTCTGCTTTGATATCGCCAAGTTGCGTAGTCACAAACAAAAAGAAGATGAGAAGCGTCTCCTTCAACAAGGACAACGCCTTTCTCATCTTCTAGCTCTCGTATTACGCCTTTGGCAATAGCAGTTAGATACGTGTCTCGGACAGTTGAAGTAATGCCAAGCCTAGCTTTCACGAGGTTGACGACCGATGTTTCGTCCACTTGGCATCCCTCTCCTTACTCTGTTTCAGAATTGGTCGGAGGCTTCTTCGGCTTTTTCACTTCAACAAAGCCTAGTTCAGCAAGCTCTTCTGCACGATCGCCTTTATATGTGTCTCCCGGTTGGTATCGGTTCTTTGTGACTTTATCTCGAAACGCCTTCAACACTTTAGCCATCTATATTACACCTCCGGCTCGTTAGCATCATCAGGCGCAAATGTCGCTGTTGTAGTAGGTGCTACATTCGCAATATTTACAGTGACGAAGGCTTCACCGAAGACAGGCTGCCCGTCAAAACGACCAGTACCTTTAAATACAGTTTGATCCTCAATGAACCGCACGTGCTCTGATTGAGCCAATTGAATACCCGCGCGTTCAGCCAAGAGGTATAAGGATCCGTAACCACCGATGATGTCATTGTCTGGAATGAAATCAAGGACTACAATGTCTCCTCCGACAACTGGCATTGTTCCATTAACAGAGGAAACTATAGCGCCAGCTGCATTGAAAGTAATTGCCTTGGCTTGAAGTGCAGCCAACGTATTACTATTCATTGCCCAGAATCGGTTCCCATTGCTGTAATTCGCACGAGCTACACCGAGTTTCAGAATAAGTGCAGCGAAGAATTGCTCTGCTGACATGCTACTAGGATCAATTTTAAGAATGTTCTTCAGATGCAAATCCGTCCATGTTGCACGGTTAGCCCCCCAACTGCTCGGCTTTGCTGCTTGAGCAAGACGAGTTGCAATACCAATCGGCATCTTCGCTCCAGTACCATAGAGAATAGCCTTATCAACTGCAAGCCCGATTGCTTGTCCAATTGCGTCCAAGATTTCAGCAGCAAGGTTCAAGTCGCTGTCTTCTAATGTGGAATTTGGAATTGGAATGAAGCCACCAACCTTATACCCATCCACTTCAATTTGAGTGAAAGCTAGTGAAAGCTCGTTCAATGATGCAACTGCTTCTGTCCACACACCTTCAGGAATTGCGCCTGTAATGTTTTGTCGAGCCTTACCTTTTACTGGCCGGTGATTGACTTTGCTGATTAATTTGCTGTAACGATGCATGTTGTCTCGCAGCAACTCCAGCATGACTTCTGGAATAGTCAATTCAGATCCAGATACAGAACGTTTTTCCTTTCCTGCCGAACGAACTTGTTCCAGAAACTGCTTAACTTCACCGCGAGCGACAAGCGCCGTACGTTGTTCCATCGCCAAACCTTTGAAAACACTCATTCTTTTTTCGCCTCCAGTATATTGGTTTCTTACTTCTGTTGAAGCTGATGTTACGGGAGCAGGTGGTGTGTTTGTCGGCTCGTTGCTTTTGATCTGTTCAAGCTCACCTTCAAGATCCGCGATCTCGCCCTCTATAGCACCCTTATCCTCGTTCAATTTCGTTTGATCGGCTTCGTGAGCAACGATCTCTTCATCGACAGCCGCGATTTCCTCATCAGTTTTCGCTTCTTCGATAGCAGCCTCCAACTCTTCCGATCTCGTCTTAAGCTGCGCTTCGCGCTGCAATAATTCCTCCAGTGAGGATTTCCTCTGCTGAATCTTTCTTGTCAACATCAGTTGCTTCAGTGCCATTATTTATTCAACCTCGCTTTCAAATTGTTTTTACGTTGCTGCAGTTGTCGATCTCGATGCTGGGCGACTTCTGCTTTTCTAGCCTGAACACCTGTATCTGTGTACTGCGGGAAAGTGACAACTGACACTTCATGCAAATCAGCTTCAAGAATAGTCCATTTAACGCTACCGTCAGCACACCAGTCCGCTTCTTCGCGGACAATATTAAACCCAAATGAACATTGATCGACATCCCTCCGCTTTACCCGCGCATAGAGGTTCATAGCATCCGCGTCGTCCGGATTTATCTTGATGCTGCCCCATAGGCCATGACTGTCAGTTCGAAGTTCCAACGTGCCCGCTTTATTCCGCCCTAGCACAAACATCGTTTCATGATTAACCAAGGCACGGACATCATTGCCGAGTGTATTGTCAAAAGCGCCGGGAGCGATCTCCTCATAAGCGCCCTGCCATAACTCCGTCTGTTGTCCAAAAACGGAAAAGTAACCTTCAATCGTCAAATCCTCCCCGTCAGCTGCCCGTGTCTTTAATTCTGTAACGATGCTACGCGTTTGCCGAATCTCTCTATCCATCATCATCACCTCCTTGGTTCAGTTTCTTTTGATCTCCAATCATGCCAGCGGGGATGTAGTTCTCTAGAATGACCCGCTCATTAAGGCCCTCGAGCGGTGAATCTCCAAGCCAATTGCGAATTTCATTGCCCAGATACAATCCACGTACATAAAGGTTGCTGCCAACTTCAGCAAGCTCTTTCAAATCGTAAGCATACAGACTGCGCGGATTGAACCTGAAATAAAGATCCGGAGCGTAGAGAAGCTTCCGCGTTAACTCTTGTACAATGCCGGTAGCAAGCGGCAGGACCCTTGTGTTAACAAAGGCGTTGTATTCGTCCTTCTTGAAGTCGCCAACGCCAACAAAAAAAGCCGGCACTCCAATGAGGGCGGCTACAGTTCGTTTATCCAATTGCACAGCGTCATTTATCGCAAGGTCAGCAAGAGAGAGGGGCCGTACCTGATCAACCTTCAACAGATCGGCCGGAATAACCCAAGGCTTACCGCCTGAAGTCTCCGACACGTACTTGTTAAGAATCTGATCTCGTCCTTCAGAACTGGACAGCTCCTCCGTCATAGCATCAACCGATATAATTATGGAGGGCTTCCACTTGTCGCTCATGAAGCTCTTTTTAGTAGCTGTCGCCTGCTTCAAGTTGTCAACGATATCCTTCAGTACAACCCTGTAACCAGTGCCAATCCACGGCCTTTCTGGGTCAGGGTTGATGGTAAAGTGAAGAACTTCATCATATTGATACGTCGATCCTTGATACAATACGCTGTACCCATCCGGTGTATCTATGAATGAGACGCCGGAAGGCTTTAGGGGAATAAGCTCATCTATCAGACCGTCTCGAATCCCCGGGTAGATGACACTATTTCCATCGCCAGGCAGCAGCATCGTATACACTAGATTGTACATCCAAGACTTACGGGTCATTAAGCTATACGGGTTAATGTCCAGCTTGCGAGACAGCTCATTCCTAACTCGCAAGTCTCCTTCTTCAGTGTTACGCATGAGATGAATCGTCATGCTGCTGATCAGATCGGCGATCTTATCTACCGCCATTCTCACCTCTGGATTATCGGAAAGGCGAGTATATCCCGGAATAAGAATGGACGTATTGTCGTCATTCATAAACCAGCCTACCGTTGTCTTCGTATCAGCCCGCGTCTGGTTAGCAGACCGTTTCTTTTTCCCACCCAATGTTATCAGCCTCCTAGCCAATCGCCTGCATTTTGTGAAGTCTCCAAGTTCTCAAGTAATCGGATCGCTCCGAACACCCCCGCATCAAATAAATCGATGCGTTGCTCTGGCGTAACCTTCTCATACTGAATCATGTCATCCGTCTTCTCGATGGCTCGGACATTCTGCAAGCAATATTCAAAAGCTTGCGAATGCAAATAGTAGAAGTTGCCCTCTTTCGCCTTGGTTTCGATTCGTCGGAACCCTTCGGACTTCTTATGGAAATACTGTGGTTGGTCTACAATGCGGAAGCCAGCCTTCTTCATGCCCATGAAGAATTCCCGTCCGAATTTCCGGTCGAAACCTACTTGCTTAATTTTGAAGCCTGCTGTCTTCATCTTCTTGAACCAATTTACGACATCCGAATAGTTCACAACCGGCGAATTACACATGTCCAACCAGCCATCGTCCTTCCAACCGAAGAGCGGAATGTTATCATCTTCTGCCTTGGACGCTGCTGCAACAATCGGGAACCATGCATGAGTGATGACGATGTCAACATCCCCATAAGTTCCGTACAATGCCGCCGCCGTCAAGTCATGACGCTTGGATAAGTCAGCACCGCCGTACCAATCAATCGGCAACTTGGCCAAATCGCTTAGGGTCCAAGTGTACTTCCTATCACTCGCCTTGAATTCGTCGAGATTAAAGTAAGCCAGTAATGCCGCTGTGTAGACATTGAGCGACTTCGCTAAGAAATCCTTACGCTGCTGCGGGTCATTCTGTGCCTCTTCAGCTTCCTTCATAATGTCTGATGGCCGGATGCTCACGCCGTAGTTCGGATTGGCCTTCTCATGCTCAATAGCAGAGGTGTACTCGACATCGCCCTTCTCGTCCTGATCCGCTTTGCAGATAAAAACGAAATAGTGTTCCGCTTTAATAGTCCTGTTCAGGATCTTCTTGCAATACTGGAAACGTTGGTAGCAGAAGCTAGACATGTTATCGCCTGCTGTCGTAATGCCGATCATCAGCTTATTGGCGTAAGCTTTCATCGCCTCTTTAATGATGTTGTATTGCTTAGGACGAGTGTAAGCATGCAGCTCATCGGCAATCGCATAGTTGCAGTTTAAGGAATCCTGAGCATCAGGGTTCGCAGCCAACGCCTCTATGTTAAGCGAGCCTTCGCCAAACTGTCCGGAGATACTATGATTCTGGTTATTGTCCAGGATCCGGAAGTTCTTGTCCTCACCCATCTGCTGAAGGTTGTAAACGATGAAGTTAAAGCTTTGCAATGCTTGGCGAAGGGCAGCTCCTACAATATAAATTGTGGAACTGGACCGTATACTTAGAAGTGCAAGCGCCCAAGCTAATCCCGCCGAGAATGGTGTCTTACCGTTTTTCCTCGGGACATAGAGAAAGGCTTCTTGGAACCGGCGAAGAATCGTGCCCTTTTGATAGAATCCGAGCAAGTTATAGATGATGAACTTCTGCCATGGCTCCAATAAAAAAGGAGAACCCCTGAGCGGTGTCCCGTCCAGTCGTTCTCCTTTTTCATGCACGAACGTCGATTCAATTATCTCGATTACGTATTCCGCATCAGCAGGATTGAAGTCGTACTTCCCAGATGAAAGATCGTCCAAGAATCTCTGAGCCGCTTCTATAAGCTCGACACACGCAACTTTACTGCCGCTCACGATGCTAACGGCGTAATCCATGACAACCTCGTAGTTCTTAGGCTTCTGCATCTTCAGCTGCTTCATCGTTGCTTATTGATCAGGGCCGTGAGCCTGGAAGTCTCCGACTTCTCCGCTGTAACTGTCTCAAGTGATTTAGGGTTTAAGCACAACCTGTCTGAGTATGCCAAAATATCCTTCCTCAATGTCTCCAGTGTAGCCACAATCGGCGACTTTTTCGCTCCACCCTGAGCTGTTTCAGATTCGACCTGGTACCCGTTGTCTGCCCAATCCTCAGTCAATCGATTATATTGAGCGACCAGATCCGAATATATGTCGATGAGTCGGTCATACTGCTTTTTGTAAATCCGAAGGGCTTTCATGTCCTTGATGGTTGCCCGTCTGATTACATCTTTATCTAAGTGCTTTGCCTCATTGGACATTGACACCACCTCTTCAAAAAAAAGTTTGTGGGGACTCCGTGCGTGGAAAAAGCTCCCCTTACCGGTCCCGAAAGGTTTGAAATTTTTATTTCTAAGGAGGGGGGGTTATTCGCTCTTTCCATCTTTTTCCGTTTTCTGTTAATTTTCCAGTTACACGATCGTGCATCGTATCGTGACATTTGTTGCAAAGTGAAAGCAAATTCCAAGTCACCAGCACCAATTCAGGATGATGCTCAAGAGGGTTAATGTGGTGCACTGTCTGGGCTGGCGTGCTCTTACCATATCGCTTGCACTCCCGGCAGAGATACTCATCTCTTCTTAGAATTCGCTCTCGCTTCTGCCTCCACTTGGTGGATTTGTAGAACGGCAGCGTCATTCTCCTCACCTCCATTCACTCGTGTATAAATATGCAGGCTATTTTGGTTGCTGGAAATCCTCCGAGAGCCCTTGATTTTACTGGCCTAAAAGCGATTGCCTTTCGAACAGTTCTCTCCAATTTCTGTTCGAAAACTGTATATTCTGCATAAATGGAGAGTTTAACATATCTTATATTCTGTTAAAGTCATTGAGCGCCATTCTTACTAGTAAGGACAAGGCTCTTTGGGTTTTGTTGTTATGGAGTTTAACAATTGATAATTGAGTAAAACTCATAGACCAAACCCCGCCATAGCCTTACTGTATGATTCTTGATTTTTGCCAATATAACGAAGCGTGATCTTCTCAGTTGAGTGATTGAATATATACATCAATAAGGCGATATCCTTGGTCTTCTCATATAGATGGAACCCGAAGGTCTTCCGAAGACTATGTGTGCCAATTCGTTCAAGGTTGAACCTGTCCGCTACATCTTGTAGTATCTGGTAAGCTCTCTCCCTGGTAATTGGTTTTGGAAGGTTATGCTCATCACGTTGCCGCGATGGAAAAAGATAATCATTCGGCTGCATGTCTTTTGTATACTCAGCTATTGCTTTCCTTAAAGTAGCATTGATCGGGATGATCTTTTCTTTCTTTGTCTTCTTCTCCCGGATAACCAGTTCGTACTTACCTTGAACGCTCTTAACTTTGAGATGTAGGTAGTCGTTAATCCGTAGGCCAATGTTTATTCCAAAGACGAAAAAGAAGCAATCCCGATCGCATCTACTCTTTAGAAACCGTTTGATCTCCTCAATCAGTTCTTCCTTCCTTATCGGCTGTACTGTATTCAAATCTCTCACCTACCCTCGTTAGCTATTTCAAAACTCCTATTTTGTCGTATAATAGACTTGGTTAAATATTCCTATAGTGAAGGAGGGTACTCTATATGCAAAATTGTTTGCGTTGTAAGACCGGTGTTTTGCAGAAGAACGAAGGATACAATGGCCTTGTCGCATGGACTAAAGGTCCGAACGGTGAAGTTGATATTCAAATTGGTTCTATTCTTCCGGTTCAAGCTTATGGTTGTCCATCATGTGGTCATATTGAACTGAAATACCAAAATATTGAGACTGCGTAAAATGCTGACACGGTTAGGCTCTTTTTTATTCAAAATCCCAAACGCTTGGGATTTTGAATATTTAGGTCCTTCGGGCATTTCGGCTTGCTACAGAATTGCTTCGAGCCTTCGAACCTTCCCCATAAACACCCTCGACACTTGACTGGTTGCAACTGGTCAGCGTAGTTACCCTTTGATTTTCGTCGCGTGTAGCGCATCCGACCACCGCCTTTCTATAAAATAAAAAAACTCCAATTAA
This sequence comes from Paenibacillus sp. J22R56, assembly GCF_056269375.1. Classification (NCBI taxonomy): domain Bacteria; kingdom Bacillati; phylum Bacillota; class Bacilli; order Caryophanales; family Paenibacillaceae; genus Paenibacillus; species Paenibacillus sp. J22R56. Next base: position 89,199 of record NZ_JBWDNV010000014.1, read on the forward strand.
TGGCGTTTTCTGAAACGCAACTATTCCGCTTATCTCTTGTTCATATAACCAGAATTAATTCAGGCTATATGAACAAGGGACAAGTCGACCTTGTTAAGGGGCATTGAACCCCACCTCATCATCACACGCTTGGCGACTAGCGCCTAAGGTCAAAGACCCACCGCATGACCGAGTCCTACAATTAATAAAGGTACAGTAGGATCACCCGAGCTTTCGCTCTTCTTATGATCTAACTGTACCTTTTTGATGTTTTAATTTGACTGGCGTATATCCGTCCATTATCCGTCTGAGAACCGTCATTTCCAGAACAATTTAAGGGACAGTACATTGGGTCCGATTCTCCGCGGTGGATACGTTCCAAGCGCTCGAGCTCCGCAGCTGTTTCGAATAGCTCGCGTTGGATATCGTCAGGGAAGGCGTCTATATCCACGAGATCTACCGTGTCGATAACGCTTCTTAACTGCGTAATGATCTGCTGCATTTTGATAAACAGAAAAGACCACCTTATACCAGATGGCCACAGTTAGGTTTATACTATTGTTGAATTAGTGGAGAAAGATATAAGCTAAACTGTTACTTTTAGAGATTCCATATAAATTTCTTTCATTCTTTTTGAGTATTTTTTTAACGAGTGATTCTCTTTAATGTTATCAATAGATTTTTGAGATTTATTATAAATAACTTCTTTATTATTGAATATTTGAATTACAATATTTTCGAGCTGCCTTGCTATAATATTGCTTAAATTTACGCGCATCTCTTCCGTTGAATAAAACGCCTCCCCTAATGAGTTTTTAGGGACATTAATTATCCAACCTTTTTCATCATCGTTGATTTCAGGTAAAGCTCTTATGTTTGTGGAAATCACGGGACAGCCATTGGCTTGCATTTCAAGCAGGGAATAACCGTACGTGTCTGCCCAAGTAGGGAGCAACCCTACATGATGCTTTTTCATCATTTTCATTACTTGATCGTTAGGCAACCTATGAAAGTGATGTATCCACTCCTTATTATCATCCATGATCCTTTTCGCCAAATTTAATTCGTTAATTCCAGCTTTGGATGCATAATCATTTCCGGATAATGCACTTATTATAGTTAATCTTATCGGAAGTTTATTAGTATTTCTTAATTTACTAAATACTTTTAAAACTTCCAATCCTCCTTTCCTGAAAAAATCACCACCTACAAAAATAAAAGAAACCTCATTATTGATATCCAGTTCTTTTTCACTAAAATCATTTACATATAACTGTTGTGGAGGATGGATAACGCACATTTTATTTTCTATCTTCTCTTTATATTGAGGGTACGAATTTAGTAATTCTTTTTGGAAATTCAATGTACATTCTGATAATGCAATAATTCTTTTACACGAACTGCTGGAAATCATCTGAAGAGCTTTTTCAACGTGGTTATCTTTGGGTATCTTATTTTCTTGATGATGCATTAAAACTGGATATCTTGGTATTAGCGTTTCAAAAGTTGAAACCCATGGAGTTTTGCCGTAGCTTACATTGTTAAAAAAATGAAATAAATCTACCTTTTTATTTATTTCTAAATCATCAAATCTGTGGTAGATGTTTGTGAAAAGATCGCCACTGACACGAATCTTTAGTTTCTGTAATACTTTAACTCCCAAGGTAGCTATTTTATAAAAATCTGTTACTTTGACATAATCAAAATCTTCGATTATGTTAATTATATTTCTTTTGTGGGGGTAAGAATTCCATAAGTAACCCACTTTTAAATTCTTCAATTCAATTCCTCCCTATAAAATATCTATCTTTATTATAGGTATGTTGGTGTTTTTTGTAAATTCGCTTGGATACTTCTTGTTGCCTAAACATATGCAATATTTAAGATAATTCCGAGTGCTAGAATAATAAAGGTACAGTAGATATTACCTGAGCATAGTGTACTGTGCTCTTTGTAATTCCACTGTACCTTTTTGTTAAATGCAAATGGCATATATACGTCCTTAGACCTGCTGTTGAAGTCGTCATTATCAAAAAAGTTTCAAGGTCTCGGCAATCGATTCAATTCCTTTGTTCAACTTACGATCAACGGTTCTATCGTCCATCATTTTTGTGAAATGCTGTATGGTCGTTGTATACGAATTGCCCTGAAGATATCGAAATTCTACAATTTCTCTGATCTCGCCGTCAAGTATCAACTTCGCTGCCCTTTCAATGCGTTTGATCTTTCTCAAGCATTTGCGATAGGATGCTTGTCCCAATTCGCTGAACTCTTCAAACGGCTCTTCTTCAAAACTAATCCGTAATTTGCAAGCTTTCTCGTATTCCTCAAGCAACTCTTTGGCTGCTAATATATCCGATTCATTTGCCCGAGGAAATAACTCGATTTGTTCATATAATTCCTTTGCCAAAGCCGTCATTCCCCTCATCCTCTTTTCTGTGTATAATAAGGATGAGAATGTACATTCGCCTCCGGAGCCCGTTCCCCAACAGAGTCCGGAGGTTTTCTTATTTGTTCCCTTCGTTAAATACCGCCCTTTTTTTGTTTCACAATAAAATTGTGACACATACCATGCACCTTCCTCAAGTATTTCAGTTATTCATTATGTTATGTTACTTGCGGCAATATCGATAGATCATAACCAGACTTTATAAACTTCACAGTGAGTAGTCGGTTACAATCCATACCAAGATAGGCATATACATATGAAATCTGTTCCGTGGTGAAATCCGTCCCCAAAAACTCATTTACGATATGCAAGAATTTACGTTGCCAGTAATTACTTACTCCTTTGCAACTTGGTCTTGAAAGCCAAGCAATAACTTTGCATTTTAATTCCAATTCGCTATCGATGTTATCCAATCTGAAATAGATGTTGTTTTTCGAATCTAAAATTAATTCATTGTTAAGATTTATAAATGCATTAGGTGACATTTTCTTAACTATCTGCAGAAAACCCTTTAATTCTTCAACCAACCTATGTCACCTCCCTTCATCTTACCTCTATCCCTCCAATTTCTCACGAACTCGACGCTTCAGCTCTACTCCGGCCGATATACGCAACTCGATTGGAAGCGCGATATCGTCATAAGCGATGTTCATTAGCTGCTCAATATCGGCATCATCCCAGTTCATAGCTGGAGCTCCATCTGCCCGCCGATTATATCCTCTACAAAGCCGTAGTTATCAGGGATGGAGTCCAGCCCCCCTCGATCCACTATGCTTCCCGCAGCGCTATGCCATGTATATTTGGCGTTACAATATGGCGATGCTACAAAGCATTTTAGTTGACCGTTCAGTATGCCTGCGAATTGATTGTCATCAGCTAAGGCGATGATTTCTATTTCAACACCACAGTTCTTTATCGCTTTTTGAATCCATTCAAATTTCTGTTCAGCTGTCACGTTACCACCCGCTTTTAATTAGTTCAGTTTGCTCGCCGGTACATATCAGGTACTGTAGAGGCTGCTTCTTGTTGTTTGTAAACCGAATCATGTGACCGATCGAGGCTGACAAATTTGTTGTAGTTCTTCATAAACACCAGCTCCACCGTTCCGACTGGCCCATTCCGCTGCTTTGAAAGAATGAATTCAATGATGTTCTTCTTCTCGGACTCTTTATCGTAGTAATCATCCCGATAGAGGAAACCAACGATATCCGCGTCCTGTTCGATTGATCCGGACTCTCGGAGATCAGATAACATTGGTCGTTTGTCCTGACGTTGCTCCACCGCACGACTAAGCTGGGAAAGAGCGATCACTGGTACATTCAATTCCCGAGCCAACTGCTTCAATGTACGTGATATCTCAGAAACTTCCTGTTGCCTGTTTTCACCTTTTCCTCGTCCGGCAATAAGTTGCAAATAGTCTATAAGGATAAGATCTAGACCGTACTGTTTCTTAAGTGTCCGACAGGTTGCGGCAATGTCTTGAACGGTCTGGACAGCAGTATCATCGATATATATATTTGTTCCTGATAACGAGCTCACTGCGTGGGTAAGTCTCTCCCAATCTTCGCCTTCCATATAGCCAGTACGAAGCTTTGTTGCCTCAATATGTTGCTCTGAGCTTACCATCCTCTGCACGAGCTGTTCGGCTGACATTTCTAAGCTGAATATGCCAACATGTCGCTTTTCTCTAACCCCTACGTTTTGAGCTATGTTCAGTGCAAGAGCTGTTTTCCCTACAGAGGGACGGGCGGCAATAATAATTAAATCACTGTTTTGGAATCCGCTTGTCATCTTATCTAGGTCTGGAAAACCTGATGGTATCCCTGTTATACCTTTAATCCCTTTATTTGCACTCCGTTGCTCGACCTGCTCAAAAACATTCATGGCGATTTCACGTATCGTCTTTACTTCTTTTCTCGCACCGGCTTGTTCAGATAATCTTGTCGCTGATACCTGCATTCCTGCAATCGCTTCATAGGCTCCTTCAGACTCCCACGCACGTTTTAAGCTTTCCTGAGCCGATAGAATAGTCTGCCTATGTAAAAATCGTTCAAACACTATTTTGCTGTAATGTTCGACCTGAATGGAGGAAGGGACAGCTTCCATCATTCGCGTAAGGTAGCTTACCCCTCCGACCTTCTCAATCTTTTTTTTCTCCTGGAGTAAACCTGTAAGAGATATAACGTCAATCGGAGTGTTGGAGTCCCTGAGTTCCCTTAAACAGGCGAACAGGATCTGATGCCCCGCGTCATAAAAATATTCAGGTTGGATACGCTCAGCTTCGTCTATCTTCCCATTCAGCAGGATCCCGCCGATAACAGATTGCTCTGCCTCTATGCTATGTGGTAGGAGTCGCTCGTCCACAATATTCACGCACCCTTCTACGTTGGTCTTCAGTCGGACATACAGCACACTTGCTCATCTCATCGATTCCAGCCAGGGTTGATTGACCGGACTCTTTCATGTAACTGTGATAGCGCATGGCAGTTGTTTTCGTTTCCAGTGGTGCTGCCAGCTCACCTGGATGCGGCGGATATTTATTCTCCGGCTGCGCAACGTATCGCTTTAGATTTTCCAGCGCTTGTTCTAATGGGATATTTGTCAGTACATCATGCCAAGCGTTAATTTTTTCTAAGGCTTTGTCCGTATTCCGAAACGATGAATAATAAAGGGCGATTTTTTCGAAGAGTTCTGCGACTTCAGCCTTCCGCATGTTTTAATTCCCTCGCGATCTCGTTAAAATCAACAACCTTCCGATCGTTGCTGCGTTGCTGTTGTGAGGACTTTTTGCGAGCATCAAATGATGCGTCTAGAGCCATTGCCTGTTCAACCGTTCGTACTCCGGCATGGAAATAATCATCAAGAATCGTCGAGATAAGATTGAAATTGTAACCCTCCATTTTAGAAGCAGCTCGCTCTATGGCGCGGATAACAACTTCCTCGTCTAGCCCGTCCTGGTCAATGTATACTCCAAGTTTTTGGGCTTGCCAAGGGTTACAATCGAATCCGAACAATCTCTTGTGTGCAGTGTAATAAGATTCATAATCCGGTATAGAAGATGATGAAGAATTAGAAGAAGAAAGATCTTTTAATAAAGCCGCACCTTTTACCTCACCTTTTACCTCACGGTTTACCGCACCTTTTACCTCGCGGTTTACCTCAAAATTTGAGGTGCTGAAAGGTATGATTTTGTACTTCCCTGCTTTTTGCTTACCCATTGACTTATATTCAATGCGGCCTTTCTGAACAAGATAGTTTCGATGCTTGTTCAATGTGTTTTCCGTCACGCCGACTTTTGCCTGTAACAGGGGATTGGTTACTGTAAACCACTCCGGACAACCGCTCTTGTTTGCAATCACTATGAGGTGTAACCACAAAGTTTGTGCGGTTGGCTCCAGTGGGTTGATTTCGAGCCAATCGATGAAGGCGTGCAACTCAAGTTCCTGGTTCAATGCTTCCTCACCCCTCTAAAGTAGCTGGAGTCAAGATAACTACTTGGTCAGAAATATGCGAGAAATAAGACTGCCCGCAATAAGGACACAACGGCTCTTCAGTGACATCCGCATCGATCCCGTAAGGTTTGTCGCATGTTCCGCATGCGTAAAATGAAAAATTTACAGTGAGCTTGTCCATTTCAGCCCTCCATTGCCGATAATATTAATCTGTGGTAATCTTTAGTCGTTCGATTTATTTCGTTCTGAAAAAGTCCAGTGTCCGCTGGGCTTTTTCTATTTTTATCGTTACTATCCGAACCTCGAACATGAGCAAAAACATCGCCCCAATCGTACCGAGAAACAACAACCCACCTAATACTCGCCACCACCACTCGTAAATCATCGCTTACCCTGCTTGATTTCCATTTCGTGTTTCTGTGTTAAGCACTTCCGATCTAGACCAAACTCTTCCTCTAGGACGCCCATCATAACTGCTGCTTTTTCAAGAACGTCTCGTGTTTCATGCCATACTCTTTCAGCTGATTGTCGACGTTTTTCTGGATCAAGATGTTTGGCCATAGCTAACTCCCCCAATGCTTCCTCAGCTTCAGCTAACTCTTTTAGCAGAACATCTTTTACGGCTGCTGGGTGCAAATCAAGATTTGGAACATCATGCAGGATATTTGAAAAGTACCCCCCTGTTGCTTCATCTGCTACTGTGAGAGCCATCCTCCAACTCATACGTGCTAAGTTCTGCTTTACTGAAGCTGGAACTTCGCGTTCGCCAGTCTCGAATTTGGAAAGTAATGAACGGTCAATAGCTAATTTACTTGCAAACTCAGTTTGTGAAAGATCCAAATCTTCACGCATTGCTCTAATTTCTTGCCCGATTGTCATTATTCGATCTCCTTTCTAATTTCCGTGACAAATTGGAACAGGACGCAATCGATATGTGTCGTTCGAATTTGTTACAATTTAATTGCCAAAGTCATTACCTTACCGCCTGCCTTCCAACGGGTACGGCAGGCCCTCTTGTTAAGAAAAACGAAGTTTGATAGCTTCAAGAGCCATCTGTTTGTTAATTGGATCAAGATAATCCATATCCGATAAGTTCACTTTGAACCGCTCGTTAAACAAGTGAAGGGCCAAATTCAACATGAATTTTTCACTTTGTGACCAAGGGGCAGATATCTTCTTCAGCTTGTCGCCGTAGATCCGATGGCTAACCAATTCGAAATAACCGGAATTGAGAAAACAATTAAGTTTTCCGTGATTCAAAAACAGATGAAGCGTACCACGCCAGTAACGATCTTTCAGAAGCTCGGCTGGAATTGTAGCCATATGTATATTCCTCCTTTATGCAATTTGGTTTTTGGCCTTACGTAGTGACAATGCCGGTGAATCAGTTTTTGCGTTATTTCCTACCCATTCCGAGTTTTCTTTAATCCATTCGATTAGAAGATCCGTCGAAATTCTCGGATGACCTATCTTTTTGCAGACTGGAAAATCCTTTCTATTAATCAATTCAGACGCCTTCGTCGAGCTAATTCCTAAGAAATCCATGAACTGCTCTTTGTTCAGTACTGGTGGATATAAGCTCTTAATATTGAGTTCTTGTAATGCGTTTTTCACTTCCCGTTGCACGACTTCTGCAATTGCTTTTTGTAAAAGGGATAGGTCTAAGTCAACCGTGAACATGTTAATTACCTCCTTTTCCTGGCTTGTGATTAGCCAGTGCCTTTCGAAAGAAAGTATCCGATTCGGTAACTTTCTCAACAAAAAAAAGCTGATTTATATCAACATCGAGAATACAAGCAGCCATCATCAGATGCTCTGCTGAAAATTTATTTCTACCGGTTTCTAAGTAGTAATATCCATTTTGGCTTTCATATCCCAATTTGCGAGCCATCTCATCAAGAGAGATGCCGCCCTTTTTACGTAGATATTTGATTTTTTTAAGATCAATTTTCCTCAAAAACAACCCTCCTTTGATACCAATTCGGTAACTCTTGATTTGATTATATGTTACCGAATTGGCAATGTCAACGAAAAAAATACCGTTTTGGCATGTATATTTAATTACCATATCGGTAATGTTATTATTGTGGTATTCATTAAGAGAATTGAGGTATTTTAAATGTTTGAATTGGGGGATCGGATAAGGTATCTGCGGGATAAGTTAGATTGGACTCAACAACAACTTTGCGAAAAATCAGGGTTAACAAAAGTTCAACTGTCTAGATATGAAACAAATGACCGGAAACCTGATCCAGATGCACTCAAGAGGCTCGTAGACGCTTTAGATACAACTGCTGACTATTTGCTTGGCCGTACCGATGACCCTTCTCCTAGCCATTCAGATATCATTACAAAAGATGATCCTCGGGTTGGTAGGGCATTTCTCGGAGGAGCTGAAAAATACAGCGAAGAGGAATTAGATCTAGCTAGAGCGGCAGCTAAGGCCGCAGTCGAAGCATATAGAAAAGCGCAGAAAAAGAAATAAAAATTAATATGGCCATATAACGGCTATATTTTTTAACCAAAAAACAGAACATACGTTCTAATTCTCTGGGGGAGATTACTATTCATAGCTTTAATTTTGAGTTATATAAGCCGTCAGAATTGGAGCTTGATCTATGCGATCTTTATAAAAAAAACGAAATATTTTCTCCATCTGATTTAACGATTAATACTGTTGCAGGTCTTTTTAATATTAATGTACATTTTTACGCTGGTCCTTGTTTTGCAGAATGGGAAGAAGATAGCTATGCGTTTATTTTCCTAAATAATGATATGACACATCAAGAACAGCGCCAGGAATTCTTCCATGAGCTTTGCCACCCTCTGAGACATGTCGGTATCCAAGAAAATATGCCTTTATTATTTCAAGAGCTTCAAGAGGCTCAGGCCTCTCAATTTCAAATGATCGCGGCACTACCCTTTTACCTGATCGAGCAAGTGCAGCCTTCAAATTATTGGCCAGAATATATAAACTCCATTGCTGAGGCTTTCAGTTATCCAAATGCTTTTGTCGAAAGACGAATGAATCAAATAGCAGCTAAAATATCACGCGAATATCAGGATCGTAACCAAAGATCAATTCATTTGCCTCGCCAAGCTGTTTATGAATATACAGACGTTACAAAGAGTCTCTTAAATCAACTACAACAGCAGGTTTCTCAAAGGAGGGAGCAATATATTGGACGTTAGAGTTATCTGTGAAGAGGCCGGTGAGAACGATTACTCATCCCCCGTCTGGATGATACTGGAAAGCACATCATTTAAATGGGATGAAACGCTATACCTCAATATTACTGCTCCTTTTGAACGTTTGCATTTTTATGATCTTGAATTTGAGATTATATCTGTGACAGTTCCGGATTTTGCATATATACGCAATGATGAAAATAACGATATCCTTGGTATCTCTTTGCCGGCCGTTTATCAATATGCCATTAACTTTTTAAATGCAGAATTTGATATACAGCAGATTGAACGTTTGGTGCTCCGTATAACGGATATAGAGGATTCGCTGCAGTACAACATCTCACCATTTTTTGTAGATAACCTGAGGAGGGGATAAGGTGGTAAGCTTCATGAAAAGAGGTGGGAAATTGCAAAAAAAAATTAGTCGGATGCTTAAGGGATCTTCTCGGCTTTTTGTTTTAAGAAGGAGTGTTTTTTAATATATGGCATCGTATAAAAAAATACCTGCGAACAACAAACAGGGTTATAAATATATATGCACTATCGATGGTCCTACGGATCCGTTAACTGGTAAACGTAATCAGATCGCACGTCGGGGAAACACCCAGAAGGAGGCATTAGCTCGCGCCGAGGCAGCTCTAGGGGAGCTTGTGGCCGTAGAAGGAGTAAGAGCTAAGAACAAGAGCATATCCTTTGAAGAGCTAGCTAATGAGTGGCTTAAGGTGTATTCCCTGGGGGATGTAAAGAAGGGAACCATTCGAATTCGGAAAATTGAGATGAAACACTTAAATAACTACTTCCGGAATGCGAACTCCAAAAACATTACATCAAAAATGTATCAACAAATTCTCATTGACATGGATGAGAAGGGATATGCGCGGACTACAATCGAGGGCGTTGATGTGACGGCCGGCATGATATTCCGCTATGGATTACAAGAGAAGTATGTAAAAGAAGATCCTACGGTCAATGCGATCATACCTAAAAAGCTGTTGACTGTCGAGGAGATCGAGAACAATCCAATTGAGCAGTCATACCTTGAAGAGGAAGAAGTGACTGAATTTCTTGAAGCTGTCAAAAAATACGGAATGCCCTTGGATATGGAACAATTTTATTTATTAGCATTCTCTGGTTTCCGCGTAGGCGAGGTATGCGCGCTTAAATGGTCCGATGATAACTTTGAAACGAATGAAATCCGAATCACAAAGACCCTCTACAACCCTAATAACAATCAACATGAATATGAACTGGTTCCACCTAAAACTAAAGCATCAATAAGAGTCGTAAGCATAGATCCTAAAGTTAATGGATTGCTTAAAAACCTCAAAGAAGTTATGACTGTGATCTTTGGTGCAGATAAGATTGATAATTGCTTTATTTTCTGCAGAGAGAACGGTACTCCTTTTGTTCCTAAGACAGTGAATCGTCGCATGCAGCGGATCCTTGATAAGACTTCAATTAAGAAAGAAGCTACACCGCACATCTTCAGACACACTCACATCAGCATGTTGACGCAGGCAGGAGTCGATCTAGCTACAATCATGCAAAGAGTTGGTCATGATGATATGCAGACGACCTTGAAGATTTACACACACATCACCAATAAAATGAAGAAGAACGCTAATGAAAAGATACACGAACACTTCGCAGACCTCCTAAACATCTAAAACTCCGCAGAAAATGTGATTTTTTTGTGATGTTAATAAAAAAAGGGCTCCCGAAGGAGCCCTTAAACCCTGTTATTACTGGGTTTTTATAAACCTCTTACATCATGCCGCCCATACCGCCCATGCCGCCCATATCTGGCATGCCAGCGCCTGCGCCCTTCGGCTCAGGTTTGTCAGCAACTACTGCTTCAGTTGTCAGGAACATAGCTGCTACGGAAGCTGCGTTTTGCAGAGCGGAACGAGTTACTTTAGCAGGGTCAACGATACCCGCTTCGAACATGTTCACCCATTCGCCAGTAGCGGCATTGTAACCAATGCCCACTTTTTCGTTTTTCAGACGCTCAACGATTACGGAACCTTCTTGGCCGGCATTCGCAGCGATTGTGCGAAGCGGCTCTTCAAGGGAGCGCAATACGATGTTAACGCCTGTTTGCTCGTCGCCATTTGTTTGAACAGCTGCAACAGCTTTGTATACGTTGATCAGAGCAGTACCACCGCCGGATACGATACCTTCTTCAACCGCTGCGCGAGTCGAGTTCAGGGCATCTTCAATGCGGAGCTTACGCTCTTTCAGTTCTGTTTCAGTAGCCGCGCCGACTTTGATAACCGCTACGCCGCCAGCCAATTTAGCCAGACGCTCTTGCAGTTTCTCACGGTCGAACTCGGAAGTTGTTTCTTCCAGTTGCACGCGGATTTGGTTAACACGAGCTTGGATGTCAGCAGGGTTGCCGCTGCCGTCAACGATGATCGTGTTTTCTTTTGTAATACGAACTTGGCGAGCGGAACCGAGTTGGTCCACAGATGCCGATTTCAGCTCAAGGCCGAGCTCTTCTGTAACAACTTGAGCGCCAGTCAGAGCAGCGATGTCAGCCAGCATTGCTTTGCGGCGGTCGCCGAAGCCTGGAGCTTTAACGCCTACGCAAGTGAAGGTGCCGCGCAGTTTGTTCAGTACGAGCGTAGCTTGCGCTTCACCTTCGATATCTTCTGCGATGATCAGGAGCTGCTTGCCGGATTGAACAACTTTCTCCAGAACCGGAAGGATCTCTTGAATGTTCGAGATTTTTTTATCAGTGATCAGAATGTATGGATTGTCGAGGACAGCTTCCATTTTATCTGTGTCAGTGATCATGTATGGAGATACATAACCGCGGTCGAATTGCATACCTTCAACCACTTCAAGCTCCGTTACGAAGCCTTTCGATTCTTCAACGGTAATAACGCCGTCGTTGCCCACTTTTTCCATTGCTTCTGCAATCAGTTGGCCAACTTCGTCGTCAGCAGACGAGATCGATGCAACTTGTGCGATCGATTGTTTGCCTTCGATTGGTTTAGCGATTGCTTTCAGTTCTTCAACTGCAGCTTTAACCGCTTTTTCGATACCTTTGCGGATAACCATAGGGTTAGCGCCTGCAGTAACGTTTTTCAGACCTTCGCGAATCATCGCTTGAGCCAGAACTGTTGCTGTTGTAGTACCGTCGCCGGCAACATCGTTCGTTTTTGTAGCTACTTCTTTAACCAGTTGAGCACCCATGTTCTCGAATGCATCTTCCAGCTCGATTTCTTTCGCGATGGAAACACCGTCATTCGTGATGAGCGGGCTGCCGAATTTCTTTTCCAGTACCACGTTACGGCCTTTAGGACCAAGCGTTACTTTAACCGCATTTGCAAGTTGATCAACACCACGCAGCATTGCGCGGCGAGCTTCTTCGCTAAATTTAATTTCCTTTGCCATTACCAGTTACCTCCCAAAAAAATATAATAAGTATCTTGCTTCCTGCCCTCTATGTTAAGAAACGGGCTTATCCAAAGATCGCGTGAATGTCGCTTTCCTTCATAATCAAATACTCTTTGCCTTCGTATTTGATTTCTGTTCCCGCATATTTAGAGAAAAGAACGCGGTCGCCGACTTGAACTTCGAGCGCAAGACGTTCGCCATTTTTCACTGTACCGCTGCCTACTGCCACCACTTTACCTTCTTGCGGTTTTTCTTTAGCCGTATCCGGCAGAACGATGCCGCTGGCAGTCGTTTCTTCTTTTGCGATCGGTTCGATCAATACGCGTTCACCCAAAGGTCTGATCATTGAAAATAGCCTCCTTAAAAAATTTGTCGCTTATTGTTTTTTATTAGCACTCGTAACCTTGAAGTGCTAACAACCATTTTTATCATACTCATTTTCGGGCCTAATTTCAAGTGTCTGCGGTCATTTTTGCAGTTATTTAACAACCTCTCAATCATGCCTTCACCATTATAGCCCTAGCCAAAAGACGGCATACGCGCAAATCGCGTTTACCGTCTTCAATTACTGCTTTGGCATGATGCCATTCATAATAAAAAATGTCAGTTCTTCGATTGTCGTCTCCAGACTATATGGCTCATCGCTTATTACGAGCTGCCAATAGTCCGAGTTGCGATTGAATAACAACACCCCAGCAATCGAGAATAAAGCGAAGTCAAGCGATCTAATCTCGAAGATGCCTTGATCGCGGCCAACTTCCAGCCAGTGACGCAGTGACTGCCAAATAGGCATGACATAATATTGGATTTTCTCAATACGGGAAGTGTTCAGTAATATTTCATGCTGGATAATATGAATAAGCTCTGGATCAGAATAGCGGAACCTGGTTACTTCCCTAATGACCAGCTTGACGCCTTCCATAGGCGGCAAGTTCTTGTCCACTTCGGCAAACTGATTGAATGGAAAAAAATGATCAAACAACGCAGCGAACATATTCTCTTTACCGCCAAAATGATACGAGATAAGAGCGACATTCGCCCCGCCCGCCGCCTCACAAATTTGCCTTACTGTTGTCCCCTCGAAGCCTTGACTGGCAAATAGCTTTTTCGCCGCAAGCAATAGACGTATTTTCACATCGCTCTCATTCGTATTCATCCCGTGAAATCCCCCAGCCAAACTAATTATTTTGATGCAATCGTTGCTTCAGACTGCCTGCTACTGCTACTGCTACTGCTACTGCTTCCCTTCACTGCTACAGCAGCTGCACTAATCAGTACGGCAACTGCCGTAATTAAGAACAGGACTGCTGCCTCCTGGCCAACTCCTGGACCACCAAAGAGCAGATTCATATTCCCTTCCACCGCATAGGTTGCGGGCAGAACAGCACCTAAACCAACATAGAAATCTGACAACAGCTCGCGCGGTACAATTGTTCCAGACGACACCAATTGAGCCGACAGCAGCATAATATTGAACAGCATGCCTGCCATTCCGAACAAGTATAAGAACATTTGCGAGACGAACATAAAGGTGAGCAAGAACAGCATTTCAAATAACCAAAGATGGATAAAGCCCTGCTCAATTTGCCCGCCTAGTGAATATAACAGCGTCGAGCCTACCAATGATACAACAACTGCAGCAGCTATATTAATGACACTTCTTGCTGCGAATCGTCTCCAGCGGCTAACGCTCCCTTGAATCGCCATAGCCGACTGCTCCAAGTTCATACCCATAATCATAGCTCCCACGTACGAAGCAAGCACCATCATCATCGGTACCATTTGATTATTCATGCCGTGAATGGCATTCGTCGATTGAATATCCGCAGTCACTCTTTCTGCCAGGCCTTGTGCTGCTGAAGCGGCCTGCTCCTCTGGCATCTGGGCTGCCTCTCCAAGCGTTGCGGTGACACCTGCGGCAACAGCTTGCTTGTTAACTTCGGCCGTCACCTGCTCCGCAACCCCACTCATCATACTTTTAATTAAAGCAGGGTTCGACTCATTAATCCAATATTGAATATTGGCGTGTCCGTCCGGGGATGCCGTTTTCTGCGAGAAATCCTCCGGAATATAAATAACCATTTGCAGCTTTCGCGCATCTAGCTGACTCTTCGCCTCTTCGAGATTATCGATCTGTGACATCTTAAACGGCAGTTCCTTCATAAGATTAGATGCAACCTGCTCTCCAAGCTGCCCATCCTTGTTAACAATTGCGATATGCAGTTGAGTTGTACGATCTGTAACCCCGTCATACCCTGTCATCCAAATCAGAGAAAATACAATTTGGAACGTTAAAGCTGTAATGATCCCAACCCATGTCGTCGGACGCTTCATAAATGCCTGTAGTGCCTGTTTCAAATTCTCCACTCCTCTATCTCTCTTGTATGTTAAACATTTGTTTAAAACATCTGTTTAAACAATATCAGTACCTTAGCCTCCTGTCAACCGACACTACATGTTTAAGAACAGTTAAAACGAGTGTACTAACTAACTAGAAAAGCATAAAAGGAGAGATGTTTATGTCTAGTCATCCATCTACAAAACGTATTGAAGGAAAAGTCGCGTTCATTACAGGTGCGGGTTCTGGAATCGGACGAGCTGCCGCGATCCGGTTTGCCAAGGAGGGAGCCCATCTGGTGCTGATCGACAGAGACCAACAAACACTTAATGTCATCGGTCAAGAGGCCAAATCCTTCGGTGCTAGGTACATAACTGTTGAAGCGGATATTTCCGACGAGCAATCGATAGCCGATGCCTACCGCAAGACAATCTCCGAGTTTGGGCAGCTTGATATTGTTTTTGCCAATGCAGGCATTAACGGCACACTATCTCCCATCGAGTATATGGGCAAGGAAGAATGGGAAGCGACGATTGGTGTGAACCTGACCGGCACTTTCCTGACAGTGAAACATGCTATTCCTCACATGAAAGAGAAGGGTGGAAGTATTATCATTACCAGCTCCATCAACGGTAATCGTGTTTTCTCCAACATTGGGTTCAGTGCATACAGCAGCTCCAAGGCTGGAGAGACTGCATTCTCCCGCATGGCTGCGCTGGAACTGGCGGAATACGGTATCCGTGTGAATGCCATTTGCCCGGGCGCCATCTCAACTAATATCGACAAGTCCAGCAAGCCCCAGCCTGAGCTGGAGGAGGTGCTCATACCTGTTGAGTTCCCGGAAGGAGATCATCCGCTTGAGAATGGGCCGGGGAAACCCGAGCAGGTCGCCAGCCTTGTATTGTTTCTTGCATCGGACGAAGCCAGCCATATTACAGGAACCTCGGTTTATGTCGATGGAGCGGAGTCGCTGCTTCGCGGCTAGAAGTACTTTTGCAAATGCGTATAGAGAGAAAAGGAGCTGAACCCGTATGCAATTAGAGAGCATCTACCATTCCCCTAACCATAGATGGGCTTACGCCTATAATTCAGAAACTTTCCATCTGCGACTCAAAACCAAACGTGACGATGTTGAGCGGGTTTTCGCTATTGCAGGAGATAAATACGACTGGGATCATCATTGCCAGGAAATCGAAATGGAAAAGATCGCGGCAGACCGCCTGCATGACTACTGGGAAGCTGTTATACGGCCGGAATTCAAGCGCTTCAGCTACGGCTTTCGGCTGCAGAGCGGCGATGAGACGATCTGGTTGAACGAAGATGGCTTCTCGTCAGAGCAGCCGGTACCAGCTGGCGGTTATTTCGAGGCACCTTATATTCACGCTATCGACCTGTTTGAAGCGCCAGAGTGGGCAAAGGCAGCCATTTTCTATCAGATCTTTCCTGACCGCTTCGAGAACGGAGATCGGTCGAACGATCCTGAAGGAACGTCGCCTTGGGGAGAACAGCCAGAGGGAGAGTCCTTTTTCGGAGGCGATCTTCAGGGGATTATTAATCGCATTGGCCACTTGAATGAGCTGGGTGTAAACGCCGTCTATTTGACTCCAATCTTCCGCTCTCCCTCCAACCATAAATATGACACCATTGAATACCGCGAGGTCGATCCACAGTTTGGAGATAAGGTGCTGCTGAAGAAGCTGGTACAAACCTGTCATGACAACGGCATCCGTGTCATCCTTGACGCTGTCTTCAACCATTCGAGTGAGCAGTTCCCACCGTTTCAAGACGTGCTGAAGAATGGAGAGCAATCGGAATATAAGGACTGGTTCCATTTAAATGGCTTTCCAGTTGAGGTGCAGGACGGCATAGCCAACTATGACACCTTTGGCTTTTATGGCAATATGCCAAAGCTGAATACTGCCAATCCGGATGTAAAACAGTACCTAATCGACACTGCGATAGACTGGATGAAAGAAACCGGTATCGATGGCTGGAGGCTTGATGTTGCTAACGAAGTCGACCATCACTTCTGGCGTGATTACCGTAAAGCGGTCAAGGAATGTAATAAGGATGCTTTTATCGTGGGGGAAGTATGGAGCGATTCCCTTCCCTGGCTGCTAGGCGACCAATTCGATTCGGTCATGAACTATCCGTTTACGCAGATTGTACTCAGCTTTTTCGCCGACAGGACAATCTCGTCAGCCCGCTTCGCAGAGGAAATGAACCGGCTGCTGATGCGCTATCCGCAGCAGACGAACGAAACATTATTCAATCTGCTGTCGAGCCATGACATTCCACGAGTCATGACCCGCTGCAATGGAGATACGGGGAGGCTGAAGCAGGCGGTTGTCTATATGATGACGTCGATGGGTTTACCCTGCGTTTATTACGGCGATGAATTTGGTATGGAAGGTGGAGAAGATCCAGACTGCCGCAAATGTATGGTCTGGAATGAGGAAGATCAGAACAGGGAGCTCTTTGATTTCTATAAGCTGCTTATCGCACTCAGGAAGGAACGAGCCGCCCTCCGCAGCGGCCGGTACCGCGTATTGTCAGCAGAAGAAGATAGCGGTTCGCTTATTTATGAACGACTGGATAGCAAAGAGCATTTTACGATATGGATGAATCGCTCTGATGAGTCTGCTGAGCTATCTCACCCGATGAATGAGGGCGGCTGGCGCGATGCGCTGAGTGATGAACAAGTGGATATACAGGATGGCAAGCTGGTTATTCAGCTGGAGCCGAACGGCTACAGGATTCTATGGCGCACGATCAAATAGTACAGAAACAGTAAAAGGCGGTGCCGGATTTGTCCGGTACCGCCTTAGTCATTACTTTAGTTCTTCATACAATCCCTTGTACTGCTGCGCTGATCGGCTCCAGCTGTAATCGCCTTGCAAAGCACTTGCCACAAGCTTATGACGGACTTCCTGGTTCCTCCATAAGGATAAAGCCCGGCGAACTGTATACAACATGTCCCAGCTATTGTAAGGTGCAAAGGAGAAGCCGTTGCCCTCCCCTGTCCATTCATTGTAGCTATGTACAGTATCCCGCAATCCTCCCGTCTCCCGGACAATGGGCAGGCTGCCATAGCGCAGCGCCAGCAATTGACTGATACCGCAAGGCTCGAATTGTGATGGCATAAGAAACAGGTCTGAGCCAGCATAAATCCGCCGAGCCAAGCCATCATTAAAGCCTATATAAGAAACGACCCTTCCTTTATAACGGCGCTCCGCCTCGCGGAACAGATGCTCGAGATGTGGATCACCTGTTCCGAGCAGCGCCATTTGAACATTCTCGGTATACATCAGTTCGTCCAGCCGCTCCAGCACAAGGGGAAGCCCTTTTTGCCCAGTCAGCCGGCTAACCATCCCGATCAGCGGAACTTCTACGTCTTCATGCAGACCCAGCTCCCACTGCAGTGCTGTTTTACAGACGATTTTGGTTTCGAACGCAGTGGCTGAATATCGAGCGGGAAGCTGTGAATCGGCTGCTGGATCATATAAGACATCATTGATGCCGTTAACAATACCAATCAAGCTGCTGCCCCGGCTGCGGAGTGTATTTTGCATTCCACATCCGTATTCTGGCGTCCCTATCTCCGTAGCATAAGACGGACTGACCGTCGTGACACGATCAGACAGCTGAATACCGGCTTTCATAAAACTGACCGATCCGTGAAACTCAACATGATCATAGGTCATATAATGAGGCGGCAGTCCAAACCAATCGCCAAGTACATGCGGAGGATAATTGCCTTGATATTGCAAATTATGAATGGTAAACACCGTCTTGATGCCCGCATATTCCTGCCGCCAGCTGTAATAATGGCGCAGCAGCGCCGGGATCATACCGGTATGCCAATCATGTCCGTGGATGATATCCGGCCAAAACCCAATTGCCGAGAGGGACTCCAGCGCAGCCCGGCACAAGAAGGCGAAACGCTCCCCGTCGTCATCGTGCCCATAGGCAGAGCCCCTTTTGAAATACTGCTCATTGTCCAAAAAATAATAAGTAACTCCGTCATACTCGAGCTCCTTAATTCCGCAATAGGCGTTACGCCAGCCGACCGGAACACGGATACTCGCAATCTCCTTCATTCCGGAACGGTAACGATCTGGTATAGAGTCGTACAGCGGCAACATAACCCGCGCGTCAATTCCGAGCGGCTTAAGCGCGGCAGGTAAGGCGCCCATTACATCGCCTAATCCCCCTGTCTTCAGAAACGGGACACATTCTGCCCCTACGAACAATACCTTCAACGCAATTCCCTCCTGTTTGCGATCCTCTCTCGACGGTTACGATGCTTGCCGGGAAGCATCAGGCCAACCTCCTCGCGCAAGTTTTGCGGTTCCTTTTTCTTACGGACAGCAGCTCGTGCCTCCTTCTCCCGCTTTAAAATAACGATGGACAGCGGGGGCAGAGGGAGCACTATACTATTTTTTCGGCCATGCCAGACGACTGGCTCCGATCGCAGAACCGTCCCTTCCGATGCAGATGACTCCATATAATCAAAGCCGCCGTATGTGGTGCTGTCACTGTTAAGCAATATTTTGTATCCGCCTTGGCTTGGAACGCCAATTCTGTAGTGGGCATGCGCATGCGTATGGAAGTTGCAGATGGCAATTAGCGATTCGCCTTTCGCCTTGCCTTTTCTCCTGTACACGATAACGCTTTGTTCTTCATCCTTGAGGTCAATCCACTCAAAGCCCCCCGGATGAGAATCCAGCTGCCATAATGAACGCTGCTCCAAATATAAGTGGTTCATGGTGCGCACAAAGCTGTGAAGCTTCCGATGCTGCTCATATTCAAGCAGCAGCCAGTCCAGTTCTGCCTCGTCACGCCATTCAATAAACTGACCAAATTCGCCGCCCATAAACAGCAGCTTTTTGCCCGGATGTGTCATCATGTAGCCCAGCAGCAGCCGAAGTCCCGCAAACTTCTCTTCGTAGCTCCCAGGCATTTTATCAAGCAATGACTTTTTCCCGTGTACAACCTCATCATGGGACAGCGGCAGAGTAAACCGTTCATCAAAGGCATACCAGATCGGAAACGTCAGCAGACTATGCCCGGTACTTCTATTCTCCGGCAATTGGGAAATGTACTTGAGCGTATCATTCATCCAGCCCATGTTCCATTTGTGGGTAAAGCCCAGCCCCCCCTGCTCCACCGGAGCAGTAACGCCGGGAAATGCATGAGATTCCTCCGCCATCATAAGCGCATGTGGGAAACGCGTCAGCACCGCTGTATTTAACTGTCTCAAAAAGGCTGTTGCCTCCAGATTCTCTCTCCCGCCGTGCCGATTCGGCCGCCATTTTCCGCTGTCGAAGTCCCGGAACAGCATACTTGATACCGCATCCACCCTTATTCCATCAATATGGTACATTTCCATCCAGAATAAGGCATTAGAGATAAGAAAACCACGTACCTCCGGTTTCTCATAGTCGAAGGAGAGGGTGCCCCACTGCTCCTTCTCCGCAATTAACGGATCAGCGGGCTCATAGAGCGGGCTGCCGTCAAAGAGACGAAGTCCATGCGCATCCTTGGCGAAATGACCGGGGACCCAGTCTAAAATAACACCCAGACCGTGGCTGTGGCATCGATCTACAAAAGCCATCAGCTGATGCGGCTCGCCGTATCGGCTTGTTGCAGCAAAATACCCAGTCCCTTGATAACCCCAGGAACGATCATAAGGATGCTCCACAAGGGGCATCAGCTCGATATGGGTATAACCCATCTCAGCCACATAAGCTGGCAGCTCTTCTGCTAACTCCTCATACGTATACAGCCTTCCATCCTGATGCTGTCTCCAGGTACCGGCGTGAACTTCATAAATATTAAGAGGCCTGTCGTGCGGCGGCTTACGGCTGCGAAGCCAGCTCTTATCCTGCCATTCATAACCTTCCAAAGAGCAGATTATCGAAGCTGTATGAGGCCGTACCTCCGCTGCAAAAGCATAGGGATCAGCCTTCAGCTGTCTCTCCCCACCTTGCGTCTCTATATCGTATTTGTACAAGTCACCTTCGCTATAGCCTGCCAGAAAGCCGCTCCATAGACCAGACAATTCGATCTTTTGCAGTTCATAGCCAACTTCGCGAAAGCCGTCCCAACTGTTGTGATCGGAGGCAACGGAAATTCGGCGGGCATTAGGCGCCCACACTGTAAAACGGGTTCCCATTTGTCCCGCCTCTTCAGTCTGATGAGCCCCCATCTTTCGATAGCTGTCCATCCATGTGCCTTCATGGAATTGATAAATGTCCTGAGAGCTGAGCTCGGTGCTTCGTTTCAATGTGTCCAACCTCCTAAAAAGAATTGCCACGTGCTCTTGGTGGCAATTCTTCACTTCGTAAGCATTCGCTTAAAGAATTGCCACGTGTTCTTCGTGAGCATTCTTACTTCGTAAGCATTTGCCTTTGATCCAAACACAACTAAGAGTGTTTATTACCCGCAGAAAGCTATATTGAAACAGCTGTTTCAGACGATGGTCTTTACGTGTAAGCAATTGTTACCAAGGCATCGGATGACGCCAACAAACCTATATGAGAAAGTTTGGAGGAATATAAAATGACACAAATGGATTGCATGGCCATGCTGCTTGCAGGCGGCGAGGGCAAAAGACTAGCACCGCTCACTAGTGCGTTAGCTAAACCGGTTGTACCGTTCGGCGATCGGTATCGTATGATTGACTTCCCGCTGAGCAACTGTATGAATTCGGGCATTCGCCGGATCGGCGTTCTGACGCAGTATTGTGAGGACACGGTTCATAGTTATATAGGCAACGGGAATGCTTGGCTGAATGCTATACCAACCAAGCATCTTGGGGAAATTGCGCTGCTGCCAGCCTCCGAAGCCTCGCCGGGAGGTGTCTATTCAGGGACTGCAGATGCGATTTTCCGCAATATTTCCTATCTCCAGCAACATAATCCGGAACATGTCCTCATCTTGTCCGGCGATCATATTTACAAGATGGATTATCGCCCGATGCTCGAGACGCATATCCAAAGCGGCGCAGCCGCTACCATTGCGGTCAAGCGGGTACCTTGGCATGAAGCAAGCCGCTTCGGTATTTTGAATACAAATGAGGATTACAACGTAGTTGAATTTGAAGAGAAGCCTGCCAATCCGAGCAGCAACCTGGCGTCTATGGGCATTTATATTTTTCGTACAGATAAGCTGATAGAAGCGCTCATGAAAGACGCTGCCATTCAGGCTTCAAGCCATGATTTCGGCAAGGACATTATTCCTATGCTGCTGCAGGAACAAGAGCAACTGACCGCATATCCATACGAAGGTTATTGGCGTGATGTTGGCACAGTCGACAGCTTGTGGGAAGCTCAGATGGAGCTGATTAACGGCACACTCCAGCTCTCTGAGCCTGATTGGCCGCTATATTCCAACTATGCACGAAACTCAATTCGGCCCTATATTCGCAATGAAGCAGCACAACGTGACTGCATCATCCATGGCAATTGCCGGATGGAAGGCAGTGCGCAACGATCGATTATAAGCATCGGTACAGATATCGGTAAGGGCAGCCTCGTGTATGAGAGTATCATTATGCCCGGCGCACGGATTGGACGCCAGGTCCGCATTCATAAAGCGATTATCGGGGAAAATGCAGTAATTGAGGACGGGGCTGTCATTGGCGCTCCCCAGGCAGAGCAAATAACCGTAGTTGGTCCCGGCGAACGTGTCACCGCGGAACGCAAGACAGCGTCTGCAAGCCGCGACACGCTAGCTGCGCTTCTTGCCGGAACCGGCCGTCGCGACCGCGAGCTGTACAAAGGCAAGGTATTCGGGTATTAAGCTTAATCATCAAACAAAAAAACCTTGGATTATAATCCAAGGTTTTTTATGCGTATCTCTACCTGCTATATTATTGCCCCGCCCACTCGGCTTCACGCTTTGCGGCAGCAGCAAGCTGTTTCCTATACACAGTGCCCGATAACAGCACACTTATTTCATACAAAATAATGAGCGGAATCGCAACCAAGCTATCGGATACAAAGTCCGGCGGCGTCACGACAACACCAATGAGAATCATAAGGAAGTAAGCAAGTCTTCTCATTTTACGAAGCCGGGTAGGATTCAGAATTCGGATAGCAGTCAGAAACATGATGACGAGCGGCAGCTCGAACAGTAAGGAAATAGGAATCAGAATATTAAACATAAACGAAAAATATTGTGTAATTCCGATCGTTTCTTCCAGATTCAAGTTTCCAGCTATTTTACGTGTAAAATGAAAGGCGAGCGGGAAAACAACAAAATAGGAAAACGCCAAACCAATCAAAAACATAATTAGAGCTAACGGTATGTATTTCAGTGTTGCACGTTGTTCATTCGGCTTAAGTGCAGGCTTTACAAATGCCCACAACTGATAAGCCGTAACTGGAATCGTTAATAGAAGGGCAATTACAAATGCGAACTTCATATAAATACCGATACCATCCCACAAAGAGAAAGCATGAAGCTGCAAACCTCTCGCAGGCTCTTGTTCCATTAAGAAGTTATAAGCCGGTTCGGCGATAACCAGTCCAATTATGAGGCCTACTACGATAACGATCAGCATGTAAAAAACACGCTTCCGCAGTTCGCCAAGATGCTCAAACAGCGGCATTAAACCTTCTTCCCGAATTCGAGCTCGATCGAACGGCTGTCCGGAAGCTTCGTTTTGCGATGTGCTCACCTATAGTGGCCCCCTTTCAGCAAAAAAGCGGGCCCGGTTAGTCCGGAAGCCGCTTATTATCCGATTCAATATTTTCAGTCCGATTTACTTCAACACGTTTGTTATCCTTATCATCATCCATCATATCTCTTGCTCCTGCTTTAAACTCCTTCAGCGTGCGGCCGAATGCACGCCCCAGCTCAGGCAGCTTGTTTGGTCCAAACAGCAGCAAAGCGACAAGTGCGAGTAAAATAAATCCTGTTGCGCCTATACCTGACATCGCTCATCTTCCTCCTAATCATTATACGCTTATGTAACTAACCGTTGTTCAAACCGCCATATCCCATACGGACAATGTCTTCTCTCACGATAGTCTGACCAGCTAATATACGAGGCAGCAGTACATCGAAGGAAGTATACGGATCATGCATAACGCAGCCTGGCAATCCCATAATCGGCACGTTGTTCAAATATCCCATCAGCAGCATCGAGCCTGGCAGCATTGGCGTACCATAACTTACGATATCTGCCCCAGATGCTTTGATAGCACCAGGTGTGCGGTCATCTGGATCTACCGACATTCCGCCAGTCACTAGTATCATATCATAACGTTGCTCTAGCAAATAGTGTATTTCCTTGACAATTATTTGTCGGTCATCTGGAGCGAACCGCTGCTCTCCGACTTCAGAACCAAAGGCTTCAAGCTTTGCCCGAACGGCTGGTCCAAACTTATCTTGAATCCGGCCCGAGAATACTTCTCCACCCGTTGTCAGCAGCCCAACCCGGAATTTCCGGAACGGGAGTACTCTTAGAGGAGCTATTCCTTGACGAGTGTCTCTATATTCAGCTACAAGCCTCTCTACCTCTTCGACTTTCGCTTTTGGAACGATAAGTGGAATCACTCTTGTTGCAGCAAGAGGCCTTCCTTCCTGAACGACTGAATTTGACTTCACCGTCGCCAGCGCAATCTCACCAAGATTATTAATAGCCTCTACAATAACCGGATCTACCTGTGCAAGACCAAGCATTTGAGACTTCAAGCTGACTTTGCCTTCATGCGGCTCGGATAGCGTTAAGCCTTCACCAGCAAGCGCAATAGCCATTCGTTTTGCTGCATCATCCTCATGAAGCTCATCATCTCCGAGCTCCATAATATAGATATGCTCTTTGCCGATATCAAGCAAGCTAGGAATATCCGCTTCCGTGATGACATGCCCTTTTGTAAATAATCTGCCTTTAAACTCCCCCGGTATGATGCGGGTAAGATCATGAGCAAGTCTAAGACCAATGGCTTCATGTACGGGGACTTCTTTTAGAATCGTCTGCGCTCTGCTCATTCGTGATCTCCATGTGTGCCGGAAACAATCTCCAAAGCATGCGGCAGTTGATCCATAATGGCCATCAAGCCCTCATGTACACCTTTGGGACTACCCGGCAAATTAATGATAAGCGCTTGACCGCGAATACCGCATACGCCTCTGGACAACATCGCCCTGCGAGTTTTTTTAAGCGCCCCGATCCGCATTGCTTCCGCTATACCAGGCACAAGACGATCCACTACCTTTAATGTTGCTTCCGGAGTTACATCTCTTGGTGCCAGTCCCGTTCCGCCTGTGGTCAGAACGAGATCAGCCTGATAATACTCGGTCATTTCGATCATTGCCGCAATTATCTCATCCTGCTCGTCTGGCACAATTCGATAATCAACAATTTCTCCGCCTAATTCTTCTTCTACCAATTCACGAATGACTTGTGCGCTTGTATCTTCGCGTTCTCCGCGTGAGCCCTTATCACTTGCCGTCAATATCGCTACTTTCCACCGCATCTATTATTCCTCCCATCCCTTATTCGTTCATGGGTGTCAAAGCCGATAGTCTCCGTTTTTGCCCCCGGTTTTCTCTACCAGGTAAGTTGGACCGATAATCATATCCTTCTGCAGCGCTTTGCACATATCATATACGGTAAGTGCTGCGGCCGATACAGCGGTCAAAGCTTCCATTTCCACACCTGTTTTACCAGTCGTCTTCACTATAGCCTCTATGTAAAGTTCATCTGTCCCATTATCCTCGAAGGTGACGTTAATACCCGTTAAAGGAAGCGGATGACACATCGGAATCCAATCCGATGTTTTCTTCGCAGCCATAATCGCAGCAACCTGCGACACCGCCAGCACATCCCCTTTGCCGATTGTACCTTCTTTAATTCGGGCCAGCGTACCCGGGTTCATCTTGACCATCGTACGTGCGGTTGCCGTTCTGGCTGTTATTTCCTTGTCGCTTACATCAACCATCTTTGCCCGGCCTTGCTCATTAAAATGTGTCATTTCCATACCCGTTCACTCCAACTATTCAATTCACTTTCATCTCCGTTACAATTCCATCCATCCGTTTGTCATGAAACTGCATGGGGATCTCATCCACCAGTTGATCCTCGAATGCGATACCGAGCCACTTCACCGACCGATCCTCACGAAGACGCTCAGCGTAACGATCGTAGTAGCCTCCTCCATATCCAAGGCGACCACCTCTAAGGTCGAACGCAAGGCCTGGTGTTACAACCAACTGTGGGACATATAAATCCGGCATCGGCTGACATTGCAGCGGATCAGGCTCCATAATCCCGTAAGCACCTTCTGCAAGCTCGGCCCAGCTCTCAAGCTTATACAGCGCCATCGAGCGATCGGCAGGATTGCATCTTGGCACACTGACCTCGACGCCGGTCTCCCAAGCCCACTCAATCAAATAACGCGTATCAAGCTCAGAACGGAACGGAATATAACACATAAAGCTATTCATTTGATGCTGCTTCATCCATTCTGATAAATTTCTACATGCCGCAGCTGATCGTAAGGCACGTTCTTCCACGGCGATGCCGTCACGAAGCCTTGTCATGGCTTTGCGCAGCGCTGTCTTATCGAAATTTATCTCATTTGGCTGTTCATTCATCTTGCACCCAGCTCTGCCTTCCCAAACATGCTTTTTCTTTAATTGTAGTTTACCATTGTTATGCAACTTTCGCCAATGGCGACAACGGTTTGTGGTAATATATAATGAACGAGTCATTATCTGTTGGAGGTATCATTCATGCTGCTTCAATTATCCAATATCAGTAAAAACTATGGCATAGACGTCATATTGTCCGATATATCGATGCAAGTCCTTGAACGTGAACGAGTTGGACTTGTTGGGGTAAATGGCGCAGGCAAGTCCACCTTGCTCAAGATCATCGCAGGAGAGCTCTCCTATGATTCCGGTGCCATTCACAAGGCGAAAGAAACACGTATCGGTTACTTGGCCCAAAACAGCGGTCTTCAATCCAACCGCACAATCGACGAGGAAATGCGTGCTGTATTCGCGCATCTCACTGACACCGAGAAAGAGCTGCGCGAGCTGGAGCAGCAAATTGCTGATCCTGCGCTTCATGATAACCAGAAGCGCTATGAAGAGGTCCTTGACCGATACTCTCGCAAATCCGACTGGTTCCGCGAGCAAGGTGGCTTCGAAATCAATACCCGTATTAACAGCGTCCTGCACGGGATGGGATTCGGAACCTTCCCAGCTGATACGATGATCAGCACGTTAAGCGGCGGCCAGAAGACCCGTCTTGCGCTTGCCCGCATCCTGCTGCAAGCACCCGATCTGCTTATGCTCGACGAACCAACCAACTACTTGGACATCCCTACTCTCACTTGGCTTGAGGGTTATCTGCGCAGCTATTCCGGCGCGATTCTAGTCGTTTCCCATGACCGTTATTTCCTTGATGCGCTTGCAACAACCATTATAGAAATTGAACGTCATGCTGCGAAACGATATACCGGCAACTATAGCCGTTATATCGATATTAAAGCCGCTGAATACGAAGCAAATATGAAGGTGTTCGAGAAGCAGCAGGACGAAATCGCCAAGATGGAGCAGTTCATCCAGCGTAATATCGTCCGCGCTTCAACGACCAAGCGTGCCCAAAGCCGCCGCAAAGCACTCGATAAGATGGATGTGCTCGACAGGCCGTTAGGGGATCTGAAGAAAGCCCGTTTCTCCTTCGAGATCGAGCGTCAGACCGGAAAAGACGTGCTTGATGTAACAGATCTATCCGTTAAATTCCCGGAAAAGGAACGTCAGCTGTTCCAGCATGTTTCCTTCAAGCTGCAGCGCAGCGAGACGGTTGCACTTATTGGTCCAAACGGGATTGGCAAATCCACTTTGCTGAAAGTATTGGTTGGACAAAGAGAACAGCAAACCGGCAGCGTCCGTTGGGGAGCCAATGTAAAGCTTGGTTATTATGATCAGGAGCAGACTGGACTTACGCCTTCCAACACCATTCTGGAGGAAGTTTGGGGCACTTACCCGCATATGGAGGAAGCCCGTATCCGCACGGTGCTCGGCAATTTCCTATTCAGCGGAGAAGATGTCCTTAAGCGAGTATCTTCCCTCAGCGGCGGGGAGAAAGCTCGCGTATCGCTCGCCAAGCTGATGCTAGAACAAGCTAACGTCTTGATCTTGGACGAACCTACCAACCATTTGGACTTGTTCAGTAAAGAAGTTCTTGAATCTGCCCTTCTCGATTATGAAGGAACATTACTCTTCATTTCTCATGACCGTTATTTCCTTAACAAAATGGCGGAACGCATTGTCGAACTTGCTCCGACAGGAACCGAGCATTTCCTAGGAAATTACGATGACATGATCGAAAAGAAAGCGGAGCTTGAAGAAGCAAGACTAGAAGCTGAAGCTAAATTAGCTAGTAAGACTAATCAGCCAATTGTCGAAGCTCCAACATCCTACGAATTAGATAAGCAAGCCAAGCGTGAAGAGCGCAGCCGGCAGCGCAAGCTAGAGCAGCTGGAGCAAGATATCGCTTCGCTGGAAGAACAAATTGCCGAGCTTGAAGTACAACTGACGGATCCTGCGATCTTCAACGATTACATGGCCATTCAGGAAATCCAGACTCAAATCGAAGCCAAACGTACCACGCTAACCACCGCTTATGAGCAGTGGGAAGCCTTAAGTGAATAGCTGTATATCAAGTGTATAGGTAAGCCTCTTTAATCAATCCAAGCGATTGTTTAGGGAGGCTTTTGCTATAGATCAAAAAAAGATGCTTACGCCATATAGACGTAAGCATTGAGAGGGAAACCAATAGTTAGGAAGGTATTGCAATTAAAACATGGGGGATACGATTCTGCCGCTTCAAGCTGCAGTTATCCCATATAGGAAGACATTCACGGTTCACTTGATGTGAATCGCCAATGATCGGGTAAGCAACATTTAAGTTAAAAATTGTTCCATTCGAATGAGTCCTAAACGCTTCGCTTCTACAATCGCTTCTGACCTCGAGCGAACACTTAATTTCTCGAAGATACGGGTTAAGTTATACTCCACCGTACGTTGGCTCATATGCAGCTTAGCGGCGATATCCTTATTGCTGCTGCCGTTAGCAACCTCTTGCAAAATATCTTGATCTCGCTCATTAATCGAGACCTCTTCAATCGCCTTCTCCGCACGAGTAATCTTCACTTCATTACGGCGAAGCTGCTTAAGCAGGGTAATCGGGATAACTGCCTCCCCGCGCATGGCACAGCGAATGGTGTTATGCAGCTGTTCGCGTGATACCGTCTTGGAAATAAACCCGGACACACCACATTCGATCAGCAAGTTGTAGTGGGTACTAATTTCGTACCCGGTATAGATTAAGACTCTGCGATCCGGATCCTGCTGAATGAGCCGCTTCGCAAGCTCTAGCCCGCTGATCCCCGGCATATTCAAATCACATAAAATAATATCAAAGGGATCTTGGTTTACGGTATCAAGTGCTTCCATAGCGGATAACACAACCGTCACTTTCATCTCAGGATCCTGCTCGATCATCGTCTTAGTGCCTTCTCCTACGGATGGATGATCATCAACTAATAAGATACGAATCACGTAATAATCCCCTTTCCGAACGACCGGTCGTCATTGTCTCCGGCAAGTTGATCACAACTTCCAGGCCGCTTCCACGCTTCGACCGGAACGTGATTTCTCCTTCAAGACTTGCCACCCGTTCTTTAATCCCGGACAGCCCCATATGCTCGAAGGATGCTTTCATATAATCAACATCCATTCCGATACCGTCATCCTTGTAGCGGAAAAAGATTTTTCCTCTCCGCTGCTCAAGCTCCAGTGTAACCTGATTAGCTTGCGCATGCTTAGCAGCATTACGGAGCAATTCCTGAACGATTCGGTAAATAGCCGTAATTTGCTCTTCGTTAAGTGGATGAGTGAATGGCTTCGGCCGGAAATCAACTGCAAAGTTATCGCGCATTTGCGAATGCTCTACGATAGATTCAACAGCCTCAATTACGCCCATTTCTTTCAAGAGCGGCGGCCGTAATTCATTGCACGTTTCGCGAATCTGATGAATGACATCGAGCAAGCCTTCTTTGATCTCATTCAGCTCATTGCCAAGCTTGTCCGATATCGGAAAGTCATTCATAACTCCTTCTAGCTTTCGATACCAGATCAGTTGATCCTGCAAAGCTGAGTCATGAAGATCGGCAGCCAGCTTCCTGCGTTCATTCTCGGATAAGCAGAATAATAAACGCAGCACCCAAGGGGCAGTCGTCTGCTCCTTCCGCACTTCCGATTCCAAATCCTCAATCAGACCTTCAATCAAGTAAAGATTCTCGAATACGATGCTTGAATAATTCGCTAGTGTCTTCAGCCAGCGCAGCTCATCCGAGTTAAAGCGGGTGTGATTCGTCTTCGAACCAATCCATACGACATGGTATTTGGAGCGTTGGCGGCCAATGACAAGTCCAATGCCGTGAGGCAGCTCGACCATCTCTCCAACCTGCAGTGATTCCGCGACTTGGAGCAGGAATAAAGATGTACCTTTCTCCTCATCGGATTCACCAAGCTTCTGAACAGATCCGTCAGCTTGATCAACAAGTACAAAGTCAATGCGATTAACAGGCAGCAGATCACTAATCTCCTGCTTGAGCACAGCCTCCAAGTCCGCTCTCTTCATAACAGTCGCCACTTTACGGGAGAAGCGATCCAAGCTGTCCTGATAGCTGTACATCGCTTTAAACAGCTTAGGACGAAACTTATGATCGATCTGCTCCTTGATGTACAAGAAGAGCGTCATGACAATATACGATGTCAAGAACATCTGAATGTAGCCAACCCACGATACTTCTGCCCTTCCGTTAAGTACCCCAATAATAGCAAGCGTTAACAGCAAAGCAGGCAGAACTGACAAAAGCGTATAATATTTAAACCTAGTCAGGATGAAGTCAATGTCAAAGAGCTGGTTAGATGTTAACAGGTAGAAATACACAATCGGCAGCACGAACAGGAACAAAGATGTAAATGCAGCCGGTAAAATCTGACCTCCGCCAATAAATAATGGCAGCAGGTTCATCGCCGTAAATGGAGTAAACGCCACAATATGCGATACAAGCGTTATTTTGAAAAGCGAGTTAAACTTCGTATTGCGATATTGCATAAACTTTCTGACTAGCTGATAAATGCAAATGAAATTACCGATAATGAGTGTCCCGTAATACAACATTCGTATGTATACAACTGCATCGTTGGAGATCAGATCCGTCCAAACGTAAAGCAGCATACCAAGTTCAACTAGACCAAATGCACTAAGCATGCCTATTAATCCGGATTTGCTAATAAATACGACATTATACCGCTTCATATACTGGTTCATAAACTGCAGGAAAATAATCGGCACAGACGGCAATATGAGATAAATAATTGAGAATCCGACAGGATCACTACGATAGGACGCAGCTGAAGAATAATAGCATAGGCCAATCGTTGCAAAAAACAGCATAAGCATTAAAGCCGCATTATCATTTTTCCTTTTCGAGTATAGAAAAGAAGAAAACCCTGCGAACAGGATCAGAGAGATAAGCGGAATATACAGCTGTATGAACAATTCCCAGCTAGAATGATCTCCGTACCAACCCCGGTTAAATACGATTAATTGCTGCTCCTTACTGCTATGTTCAACAAGCACCGCACTAGATTTCTCAATTGAGAAAAACTTCTTCACATTGCTATAATCACCTGCCGGTGCACCATTCACAGTTATAATTCTATCGCCGACTAAGATGCCTTTGCTGACAGCTTGTCCGGCAGGCTCGAGAGCTTTCACGAAATACTCTCCCTTTGAACCTTCAACCAATTCGACACCTATAAAAGGCTCTTTAATAATCGTGAAGGTCAAATAGAGCAAAATGACGAGAAATGCAGCCAGGAAGAGAGGTGCTGAAATTCTATAAGTGGGTTTTAACATCGTCTAATCTCCTCCTGCACACGCATGAAGTCGTTTTAGCTAATTAGCCCCAAACAGCCAGTGTGTAGTTGCCTTTTTTCTCGTCTTGATTCTTAAGCGCATCTTGGAGTGCTTTGTGTTCAGCTGCGGATACGCCAGCCAATTGGAGTTGTCCACCCATCATCATCGACATTTTTTCTTTGCTTGCAGCAAGCGTACGGATAGCATCTTTCAACATTTTAAAATTCCTCCTCTGCTATATTAGAATCAATTTCTGATTCTAATATAGCAGGAAATCATTCGACAGCAAACGCCAATCTCTCCCGTATTTCCCGCAACCCTCTTTGCGGTATGTGCAGTAAGGACCTAGCTGGAGAAGATTTGTAGGAGCTTGTCCTTATCTGACGCGGCTTCAGGAACTTCATCCAGCAGTTCCTGAAACCGATTAAAGTGCATTCTCATGTGCACGGAGCCATATAGAGCTGCCCCTGTCCGATTACATGCCTCTTCCAGCATTTGCTGTCGATCCAAGACATCCGCTAGCGAAATTCTGCCTTCGAAATAGTCTGCGATCCATTGATCCTGTTCCGCAATTTCCTCCAAAAGAAACAAAGTAAGCAGGGTCTTTTTACGCAGAATAAAATCATTCTTGTCGTCCCATCGGAGCAGGTCTCTAATATCATTTTTAATTTGAGCCGCCATACCTACTTCTTCCGCATATTCGGCCACAATAGGATGCCAGTCCCGTCCGGTAAGCATGACTCCAGTCATACAAGCAAAGACGATAAGGGCAGCTGATTTATGCTGAACTACTCTCAAATATGACTCCTCATCGGTAACAGCATTCATCAAGTCAAGCATTTGTCCATTTGCCGCCTTCAGCAGCTGCTCATTCATCATTCGCATCACACGTATGAGCTCAGCCTGACCAAATTCGAGCTCCAGTATTGCCTGCTGCGACAGCACGATTAAGGAAACAGCTACCTGCATCGCAGCGGCTGTCGGCACCTGGGACCAGGCTTGATGTGCTGCATCTCCATCCTGTAAATCATCCAATATATCAGACGCTAATATAAACAGCTCAACTGCAGCTGCCGCCTGATAGATCGATTCAGAATTCCCTCCAAACATACGGTAATGCAGCACGGTTAATAGACCGAATCTCATGGATTCGGCCTGCTTTTCCCGTATAAAGGTACGAGCATATTCAGCAAGCGGCTCCGCCCAAAAATACTTATCGGAAATCCGCAGCATGTTTTGCCCGATTATAGGCATAATGTCTTCCATCTAATGACCTCCATCATGGTAGTGTCATCCTTATCTTATACGATGGAAGAAAATGCCGGCAACTATTTGCAGCAATCTGTCATTATTTCGCCCCTTCCGCTTCTGTGATACGTGCTTTGTTGTTTTGGATTGTTGGACAATCTCCTCCCCATTTAATTTATCAAGCAGTGCAGCAATCATCTCCATTCGCTTCTCTATCACTTGGCTTCGATGAACTGACGGACTCTCGATGTCGCTTCCATGATCCATGTACAGAAGTCCTCCTTCAAGCTAAGCCGCATAATCTAAAACAAGGTTATACTTCAGCGTAAGCGAAATGAACGTATACGCCCTCCATTGTTACGCAGCCTTCAGGAATTTGAGAGATGAGCTGCTGGGGCGAATCGCATTTCACGATATCCCCTTTGCGCAGCACCGCAATGCGGTCGCAGTTGCGCTGCATTTCCCCCATATCATGGGAGGCCATCACAATGGTTTTTCCTTGGCTTTTCAACTTCATAAGAAGGGACCAGTAGTCCGCTCTTGCCTGCTTATCGAGCCCGGTAGTTGGCTCATCTAGAAAAATAATCTTCGGATCATTCACCAGTGCGAACGCAAGCGCAATACGCTGCTGCCAGCCGCCGGATAATCTCTTAACTGGTTTATTCATATATGGCTCTAGTCCCAAATCCGAGATAATGGTATCAATATTGTTTTGTCTTACATAAAACGATTGGAATAGTTCTAGCGCTTCACGGACTGTCAAATTATCTACGAGTGAGTTGCTGTACATATGCATACCGATATATTCCTTCAATTGCTTTGCTTCCAAAATAGCATCCATGCCCAATACTTCAATTTTACCTTGATCCGGTCTGCGAAGTCCCATGAGCATCTCAAGCAAAGTAGTCTTGCCCGCTCCGCTAGTCCCAATAATGCCGAACAGCTCACCGCTGTTCACCTCAAAAGAGATTTCATTTAATGCGTTGTACGGACCGTAGCATTTGCATATTGAGCTTACTTGAATGATCGCCTGTTTGTTCACTGTAGTTATCCTCCATTCAGGCCGGAATGCCTATTTGCCGCAACGTTTTCTTGTAATTCCACCTTAACTGAAATTGAAAGTGTTTTCACCGAAAACCATACTGCAGAATCACGCAATTTTATTGCGGTAGCGCAATCGAACTAAAAAAGCTCCAAAAACATAAAAAAAACCCGAAAGCACAAAATCGTGCTTTCGGGGTAACTGTCCACCTTGTCCACAGGTTTATCCACATAATAACGTGAATTGTTAGTTAATTCTGTCGATAACAAAGCGTGATTTGTAAAGGTTAACGTCACTAATTACTTACAAATGCTTCCTAGCCTATTATTTTATCCACTTTATCCACATTATCCACAGGTGCCTGTGTAGAAACTATCCACGAATCACTCACATTTTTATTCACAGAGAAAAGGTTGTATTTATCCGTTTTTTTCCTCTTATGCACAGGTCAGCTGTTTTTGTGGATAAGTATTCCAATTATCCGGCATTCTCTTCCATGATGCGTTTTCTGCCCGTCATTACGGCTTGATTGCAGGCTCCAACGTACGCCTGAGCAGCTGCATAGATGATGTCCTTATGGATAGAAGTACCGCGGAATCTCTCACCTTCTATAATAATGCTAACGACTGCTTCGCCATGCGCATCCTCACCGGTCGATAAGGAATGCAGCTCCAGATCCTCGAATTGAGCTGCTACTGGAATCGCCTGCTGGATGCAATGAATAACAGCCTCGAGCGGCCCTTCTCCCATGCCGGAGTATGATCGTTCTGCACCATCTGCGCTTTCGCGGATTGTAACTGAAGCAATACGGGACTTTTGACTGCCAGCCAATACTTGCAGATCAACCAGCTTGTAAGGGTCAGGCTGAGTCTCGGTCATTTCACCGGCAATGCGGATCAGTTCATCATCCGTTACGATTTTTTTCTCATCAGCTACTTGTTTGAAGCGGTTATAGACCTCGACTAATTCCTCGTCAGCCACGTTAATGCCATACTCCGACAGACGGTGTTTAATCGCATGGCGTCCGGAATGACGGCCTAATATGATCAT
This sequence comes from Paenibacillus sp. J22R56, assembly GCF_056269375.1. NCBI lineage: Bacteria > Bacillati > Bacillota > Bacilli > Caryophanales > Paenibacillaceae > Paenibacillus > Paenibacillus sp. J22R56. The sequence goes on from NZ_JBWDNV010000014.1 coordinate 124,305, forward strand.
GCTGCGGGAGATGCCCATCGCTTCTGGATCCATAATCTCATACGTACTGCGGTCCTTCAGTAAGCCATCCTGGTGGATACCTGATTCATGCTGGAAGGCATTGCGACCTACAATGGGCTTGTTATATGCAATCGGATAATGCATGGCCCGGCTGACCATATGAGATGTCGTATAGATCTCGCTCTGTTCAATATTTGTCTCAATCTGCAGCGCCGCTTTGCGTGTCTCGATCAGCATCGCCAGCTCCTCGAGCGAGCAGTTGCCGGCCCGTTCGCCAACACCATTAACGGTTACCTCTACCTGTGTTGCTCCAGCTTGAATGGCAGCCATACTATTCGCAACTGCCATACCCAGATCATTGTGATTATGCGTGCTGTAACGAACCTTATCCCCGCCCCGCGCCTGCTGGCGGACAGAAGTGAACAGATCCACCATCTCATTTGGCAGCGCGTAACCCAGTGTATCAGGCAGATTGATAATGGTAGCGCCGGATTCAATCGCCGCTTCCACCAGTTCAATTACAAAATCCCTGTCCGAACGGGTCGAGTCCATGGCTGCAAATTGAATTTCGTCAACAAATTGCTTCGCATAAGAGATCATATCTTTTGCAATTTGGATAACCTCAGATCGCGTCTTGCGGATTTGATGGCTCAGATGAATATCCGAAGAAGAGATGAACAGATGCAGACGGCGTTTCGCTGCATCCTGCGTAGCCTTAACCGCAGCATCAATGTCGACTTTCACTGCACGTGCAAAACCACAAATTTCAACGTTTTGCAGTTCACGGGAGATTTGTTGAATAGCCGAAAACTCGCCAGGACTAGAAATTGCAAAACCAGGTTCAATGATATCGACGCCTAGCTTAGCCAGCTGGCGTGCGATAATGATTTTGCGTTCAGGCTCAATAGATGCTCCAGGCGATTGTTCGCCATCACGTAATGTTGTATCAAAGATTTGAATTTTTTTCATGGGAATACCCTCCGAATAGTTGTTTTTTTGATCTTAGAAATAGAAAAGACCTGTCGTCTCTTTGGTGTAAGAGACGACAGGCCTGCCGTGGTACCACTCTCATTGGCCGAACCCTTCAGGCTGCAATAATAAAGTTTTGTAGCTTTGCAGCAAGCAGATCCGAACCCGCTTGAACACCCGATGACGGAGGTATACCGTAACGATGTACCTGCCATGATCCTGCTGCTTTTCGCATGCATTCACTCGGCTTCTCCATCATTCCGCTCCCAGGCGAGTTCAAGCTTAAGCTTTGACTGCGTCGCACCAACCCGCAGCTCTCTGCAGCAGCGATTGTTATAACAATCGCGCCGTGTACCCACTTAATTGCTTTACTGATCCTGTTCATAGCGTTTTATATATGAATTATCATCTGTTATGTTATGTCACGTCATTTAGCCACTCTAATCCAATCTAGTCCAAAAAAACAACCAAAAAAGCCTGTCGTCTCTTATAAATCAAGAGACGACAGGCTATCATTAACCTGCGCGGTACCACCCTTGTTGACATCAATACTGCTGAATACACAGCATCTTAATGCCCACCTTAGGCACATTGCCAACTCCGGATGTTGACGAATGCGCACCCTTTTACGGGGGTTAACCGTAGCAATGTATTCATGGGCCTTACATGGTCAGCCGCATGTTTCCACTGCTCCGCTCCCAGGCGAGTTTCTGGTATCCTTCGACTGCGTTGCACCGTCCCGCAGCTCTCTAAACCCGGATTATCCGTACTACTCCTGTTCTTTGCGTTTGCACAGTATGGAGTTTGAACTATTGGTACCCATTATATTCCCCAATAAATATTCTGTCAATTCCAAGAAAAAAATATTTCACACGTAAACAACTTTTTTATATTTTAGGACACGGATGACTTAGCCCAGCCTTCAAGTGAGAAGTTTGGCTCTGCCTTCATATCAAGCGATGTAAATTCACCTTGCTGCCATTTCAAATATGCCGCAGCACCAATCATTGCCGCATTGTCCGTACACAGCTTATGCGGAGGAACTAGAAGCGGCATACCTTCCTTGTCGCATCGTACGGCAAGTGCTGCGCGGAGACCGCGGTTCGCTGCCACACCGCCGCATAACAGCAGCTGCTTGGCGCCAAAGGCGCGGACAGCACGTAGCGCTTTTTCGACGAGCACCTCGATAACCGATTCCTGGAACCCGCGGGCTAGCGCTGCTGCATCAAGGGTCTCACCCTTCATATTCGTCTGATTAATTACAGCAAGAACAGCCGACTTTAACCCACTGAAGCTGAAGTCATACGAATCAGGCTCAAGCCATGCACGAGGCAGCTCGATAACCTTTTCCGCTTCCGAGGCAAGCCTGTCGATATGAGGACCTCCGGGATAAGGGAATTTTAACGCACGAGCCACTTTATCATAGGCCTCGCCAACCGCATCATCACGGGTGCGGCCGATCATACGGAAGGAACCTTCACTCTCCAGCAGTACAAGCTCCGTATGCCCGCCGGAAACGACTAGCGCCATACACGGATACTCCAATTCATGGACAAGCTGATTCGCGTAAATATGTCCGGCAATATGATGTGTCCCGATAAAAGGCACATCAAGCGCCATTGCAAGGCTTTTGGCTGCTACGATCCCAACAAGAAGAGCACCAACAAGTCCAGGTCCCTGCGTAACTGCTACTGCAGAAATATCCTTTAAGGTCAGACCGGACTCCGCTACCGCCTGCTCGATCATCAGGGTAATAACCTCGACATGCTTACGCGAAGCGATCTCCGGCACAACCCCGCCAAATTGCTTATGAACCTCGATTTGACTCGAGATTACATTCGATAATATATGCTTGCCGTCACGAACAACCGCAACGGATGTTTCGTCACAGCTCGTTTCAATCGCTAATATAACGGCATCTTTGTTTGTATGACTCACCATTCTTGCTCCTCTGCCTCGGAGCGGTATCGTTCCAGATCCGCCCACATAATTAACGCATCCTCGTTATCATCCGAGTAATAAGCTGGCCGGATACCGGCAGGTTTAAATCCAAGCTTCCGGTACAAGCGCTGTGCGATCTCATTGGATACACGTACTTCAAGCGTCATTTTGTTCGCGCCAAAAAAAGCCGCCGTCTGCTGCAGCTCGGCTAACAGCCGTTCCCCAAGCCCTTGTCCTCGATGGTCAGCGCGTACAGCAATATTCGTGACATGCGCTTCATCTACAATGATCCACATTCCGCCGTAGCCTATGATTTCATCATCATGTTCCATAATCATATAACGGGCGAACATGTTGCTAGTCAGCTCGTTCTTGAACGCTTCCTGAGTCCAAGGTGTTGTGAAGGCTTCCTGTTCAATGGCTACAATCGAGCTGATATCTGCCATGGTCATCGACCGGAAAACGAGATTTGCCTGATTATTAATCATGAGGACTTCGCCTCCCCCTGCTGCTTCGCACGTAGAAGATTCGCTTCCGCTTCTGCCAACTGGGTGTAATTTGGCGTCAGCCCATGAGTATCCGCAACTTCTCCTGCCTGCAGGCGATGCTGGCCAAGCTGTGCAATCGCACGACCCTCCAGCTCATAAGAGAGCAAATGCACTTCGATCTTATCCTCGCATAACGTTCTGAGACGATTCGCTTCGCCCTCATGAATCGTAAGATCGCCAATAACCCAAATCCGCTTCACTTGGCCTGAAAGCTCAGCCGCCTCTATAGCAATCCGCTCAACCCAGTCATTCATAAGTCGAACACCATCTGCTGCAAAGCTGCGCCACTGGCCGTCTACCGACATCGCATAGCCACCTGTATATACTTGTCCGCGCCGTGCATCTATAATAGGCAAAATCCAGTCTTCGCCAGACTCTGCTTGGTCTTCCAATACGCTTCCGTGATGCCAGCCACCGTAGGCAATAGCCTCCAGGCTAGATACACTGACAAGGGGCTTATTCCACACCCATGCCAATGTTTTCGCAGCAGCAACAGCAATTCTCATACCGGTATAGGAGCCTGGACCACTTCCAACCGCAATTGCTCCTATGTCTTCAGCCGTAACTCCGGCATCTGTCATCAGCTGTTTCACATGAGTAATGATATGGACGGAATGGTTTCTCTCAGCAAAAGACTGCATTTCACCAAGAATGCTGCCCTTGTCTATAATAGCTGCCGCAAATGCTGCCGTTGAGGTATCAAATGCCAATATTGGCTGTTCGTTATGCTCTGTCATCGTTATTCCCTGCTCCCATCTCATCCAAAGCCCCACACCAAGATGCATACGGCTCGCCGATCCCCGTTATTCGAATGTTCCGCTCCTCGCCGCCTTCATGCGCGATATACATCTCCAGCCGTTCCGGAGGCAGAAGCTCTTCAATCAGGCTTGCCCATTCCACAATCGTAACTCCACTGCCGTAGAAATAGTCGTCTAGACCAAGATCGTATGCTTCCTCAAGCGACAGGCGGTACACATCCATATGATAAAAGGGCATGGAAGCCCCCTCGTATTCTTTAATTATCGTAAACGTTGGACTGTTCACCACATCATTTACGCCAATCGCTTTTGCTAATTTTTGCGAGAAAGTGGTCTTGCCTGCACCAAGATCTCCATCCAGCGCAAGAACAGCTCCTGGCTTTATAAGCTTCGCAATACGCTCAGCAAGCCATGCAGTTTCCTGTTCATTGCGGATTGTAAAAACCGCTTGTCCCTTTATTGTCATCCTCTACACCTGCTTACTACTCAAAATGATTATAGCCCCGCTTCATAAGCGGCATTCGTAAATCGCCTTTATCCGTTGTCCGGATTATTTCCACGCCGGGCTTACCAGCCAAAGTTTCCCCAATGATATAAAAGGGCAGCCCTTCCGCATGGAAGGCCGCCTGTGCTGCGATTGCATCGCTGCTTTCCATCGTGCCAAGCAATACATAATCTTCTCCGCCGTACAGCATCCATTCGAGTGGATCAATACCTGCCGCCCCTGCGTACGCAGCCATGCTGCCGCTTCTTGGAAGCTGCTGCTCACGAAGCAATACAAGAAGTCCCGAAGCTTCAGCGATCTCCCATGCCTCGCTAGCAAGACCATCGCTCACATCATTAAGCGAATGACAGGTCCCGCGCGTAAGCAGCAATCGCCCCGCCTTCACTGAAGGAGATGGGCGGCGATGGGCTAGAACTAGCGACTCCGCCCGCTCCCCTGCGAGTGCAGCTATGCCGCGTTCCTGCTGCGCGAGCAGGAACTGCAGCCCGGCCGCCGATTTCCCGACGGGACCGGTCAATATAACAGCGTCGCCGGGCTTTGCACCAGATCGGCGCAGCCCCTTCCCCGCTTCGACGGCCCCTGTCACCGTCACCGCAATAACAAGATGCAGCGGCGACGAGGTTGTGTCACCGCCAATAATTGCTACGCCATAACGCTCCGCGCAGGCATACAGACCATCATAGAGTCGGCGCATCGGCTCCTGCCCAAGATTACGCGGTACACTAACTGATATAAGCGCTTGTAGTGGAATACCGCCCATAGCAGCGATATCACTGACATTCGCTGCCAGAGCTTTATACCCAATATCCTCATAGGACATTGTCACTGCATTGAAATGCACCGTCTCTACCATCGTGTCCATCGCCATTATATATTCATACGGGGATCCCACTCCGGAAATGGGAGCGGCTGGATCAATGAGTGCAGCATCATCGCCTATTCCAAGCACGACACCACGTTCCCTCTGCCATTCCACGCTTTGCCGTCCTGAGGTCCAATGACGGATGCTTTCAAATTCATCCACTGCCTGATCTCCTTTATAACCCTTAGTGAATATCGCGTTTCTTGAATCTTCCGCCTTTTACATCATGGATGTTGCCAACGGCGAGAAACGCAGCTGGATCAAGATCATTAACGATTGACTTCATCTTCGCTTCTTCCAGACGTGTAATGACGCAGAAGATCACACGCTTCTGCCCGCCGGAGAAGCCGCCTTCCCCATGCAAATATGTCACACCACGCCCGAGTCGGTCCATAATAGCAGAACCAATTTCCTTAGCCTCTTCACTAATGATCCAGACCGCCTTGGATTCTTCGAAGCCTTCCATCGTAATATCAATCATCTTGTAGGCGATATAGTAGGCAACCAGCGAATACATCGCCCGATCCCAGCCAAACACAAATCCTGCACTGCCAAGAATAAATAAATTAAAGAACATAACAATCTCGCCAACCGAAAAAGGAAGACGTTTGTTAAACAAAATCGCAATAATCTCTGTCCCGTCCAAGGAGCCGCCGAATCGAATAACGATACCTACCCCAATACCAAGAATAACTCCCCCAAATATCGAGGCCAGAAAATATTCTTCCGTTAGAGGCGGAACAGGATGGAGCAGAAACGTACCAAGTGACATCACACTTACTCCATACAAAGTCGATAACGCAAATGTTTTGCCAATCTGCTTGTACCCAAGCACTAGAAATGGAAGGTTTAAAAGGAATAAGAAAAGTCCAAGTGGCAGTCCTGTCAAATGGGATACCATGATCGAAATCCCGACGATACCACCGTCAATAATATGATTGGGAACAAGAAAAATTTCAAGTCCCACCGAAACAAGCGCCGCTCCAAGTGTAATAAACAACACCCGGCGAAGAAGTTCCAGCTTAGGCAGCTTTAAATGCTGTGAGTGGCTTGGCATATGTAAGCTTGTTCCTCCCCCCGAACTCGCTAATTATAATTATTTTACCTTAATAAACAAGATATTCAAAGAGCGGCATCCTCAGAATATAGCAATCATCCGCGAAACTTGTCCTTTTCTATAAAAAAATCCGGCACCTCCCATTCAAAAATGGAAGGTGCCGGATAGCTAGCTCCTTAGCCGATTACAGCAAACGTCTCTACACCAGATGGAATCGTTCTTGTACGGAACAAAGCACCATCTGAACTTCGGAAGATTCGAAGCGTAAAGATAGCCGTCGTAAGTGTTGTTACGTTGTTAAACCGTACTACACCAAAGCGATCGAAACTAGCGGTTGAAACTATCGTATTACCACGTGATAATCTAGCAAAAAAACCTGTCGTATTAAATGGAATTCCGCCTTCAGTAACCCATACAACCGTTAAACGGCTGAAAATGGGACCTGTTTGCTGCGGAGCTAATACAGCTCTTTTCACAACTTTCCCTTTAGAGGAACCGAGCATCTTTGGTTTCACTCTAGAAGCCATACTTTCACTCTCCCTCCTATTTCTTTAATAGGATATTCCGAGAGTGATAGCTTGGAGTGGATAAACTCCTATGCCGTCCGTCCAAAGTTTATAATTCTTTAATGATGGTCAGATGCAGTTCATCTTTTAGTTCCAGATCATAAGGTGAGGCAGGCTCCCGGCCGTCAGCTTCCTTAATGATACGGATACGCGGCCGATGAAGGGCAAGCTCACTGTTATGAGAGACTACACCAACTTGTCCAGAGCTAAGCAAAACGGTAGTAGCAACCGGATAGATAGAGATATGTTTGCAGAACAGCTTAATGAGATCAAAGTCAAAGTAAGTATTGCCTGCAGCAAATAGAAACTCAATAGCCTCAGATGGCGTATGCCGTTTGCGATGCGGCCTTGGTGAGGTGAGTGCATCATAGACATCTGCAATCCCTACGATCTGGGCATACATATGAATCTCATCCTTCTTCAGCCGACGAGGATAACCTGAGCCGTCATAACGTTCGTGATGCTGGAGTGCGCAATGGGCCGAAACAATAGAAATATCATGATATTTCCGTAAAATATCAAAGCCTTCCTTCGTATGGCTCTCCATAATAACACGTTCATCAGCCGTGAGAGGACCTTCCTTCTCAATCAGCTTTTGCGGGATCTTCGTCATGCCGATATCAAATAAGAGCGCTCCAATTCCAAGCTCCTCTAACTGATTACGATTATAGCCCTTTGCTATTCCCATAACCCCAGCGAGCACGGCAACGTTCACGGAATGATGAAATAAATAGGCATCTGCCACATGTATATTAGTCAAATTCACCATCATATTAGGTCTGGCTGTTAAGTCGGTCATAATCTGACCAAACACCGAGCGGAATGTCCGTCCTAGGTCTGGAGCAATTGCACGGCCATTCATGACAACGGATTGGTCTTTAAAAGAATTCATTGTCTTGTAGATCACTTCTACTGCTTGCCTGCGTGTCTCATCCCCGATCGAATCCTCAGGAATAAGATCCTCCGTCTTGCCGTCTTCAATATAAACAATATCAATGCCTAAATTTTGAAGCCGATTTATATAACGATCATTTAATTCTACTCCATCACCCAGCAGAACCCGTCCATTATCTTGAAATATCGGTTTAGCAAGCTTATCCCCAGGTTTGACCGATCCAATTTGCATTTTTCTCATCGCTCAGTCCTCTTTCGATCATACTCAATCACCTGTATAAAACCTATTTTATCAGATATTTTTTGGGCTGACTATCTTGAGGAAGGTCTGTGTCACATGTAAAAAAACTCGGCATCTCAAGGTTGTATATCCTTCTAGATGCCGAGTAAGCTTCAGGCCAGCTTCCGCTTTACAATCCGGTTGCGTCCGCTGTATTTTGCTTCGTATAATGCCGCGTCGGCTTGAGCCAGCAGCTCTTTTAGAAAGGCCTTTGGATTATCAAGCGCACGCTGATCGAACTGCTCGACCGAAACAACGCCCATACTAATTGTCACATTCACCGTCTGGCTGCCATGTCCCGTCTTCACTTCATTCTGCTCAACGGACTCCTTGACCCTATCCGCGATATTATCAGCCTGCTCACGGTTCGTATGCGGCAAGTACACCGTAAATTCTTCGCCGCCATACCGGGCAAGAATATCGGCTGCGCGCAGTGTACTTCTGACCGCATCAACCGTTGCACAAATCACTTCATCCCCAACCAAATGTCCGTGCTTGTCATTAATGGATTTGAACAAATCAATATCAAACAGGAAGATGGAGAAAGGAATGCCGTATTGCACGTTTACCGCAACCTCATGCTCAAGCTGCTGCAGCAAATACCGCCGATTGTAGCAGCCCGTTAACCCATCCGTAATAGCCATATGCTCAAGCTTTTTATTCGCTTGGAACAACTCATCCTGCATGATAAGCAACTCATTGTTCCGTTCCTGCAGCAGCTCATTTTGCGAATTGGTCTCCTCTACAAGCATCCGCAGCTCGGTTACGTCATGGAAGGTTAACAGCCGCCCTAGCAGCTCTTTTTTCTTCTGGCTTAATATAGGTGCAGACTGCACAATAATATAGCGATAATGACCGTCACTTAGAAGCGCTACCTCAAGCTCCTGCCGTTCCATCGGCCGCTTGCCCTGCTCTTCCAGAAACTCGTCAAATTCCTTCTTAATATGATTAGGGAAATGAACGGTCATTGCATAGGGTGTGAACTTCTCGCCAATGCGAAGCTTTAAGATCGACTTCATCGCTTTGTTGAATTCAAGTACGGTCCCGCTTTCATCCAGCACAATAATACCGGTGGAGATCGTGTTCATTACGTCACGCTGTACAATTTGAATGATGTCGAATACGCGGTGTCTAGTAATGGCGTGTACGAGGTAAACAGCAGATAAGGTAATCCCCACCGAGAAGATGGAGAAATACGAGGAAAAATAATGAATAAAGATAATATTTACTAGGAAATCACCTAGTCCAAACAACACAAGAACGAAAATACCGTTCATTGCTGTCTTGACCAGCATTTGCTGCCTGACAGAACCGCCACGGCGGATCGAATAGCCCATCACGATTAAAGATACCAAAATATACGTGAACAACTGGACAATCATATACCAGAATAAAGGACCACTCTGTTGCTGCTTTACGCCCAGATGTTCATTAATTGAGAGAAACAGCTCATTCGGATTCCATAGTACACAGACGACCGAAATCAAGGCCGGCAATGCCAGCATCATAATTCTGCGTGCTCGTATGACATTGGCTTGTCCCGTTAGAAATACGACGAAGATAAACCAGCCAACGCCAATAAGCGACAGCGATGCATACGAAGCAGAAAGATAAAAAAGCCTGTATGAAGAACCAGGCATAGTTTGAGCAATAAATTGAGTTAACGGCCACACGATAAGTATGAGATGCAAGACCAGGTAAATCTTGTGCAGCACGGTTATTGAACCAACAGCAAACACGTAAAAAAACAAACCGAGCAGTACGAGGAACATGCTAAAATCCAGCCACATCATCGATTCCAATACGGTTCACCCATCCATTGACTATCCATCTATTACCATTGTAGCAAATGTTTTTTCAATCGACAATTACTTCCATAGGTCTAGATCATTATTTTTTGACATCTGCGTCGGTTTTGGTAGGCCATAGGTCCGATAACATATGCTCTAATGAAGGGGATAAATGTAGGAAGCTGCGGAACTGCTCATACTGCTCCCATTTATCCTTCGATGCTGTCTGTCCGCTGCGTACTGCGCGAATAAGCAGATTTTTAGGTGTATGCTCCGGATCAACAAACTCCAGCATTTGCACTTTATAGCCAAGCACTTCAAGCAGCGTACCTCGTGCTGCATCCGTTGCAAGAGCAGCGAAACGCTCCTTAAGCAATCCTTGTGACAGAATCGGAGCAAGCACATCACTTTGAACCTGCTTGAACAATTCATGCTGGCAGCATGGAACCGACATAATAACGGAAGCTCCCCAGTTCACAGCCTTGGCAAGCGCAGCATCTGTTGCTGTATCACAGGCGTGCAGTGTCACGACCATATCCGCCTCGCTTAACTCCTCGTAATCAGCAATATCCCCTACAAGGAATTTCAGATTGCCATAGCCTAGCTTATCGGCAAGCTGCTGGCAAAAGGCGATAACATCTGCCTTCAAATCAAGCCCGATAATGGAGATCTCCCGCTTCTGCTCTACCGCAAGCAAATGGTATAAAGCAAACGTTAAATAGGATTTGCCGCAGCCAAAATCAACGATCGTCAGCGGCTTGTCCTTAGGAAGGCTCGGAAGCACATCCGTAACCATCTCCAAGAACCGGTTGATTTGCCGGTACTTGTCCTGCTTCTTTGCATGGACAGCACCATCGGCTGTCATAATGCCAAGCTCCACCAGAAACGGAGCCGCCGTTCCTTCGGCGATGACGCGGTTCTTCTGACGGTTATGCTGCATATCCGCCGCTTTAACACTGCCTGTTGGCGCCTTGCTAAGCAGCGTGGCTTTTCCCTTCTTATTGAACAACAGCTGGAGATCCGCCTTAGTTGTTTTGAACAACGCCTGCTTATAGTCACCTTCCAGCAGCTCGATAATTTTGGCTCCTGCCAGATCCGGCAGCACATTCTCATGTGTTACTTTATTGCTATAGTGGTATTCGAACTGCAGGTGAAGTCCGTTCTTCAGCTGTACAGGACGCACGATTGTTTTCGGAGCCGCTGCCCCATCCTTCCGGCGCAGCTGACTAAGCGTACCTTGCAGCAGCTCTCCCTCTTCAACTACCTTGCTAATATTCTGCTGCCATTCTTCTGTCATTCCTACATTCACTCCTAATAATACTATCCGGCTCTATTTGGACACCAGTGCATGTAATCCGTGTTCGACTTCCTCGCGAGGCAATCCGCCTGCTTCCAGCTTTCCATCTTCACAAAACAGTAGGCGGCGGTAAAAAGCCTCCAATTCCTCTGACGTGGTTACGCCATCTTCCATCAGCTCATAGAGGACATCCTCAGCCCGGTCGTACTGTCCTTCTCCCTCATGCCATTCCGCTTGAAGCTGCTTCGTATAAGAAGGCAGTTCATACGTTTTAAACCTTTCCAGCAGCTCCTCTGCTTCTTTCGAGGGGTTCGTGATTGTAGGCTCAGCATCAACAAGCGACAGCCGCATGAAAAGCTGCAGCGCCTTTAATCCAGACACAAAGCTCGCGTCATCATTTCCTGTCTCAGCATGAAGATCCGACTCTTGCTTGAGCGTGACTGCAATGGCTTGAATCTTATCCGTCTCAATTACACCATTCGTTGTAAGTACAGCCATCAGATCCTTATCGGACAAGGAGCGAATCAGCTTGCCGCTAATGCCAAACCTTTTATCCAGGAACTCATCTATAACAAGAAGTGCTTCCTGATGCTTAAGCTCCTTCTTCAACTGCAGGATTTGCCCTACTGCTTCTGTCATTTGCTCGATCATATTCATTAAGTAATCACGACGAAACATCCGCTTCCCCACCCTCTCAATTAGCCAAGCTTCTTAATAAAGCCCAAGACTGCCTCTGAAAAAGCCTCCGGCTGCTCGATCATTCCCATATGTCCTGCATCAGCCAGCTTCACTTGAGTAACATGGCTTCCTTCAACAAGAAACGTGCGCTCGGCAGGAATAATCTGATCCTGCTCGCCAGCAAGAAGAAGAAGCGGCAATGCCGTCTGCTTCAGCACCTCTGTGCGGTCAGGACGGACCTTCATCCCTTTTGCAGCACCAATAGCTCCAGCAGAACTTGTCCCCTTGCCGATGGAAATTGAGCGCTCCACTTGCTCTGCCATCGCAAGTTTATTGTCCGGTGAATAAAGTTTTGGAACGAGGCCTTCTACAAACGAAGCCACACCATCCTTCTTAATAGCCGCGACAGCATTATCCCGATTTTCCTTGGCTGCATCCCCATCCGGCAGCGAAGTCGAGTGAACCAAGCCAAATGCAGACAGCCTTTCTGAATATCGCTCAGCAAAGGCTAAGGTGATATATCCGCCAAGCGAATGACCAAGAACACAGGCATTGGTTATTTTCAACTGATCCAGCATGGCAGCTAGATCATCGGCATACAATTCCATAGCGTTCGTCTCTTCCGTTCCGGTCTGATCCGAAGAACGGCCATGTCCGCGCAGATCCAGCGCAATAATGCGGGCTTCTTCACCTAGCGATGCCACGACTTGTTCCCAGTAAGCTGAGCTTCCGCAATAGCCGTGCAGCAAAACCACCACAGGTTTGTTTGCATCCAAAGAGTCATAAAAAGCTAACGAAACACCGCTTGGCAGTGTCACCGATTGATTTGCTATAGACAATTGAGTCATCATATATCCTCCTTATTATTCACACTATACTATTGTAGTCCGAAAAGCCTCCTGCCAAGCTTTATCCACTGACTCCGCAACCACTTCAGCCATTTGCATCACGGCATAAAGTGAAGTCGTTTGCAGCGTCATGTAAGGCTTATGACTGCTTGCATTCACGACACCAGCAATACTGTAATGTCCAACTGCCGGTAATTTGGCACCTGTCGCCCGACCTGGTGTAAGAGGACCCTCTGCCGTAATAAATCGTCCAATGGACTGCGGCTTTCCAAGGCAGGCATCAACCGCTATGACAACGGCATGCTCTTCTGATTGCTTCACAGCCTCTCTCACCCGGTGAGCATCACATGGCTGTTTCAAGGTCCCAATGACATGAGGCCAGCCGCGTTCCACCAGCTTCGATCCGACCAAGGGGCCAAAGCTGTCTCCAGTGGAACGGTCCGTTCCGATACATAGGAATACGATCTGGCTGCGGTCAGGATACCTTGTTGCGACTTCTGCCAAAAAACCGTGCAGGCTTTCCGTTCCAGTATCCGGTATGTCGCCTGTCTTCCCTAACATCAATACACCTGCTTTATGTTGTTCGTTGTTTGCTCTCATTGTACCCGAATCAAGAGGTAAGGTTCAATTTACAGGCATGGGCTGCGTGAAATATGTTACAATGACGGAACAATACAAAGTTTAATTTGCTTTTTTCGCACACATGGAAAGGGGACTATATATGGTCAATCTGGAAGAACCAACTCAACAAAATGTTGAATTTATGATCGAAACCATTAAAACAAAGCTTAGAATGGCGACAGCTGCAGCCATGCAGGCTTCTCACTTTAACGTTGATCAATACGAGGATATCCGTGAATTGTATGAGGTCGTTGCTTCGAAAGAAAAATTCAGTATCAGCGAAGTAGAAGCGCTTGTGTCAGAGCTCGGCAAACTTCGCGGCAAATAAGCAAAAAGATCATGAAAGCACCGGGCAGCTACATCGCCCGGTGCTTTCTGTGCTATTAGACTTAAGGACAAAGTCCACATCCCTAGAATTGTGTAAATCTGACATCAAAAGTAAGTTTCTTAATTACAATAATTACCACTAACAGTCAGTATATAGCATTTTTCGACAAATGATTTAAACCATTAAAAAGAGCTCCCTTATGCCTATTAAGGAGCTCCTCAAATGTTCATTATTCGTTTGTTTCTTCCGACCCAGACGTTGCTGTCTCCGCCGATTCAATGGTCAAACTGATCTGAACCTGTTTCTGTTCACCCTTCAGGAAGAAGGCCAGACGTTCCAATTTCTCCGCCAATTCTGAACCTGTAAGCGCAGTGTTCAGCTGGTAGTTAAACCGATCTGCAGGCTGATCTTCTTGTTGAGCATACGCTGGACGACCTCTCCAAGCGCGTTCCTTGGAACCGCCTTGCTGCACTAACAATTGATCTTGCATCGGATAAAACTTGTCCGATTTATTGACAACCCGCTCGTAAATACGAAGCTTCTTCAGAAGCATATAATATTGCGCGGAATGCTTGAAGTTCCAAGCCTCACGAATATCCTTCAGCGTGTAATCCATCTTCCACCGCTTCAACTTCTCAATCTGTTCCTCGGCATTTAATTGCAAGAAATCATCTAATGGCATAATTGCTTCCGGCATATTGACCCCTCCGTTCAACCAAATTCAGATACACCTTTTAAGGAAAAGAACACGTATCTTTCAATAAATATATACTAATGCGAATAGTTTATATTTTCATATAAAAAATACCATAATTTTTTTCGTTTTACAAATTAATTTCTTTACAGATTTCTAAAATTTGCACATTCCTCATATGCGAAAGCCGTCATACTGTCCGAAATAGACAATACGACGGCTAATAAAGTTCTATTAAGCTGGTTGCAAGCCAAAAGCGGCTAGGAAACGATGGAATGCCGCATTTCCTTCTTCCGTTTGTTTGAATACGCCAGCGTCCTTAAGTACATCAGAGAACTTAGCGCCGGTCTCGCTTTCCACGATCGCCAAAGCCTGCTCTTCCGAGCATGATGTACCGTAACGAGCTACAAGTGATTCAATCCACTCAGCATGAAGACGAAGCGGATGGTTCGAACTGTGCAGCTCATCATGTACTGCAGCCGTCGCCCCAGTCAGGTAACCTGCAATTTGCTCCAGCTCGGACTTCAGTCTGCCCGGCAATACTGCCAGACCCATAACCTCGATCAGGCCGATATTTTCTTTCTTAATATGATGCAAATGCTGATGCGGATGGAAGATACCCATCGGATGCTCTTCGCTTGTCCGGTTGTTACGAAGGACCAGATCAATCTCGTAGATGCCGTCATCAAGCAGTCTTGCAATTGGTGTAATCGTATTGTGCGGCGTACGGGAGCCATCGCTGCTCTCGGTAAAAGCCAGCACGTCGGCAGCTTCATCGCTGTATCCGCGCCATGCATCAAGCATACGGCAAGCCGCCTGCAGCACATCGTCTTTGGAAGTGCCGTTCACACGTACAACCGACATCGGCCAGTTCACGATACTAAAGCGAACGCCTTCAAGCGTCGGATCAACAAATGAAGCTATTGCTTTTGCCTTCTCCATCGGGAAGGTATGTCTTCCTGCTTGGAAATGGTCGTGGCTCAGAATCGAGCCGCCAACGATCGGCAGGTCAGCATTCGAACCGATAAAATAATGCGGGAACTGCTCAACGAAATCAAGCAGACGCTTGAAGGTACCATGAGAAATAACCATAGGCTCATGCGCGCCTTTAAAGACGATGCTGTGCTCGTTGTAATACACATACGGCGAGTATTGGAAATACCATTGCTGGTTATCCAGTGTCAGCGGCAGAATGCGCAGGTTCTGGCGTCCAGGATGATCGGCACGGCCAGCATAACCAACGTTCTCTGCACAGAGCAGACATTTCGGATAATGAGCCTGTGGCAGCGTTTTGAGCAGCGCAATTTCCTTCGGATCCTTCTCCGGTTTGGACAAGTTGATTGTAATCTCCAGCTCGCCGTGCTCGGTTTCATGCAGCCAATATTTATTTTTGCGGATGCGATCCATCCGAATGTAGTTCGAATCAATGCTCAGCTTATAAAAAGCGTCCGTTGCCGCCTTAATGCCTGCTTCCGCAGTTGTCCGGCGGAAAGCCGCTGCCGCCTCGGATGGGCGCGGCATAAGCAGCCCCATAATGCGGGCGTCGAGCAGATCACGGTAAGTCAGAATATTATCTTCGATCAAGCCGATCGAATAGCCGTAATCAAGCAGCGGCTCAAGCAGCGATACCGGGCTGTCCAGCTGTTCATCAGGGATGCCGCCTTCGTAAGGCTCCGTGAAGCGGAATAAGTCAAGCAAAGCATTCCGCGAAGCGCTCACATCAAGTGGTTCAATCATCCCTTGGTTAAGGGCGAACTGGACAAGCCTCTCGATAAGGACGAGCGCTTCCTCTGAGCTAACCAGGGTCGTTTCTTTGTCTGTCATGATGTAAAAGCTCCTCTCCATTCCTAACCGGGCAGCTTAGCCCTTGTAGCCGTTAGGATGATTGACATGCCAGTTCCAAGCGCTGCGGATAATATCCTCCAGGTTGTCGCGCGATGGTTTCCAGCCGAGTTCTTTGCGTGCACGCTCGGAGGAAGCAACCAGAGTAGCAGGATCACCTGCACGGCGCGGCTCGATGACTGCCTTAATCTCACGCTCGGTCACTGTACGGGCAATCTCAATTACTTCTTTGACCGAGAAGCCTTGGCCGTTGCCGAGGTTGTAGATCGCGCTGTCAGCACCTTCACGCAGCTTATCAACCGCAAGAACATGGGCGTCTGCCAGATCACTTACATGGATGTAGTCACGGATACAAGTACCGTCTGGTGTAGCATAATCATCGCCAAATACCGAGATATGAGGACGTTGACCAAGTGCAGCCTGGAGCACGATTGGAATCAAATGGGTTTCAGGGCTATGGTCTTCACCGATTTTGCCGCCAGCATGTGCGCCTGCTGCGTTGAAATAACGAAGCGATACGAATTTGAGGCCATGAGCCACATCGAACCATTTCATCATTTTTTCCATCGCCAGCTTCGTTTCTCCGTAAGTGTTCGTTGGAAGCGTACGGTCGAATTCATCAATCGGCACATTCTCTGGCTCACCATAAGTTGCTGCTGTAGAAGAGAAGACGATTTTCTTCACATCATGCTCGATCATTTTCTCCAGCAGGCACAGCGTACCGTACACGTTGTTGTGATAATATTTGGCAGGGTTTGTCATGCTCTCGCCAACCAAAGAGTTCGCTGCGAAATGGATGACCGCATCGATATTGTTCTCTTTGAAGACAGTCTCCATAAAGTCGGCATCACGCAGATCGCCTACATACAGCTTGCCGCCAGTTACCGCCTCGCGGTGACCTTGCTGCAGGTTATCAACAACAACGATCTCTTCGCCGCGCTCTGCAAGTGCTGCTACGGCATGCGAACCGATATAGCCCGCTCCTCCGGTTACTAATACTGCCATTCTCCTCATCCCACTTTCTCTATTTGTCTGTTATATATTTAGGTTAATCACCATTATATTAGAGCTGTTCAACACCATTGCCGATGCTGCAAACATAGAAGTCAGGCGTAAGTCCTGTTGCTTCTGTATATTTGCGTCCTACTTCTTCCTTAAAGCGTTCAATGCTGTCTTCATGAACAAGTGATACCGTACAGCCGCCGAAGCCTGCACCTGTCATACGCGAGCCAAGAACACCTGGAACCTGGCGTGCAGCAGCAACCATTGCATCAAGCTCAGGACCTGTTACTTCATATAAATCACGGAGCGAATCATGCGAGCCGTTCATGTATTGACCAAATGTCGCCAGGTCATTTTCTTTAAGTGCATCCATCGAGCGAAGTACGCGGTCGATCTCTTCCACAACGTGCTGTGCACGGTTGCGTACAACTTCATCTTTGATCAGATGCTTATTGCTATTAAACTGCTCCAGGTTGATTTGACCTAGAAGCTTCAGTTCAGGGAATGCAGCCTGCAGATCAACAACTGCTTGCTCACATTGCGCACGACGCTCGTTATAAGCAGAGTCTACAAGGCCGCGGCGTTTGTTCGTATTACCGATCACAAGCTTGTAAGCACCGGATTGGAATGGAACGAGTTGATATTCAAGCGTATCGCACATAAGCAGAATAGCATGATCTTTCTTGCCGTTAGCAACAGCGAACTGGTCCATGATTCCGCATTGAACGCCGTTGAATTCATTTTCCGATTTCTGTGACAGTAGAGCGATCTCAACCGTGTCGGTCGGTTGACCTTCCATTGTAAGTAGAGCAAATGCTGTTACCACTTCGATTGAGGCCGAAGAGGACAAGCCTGCGCCATTCGGAATCTCACCGTGGTAGAGCAAGTCATAACCGCTGCTGAACGTAATGCCTTTTTGCTGAAGCTCGTAAACGACGCCCTTCGGATAGTTCATCCAGTCATCCGCTTCATCATATACGATCGTGTCGATCGCCAGTGTTTTGGAGGAAGGGAAGTTTGTTGTTGCGAGACCAAGCTGACGGTCATCACGTTTGCGGACAAGCAGTGTTGTACCAAATGTAAGTGCGGCAGGGAATACATAACCGCCATTGTAGTCGGTATGCTCGCCAATCAGATTAACGCGTCCAGGTGCATGGAAAGCTTTGATCTCAGCGGCTTCTCCGCCGAATTGCTGTATAAATTGTTGTGTAAGCTGCTCGATAGATGCCATGCTTGCAACAGTCCTTTTTTGTATAATTTATGAAGCCTTTGTTCTTCTTCAGTATACCTTAACCATTCGTCTGAACAAAATGGCACAAAATGCTTTTCACATGGATTTATGTGACTTTTAGATACCGGTAGGGCATGATATGATGGTGCTATCCGATACCTTAACCTAAAGGCAGGTGCTGCTGCAATGAGGCAAGATACGTATAAAGTAGCTTCAAACCCCGTTATTACATACAACGAGCATATGAATGTATTGTTTGCAGGAGAAAGTCAAACCAAACCATCCCACCAGCGGGGACCTAAAGTATATGATTTTTACCTCATGCATACAGTACTTGAAGGCAAAGGAGAGTTTACCTGTGGTGGAACGAGCTATTCCCTACAGGCAGGACATACCTTTCTGATTGAACCGGAGCAGCTTGTCAGCTACATGTCCGATGCAGATGAACCCTGGTTGTACCGCTGGGTTGCCTTTAATGGTCCGCAGGCTGCCGAGCTTGTGCAAGCCGCAGGATTTTCAATAGCTAATCCCGTTACCGAGACGTCGCAGATCAGACGTGTTGGTGTTTTATATAACAGTATTTTCAGCGTCTTCCGTAAGAGTGAGCCTGCCGCGCATATGAAAGCAGCTGGTTACCTGCAGCTCCTGCTTGCTGAATTTTGCAGTGTGTATCAGATGTCAGAGGATAACACAGCACTAGCTGGTGTAGATGACAGCGATAAACTGATGCAGCAAATGATCCATTACCTCTCCACGCAATATGCACAGCCCGTCTCCATCGAACAGATGGCAGAATCGTTTGGCTACAATCGTGCTTATCTTTCACGTTTATTCAAACGGTATACAGGCGTGTCGCCAATTACCTTCCTGCTCAATCTTCGAATTGACAAAGCACGTCAAATGATTCGCGAACGTGAAGGACTCACCATTGAGCAGATTTCAGCTTCTGTTGGACTTCAGGATTCGCTGTATTTTTCCAAACAATTCCGACGCCTCTATGGCTTATCCCCATCCGCTTACCGTGAATCCATGCGTCAAATGAAATCTTAATGGGTAAACAAGGGTTAGTTCAAATTTGGACATATTAACGGGTGAGGTGATCAAAATGAAGGAGCTGCATACCGGTCATTTGTTCTGGCCGACTACTTGGGAGCAGCATAAGACTTACCCTGCACTCTCTTTAGGAACAAAGGTTCAAGTTGCCATTATCGGCGGCGGAATGTCCGGATCGATGTGCGCATATCTGCTGGCGAAAAGCGGTATCCGAGCTGCAATATTCGAAAGAGATACGATTGCCGGCGGCAGCACGTCCGCGAATACAGGATTATTGCAATATTCTAATGATGTCATGCTTTGTGATTTAATCGATCAGATTGGCAAGCCTTCCGCTGTCCATTTCTACGCCGCCTGCGTAGAAGCTGTTAAGCAAATTGGTGAGATCGCCAGTAAATTAGCCATCGATCCTCATTTCATACCACGAAGCAGTTTTTATTACGCAAGTACGGAGCAAGAACTGCCTAAGCTGCGGAAAGAGTACGAAACCTTGCATCAGAACGGCTTTGACGTCAGCTTCTGGGAACCGGATTTGATCTCAAAGCGTTTTCCATTCCAGCGATCCGGGGCAATTACAACGAATGGGGATGCTGAGATTAATCCGTTCCGGTTCGTCCACGGGGTTGCAGATGCTGCCGTAGCAGACGGAGCACGCATTTATGAACATACAGATGTGGTATCCCATGAACGTACAGCAGATGGAAATCATCATCTCACAACCTCAGGCGGCCATGAGATAGAAGCGGACAATGTGATTTATGCCATCGGTTATGAACCCGAAGAGCTTCGCGGCAAGCTGATTAAATCAGATATCAATCGTTCATTTGCTGCCGTTACAGGCGTCCAAGAAAAAACCCAACTTCAGCACTGGTATGAGCAGATGATGATCTGGGAAACGGCACGGCCGTATCTTTATATGCGTACCACGGTTGATGACCGAATTGTTATTGGCGGTCTGGATGAAATGACTGCGCATCCAATTGATGGCGAGCAGGCACGAAAAAAACGGATAGACAAGCTTTATGAGAAACTCACCGCTCACTTCCCTATGCTGGATGCTCCCTTTGAGTATGAATGGAGTGCCACTTTCGGAGAGTCACGAGATAACCTGCCTTTTATAGGAGAGGATCCTGCTGTACCTGGTGTCTATTACTGTCTCGGTTATGGAGGCAACGGTACCGTCTACAGCATGATTGCCTCTCATATCATACGTGATCTTATTTGTGGACGTACTCATCCGCTTGCCGGCATTGTTGGACTCTCTCGTCCAACTCTTCAATAACAAAGAAGGGATTCGACACTGGTCGAACCCCTTTTTTCATATCGATCAAGAGCCTGTAAATATCCGGGAAGCTCCGTTTTGTCTATAGATCCCTTCTGCAATACCAAGTCGGGATAAGTCAGGCCCGCCGTCCTTATCAAGAAGGGATTTGCTATCATCCGTATCGATGACAACTAATGTTGCACCTTCCCTTATGGAATCCCGGCAAGAGGAGGCTTCTTGTTCATCAAGCCCAAGTGCGGTTAAGGCGCCATGAATCCGATCTTCATCACCAATGATGAAATCTCCCGTCAAGTTACCGCCGATGGCTGTGAGCCCTGCGGCCGCAAATCCCGGATTCCATGATCCGCCCCCCGTAAGTCCAATAGCCGGAATAGCCGCCGCTGCAGCCCATTCCTGTCCACGGCTACCGTCTCCTTCTTGCCCGCTTATTGTCGAAGCCAGCTCCTCCAGTTCATCAACATGGATGTCGCTTTCCGCTTCAATACGCCGGGAATGCTCACTGTCCTTTGCGATAATCTTCATTTCCCCTTGGACGAAACCCGCTTGCTCCAAAGCATTAATAGTATCGATAACTTCCTGTTGTGACGCAAAAGCGCCGATAATTTTAGCCATCGCTTTTGTCCTCCTTTAACTTCTTTCTAGGTAGTTATACCCTTATTAAGCAGCAATCAATCTCCCCTTACAGGAAGGTTGTGTAAGTACGCCGTTCGGGGTATGATGAAGAGTAAGCGACAAGGAATTCGGAATTAAGACAATAATGGTCAGGAGGCAAATCGATGATTCATCGGATGCTCCGCTATCCCGCCAAATGGGAATGGCATGTACTCCAGCTCGAACGTCCTCAATTGGAGACGGCTGAAGAACTGCCAAAGCGTAAAGACAATCGAAAAAAGGCCGACTCGTCAAGAGCATCTATGACCTTCATCACGCCCCAAGAGACTGACGAAGCCGACGACGAACGGAAGGCTAGCAAACAGCTGCTGCCCGAATGTGCGGGTTGGCTCGATGAATGCTGGGACAGAGCGGCGAATCAAGTAACCATTACGCATTCAGCCAAGCAAGGAACAATCGTATCCGGCACCCTCATGCTCCAGGCATCTGAGCAGCAAACCGATGTTCAGCCCTTTCATTTCTGGCTGTCAGAAGACAAGCTTGTCACTCTGCATAGCGATCTGCGCCTGATGATCCGCCTGCAAACGGATATCGTCGCCTCTCGCCTTACAGATTGCAATACAGCGCCAGAAGGCCTGTTCGTTATGCTGGGACATTTGCTTGAGCCCTTCCATGAAGGACTTGACGGCTTTGAGAAACGCCTTGGTGAGCTTGAACAATCGATGCGTATATCGAACCGAACTGGGCTTCTTGATGTTATATTTGAAAGACGTTATGATTTATTGCACTGGAGCCATCTCTTTATTCCCATTAGAGAGCTATACGGTGCCGCGCAAGAGGCCTATATGGATACACTCACTGATACGGATGTATTTAAGCGCACAACTCATAAGCTTGACCGAATCGAATCACTGCTGAAACATTATGCTCTCGAGATCGACACCCTTATCTCCATGGATGATGCCTTATCCAGCTTCCGGGGCAATGATATTATGAAGACACTGACGATCTTCACGGTTATCTTTACACCTGCGACCGTCATCGGTGCCCTCTGGGGAACGAACTTTAATCCGCTCCCATGGGACACCCACCGGCTTGGCTTTATCGGTATGTGCGTCGTCGTGTTAATCATTACGCTGCTCATCTATTTATGGCTGTGGCGAAAAGGCTGGACCGGCGATCTGCTTACCGGACGTGAATCTAATAAAAAGAAGCATGCACGCATTCTGATGCTTGAAGAGCCTGCCAAGAGCGATATAGAACTGGATATTTCAACACTGTCGCGTAAGAAACGGACCAAATCCGTTTAATTACTCATCTGCGATGGTGGAGTTGTTCCATAATATCCTCCACTAAATCAGATACCTGCATCATCACTGCATCCGCTTCGCCGCGTTTTCTGACGGACACATTTCCTGCTAACTGCTCCTTTTTCCCAACAACAATCATATATGGCACTTTCTCAAGCTGGGCTATCCGAATTTTGTTGCCCAGCTTTTCGCTGCGCGTATCTACCTCCACACGAACCCCTGTACGGATAAGCTCCGCTTTTACCTGTAACGCATAATCAAGCTCATACTCCGAAACGGGGAGAATCTTCGCTTGAACCGGAGCCAGCCAGATCGGAAATGCCCCGCTGTAATGCTCAATCAGAATGCCAATGAATCGATCAAGCGAGCCATATACCGCACGATGAATAACAACCGGCCGCTGCTTCTTATTGTCTTCTCCAATATAGGATAGATCAAACTTCTCTGGCATTTGGAAATCAAGCTGGATAGTACCACATTGCCAGCTTCTCTTTAACGCATCCACGATATGAAAATCGATTTTTGGTCCATAAAAGGCCCCGTCCCCTTCGTTAATCCGATAATGCATGCCATGGGCTTCAAGCACGTTCTGCAGCGACTGCTCAGCTGCATCCCACAGCTTATCCGAACCCATATAATCGTCTGGTCGAGTCGACAACTCCACGGAATAGGAGAAACCAAACACCTTATAAACCTCATCGATTAAAGCTATCACTTTTCCGATTTCCACTTCAATCTGATCCGGCCGGACAAACAAATGCGCATCATCCTGGCAAAACGTCCGTACCCTCATCATGCCGCCTAATGCCCCCGAGAGCTCATGTCGATGCACTTGTCCGAACTCTGCCAGCCGAATTGGCAGCTCCCTATAGGAGCGAAGAGCATTTTTAAAAATGAGCATATGCCCCGGACAGTTCATGGGCTTTAAGGCAAATTCAGCCTCATCCACCTTAGTGAAATACATATTGTCCTTGTAATGATCCCAATGCCCCGACTGCTCCCACATCCGCTTGTTCATCATGAGTGGAGTGCGTACCTCTTCGTAATCATTAAGATTCAACAGCTCTCTAGAGAAGTTCTCTAAAGCGGTACGCAGCACCATACCTTTAGGCAAATAAAACGGCATACCCGGCGCTTCCTCCGAGAACATAAACAGCTCAAGCTCTTTGCCCAGCTTCCTGTGATCGCGTTTTTTCGCTTCGTCCAGCTGATACAAATAGTCTGCAAGCTCTGATTTAGTCAAGAATGCAGTGCCGTAAATACGCTGCAGCATTGGATTATTCGAATCGCCACGCCAGTAAGCTCCCGCTACACTAAGCAGCTTAAATGCCTTGATTCGCCCAGTTGAAGGCATATGGGGTCCACGGCATAAATCTATAAACTCCCCTTGCTCATAGATACTAATAACCTCATCATCTGGCAATTCTTGAATGAGCTCCAGCTTCAGCGGTTCCTCGCGCTCTGTGAATAAGGAGATCGCTTCTTCCCTGCTAATCACTCTACGTGTGATTGGCAGGTTCTCCTGAATGATTCTGCTCATTTCCTGTTCAATTGCTTCAAGGTCATTGGTCGAAAGAGGCTCTGCAAGCTCCATATCGTAATAAAAACCATCTTCGATGACAGGTCCAATCCCAAGCTTTACAGCCTTGCCGCCATATAAGCGTTTGATCGCCTGCGCTAATACATGAGCCGTACTATGACGGTAGATCTGAAGCCCTTCCGGACTGTCCAGAGCAATCAGGTCGATTCTGCTGCCATCGCTGGCCGGCTCAGTCAAATCGGTGATCGTTCCGTTGATTGCCCCCGCTACTATCGTTTTTTTCCAATTGGCATCCACTGTTTCTGCAATTTGCGCAATCGTTGTGCCTTGCACATACCTCCCATTTGTTCCGCCTGGCCTTACAACATGAATCTCCATCTTTGCTCCTCCATTTCTCATGATTTTTGTGAACGCAAAAAAACGCAGCTCTCCCTGCAAGGGACGAGTGCGTTCTGCTCGTGGTTCCACCCTAATTCCATCCTGTGCATTAGGCACGAGGATGCTTCATTGGAATCCGCTAACGAGGATGAATCGGCGATCACTTACTGCCGTATTCCGTTCAGGAATTACGGGTTCAACGTCACAGCTGCAAAGGGGTAATCTACGCCATGTCACCGAAGAAGCTTACAGCCAGGGCTTCTCTCTCTGAGCGGCTATTGTGATCGCGATCATGTCTTTGGTCATTGCCTGTGTATGAAATTAGTAATATACTACATCGTTTTATTTTCAAAAGTCAATAGGAACTAGTTACCCTTAGAGACGCCCAAACATACTATACATAATCAGCCCATGGAAAGAGCGGAGGGATATCGGAAATGGCAAAAACAACGAGAAGGAGTAATACACCTTCACTCCCACGGCCAATGAGACAAGGCCAACCGCAGCAATTTGATCTCCGCATCGCTATTTTTCTAGCCGGTATTGCTGGACAGACTTACTCCCAATTTGAGAATAAGGATGGTCTTTTTCTTGTTCCACGTGATTATCATCTAGTTGGGGACTTCTCGGCTAAAGCTTATGGCGATTCCGAACACCGATTTGGCTTTGTGCTGCAATCCGAGCGTTCCTCCGTACTTGCTTTCCGCGGTTCTGGCTCGGCTGTTGACTGGGTGTCCGACTTCATCGCCCAACAAACTACCTATCGTCCGGTTAAAAATGCCGGGCAAACCCATAAAGGTTTTACCGATATCTATACCTCGGCCCGTTCGCAGGTATTGGATCTCGTCAATCAGCTGCCACCAGATAAACCGTTATTTATTACCGGCCACAGCCTTGGAGGAGCACTCGCAACGCTCGCTGCACTTGATATCGCTGTTAATACAGCTTTCACCGCACCTATTGTCTACACCTTTGGTGCTCCGCGTGTTGGCGATCCACGATTCATCCGGCTCTATAACAATACCGTTGAGACCCATTGGCGGCTGCAAAATGAATTTGATATCGTTCCTCACTTGCCGCCGCTCGTATACCAGTCACCGGATACAAATAAGACTTATTACTATATGCATGTAAAAGGCGAAGTCAAACGTGCCTTCCGGATGGGCTCTGTCTCCGGCAACCATATCTTAAGCAGCTACTTTGCCGATTTATGCAGCGAGGAACCACAATTTGCAACAGCGATCTGCTCGGAGCCGCCCGGCTGGTGTCCATTGCCTGGATAACAAACAAAACTCCGCATATGAAGCGGAGTTTTGCTCTGTGATTAAACAGATTAGGACCAGGACTGCAGAAGCCAATTGCGTACCCGATTAATGGTTTTATCCAAATTACATACTTCATCCTGATCGACATAAGGTGTCTGATGGCTGAAATAATGGGCATGTCCGCCGATTAACGGAATCCCTTCAACAATAGCAGGAGAATATTTATACCGGTTCCAGTGCGGAACAGATGAGCCTTCTGATGTCCAGCCTCCCCAGGTTCCAATCCGGCTGATTGGATCGCTAAGCTTCCCTTCCTTATCAACGGAATGGAAGAAACATACCTTATCCCTCAGCTCAGGATGAATCGGAATCCGCGGCGAGCCAACCTGTACAATACGGAAGTTCCGGTTCAAACGCTGTTGATGCAGCATTTTTCCTGCTTGATAAGCGGCTGCTCCGCCCCCGCTATGCCCGATAAACAACATCGGTTCATCTTCGCCCTGCATCGTTTCCTTCACCTGCTGAAATGCGGCGCGTCCGCCTATCCGTCCAATGGACATCCGATTTGTTAAGTCAGTGCCAACCTCGACAATTTGCCGGTAAAGATTACGGCTGGCGTCTCCATAAGGGTGCAGAATGTGAATAATTGGCTCACGCCCGTCCGCCCGAAACATTCGGTCAAGCTCATTCCGGCATTCATCAAAGTAGCCTTTGGTCGTTGCAACGCCAGCAAGCAGGTAAATCCGTATGGAAGAGCCGCTGATCGCTGTCATGATTCATCCCTCCGTTCATGCTGTGTTAATGGAATTGTGTACTTTCATTATGCGGGGGGACAAGCGATTTCATTCCTGAATATAGATGTGAATTCCATTCCAGTTTATCTGATAGCCAAGTTCTTGGGAAACCGTCAACAAAGGCAGTGCATTAATTTCCCGCCACAAAGGGAATAAACCGTTTATTTTGTAACCGCTCCATATTTTATGCGGAAGGAAAGGCACACGCGCCACTCTTACCATCTCCCCGTCCCATCTGCTTAATTGAACAGTCCCGTCCTCGAGCATCTCCACATCAGCTTGCAGGATCTGACTGAAAAAAGCTTCATCCACGTACAGCTCCCCATCCTGTTCGAACACATGTCCCCGGTAAGTGAAAGGCTGGGTCACTTTGGCCCGTGTTCCTCCAGCTTCTTCGGACAGGCTGCTTAAATAATACGAACTGGAGATGACCTGTTGATAAACATCCTTAAGCTGCTGTTCATTTGTTATGGAATAATCATTGATACGTCGTGTCTCGTTTTGTTCTGTAATATTGTTCACATCAAAATAAAACACCGCCTTCACCCTCGGATAAAGCTCCGACAGATTGGCGTATAACCGTTTTATTTTTGAAGCGGCATATTCAATATCCTTTATCCCATCGGTCGTTGTGAAATGGGTAACGCCAAACTCCGATAGCTGAATCGGCTTAGTCCGGCTAAATCGGTTATAGACATAATCAATCATCTGTAAAGGGTCCTCGAATTCGGATGGCTGCCGGATATCTCCATTATGATACCTAACATTGTAGATGTTAAGACCAACCCAATCGACGTAATCATCACCCGGGTAATAAGCCTCAATAGGTCGTTCAGGTACATTCAGCACCGTCCAGACCATTGCCGTCTTTGGCGCTCTTTTTTCGAAGATGTCATGCACCATACGCCAGGTTTTTATATAGAGATCCGGATCCCCGCTGTAATTCGTCCATGTCCCGTTCATCTCAGAAGCAAACCGGAGAAAAAGTGGCACATTCGCCTCACGTGCGGCATCAGCAAAGCCTCGCAAATAGGCATCATCCTTTACTTCTGCCAAGCCATGATTTGGCTCCCAGGCAATATGCGGGAAGGCGCCTTCAGCCTTCACTTCTTTCACCCATTCGGAAGGGAACGGCTCTCCATAACCAACATATTTGAAAAAGCTGGCATGTGTTTTGCCCGTGGCTTGGTTGAATTCCGCCATACTGTTATGAATCAGTGGATTTTGCAGCACATACGCTCCCAAATAAGCGCCTCTTACAGGCTCTATTTTCCCAAGCGTATAATTCGGATGCGTGGATGTGACATGAATCGTCCACTCCGAATAGCTTACATCTTCCCCCTCCGCAGCCGCATATACACTTGCATCAGCAGGTGGGCGATGCAGACTGGCAGCGCTGCCCGCTCCCTCCATCATGCAGAGAAATGCGCATGCCAGCATAAGCCCAATCAGCTTGCGGCGATTCGATAACCAATAGCTCAGCAGCGGAACCTCCCCCTCTTCTTATTCACAGGATTAGGCAAAGGAGAGGCAAATATACGTATCTAAACGAATGAAAAAGACTGTCTTCCTCTAGTCAAAAGTTGACTAGCGGAGACAGCCTCTGCATGTTTTCATTAAACGCCCATTTTTTTACGTTGGTTGTTTACTTTTTTAGTGTTTTGGCTCTTCATAGCCTGCGTGGTCGTTGAATGATTTTGACCGGTAACTCCGTTTTTCCCTTGTTTCTTCTGTTGAAGCAGCTGCTTCGCACGCTCAGCTTGTGTAAGCGGCTTTGCCTGCTCCTGAGCTTCATTATGTTCATTGGCGGACATATGATCACCTCGCTTTATTGTACTCAGCATACCAAGTGTTACGTCAATCGGCAAGCCCCCGGGCTGGTACTTTGCGAAGTTGTATGATGCTGACTCGCGTCAGAATGACTACAAGCACCAAAAGCTGTGGAATTGTCGTCTCCCAAGTTGGGTAGATACCTAAGAAACTAATAGTCGTGAGAGATCCCGACGAATGAGCTGGCAGCCACGAGGCAACCTGGAGAGAGTGAATACTTTCGCCGAGGAAGCGGACAACCAAATAATAGATTAAAGCTGAAGCAACAAGGAAGAACGGCCGAATTGGCAGTTTAGCACTAAATCGGATGATGGCAAAGCCAATGATCAGCAGGAGCACGAAAGTTACTACTATCCCAAGAATCATTTGAATCGGATCAATAGAACCTGCCATTCCGATATAAAAGATCGTCGTTTCGGCTCCTTCACGCAGGATCGCTAGACCAGAGACAATAAACAATGACCACAAGCTGCCTTTCGCCAGAGCATTGCTCATACGATCATCAATAAATTTGTTCCAAGCCTGCAAATTTGACTTCTTGTGGAGCCAGTTGCCAACGGAAAGCATCAGCAGTACAGAGACAAGGCCGGTAATCCCCTCCATCGCTTCACGAGTACTGCCCGCTGTTGCTTCTGCAATAACCGTTGTTAACACAACTGCTAACCCGATACTTAAGAGCAGACCGGTCCATACACCCGACCATACCCAAATATTTTTCGACTGATTGTCTGTGCGCTTCAGGTAGGCAAGCAGGGCAGCTAAGACGAGAATCGCTTCAAGCCCTTCCCGCAGCAAAATCATTCCTGCATCCCATGCCGTATACTTAGCCTCTGAGGTCATTGGCTCCAGCCGGTTACGGATTTGCTCAATAACAACCTCAGCCTTATCCGGTGACGGCGAGGCGGCAAGCAGATATTTTGAGACGTCGGTCATTTTAATCTCGATATCCTGATAAGCTGCTGCTGAGCGGATCTGCACCTGTCCTTCAACTGATGGCCAGCTGCTGATGAACGACTGCATCTGCCCATCTGCTTCACCATAATGGCTCGCAGCTATATCTTTGGATGCTTGATTCAGCATGCTAATTAAGTCAGCAATCGTCAGGTCATCAGAAGAAGAATCGCTAGACGAGGCTGCGATTTTCCCATCTTTGTAATCCTGAATGAGGGAAATGAAGGTAGTCGTATGCGCCTGTGCATCTTCCGCCCGCGGGGGCTCCGCTTGAAGCGCAATTCGAATCATGCTCATGTCTGTCTCAAGCTTGCCATAAACGTTAAAATTCTCGCTGCGGATCGACTGCTCAATTGGCGGCCAACTGTCGTTGATTTGTTTGTAGATGGCATTCGCCTGCTTCCACTGCCCGCCTTGAATGCTGCTAAGCAGCTTTTCCGCCAGCGGCAGCAAGCTTGCTGCCGCGTCTTTACCAGACAAGACCGGCGCTTCCGCTGCTTTCTCGCTTTTCACAAATGTATTGAATGCTTTAGCTAATGCAGATAAAGACGCTTTGGCTTCATCCGGCTTATCTGCTGCTTGGTCAAGTGCTTCTGTTGCATGTGCTAACGATGAGGATACATCTGCAGAGTTCACTGATGTCTTTGTCTTCAGCTGCTCCCAGCTCTCCTCAGCCTGTTTGATATGATCCTTAGCATCCTGCCAGTCACCTTGCCCGGCAGCAGCCAGTGCCCCGCCAACGAGCGGAAGCAGCTTATCAAGCTGATTGCTTGCTCCCGCTTCGGCTGCATATACTGCCTGACTGAAACCGAACATAACAGAGGTTGCCCCGGCTCCAAGTCCAAACCACACGGCAGAGAAAAGAAAAACGATACGAAGGCAACTCGTTATGCCCTTATATGTTGCTGCCATTCAAGTCAATCTTCCCTTCTACAATAACGTATCACCGATATAGCCGCCTTCACGTACACCCGGGAAACAAGCAAATACGGCACTGCCATTATGGACGATATATTCATTTAAAGCGTCATTTTGTCCAAGCTTCTGCTGCATCGGTATAAACTGTTTTCGTGTATCGCGGTTATAACAAATAAATAAGAGCCCCGCATCAAATTGTCCCGTACGGTTATCCATACCACTTGAATACGAATACGATCTTCGCAAAATTTTAATCGAGCCGTCTCCCCGCGCTAATGCAACATGGGAATGAACAGGAATAAGCGGCTTGCCATTGTCATCCTTCTTGTTCAGGTCAACTGGATCTAACTCATTCTTTGATCCAATTGGTGCGCCGCTTCCACGATGCCGGCCAAATGTCGCTTCCTGATCTCCAAGTGTGGATCGGTCCCATACTTCTACACGAATACGAATACGGCGGACAACCATATAACTCCCGCCAGCCATCCATGATGTGCCGTCTCCATTTTGCGCCCAGATAACGTCATTCATTAACGATTCGTCTTTCACATCTGGATTACCCGTACCATCCTTAAAGCCCATCAAATTACGTGGTGTCGCGCCCGCTGGATCTGACCCGCTGGTACGTTGGAAGCCTTCCTGTGTCCAGCGCAATACAGCCTTTCCTCTTGCGATACGGGCAAGATTACGAATCGCGTGAAAGGCAATCTGCATATCATTGGCGTTCACCTGTACACCAATATCGCCGCCACACCATTCCTCACGAAGCTCATCGCCGCCAAATGCCGGTAAATCAACTAGAGCCGCAGGCCGTTTAGCTGCCAGACCAAATCTCGAATCAAAGAAAGTTGGCCCCACACCAAACGTTATCGTTGTTCTAGACGGATTAAGTCCAGCCGCTTCTCCTGTATCGGAGGGCGGGAGATTCAAGTTCTCATTATTCTCGCCAATCTGGATTCCCTTCGCCATTGCAGCAGAAGCCACCGTCCATGCCTTAAACAGCTTCCGCACATCATCGACTGAATCTGTGGTCAGATCAAAGGCAGCGAACATAAGAAAATCCTGTGCTGGTGTCGTGATACCCGATTGATGCTTGCCGTAAAAATCAATCATATCCTCTTGGTCACTTTGTTTAGCTGCACCTAGGGCAGTCTTGCCTGTCGCGCCAAGAATCGCTCCAACGCCTGAAGCGCCAAGTAATAGCCCGGCGCCGCCAACACTAGCCAGCCGCAGAATATCTCTGCGGCTAATTGGTTTCTCCAGAATGCTGTCTCCAGCAATGTCCTTATTCTTTTCTTTTGTCATTTTCTTAGGCTCCCAGGATTGTTCCCATTTGCGACAATGGTTCAGCCAAGGCATCAAGCAGCTGGCTCAGCTTCTTCGTATCTTCCTCTTTCAGATCGAGGTAGGAAACATAACCGTCACCACTCTTGTATACAGCAAGCGCTTGTTCCAGATTAGCAAAGCTTGTTCCGATTTGTCCTTCCAGGTCAGCATCTTGTTTATTCAATTCTGCTTGAAGCAGCTCATAGATTTTTTTCGCGCCTTCCACATTTGCCGCGAAATCATACAGATCCGTATGCGAGTAACGCTCTTCTTCACCAGTTACCTTCGAGGAGGATACTTCATTCAGCAGTTCCACCGCGCCAGTCACGAGAAGGCTTGGCTCTACCTCTACCGTTTCAATTAAGGCACGAAGGGTCTTCGTATCATCTAGTAGCTGGGAAGCATAATCTTCTGCACCTGATGTCATGTTATTCACCCATAGAGCCTGCTCGATGCGATGGAATCCGCGCCAGTCCTTCTCTTCTACATCATTCTCGCGGGCATCGATGTTCGGGTCCAAATCACCTAGCGCTTCCGCAATAGGTTCAATTCTTTCATAGTACATACGTGTTGGGGCATACAACGATTTTGCTGTTTCTACATCCCCTGTTTTAACAGCCTGAACAAATTTATCAGTCTCCGCTACAAGCTTATCCGTCTGATCCAAGGCGAAGTCGCGGTATTTACCCGTAATTTCATCCCAATTCTCTACTTTCGACGCTGATTGCTCCGTATTGGTCGACGCTTCTTTTGCATGATTCGCTTGATTATTGTTATTTGAGCCGCATCCTGCAACTACAACTGTGCTGGCCAGTAAAACGGCTGCTAATTTGATCCTCATGATTAGATAACCCCTCATCCAAATAATATGTAATTCGTTAATGAACTACCAATGAGTATATTCATAATGATAATCATTGTCAATTAGAATATTGTCTTGTTTACTGCTCTCTGAATAGACAGGCTTCCGCCTAATCCTCCACATCCGCTCATGCATAGTGTATAGCAGACCTCCCAACATCCCACACTAATAGCTAAGAATGGTATTCAAAAAGGAGGCTTTACCCTGTGTCACAATCATCCAGCAACAAAAAAGCGGTATTCCCGCCACAGCACCAGAACAAGCAGCCGGGCATAGAAGCAGAGATGAATCCGCTTCCCGTCTATAAATCCGAACAATATAAATCAGCGAACAAGCTAGCGAATAAAGCAGCCATTATTACTGGCGGCGACAGTGGAATCGGCAGAGCAGTAGCCGTAGCTTTCGCCCTTGAGGGCTGTGACGTCAGCATTGTCTATTATAATGAGCATGAAGATGCGAAGGTTGTTCAGCAGGAGATTGAGAAAGCGGGAAGGCGATGCTTGCTCATCCATGGTGATCTTGGCGATGAGGCATTCTGCCGCCATGCCGTTGACCATACGGTGATGACCTTCGGCAAACTAGACATTGTGATTAACAACGCAGCCGAGCAGCATGTACAGCAGCGTCTAGAGGATATTACCGCCATGCAGCTTGAGAAGACGTTCCGAACAAATGTATTTGGCATGTTCTATCTCACAAGAGCCGCCCTTCCCCATCTGAAGCAAGGCTCCTCTATTATCAACACAGCATCCATTACAGCATATAAAGGTAATCCGACCTTAATTGATTATTCTGCTACAAAAGGCGCCATTGTTTCCTTCACAAGAGCACTTGCTGCCAATCTTGTTGACCGCGGTATACGTGTAAATGGCGTAGCCCCCGGCCCGATCTGGACTCCGCTTATTCCCGCCAGCTTCGACGAGCAGACGGTATCCACCTTTGGTTCAGATACACCAATGAAACGCGCAGGTCAGCCATATGAGCTTGCCCCTGCTTATGTCTATTTGGCTGCTGAAGATTCCAGCTATGTAACCGGCCAATTCCTCCATATTAATGGCGGCGAAATCGTAAACGGGTAAAAAATAAGCGCCTTGCGAAGTTTACGCAAGGCGCTTTCCTATTTCGTCATCCATTCGATTGTTTAATAAGTTCTGGAGCCGTCCTTCATAGATAAGCTCCAGCTTTGGCGTATTCTCCAGATCGCCCGGCCTCACGAGAAAAGAAGATTTATTTACGAGATCAACACCACTTTTCTCAAATACCGATGCTACAAATTCCGAGCAAAAATAAGCGTAATCCCTCTTAATCAACTGCATGTTAAACATTACTCCAATGACACCTATCAAATTGTAGCGATACTGGTCACTGTTTCGGTCCATATCGGCAATGACACTGCGCATCTTCGCATAAGCGGCCGGTTGAATCCGACAACGATATAACGCGCATGTAGCCTGCTCGAATAGCTCCCCTCGCATATTCTCCCTCACAAAGCCTGCGAAAAAGGGATTCTGAGGATTTTTGCGGCCAAAGCTATACACCTCATTCAAACCGCTATCAAACGCAATAGATGCATGATTAAGCGCATCCTTCGTAAACCACTTAATCGTTCTCGTAAACAACGTTCCGGTATCCGTTAGGACAACGTAAACCTCCAACTCACTTGTCATGCCTAATAACCTCCACATTAAAGAAGTAACGCTACTATATCTAACTTTAATGCAGGAGCCATGGCTTCATAACCTTCTGAGGTACAGTCCTTATCCACGACCTTGGTCCTGTTCTAACTAATCTCTCCTTTTATTTTAATGGAATTAACAGGATCTCTCAACCATAACTTAACAATTCCGAAGATAAGTGTAAATAAACTCTCTATAGTTCTTACGTTGCTCATGATGAGTATTTGGTACTAACCCGATTTCTAGTATCCTCCTGAATTATGGTATAATAAGGCACATTACACCCAGGATATGAAGGAGATTGCTATAAACATGGAATTCAAAAAAGTAAACACCCCCCTCCAGCTTGTTGGTATTCATAAGTACAGAACCAAAGACGGAAGAACCTGGGTCAAGTACCCTGGAAGTTCAAGAAAGCCGATCAAGAAGAGTACAGTCATATGGACTCGGCTGCTGACCATTATTATTGTGATTGGTGTTATTGGATTCGCCGGCTATAAGATTGGGTTTCATTATTTGTCGAACAAGATGATGAATGAAATGGCCGATCAAATTTTGACCACTGATGAAGTAGAGTCGTTAAAGAATGATCCTGCAGTTCAGAAAATTATTGCCGACAACTCCAAATATTTTGATAAAAAAGCGGTCGAGGCGATTCAAGGCTCCATTCCTGCCACTGTCAAAGACAGTGACAAAGCTGCGGGACAATCTGGTAAAACGAACCACTCCTCAACAAGCAAAACAAATGAAACAACAGATACAGTAATGGACAAGCCGTCAGAAAATGATCAGCTTGTCGTCAAGACAAAGGACGAGGCCTCTGACTTGCTGCTAAGCAAGTTTTCTATGAAAGAACTGACAGGATTAGCGGATAAAGCGAAGGATGGCTTAACGCCCGAGGAGAAGAAGTCTATCAAAGAAACACTGCTCAACCGGCTATCAACAGAGGAGTTTAACTCCGTTAAGATTATTGCTTTGATGGAGATTATGAAAAGTGATAAGTAATTAACTAACAAATGGGGAACGTGCAGATGAATTATTATGAACCGTATGTATCCGAGCTTCACATCGTCTTCTCCGAAACTAGGCAGCGAATAGCGAATTTCCCTGAACCATTTAGGCAGTCGGGGTTAACTTATTTGGATAAATTCGATGTATTTAAACCGGACAGTTCGAAAAACTACATCTGTTATTTACTGCCTTATTGGGTTAATGAAGCAGTCTCCATCCCAGTAGAACAATGCCGTAGTCTAGCCATCGCTAATGTATTCAACATGCTCTATTATTTTCTGCAGGATGATGTAATGGATGAAGCCCCCTCGGCTTGGAAAGAGCAGCTTGCTCTCGCTCACTTATGCCATGCTGAGCTAGAGGCGATCCTCCGGGAGCTATTTTCCGCTGACTCGCCTTTTTGGAGCTA
Source organism: Paenibacillus sp. J22R56 (assembly GCF_056269375.1). Classification (NCBI taxonomy): domain Bacteria; kingdom Bacillati; phylum Bacillota; class Bacilli; order Caryophanales; family Paenibacillaceae; genus Paenibacillus; species Paenibacillus sp. J22R56. Next base: position 160,236 of record NZ_JBWDNV010000014.1, read on the forward strand.
TCGTTACCAATATGTCAATGAATGGGCACAGACTGTCGTCAACGAAGATAAGCACGACTACTTTTTGACAGATATTGTGAAAATAGCAAAGAAAGCTGCTCCTCTCAAATTAGCAAGCACAGGTGTACTTCTGCTGGCTGAGCAATCAGAACTTATTGAGCAGGTAGAGAAGCTTGTGGATTATAGTCTCGTTCTTCTCCAGATGGCTGATGATTTGAGCGATTGGGAGGATGACTTGAAAGAGGGGAATTACAACTGTCTGTTGTCGATGATTCAGTTCAAGAAGGCATCAGCACACCCGCTTCAAGTGCTAGAAGTTAAAGCTTACATCTATGATCGTGGCCTTCTATTGCCTTATTGTAATCGCAGTAAGGCAGTCCTGGACCATCTATTTAATAGCCCGCTTCGCTTAAATCCACTCCTATCTTTCAGCCAATTGATACACGAAGGCATTGCCTCCTATGCCGAAAAGGTGGAACAAAAAAAGAAGTCTTTATTACTAGGCGGATTTGATTATATTTTGTCGAATAATCAGAAAAATTAGTATAAATTAACCAATAATTATGCTATACTCCTAGTACTCAAGTGGTATTATTATAGCATAGTTGGAGGGGTTATTTTGTCGAATCAAATTACTCGGGATCAAATTATTCAAAAAGCTTGGGAAGACGATGCATTCATGCAACAGTTACTTCAAGATCCTAAATCAGCTATTAAAGACGCTTTTGGCGTAGATATTCCAGAGAGCATTGAGGTTACTGCCGTTGAAGAAACACCAGAGCATGCCTACCTGGTTATTCCGCCAAAACCTTCCGCAATGAAAGCCACATCAGCAGTAGAATTCCCTTCTTGGTAATTGAAACATATGAAAAAACCCACTCCATCCTGGAGTGGGTTTTTATTTAAGCTGCTGGGAATGTAACAACAACTTCTGTCCCTACCCCTTTGCTGCTCTTGAACTCAATTTCTCCTTGCATTACTTCAATTATGCTGAAAGTAACCATGAGTCCAAGGCCAGTTCCTTTTGTCTTATTGGAATAATAGGGCTCTCCTAATTTGGCGAGTTCGTTCTCCGTCATACCCTCTCCATTATCTTTTATGCAAATGATAACCCGGTTCTCCTCCATATAGCCGTTGATTTCTATTTCCCCGTCACCATTTAACGCCTCGATGCTGTTCTTGATCATATTAATAAATGCTTGTTTAAATTTCGAAGAATTACCTTGAATCTGTAAATTCTCGGGAACGTTCAGTTTAAGCTGACCTCCCTGTAAATTCGCTAAGGGAATTAGGATAGTTCCTATATGTTTAAATTCATTTGCAATATTTAATACTGTCACATGTTCAAGCTGTGGTTTGGCAAAGGTGAGGAAGTCCGTAATAATCTCCGATGCCCGGTCAAGCTCGTTAATGGCCAACAACATATAATTTTTCTCTTTGTTGCTGTTGCTTTTTTCTTCCAGAAGCTGTAAAAATCCACGTGTAACCTGCAATGGATTTCGCACCTCATGTGCAACTGAAGCAGCGAGCTGACTGATTATGTCCATTTTCTCTGAGCGCTGAAGCTCATTATTATAGATTTCAAGCTGCCTTGAATAGGTTACAACCTTTTCGAAGCTGATAACAATCTGTCTGCCCAGCATAACCACTAAGGAGAATACAAAGCACACAATTCCCCATTTCCAATATACGAACTCATAATTTTTCGACTGGGAATAATACTGTATGATGTCTGCCACCGTAAACAAGATAAAGAAACCAAGGCCAGCAGAAAGAATAAAGGCTTCCTTCTGCTTCTTAAAACTGTAAACGACTAAAATTCCAATTAGAATCAGGCTGCCTCCGACAACACCAAGAGCAAACATGACCGTCGATATGGAGTAGTATAAAGAGTAAAAAGCATTGTCCGTAAGAATGTTCAAAAATAAACCAATAGACGACAGGAGTACCGAGTACAAGGCATAATATTTAAAAATACGGATCAATGAATATTTGCCTCTGCCAAAGAGTGTCTCCATAAAGAAGAATAAAGCAGGTAAAAATAGATTTGATGCCAGATCAAAGCCAGTCGCATAGATTAAACCATACTTATCATTCACCGTATACAAAAACGGGGAGTAGAAAATTAACATAAACCCAATAGATAAGATAATTAAGCTAAGTGACTTCCAACCTGCTACCTGGACTTTCTTCAGGAAGATCATACAAATAAACATTAGGGCAGCTATGAAAATAAAAGCTGCTCCAAGAATGATATTATCAAGTTCTTTTAATAGCATCGTACGGTAGAGCTTCTCATAGTCACCAAGAACAAGGCCAGTAACCCCAATATTACCTGTTTCATTATAAAGATAAACATAAAGGGTTTCATCAGTGGAATGCCCCAACGGAATAACAAAACGATTCACATCGTACGAATGATCTCTTGTCGTTTCATAAACACCCTTGCCATCAACGTAGACAATGACATTTTGAGCATACGCTTTGTCAACAAGCAGTCCTGCGTGCGATTCCGTAATAACAGGCAGATCGACCTTTACCCATAACGAGGTTGTCCCTTTCGGCAATTCAGGTGCTGCTCCATTCTTAACCGTGATCCAGCCCTCGTCTGGAGGGATCATTCCTTCATCATCCGTCCCCGGACTAATTTGCCATTCAGTAATCTGGTTCTCAGATTTAACCTCATCTGTATTCGCATAGGTGACTGTTGGGCGCAATGAAGTGATTACTGCTAGGAATATAAGAGCGAACATTGCATACTTCATAACTGCCTTCATTTCTTTACACCTCAGAATTTGGAAAATAGTTCTTAATGCTCACTAGTTCGACATATTTCGATCAAATCCTTCATTTCAATTCATTGGAAATTAAATTTCTTACATAAAAAAAGAGCGGGATCTCCGCTCTTCTGTTTCACCTTATATTACCGCTCTTCTTGCCGGTACCGATATCGCTCTGACTTTGCTATTAATAATTTCAAGCGCATTCAACTGTAAGCCGCTCGCGCATCCACCATCGATGCCAATCTTGCCTTTTCCATACCAGACATCTGCTCGTCCATGCAAATCAACCGTCTTCGTATGGCCGAATACAACGACTTTATCAACCATTGTATCTTCCTTATGAAAGGAATCCTTAATATATAGAAAATCCCTCTTCGGCTGGTCCTTCCAATTCGGATATTTCGGATTAAGACCCGCATGCACATAAATATATTGTTCATCTTCGAAGTAATAAGGAAGCTCCTCCAGAAAATCGGCATGATGCGGGTAAAGCTCCAGAACCGTCTCTCTAAGCCTGGCCAGCAGATCCTCTTCGCTGCCTGTCATATCGAGTCCTCTCAAATAGCTGTATACGGTTTGGCGACCGCCATGACGAAAGAACTTGTCCCTCGCATCTTTGGTTTTGTTACGGACAATATCTACGAAACGTTCATCATGATTGCCTTGGATTGCGATTGCCCCGTCATCTCTGACCATATGGAATGCCTGCTCAACTACCTGCCTACTATCCGGCCCTTTGCTGACAAAATCTCCTAACAAAATCAGCTGATCACTTACAGGTTCGTAATTCACCCGTTCCAACAGCCTGTTAAAAGCATCATAGCAGCCATGAATATCACTTATAACAAGCGTTCTTTCCTTCCCCATGACATCCCATCCTTCCCCTATACGTATTTGAATTCTACAGCTACAGGGAAAAACCTTCCTCACGAAAAAAACCGCAGGTCTAATGGCCTGCGGCTCTTCTACTATCAACTTGTCCGGCGCTTATACAAGCTGCACCTTACCTTGTGTTTGAGCAAAATATGTTCCTTTATACGAGTTCTTGTCTTTTTTTGAAATGGACAGGTTTTTTGGTATGACGATTGGCATAAGCTGACGCAGCATACGAATCCGGCTTCACTCTGGCCGCATACGTGCCCATTCCTTTCACCCGATCAATCATCTCGTCTACATAGAGGTATGTCTTATTAATTGTAGGCTCTGTACCTGCGTCGATATCGATAAACAGATCAAGTGATGCCCCTTGGTATACAAAAGGCAGCAGCAGCTCCTCCATCTGCTGAATAGCTCCTTCCACGAAGTAGTAGGCTACTTCCTGGGATAACGCCGTTTCCATCGTCAGCTTCTCCTTCAGCGAGGTCAGCTCACGCGGCACCACTACCTGCCGGTAGCAGGCCCATGCACCTTTTCCCATACGCCGAATAATAATGCCTGTTACGAACTTCGTATATCCGTTGAACCCTTGGCTGTCTGTTCCAATTACAAAATGATACGCCGCCCGTGGATCACTCGCCATAAATTTCAAAATGCGATCATATACCTCTTGAATGGTCAGCCTGTTCTCCGTCACGTTCTGGAACCTCAGCTCTTCCGGTAGAAGGAGCCGTTTATTCGATTGATTTTTTCTCATCATCGTCACCTGTACAATGTACATTTCAGCCCTTTCTTATCAGCAATCGCCTAAATTCCATCTCTCTATACCCATGAGTATGCAGAAGGAGTTGTATTTTATTATTAATGTTATATGTGAACAAGCACGAATGTGGCACGGTCAAGGCACAAGAAAAATAGCCCCTTCACCGCAATGTATGCAGCTCAGGGGCTATTTCCTATTGATTCTTATTTAAATTTCCGCCAATCCTGCTTGCTGTTCTCCAGCAAGTAACCCATATCACTCTCAAGCCGCTTCTGTTCCTTTTTACGGGCTTCCTCGGCCTGCGCTCTAACCTCTTGCTTACGTTGCTCCTCAGCCGCCTTCATCTCGTCAGATTGCTGTTTCAGCTTCTGCAGCACATCTGCGCCAAGCAAATCCTTTAGCGTAGTTCCTTGCTCCTGCTGTGGGGTGGAACTAGCTCGATGATTTTTAGCTGTATTTTTCTTTTTCGGCATTGCTGTCATCTCCTTGGAAACCATTCATTGCCGAACATTATAGCATGCTCAGCTTAGAATGCCCAGTTGCCTTTACGGAAGATTGGCACAACCGTGCCATCTGCCTTGATACCGTCGATATCCATCACAGCCGAACCGATCATAAAATCAACATGTGTGATGCTGGCATTAACGCCATTCTCGGCAAGCTCTTCCGGGGACATCTTTTTACCGCCCTCAATATTAAAAGCATAACCACTGCCAATCGCCAGATGGTTTGACGCATTCTCATCAAACAAGGTTTCGTAGAACAAAATATTCGATTGCGAGATCGGGGATTCATGAGGTACAAGAGCCACCTCACCTAGGTAATGTGAGCCTTCGTCTGTATCAACCAGCTTCTGAAGAATCTCCTGCCCTTGCTCCGCCTCAACCTTAACGATACGCCCTGCTTCGAATGTAATCTTAAAGTTGTCGATAATATTACCGCCATAGCTAAGTGGCTTCGTGCTGGATACATGACCGTTTACGCCGGTCTTCAGAGGCACTGTGAATACTTCCTCAGTCGGCATGTTCGCCATAAAGGAGACATGGTTCTGATTCTCACTGCCTGCTGCCACCCAAATATGTTTATCTGCAAGCTCGATCGTGAGATCGGTGCCAGGAGCCGTATAATGCAGCTTCGTAAAATGATTCTCATTCAGCGCCTCTGCCTTGGAATGGAGTGTTGCGTTATGCTCCTCCCACGCTTTTACAGGGTCTGCTGCGTGCAGACGAACCGCTTTAAAGATCGCTTCCCATAACAAGTTAACTGACTCTTCCTCTGAAGTATTCGGGAATACTTTAGAAGCCCAAGCTTTGCCTGCAGCAGCCACGACAGTCCAGCTTACTTTGTCGGACTGAACAGCTCTACGGAACTGCTGTAATCCTTGGCCTGCAGCCTTCTGGAAGTTGGCAATCCGCTGCGAATCAATTCCACTTAGCAGATCAGGGTTCGAAGAGACAATGGAGATAAATACTGCATTACGCTCTACAAAAGAATTCCGCTTCGCTGTTTCCCATTCTGGATAACGCGTAAACACCTCGTCTGCTGCTTTCTCATATTTCAGGCGGGACAATCTGTCATCTGTCCAATCCACATGTACATTGCTTGCTCCAGCCAAATAGGCCTGCTCGGCAACGAGTCGAACGAGATCTGCCTGTTCAACAGCTCCTGTGATAAAAACCTCTTGATCCTGCTGTACATTTACGCCTACTCTTACGATTAGTTCAGCATACTTCGTCAGATTGCTTTTGAATGTTTCATTAGTCATTGCTCACTCCACACCTTTCTGGATATGTATAATTTTATTGTTCACTTACCGCCCCAGGCCTATGAATATTGGAACTTCACTGGGGCTAGGAATGGAAAATGTAGGTTTTTCGTTTTTCCATCCCTCTTTTTATGTTATTATATAGGAATGTACTCTTGCATAAAAGATTTTCGCATGAAGGAGCTATTATGTCTAAACTAGGTAGAAATGATCAATGTCATTGCGGCAGCGGCTTGAAATATAAAAAATGCTGCATGTCCAAGGACGAACAATCGGCTAGAACAAGTAAAGCCTCCAATGCTATTCGTCATTTTACAGAAGCTGAGCTGGTGCATTTGGTTGACCACGAATCCACGTGGGCTAATCCACAATACGCAGAACTCGCACATGAAGTGATTGCTTCCATGAAACAGGATTACAAGCCTAACCATATCGCGATGGCCGTTATGATCTGGCATGATTTCACGAATATGACGAAACCAACGTATCGTAAATCAGGCGCATTTTGTGCCGCGTTGGAATATATGGTCTGTGAGGTTACCGAATCCGGCAAATCTAAGAACGAGCTTGCCGACAAATACGAAGTATCTGCTTCAACCATCACGAAGCGTTACCAAGAACTATCTGCATTCCTTATGCAGCAGTTGGAACAAAGCAACGAGCAAGTCGCACAATAATGGGACAGGCTGTTCTGGAGTTTACTCCGGAACAGCCTGTTTTTTTATCCATTTATTTCTGATCAGCCGGGAAAATAAGTCCGATTTGTCTACGAGCCTCATCCATAATTTCCATAACCGTAAGAGAGTTTGCAAAAGAGTTAATTGGCGATTCAAGCTCACCACGTTCAACTAACTCAGCAAACGATTGAATTTCATAGACCATCGAATTGCTCACCTGATCTCTGCTAACATTCTCTTCTTCACGACCATCGCGATATTGAATACGAACGCTCGAAGGCTGGCTGATTCGCTCGATAATCATATTGCCTTCTTCACCTTGAATTTCTGTTGGCATATTCGAGTTCGAAATCTTCGAATGGAGCAGCACTGCTTCCATATCGCCATAATTCAAGATAAGACTCCCTTTACCGTCAACACCTGACTCCAGCATCACCGCGCTTGCTTTCACACTATCCGGCTTGCCAAACAATACAACAAGCGGATAAATGCAGTACGTTCCAATGTCCATCAGTGAGCCATTTGAGAGCTCTGGCAGGAATGCATTTAATACTTCTCCTGCTTTATATTTATCATAACGTGACGAATACTGACAAAATGATGCGAAGAACGTGCGTACTTTCCCAATCTTATGCAGATTCTCACGTACCGCGTCAAAATTAGGAACAAGTGTCGATTTCATCGCTTCCATGAGCAGCACATTATTCGCTTTCGCCGCTTCGATTATGGCTTGTACTTCTGCAGCATTCGAAGCAATCGGCTTCTCACATAATACATGTTTGCCATGGTTCATAAACGCAATCGCATGCTGCGCATGCAACGAGTTAGGACTAGCTATGTAAATCGCATCGATTAAATCACTTTGCGCCATCGCTTCCAGATTGGTAAAGGTATGTGGAATATCCTGAGCAGCTGCATATTCCTTAGCACGTTCCTCCGAACGAGAATATAATGCCGCTACCTTAACCTTATCGACCTGACGAGCAGCATCCATAAAAGTTTCCGTGATAAAGTTTGAGCCAATAATACCAATACGCAGCATTATGGTTTCACCTCTTCTTTCGTTAATAAAATCCCATTTTGCCGATAAACTAAAAAAAAGCCTGCCTAACGTATCAAGTACGTCTGCTGACTTCTAATGAATTGAAATGGTCGGGATGACACGATTTGAACATGCGACCCCCTGGTCCCAAACCAGGTGCTCTACCAAGCTGAGCTACATCCCGTTATTCAATTAAGAAAAAATGGCGCGGCCTAAGAGATTCGAACTCCTGGCCTTTTGATTCGTAGTCAAACGCTCTATCCAGCTGAGCTAAGGCCGCAAAAAAATATGGAGCGGAAGACGGGAATCGAACCCGCGACCCTCGCCTTGGCAAGGCGATGCTCTACCGCTGAGCCACTTCCGCATATGGTGCGGTCGAGAGGACTCGAACCTCCACGGCTGTTACACCACTAGAACCTGAATCTAGCGCGTCTGCCAATTCCGCCACGACCGCATGCATATTAAAGTTGTAAAAATGGTGCCGGCGATAGGAGTCGAACCCACGACCTACTGATTACAAGTCAGTTGCTCTACCAACTGAGCTACACCGGCATAATATTTGGTAAAAATGGCGGAGCTGACGGGATTCGAACCCGCGGTCTCCTGCGTGACAGGCAGGCATGTTGGGCCACTACACCACAGCTCCATGCTACTTTCGGCTCTTGTCCAAAAGATTGGTTGCGAAGACAGGATTTGAACCTGTGACCTTCGGGTTATGAGCCCGACGAGCTACCGGACTGCTCCACCTCGCGGCATTACTAAAACTTCTATGGTGGAGGCTGAGGGGTTCGAACCCCCGACCCTCTGCTTGTAAGGCAGATGCTCTCCCAGCTGAGCTAAGCCTCCATATAAGTGTAAATTGGTGACCCGTAGGGGACTCGAACCCCTGTTACCTCCGTGAAAGGGAGGTGTCTTAACCACTTGACCAACGGGCCTAGCTATCAAGATTTGAACCTTGAAAACTGGATGCGAATGAATGAATTCCTTAAGCAATGCTTATGAACTACTCATAAGTCTTTTAGGATAAGCCCTCGACCGATTAGTATTCGTCAGCTCCACACATTGCTGTGCTTCCACCCCGAACCTATCAACCTCGTCGTCTTCAAGGGGTCTTACTA
>NZ_JBWDNV010000020.1:0-17892 GCF_056269375.1 Paenibacillus sp. J22R56
CCGAAGGACAAGATCCGCTCGACTTGCATGTATTAGGCACGCCGCCAGCGTTCGTCCTGAGCCAGGATCAAACTCTCCATGAAATGGTTTTGTTTGACTTGCTCAAACTTGCTTTTATCGCTTTTTCCGTTATTTCTAACGGGGCAGTTTTGCTCGTTGTTCAGTTTTCAAAGAACAATTTGTTTTTCGCAACAACGTTTCATATCTTATCACGTTGTCCGTTTTAGTGTCAAGCGTTATTTTTCATCGATTTCAATTTCTATCAATCAATGATGTTCAGCTTTTCGTCCCAACCGTGTGTCTCTCTCGGCCGGAATTAGAATATACCATAGGCTTGTACAGCTATGCAAGCTTTTTTTATAAAAAGTTTCTACTTACTCAAAAGGCTCATCGTACATAGGATCGTATTCATTATAGTTCTCTTCTTCGGCTGCGTTCTGAATATCATCTGCTCCTATAAAGATGAGCTGATAGCCGTCTTCCTGATGCTTCTTCAGCGCTTTCTCCTTTACGTATTTGGAACTGCCTTCGGCAGCTTCTTCATCATAGAACAGCAGCAAGCCATCCGACTTACGAAATAGCAATTCATCTCTGGCCTGAAACTGCCAAGGCCCGACATAGGGCTGATGGCTGACCGCACCATAATAGTCTACTTGTGAAATGATTTGCTGGTAGTAGCTCTTTTTCTCATCCTTCCATTGTTCATCGGGATTCATAAAAGCCGTTATAATCGACAGCTTGAGCTGAGGATTTGTCAGACGCAGTTCAAGTGCTACTTCACACACCCATAGGTCGAACCCGTACTGTCCTGGTGTAATGATCCATTCCAGCCCTTCCTCAATAAGGGGCAGCAGTTTAGCTTCTATTGCTTTCTTAATAAAAGGAATGTGCTTATGCTTCTGATTAAAGATTTGCAGCTCATTAGCCCGGTAACCGGTTGCGAATAGTGTCTTCATCGTGCCACCTCTTTTCTACATCCATTCAATATAACAGCATAAGAGGAGAAGCGTCAGAGAATGTACGTTCTGCTTTGCAGCAAAAAAAGAGCCATCTCCACTAGGGAGACAGCTCTTTGACACAAATGATTATTTAGCCATTAGCTGCATGAATACTGCGAGCATCTTAGCTGTTTCTTCACGAGTAGCGGAATCTTGTGGAGCAAAGTAAACGCCTGAGCGGTTCGCTATCATTTTACCATTAATGATACCCGCCTGCTGCACGGCCTTCACTGCTTCCTTCACACTCGCTTGAATGGAATTGCTGTCTGCAAATGTAATAGCTTGGTTGCTTGCAGGTAGACTGAAGTTCATTACACCTGCAAAACGAACCAACATAGCAGCCATCTCTACACGGGTAATCGATGCTTTCGGATTGAACTTGCCTCCGCCGATCCCGCTTGTAATTCCTTTGTCGGTTGCCCATTGTACCGCATCTGCATAATAGTCAGTGGTACGGACATCGGAGAATTTGCCTGCTTTATAGCTGCTTAATTGAGCTCCAGCAATACGGGAGAGTAGGATTGTAAAATCAGCTCTTGCAATACGGGCTTTCGGCGAGAATTGATTCGAGCCCGTTCCGGAAATGATGCTGCGTGCTGACAAATACGTGATCGCATCCTTCGCAAAGCTGGATGTTGTATCTTTGAATGGCAACTTGTTATAACCTACAGCGTAGCGTGAGAAATGAGAGACCTCAAAGCTTACAGTACCAGTAGAAGAGTCATAAACGCCAGACGGTACAGTTACTAGCTCACCACTATCCGAGATGTAATAGATAACGATAGCATTACGATCTTCATTAGCCTGTGGCGTATAAGGCACTTGAATGTGCGCCGAGCCTCCGCCAAAGTTGGAAATCGTGCTGCCGTTCGCTTTTACAGTGAAATCAAAAACTGGATGACTGCCTACTGCACTAAGCAAAGCAGTACGCTTTGCTCCGGTTAAACTTGCACCAGCGGTCGCAGCATCTGTTTGACGGACTGTAATCGTAACATCATTATTCTTCGATGCTGTCGCAATAGATGAGATAGCTTTTGCATCAAAGGATACTGAACCTACACCCGCTTCAATAGTCAGTTCTGATATTGCAGCTTCTTTCGCTGAGGCAAATACGCCTTTTTCAAATACGATTGCTGCCTCTTTCGCTTTACGATCAGGAATAGCTGTAATCGTCAAGCTGCCAGCTTGGCTGGTAGACGACTCATTCCGTAGTTTTTTAAGAGCAGATGTGATTTGGCTGGAAGTGACATTGGCATTTGCTTTGCCTGTACTGTCTGTTGTTGCTCCTACTGTCGTTACAACATTTACTGTACCCGTGTCACCGCTGTCTACAATTATGGAACCTCCGCCACTGGATCCGCCGCCAGTAGTTGGTTGATCAGGTGTCTCAACCACTGTTGCTGGAGCTACTGTTACTGTACTTTCCGCTACAGCGTAGCCGTCAGCGCTTGTTGCTGAGATAACTGTTGTACCAGCTTTAACCGCTGTAACTTGACCATTCTGATCAACCGTTGCAATGCTAGGTGCAGAAGATGACCATGTTATTGTGCTAGATGCTCCATCGGCTGGAACGACAGTAGCTTTCAGTTTACCTGCTGCACCGCCGACTGTAAGAGAAAGCGTCTTTTGATCAAGAGATACTTTCGTTACATTAATCTGATAGACACCAACTTTACCGCCGACTTCATAAGCAACAAGCAGCAGCGGTTGACCCGTTGGACTGACCGAGGCCGGGATAAATTCAAGACCTTCCGGTCCCGTATCCGTATCCAGATTCACTTTATTGTCGCTGCCTTTAAAGACACGTGTATTCGTGTAATTCGCAAATTGTGGATGCTCCGGATCTGTGACGTCATAAGTCATGAAGCCACCTGTGCGCTCCAATCCAATAAAAGCAAGCTCTTTATTACCTACTTTACCGACCTTAATATCCTCCGGTTCAGGACCTTTCTTCACGCTGCGGTCATCCATCGTGATTTTGCTGTTACTGACATTGAAATAATCCGGAACGCGTTCTGCCGTAATCGTCTCGAAGTCATTACCGCTGTCATACACCTGATCCATCGTAGCTGCATCCCAAATCGAGAAGGAACGGCCGCCATACATATAGATGCCGTCATTGCCCATATCTGCTGCAACTTCCACCTTATCGTATGCCGTTGTATCCTTCAGGAATTTGTAAGCATCTGAGTTCGTATCCAGTTTGCTCTTCATCGCACCTACCGTACTTGAATTGGTACGGAATTCCGAGGCATCGCCTTCGTTTGCCGTAAACAGATAAGTCTTACCATTCATGGTATAGGAAGATACTCCGTCAGGCATGTACATGCCCTTGAAAGGCACCGTTTCAAGCTGAATTGCGGAATTCGACTGGACATCCAGTGCATTAGCTACGTCATTAAAATCTTTAAAACCCAAATCCTTAACAGCCGTAACTTTGCGCGTTGCAATATCAACAACAGCGATTGCGTTGTTTTCCTGTAAGGTGACATATGCTGTCTTGCTATCACCAGAGAGTGCAATATATTCCGGCTCGAAGTCATATGCCGCATCCGCTTTCGTTCCAGGGGCATCGGAAGTTGCCTTCGTCACATCACCACGAATATGAACGCCGTCTTCAATGACAGCCGGATTATCGAAATAAACTTGAGTAGATGTATTGGCAACGGTGTCGACAATCGTGACGCTGCCTTTGGCATCCTCGGTCACTTCACGCGGCTCCGCTTCGTCAGCAGTCAGGATAAAACGACCGTCTTCCGTAGACTTGATCATATCCGGCTGTACGCCTGCATCATATTGGGTTACGAAGTTGCCATCATAATCGAGCACAAGGATCCTGCCTCGTGTGGTCGCATCTTTCTCCTGTACCGACACCGCAATCCGTTTTGTTGTTGTGTTGATATCTACGCTTGTAAGGTCACCGTAATTAAAGTCGCCACTCTTCTCAGACAGCTCCTTCACAAGAACCGTCTTCTCCGTTGTCAACGTACCAGTTGCACTGCCTAAGCTGACAATCTCAAGGCTTGGCGGATTACCAGAGCCATTGACCAAGTAAAACTTATTGTTATCTTTATTGAACTTCACAATTTCGGCTACGCCGCCGGCTTCATTGAAAGTGCCAAGAGAGAAACTAGCAATCTTCTCAATGGACATGGTATCTTTCATCTCACGCAGCGACTGTCCAATCGTAATCCAATACGACTTCGTTGCAAATAATGCGGGATTAGCACTGTCTGCTGCGGTCACTGTAATAAGTGATGACTTGGTTGCCGATGTTGGCGTGCCGGATATAATTCCTGTTGTACTGTCAAGCTGCAAGCCAGCAGGTAGATTCGCGGCACTGTAAGTATACGGTGCAGTTCCACCGCTGGCTGCAATGGTAGCAGTATATGAAGTACCGATTATTGCACCTGCAAGTGCAGTTGTAGTAAAGGCAACCGGTTCTACTTCAGGTGTTTCTGGCTGTTCAGGAGTAGTAACTCCCCAAGGACCAAAATTGCTGTTGTGCGGCAGCGCCGCAGCTAACTCCGTTTCTTTACCTGCTGCATTTAATGCTTCATAATCGATCTGCTGAAAATCGGATTTATTATTATCCTGGTCAGCCACGTCTTTGCGGCGGATCGCTTTTTTCTTCGAAGTTCCTTCCGTAGAACCTGACGGAAATGCAGCCTCGTATCCATCAATGTCGCTTCCAGGATCATTACTGCCTGTACCAACCATATCGACATAGCCTTCCGGCTTTGTATTAAATGGATTAGCGTTTGTTGCGTCAAGCAGTGTTTGATTGCTCATCAATACTACTTTCATACCTTTATTGTTAATAAATTGAGTATCCCAAGTCTGGTCCGCTGCACCCGCAAGACTAATTTTTGCATCTGCTGAATTAGCCGTTGCATTCGCAATAGCACCTGTGACCAAGAATGAGGAATGAGCTTTAATCGTACCGGTCAAGTCTAGCTTCTTCCATTCCGAAGTAATGGCACCTGTTGTAGCGCTTGAACCACGATCATTATATTGCAAAGACCATCCTGCCAGATTAATATCATTGTCTGTTTGATTGTAAAGCTCGATAAAGCCATTCGATAAATAAACTCCGGTTGAAGCCGCTGTCCCGCCACCAAATACCTGATTAATAATAACGTGGGGCACATTGATATTGTATTCATTGGATACCGTATACGGAGTTCCAGTAAGTGGAGCAACAGCCCCATCAGCCATCGCTAAGCCGGTCCCAAAAAGGGCAGTACCAGCAATCTCTGCTGCGAGGAATATGGATAAAAAGCGTTTACTTCTGCTAATCAATTACATTCACTCCCAATTGATAAATTCTTTCTTCTCGCCCAATTGTATAGAGAGAATGTTTTCTAAACGTAAATAAGGAGTTTAAGATATTGTAAACAATTGCAATTTCTTGATTCGTATAATTTCTGCATTTTGTATGGACTAAGAAAAGCCTTGCCAAGCAACACTATTACTATGTAAAATCATCAAGTTGCGCAAAAAAATGACTTCATTATATGGAGGTTTAACAGCAAGATGAAACAACTTGAAATCGGCGTCCAGGAAAGACCGCCAATTGGCCAAAGCCTTATGCTCAGCATTCAGCATTTGTTTGCGATGTTTGGCTCAACTGTACTCGTACCAAATTTGCTAGGCGTAGACCCTGCCATTTGTCTTCTGATGAACGGGTTTGGCACACTGCTTTATCTATTTATTGTTAAAGGTAAGATTCCCGCTTTTCTCGGCTCGAGCTTTGCCTTTATCGCACCGGCCGGAGCCGTTATCGGCAATCATGCTTCCCATTCTGATGGGTATGCTGCTGCACTTGGCGGCTTTATTGCTGCCGGCGTTGTCTTCACGATCGTTGCTCTAATTATTCAAGCAGCCGGTACCGGCTGGATTAATGTGATTTTCCCTCCTGCTGCAATGGGTGCTATCGTAGCCGTTATCGGACTTGAGCTGATTCCTGTGGCAGCAGGGATGGCAGGATGGATTAAATCCCCGAGCGCACCAGCTAATGAAGTTTGGACACCAGACGGAGCAGCAATTACCATCTCCATCGTCACACTTCTCATTACAATACTCGGTTCGGTGCTGTTCCGAGGCTTTATGCGCATCATTCCGATTCTAATCGGGATTGTGTGTGGTTACGTACTTGCTTACTTCATGGACTTTACGAATTTCGAAAACGTATCTGCAAGTAACTGGCTTGCAGCACCTACGTTCACAACGCCAACCTTTGAATGGGCGGCTATACTTACGATCGTTCCCGCTTCACTCGTCGTTCTTGCCGAGCATATTGGCCATTTGATCGTAACCGGGAATATCGTCAAAAAAGATCTGTCCAAGGATCCAGGTCTTCATCGCTCACTACTTGGCAACGGAATCTCAACTATTATTTCTGGATTCCTAGGTTCTACACCAAACACGACTTATGGTGAAAATATCGGCGTTCTCGCGATTACCCGTGTATATTCAACCTTCGTCATCGGCGGTGCAGCTGTATTCGCTATTCTGCTGTCATTCTTCGGCAAGTTCTCGGCACTTATCGCTGCTATACCCGCTCCAGTAATGGGCGGCGTATCGCTCTTACTGTTTGGCGTAATCGCTGCATCCGGCCTTCGCATGTTGGTTGAATCGAAGATCGACTACAGCAAGCCAACTAACCTGTACTTAACGACCGTTGTTCTTGTTACTGGCTTAAGCGGTGCAAAAATTACGATTGGCGACTTCTCTCTGTCGGGTATGGCTCTTGCAACTGTAACGGCTATCGTGCTCAGCTTATTATTCAAATTGTTCGAAGTTACTCGGATTTCTAACGATACCGAAGCGTCCGGACATTAATCTGGTTTAAAAAACAAACAAGCCCAGCAGGCATAAGCCGCTGGGCTTGTTTGTTTTTAAGGAAACTAGCCTCTTTTTCTACGTGTCATTACATCGAAGATTACTGCAATCGCCAGTACACCGCCGCGAATCATATATTGATAGGAGATACCAACTCCCATCAAGTTCATGCCGCTTGATAGCGAAGCCATAACGATCGCACCGATAATCGAACCGGTTACTTTACCAACGCCACCAGCAGCGGATACACCGCCAACATATGCAGCCGCAATGGCATCAAGCTCGAACAGAGTACCAGCTGTTGTTGTTGCCGATTGCAGACGTGCAGTGAACAAGATTCCTGATAGAGCCGAAAGTAGACCCATCGAACCAAACACGATATACGTAATCTTTTTCACATTAATACCACTTAAGTGGGCCGCTTCCGGGTTGCTGCCTACCGCATAAATATGGCGTCCAAGTACCGTGCTTGTTGTCAGGAAATGATAGATGATTACAACACCAAGCATAATAATAACCGTCCAGGAGAAGCCATTGTAACCTGAGATGATATAAGTAATGTAAGCGATAATAGCCGATACGAAGATAAGTTTAACCGTAAACATACCTTTAGAGATCACTTCGAATTGATACTTGATCTTATTTCGGCGCTTCGAGAACTCGAAGTAGATGAATAACAGAATGACAAACAAGCCAAGCACGAGTGACAAGAAGTTTAAATCATCTAGTTTGAATAAGGATGGAATATAGCCGTTGCCTAATGCGTTGAAATGCTCATCCTTTACAATAATCGTTCCTGTCTTTTCCGTTACTCGCAGCAATGCGCCTCTGAAGATCAACATGCCTGCGAGGGAAGCAACGAAGGAAGGAATACCAAGTGATGCAACAAGTACACCGTTGAAGAGGCCAACAACAATACCAAGAACAAGAATGATTGGAATGGTCAGATAGACTGGAACACCGGCCTGCGATAATAATATGGCAGCGATGGCTCCTAAGAATCCTGCAGCAAAACCAACGGATAAATCGATATGCCGAATCACGATAACGAGTGTCATGCCTACAGCAAGTACAGCGATATACCCTGTAGCATCGAGCAGATTACTAATATTACGGGAAGACATAAACAAACCATCCGTTAAAATAGAGAACGTAAGCATGATAACAAACAGCGCAATGTACATGCCGTATTGGCGTATATTCACTGTAAGCAGCGTTTTTCCTTCAGTGAGAATGTTCGTCGGGCGTTCCTTTTTTCCCTGAGTGACAATATTCATAAGGTGTTCCTCCTAAAATGAATGGCCACACAAATGGCGATTATAAGCCATTCGTGGTGATTCAAACTTCGTAAGCGTATTTATTGCGTAGCAAATTGCATAATATTTTCTTGGTTAGCCTCTTCTACAGGCAGCTCGCCTTTAATTCGTCCTTCCGCCATCACATAGATCCGGTCACTCATACCGAGTATTTCTCCAAGCTCAGAGGAGATCATGATGATACTCATCCCTTCTGCAATCAGCTTGTTCATAATCGTATAAATTTCAAATTTGGCGCCTACATCAATCCCGCGTGTAGGTTCATCCAAGATGAGCAGCTGCGGACCAACAAAGAGCCATTTGCCTAGTGATACCTTCTGCTGGTTGCCGCCGCTAAGGTTGCCGACGATCTGCTCGATCGAAGGTGCCTTTACATTCAGCGAGCTTTTGTAATCACTAGCGATCCGAATCTCCTTATTGTCATCAATAACCCCACTCCGGGATATCCCATTCAGGTTAGCAGCCGAGATGTTGTTCTTAATATCTTGAATCAAGAACAAGCCGTCTCCCTTGCGATCCTCGGTTACATAGGCAATACCTTCCTTGATCGCTTCATTCGGATGCTTGAAAGATTTTGGTAAACCATTCACCAGCAATTCGCCTTGCAGTTTATAAGACTTCGGATTGCCGAAGATGCTGCGAGCAATCTCCGTCCGTCCCGAGCCCATCAAGCCGGCTATTCCGACGATTTCTCCTTTTTTAACATTCAGGTTGACGTTCTTCACTACTTCCCTGCCAAGCTGAGGATCGTAGGCAGTCCAATTACGCACCTCAAGAATGTTGTTCCCAAACGATTTGTTTGCTCTCTTCGGATAAATATCTTCGATTTCACGGCCGACCATGTTGCGAATAATTGTATTTTCAGTAATTTCACCCTTGGAACCATCCAATGTGCAAATCGTACGTCCATCACGAAGTACCGTTGCTTTATCCGCTATCGCGATAACTTCCTTCAGCTTATGGGAAATCATAATGCTAGTAATACCTTGCTTCTTCAGCTCCCGCAGAAGCTCAAGTAGATTCTCACTGTCATTCTCGTTTAAGGCTGCCGTTGGTTCGTCCAGAATAAGCAGCTTTACATTTTTGCTTAGTGCTTTGGCAATTTCAACAAGCTGCTGCTTGCCTACTCCCAAGTCTTTGATCAGCATTTCCGGATTTACATCCAGGCCCACCCGCTCCAGCATGCGCTTAGCTTCAGCTATGGTCTTGTTCCAATCTACAATCTTGCCGCGTGTGATCTCATTTCCTGCAAAAATATTCTCGTAAACCGTAAGATCCGGGAATAACGCCAACTCCTGATAGATGATAGCGATGCCGGTCTTGACGCTGTCACTGATTTTGTTGAAAACTTGTATATCATCCTCAAACACGATATCGCCTTTATAGGTTCCATAGGGATACACGCCGCTTAGAACCTTCATCAGCGTAGATTTGCCGGCTCCATTCTCACCAATCAGGCAATGAATCTCGCCTTGCTCTACTTTGAAGTTAACGTCCGAGAGTGCTTTAACTCCCGTGAATTCCTTGGAGATATTGTTCATCTCTAAAATGTAGCTTTTCATCATTATGCACTCCTAAAAAGAATTTTCGCGTTCTTTGCGATAATTCTTACTTCGTAAGGATCCGCTTAGCAAACTAATAGTAAGGAATAGTGATAGACGAATCTATCACTATTCCCCGCCATCGTTTACAATTACAGACCAGTGAAGTCGCTCGCTTTGTAGTAAGCCGAATCGATAAGCTCTTTTTGTACATTATCTTTGTTCACAGTGATTACATTTGTTTGCTTCGCTTTAACATCAACTTTGCCGTTATTATACGAGCCAGTTGTTGCAGGGTCTTTACCGTCAAGAATATCTACAGCCATACCCATTGCATCTTTAACCAGCGTACGAACGTCTTTGAATACCGTCATCGATTGTTTGCCGTCGATTACATATTGGATCGAAGCTTGCTCAGCGTCTTGGCCAGTTACAACATAGCTGGATACCGCGCTGTCAGCACCAAATACATCAGCGATCGAACGAGCTGTACCATCGTTTGGAGCAAGGATTGCTACATCACCTTTCATATCTGCGCTAGCAGCAGTCAAGTGAGTTTGAGCTTTGTTTTTCGCTTCGTTTGGATCCCAGTTCGTTGTTACTTGACCGATGATTTTGCTTAGTTGGTCACGGGAAAGGTCTTTCGTATCTTTCAGGGCTTCAGCTTCGCTGGAGTTAGCGATTTTGAAAGTGCCGTCAGCGATTTTTGGTTGCAAAACGTTCCAAGCGCCTTGGAAGAACAGGAATGCGTTATTGTCAGAAGCTGCACCAGCATACAGGTACAATGGCTCGCCGCTGCCTTTTGCATTGTCAACCAGATATTGAGCTTGTGCTGCACCTACAGATACGCTGTCGAATGTTACGTAATAGTCAACTGCATCTGTGTTTGTGATCAAGCGGTCATAAGAGATAACTTTGATGCCTTCTTTTTTAGCAGCTTCTACTGAAGCAGCAGCAGCGTCGCCGTCTTGAGGACAGATAATAAGAACTTTGATGCCTTTGTTGATCAATGTTTCAACGTTTTCTTTTTCTTTCGCGGAAGAACCTTGGCTGAACAGAATCTCAGTTGTGTATTTTGAGCCTTTAAGTGCATCTTTGAAACGCTGCTCATCTTGAACCCATCTTGGCTCATCCTTAGTAGGTAGTACGATACCAACGCTTACTTTGCTGTCGCCTTTGCCACATGCCGCTACCAGAGCTGTGAGCAATAGAACAAGCATTAAAAGTGCAACCGATTTGAAGCTTTTTCTCATCTTCGTTACCCCTCCATAAATGACTAAGTTCCTTACACGACCAACTATAGCATGGGTAACTTCCAATGAAAGCGCTATTATATAGCACTCTTTTATAACCACCTATACTTTTTTGCTGCACCTGCAAAAAAAATGGGTTAGCCAGTTTTATACTGGCTAACCTCATTCGTGAAACCTTATTTAACGTTCTTATACACGTCCTCATGAGAATGGAATCCATCCGCAATAATGGTCTCGTCTATATTGGTTTTGTCTACAGCGATTGGTGACAAGAGAACAGACGGCACTTCGATTCTGCCATTATTGACGGTCCGTTCTGCGCCTGTATCCTCACCTTTGGCAAGCTTCACAGCAAGTTCTGCTGCTTTATCGGCAAGCAGCTTGATTGGCTTATACACGGTCATGGTCTGTGTACCTTCAACAATACGCTGCGCCGCAGCAAGCTCTGCATCTTGTCCGGCTACAGGAAGCTTTCCTGCTAGACCCTGCCCCTGAAGCGCCTGAATTACGCCTCCTGCTGTCGCATCATTGGCTGCAATAATGGCATTAATATCATTGTCATTGGCTTCGAGTGCCGATTGCATATTCGCTAAAGCATTAACCGGTGTCCAGTCCTTCGTCCATTGATCGTATACGACAGTAATATCTCCACGGTCAATCATCGGCTGCAAGACATTAAATACGCCTTGTTTAAACAAATGCGCATTGTTATCTGTATCTGCACCCCCGATATAAACAAACTTGCCTTTAGGTACAAGCTTCGTGATGGCCTTAGCCTGCAGTTCCCCTACTGCCTCATTATCAAATGAAACATAAAGATCAACATCAGCGTTCTTGATCAAGCGGTCATAAGCGAGCACCTTAATTCCTGCTGAATGTGCTTTTTTCACGATTGCTGCTGTTGCATCCGCATTGTGAGGAACAACAACAAGGATATCAACTCCCTCACTAATCAGTGCTTCCGCTTGTGAGATCTGTTTGGCATCATCTCCATTTGCCGCAATAATCTCCACTTCCGCGCCAAGCGCCTCACAAGCCTCCCGGAACAGATCTCTATCCTTCAGCCATCGCTCTTCAAGTAGTGTATCCATTGAAAATCCAATTTTTATTTTTCTGATCTTATCTGTGGTATTCGAGGAAGCTGTTGTTGTATGAATCGGCTTATTAGTCTCGCTAGTTGTCTGGCTGCTATCGCATGCCCCCAAGACACAGCTGAGGACCATTGCTGCAATAAACAGCATTGACCTTCTCCTTGCGATGCCCAGTTTCATTTGCTTCTCTTCCTTTATCACAAATTTGTATGCTGCAAGCTTATTTGCCAAGGAGTGTTTTCCGGTATTCCGTAGGAGAGACCTCACACATTTTTTTGAACACCTTACTAAAGTAATTAGGATCATGATAGCCGACCATATACGTAATCTCTTTCAAACTTCGCTCAGGATCACCCATGAGCTTGATGGATTTCTTAATCCGGCATTCCGTCAGAAAATCAATATAGTTAACACCAAGCTGGTCTTTAAACATTTTGCTAATATAAAAAGGACTTAAGCCAACCATACTTCCAATTGCTTCGAGGGAAATATCCTCGTGGGAATGATCTGTTATGTATTGCTTAATTTGCTGAATGGTATCCGGCTCGATCCGGTCATGATGCTCGGAAAAGGTTTGTCTCATCCGTTCAAGCAGCAGCTCTGACTCCACTCGTAATTGCCTATAGTCCTGGGCTTGGGAGGAGTAAAGCGGTGTATCAATCTCAATGCCCATCTCCAGCAAAACGCGAGAGGCAATCCAGAGCAGCTCAAGTACACGCTGCTGGGTATACAGCAGATTCGCTCCTTCATTCTCATAGCGACGGATAAAGTCCATCATATCCGTACGAACCTGCTCCCATTGTCCAAGCCGAATCCGGTCGAAAAGCTGCTGCTCAATTTGTTTGACTGGGTAGCCGTCACGTGTAACTCCAAGGACTGGGGTATCCTCATAAAAACGATATTTTACCGGCAGTGTTGGATCCATCGAGGCGATTAAGGCTTCCTGATAGGACTGTCGAATTTGATCCAATGATTCATAAACATTGCCGATCCCGATGAACCATCCTTCATGGCCATCAGACTTTGCTACAGCAAGCAGCTCGCGTGCCATCGTAACCGCTTGAGAGCGGACGGACCGTTCTGCCTCTGGGAATACAATAATCGGGATTTGCCGGCCATACATTGCGCCAACCCACCCGCTGCCCATGTTTCTCACCTTTTCTTTAATGGCTGAATAATAGTTCTCAGAACCATTCGGAAGCAAGACGGTCATCGCATATTTCTCATTCGCTGTACTGACCCCAAGAAGCCCTACCAGCTCATCCAAATGCACTTCATGCACATGATCAAACAATAATTGCGTAACAATGTCTGTCTCGATGATCGGCATTACTCTCTGCAAAGCAAAGCGCTGCTGCTCAGTCGTCTCAACGGTCTTTCGCTCTTCCTCGATTAAATGGAGTACACGCTGCACCGTGGCTACAATCTCCGAAGCTTTGCTTGGCTTGAGCAGATAATCTTTCACTCCAAGCTTTATAGCCCTGCGTGCATAATCGAAAGTGTCGTAGGCCGTAACCATAATGAACTTAATTGATGGGTTACTAGCATTAATCAGTTCTACTGCCTCTAGGCCATTGATACCCGGCATCTTGACGTCCATTAATATGAGGTCGGGCTGAAATTCTTCCGCCATCTGCAGCGCGATTTTCCCATTTTTCGCTTGTTCGATAACAAGCTCAGGAAGTCCATGCTGAAGTATGGCTTGTAAGCCTTCCCGCTCAATCTGCTCGTCATCAACAATCAGCAGCTTATACATTAGTTAACCGGCCTCCCTTACCTTTGGCAGCTTCAAGATTACTTTTGTCCCTTTTCCGACTTCGCTTTGAATCTCCATAATATCTTCTCGACCGTAGAACAAACGAAGGCGGCTGATTACATTCCCAAATCCGATCCCGGTTGAATGTCCGTCCCCCTCCTGCGAGTTGAATCGATCCTCCACGATCTGCGATATTTTCTCCTCTGATATGCCGCTTCCTTCATCCTCAATCTCGATCATGACATTCGATCCTTCATCAAGAATACGGAAGGTAATGGTACCACCCTGCTCGAGCGGCTCTATCGCATGAATAACAGCATTCTCGATAATTGGTTGAATGGTAAGCCCAGGAATTTGTATCGACAAGCAGGCTTCATCTACCTCTTCCTCAAAGCGAAGACGATCGGTAAACCGTGTTTGTTGGATAAAAATATATTCACGCAGCACGCGTACCTCTTCATACAAGGTGACCGGTCGATCAAGACGCTTCAGATTGTAGCGGAGAAGCCTCGCCACACTTGTCAGAAGATCACTTGTTTCCACTGAACCTTCTAAATAAGCCTTCTTCGATAACGTATCCAGTGTATTAAATAAAAAGTGCGGATTAATCTGGCTTTGCAGACTTCGAAGCTGACTTTCCTGCAGCAAAAGCTTGTTTTGCTGCAGTTCGCTCTCGAGCTGTGCTTTATACTGCATCTCGGAGATCAGATTATTAATATTGACTCGCATCCTGTCAAAGGTTTTGGCTAGGAAGGATATCTCGTCGTTGGCATATATTTCGATATGGGTATCAAATCTTCCCCGTGACAGCTCACGGGCTGCTTGTGTCAGCCTCTGAATTGGCCGGGTTATACTTAGAGAGAACCAGTACGTAAACAATAAGAGCAGAAATGTAATTAGTGCCAGCATCCAGACCCCTAGCTTCTTCAGTTCGACCGATTGAGTAATCATACCTCGATAGAACTGATCGTAGGTCTGAAGCTCCGTACCAAGCAGCGTCAGTGTCATCTCCGAAATATATTTAGATAATCGCGTTACTTCCGTGAAATCATTTAAAGCCTCTTCATTATTCTTTTCGCTTAGAAGCCGTATGGAACGATTCGTTGAATCCACTAAACTATCTATTAGATTGAGGTAATTCGTAAGTGTAAACTGATTGCTGTTATTACGCAGATCCGCAATATTCCGCTGTGCCTCCAGCAGCCTTTGCCGATCAGCCTCTACATTAGACAGTTTGGAAGTGGATGGTGTTTGAATATAATTGTTCAGCGATGTAACAAGCTGCTGACTGGAAGCGCTCACTTCATTCATTTGAAGGTAGCGTTGTAAAATGTCATTATACTGGTCCTGCATTTTCTGATTGTAATAGGTGAGAATGAACCAAATGGCTACCATAATAAAGAGGACGATCGCGGTCAGTGACAATATCTTTTTCTGGACTGTATTCATGGAAGCTCATCCGCCTTCAGAAGCCGAATATCGGTATAATACCCTTCATACTTCAAGGGGAATGTCTCACCCTTTAGCCATTGCACCATAAGCTGCACGCCAAGCTCCCCCATCATTTCGGGTGATTGCTCGATAATGCCGCTCATCTTTTTTTCCTTAAGCAGCGTCTTAATCTCAGGGCTGTCATCAAACGAGTAGATATGGAACCTGCTAAGCTGCGCACGCTTGCTGATCTCCTGCACCATCGCACTCGCATTATTCGCCGTCACAGATACAAAAGCAGCTAGATTGGGCTCTTTATTCATAATCTCATTTGTTGCCGTAACGACCTTCTCCCTTGTATCCCCTGCTACTACCGTAATAGGCTCGATATCGGGATAGGACTTTAATATATCTAGAATCCCCTCTAAACGCCTGCTCTGAAAATCCTCCTGGCGGTCGGAGACCATCAGCACAACTTTCCCTTTCTTACCGATATCTTCAGCCAGCTGCGTTCCTATCATTTGACCAGCCTTATAATGATCAGAACCAATATAAGTTCGGCGTAAACTGTCCTCAATTGGTACATCGTTAGCGATCGTAAAGATCGGAATACCGTTACTGGCAGCCTTCACTGTAGCAAGCTGATTGAATTCATCCGTATTGAGGCCCTGTACGAGGATGCCGTCTACTTTTGAAGCGATAGCAATCTCCATATTTTTCAGAAAATCCTCCTGATTCGTTCCATAGCTGCCCCATACTGCTAATTCGGCGCCATACTTAGCTGCTGCTTTGGCAGCACCATCCTCGACTTTATCCCAAAATGGCGTGTCCATTTCTTGTGTAATCAGAATGATCCGATAACTGGTTTTGTTTGTGTTGCCCACATTTGCAGGAGCTGTTAAATTGTAATGAAACACCTGAATAAAAGAAGATAGAGTGAACCCTAACAGCACCAGGCAAATGGCAGACAGCAGCACAATGACGAGTTTCCTCATGTGTCGGCTCCTTTATGATCGATCAATCTACTAAAAGCGCTTCCATCCATAGTTGCCCTCATCATAGCACAATAGACCTATGCAAGAAATGTATATTTTTCACACAAAATGAATTGACATCAAAATAAACCGAAGGATATAATTTCATAGTAGATTTGGATAAATATGTAATTAATGAATTGAAACAGGAAGGTGAATCTTATTAAGAAGTTTTTTAGCGTGGCTGGAAAAATAGTATTAAGTGGCTTGATTCCTATTGTTATCATAATGGTTGGCGCTATCGTTTATACGATCTGCGCTCTCATCTCTGGTGCTAGTGTGGACGATGTAACTTCCATCACTGGGGCACGCTGGACGCAGTATTTACAAATTGCCGCATTTATTGGTTCTGTCTTTGCCATGTATGCATGGTTTGAACGTAAGCATGGCTGGTCTCTTGGCCTAAAACAACAATTTGGCGGTACTTTAGCTACTCAAGGCTTTTTTGCAGGATTCATCCTTATGTCCATCTCTGCTATTCTGATCTGGGCAGCAGGCGGCATTAGCTGGGAAGCTTCTACTTGGAATCAAACCTTGAGGCTTTCCTTATTAGATGGCATTGTTTTATTCACATTTGTTGCCTTATCCGAAGAGTTATTCTCACGTGGATATGTACAAGGTCTCATTAAATATCATTATGGACGGACTCCGGCCATTATCGTGAGCTCCATCATTTTTGCATTTATGCACAGTCTGAATCCAAGTATGTTTGAGACGCCATATCCCTTCATTAATATATGCCTCGCTGGCATTCTATTCGCTGTAGCACGTGAATTAACCGGGGGACTATGGTGGCCGATAGGACTTCATATGAGTTGGAACTTCTTTCAAGGCTACGTATATGGCTTTCAGGTATCGGGTACCGATCCTGTCCCAGCGGTCCTTCAAGTAACGGATAACGGTCCTATTTACTTATCTGGAGGAGCATTTGGAGCAGAAGGAAGTTATATTGCTTCACTTGTACTCATCCTTGGAATATTCGTTGTAACCTACTTATATAGAGGAAAAAAATAACACGGATACGCTAAAACGCTGACTCAAGGTCAGCGTTTTTTTATGCATGATTAACCACAGGTTGGTTGTAGACAAATAAAAAAGACCACTTCATTTCTGAAGTAATCTTGTGTTTGTTATTTGGAGCGGAAGACGGGAATCGAACCCGCGACCCTCGCCTTGGCAAGGCGATGCTCTACCGCTGAGCCACTTCCGCATAATGGCTGGGGATCAAGGATTCGAACCTAGGAATGACGGAGTCAAAGTCCGTTGCCTTACCGCTTGGCTAATCCCCAACGCTTATATGTAATTTTAAAGAAAAATGGGGCGATCGATGGGACTTGAACCCACGAATGCCAGAGCCACAGACTGGTGCGTTAACCCCTTCGCCACGACCGCCATATAAATAGGTGTAATTTTACACCTTCAAAACTGGATGCGAATGAATGAAACTTAAGCGATATATCGGTTTTTACACCGGGCAATGTTTATGCTTTCGAAGTAAGTTTACTTCGTAAACTTTGTAGGATAAGCCCTCGACCGATTAGTATTCGTCAGCTCCACACATTGCTGTGCTTCCACCCCGAACCTATCAACCTCGTCGTCTTCAAGGGGTCTTACTAATTGGGAAATCT
>NZ_JBWDNV010000013.1:0-197653 GCF_056269375.1 Paenibacillus sp. J22R56
TTTCCCAATTAGTAAGACCCCTTGAAGACGACGAGGTTGATAGGTTCGGGGTGGAAGCACAGCAATGTGTGGAGCTGACGAATACTAATCGGTCGAGGGCTTATCCTAAAATACCTTGCATGTTAATTGCAAGTGATATAAATTGCTTAACTTTCATTCATTCGCATCCAGTTTTCAAGGCGTAAGCCAAGAAAAGTCTGTCGCATTAGCGGCAGGCTTTTTTGTTATTTTAAGAGGCTTGAAGGAAAGTTAAAAGATATTAATAATCATTTCAACCCTCTGATAACTTAATAATAATACGAATTATATATTAAATAACGAGTATATTCATGGAAGAACATCATAGAATGAGAATTATATTAGAACAGATTAGAATATTCTAGTTAATTATGATGTTCAGGATAGTTATGGTATACTCGTGAGCCCAAGAACAACTTAGGCTATTTACATTCTGGAGGGATTTGCTTGATGAAACGAAAGTTAGGATTACTTGCTCTAACGATGCTGATGGCATCGATCTTCTGTCTGCCATTTCAGGCTTCAGCCGCATCATTAACCGTAGGCAGCAAAGGTAGTGAGGTTGGAGATTTACAGGAAAGACTCTACATGCTGGACTATTATAAAGGTTCAATTACAAAATACTTTAGCGCTTCGACGAAATCGGCTGTTGCAGCTTTTCAAAAGGGAGCAGGCCTGAAAGCTGATGGTGTTGCGGGTTCCGTTACGCTGCATGCACTGCATAAAGTTACGGTTGACCGCTCCGACTTATCTCGAATGGCGAGAGTGGTGAATGCAGAGGCGAAAGGTGAAAGCTACAAAGGGAAAATCGCTGTAGCTGCTGTTATTTTGAATCGTACCAAGGCTAATGGTTTCCCAGGTACAATTCGCGGCGTTATTTTTGCACCTAGCGCTTTCAGCGTAGTGAGTAACGGACAGTTCTGGGATATGCCAACAGTCAGTGCACTAGATGCATCAAAGGATGCTGCAAAGCGTATAGATCCAACGCATGGAGCATTGTATTTTTACAACCCTAAACTTACCGATTCCAAGTGGATGAAGTCTCGTCCAGTAACAGTGAAGATCGGGAATCATGTCTTCACGAAATAAAGAGAAAAGCCTGTCGTTACGATTACTCGTAATGACAGGCTTTATTTTATCCGAAGAAGGTTTTGTAGAGCAGGTAAGCATTCAGTCCAATAATGACTATGGCTACGAACCAGGCTAGCAGCTTTACCCAGAGTGGATTAACGAACGTACCCATTTTCTTCTTATCACTTGTAAATTGTATGAGAGGAATGACGGCAAAGGAGAGCTGGAATGACAAGATAATCTGGCTTAAGATCAGGAGATCCGTTGTACCACTTTCTCCGTATATGGCTGTTACGATGACGGCTGGAATAACGGCGATGAGCCGTGTCATCAAGCGGCGGAGCCAGGCGGCAATCCGAATGTTCAGGAATCCCTCCATGACGATCTGGCCGGCTAGAGTGCCCGTTAAGGTAGAGTTTTGACCGGATGCAAGGAGAGCAACTCCAAACAAGACCGAGCCAACTGCTGTTCCAAGCAAAGGTGTCAACAAATCATAAGCCTCGCTAATGTCAGCTACCTCGGTCATGCCCGCTTTGTTAAAGGTTGCAGCAGAGATGATCAGAATGGCAGCATTGATAAACAGGGCAAAGAACAAAGCAATTGTAGAATCCCATGTTGCATATTTTATCGCTTCACGTTTACCAAGCTCTGTTTGCTCGATGCGCCTAGTTTGAACGATAGAGGAATGCAGATACAGGTTATGCGGCATAACCGTTGCACCGAGAATACCGATCGCGATGTATAGCATAGTTGGATCCATTATGATGTGATGACTAGGAATAAATCCAGCAAATAAGGCGGATGTGTCTGGCTTAGCGAAGAAAATCTCCGTAATAAAACATGCGCCAATCGTGAAAATAAGAACGATAACCAAGGTCTCAATATAACGGAAGCCTTTGTTCTGAAGCAGCAGTACGATAAAGACATCAAGTACGGTTATAATGACCCCATATATGATCGGGATTCCGAATAATAAATTTAACGCGATGGCTGAGCCAATAACCTCGGCTAAGTCACAAGCTGCAATCGCGAGCTCACATAGGATCCAGAGCCCGAATACGACTGGTTTGCTGTAATGATCGCGGCAAGCCTGCGCCAAGTCCCGGCCTGTTACAATCCCAAGCCTGCCTGCCAATGCCTGCAGAAGGACCGCCATCAGATTGGAAATGAGGATAACAGACAGTAAGGTGTAGCCAAACATGGCACCTCCTGCAATATCCGTGGCCCAGTTTCCTGGATCCATGTAGCCTACAGCAACTAAGTAACCTGGTCCTGCGAAGGCGAGGAATTTTTTAAGCCATGAGCCTTTCATTGGAATACGGAGCGAGCCATGCACCTCGGGGAGAGAAGGCTGAGAGCCTTTTGTTCTCCAAGCATCATCTTGCGAGCCTGTAGCAGATGGTCCTACCATCGTGAATCACCTCTTGTCTTTTCCTTAGACTAATAATGTTGCCTTAGTGCAACTTATTTTGTAAAAAAAACCACATACATAGGTGTATGTAGGAATGTTCTGAATGTTGCTATAAATTTATTGTACCAGTGCAACTTTTTTTGTCAATGACAACTTTTTCGTAAAGATCAAAAAGGTCATCTATAGTGATGGATTAATGGGACTTGTGTGGATGAAGTTATACTGCCCCATTTTGCTAATCAATACTCTATGTAAGTGATGTATAGGCAAAAGGCTGCTCCGCTTGGGAACAGCCTAAACTTGATTATTGGTGTTTATGAGTAGGAAGCTCCTCATAGTGGCTATCAAATGATTCTTGAACATGATCGACGATTTCTTCAACAGCATCGCTGACCATATCCAGAGGTCCTGAGCTTTCATGGTTCTTTGGCGTATTAATACCTGCAACGGTATTGGATGTTTCATTATACATTTCGTTATGTTCATCATCGTGCTTCTTTTTGCTCATGTTAGACAGCCTCCTTTTGCACGTCACTCTGCTACTGGTCTTGAGGTAGTTTACCCGATTTGAGGAAAAGCCAAACAGATGTCATTCGACGAATTTCTACGTACATGCACTTCTAGGCCGTGGCCTACATACAATGTAGAACCGACTTCATCGTGAACCAGTGGTATGTCATGCCCCTGGTAATCCAGCTTATGGGGGTGCAGGAATATGGGACTGTTTGCTGCAATTGCTTTGTTCATTAAGCAGCTGTCGCTGCTCGTATCGTACGTGAAAAATAATGCTTTTCCGCAGCCGCTTCATGAAGAGGAAGAGATGAAGCATCTGCAATTGATGGCAGAAGGCAATGCGCATTCGCGCAATCTGTTGATTGAACATAATTTGAGGTTAGTCGCGCACATTGTAAAAAAATTCGATAACACAGGCGAGGATCTCGAGGACCTAATCTCGATCGGTACCATCGGGCTAATTAAAGCGATCGAAAGTTTTCAGACGGGTAAGGGGACGAAGCTCGCGACATTCGCCGCTCGTTGTATTGAGAATGAAATACTTATGCATTTACGCTCTTTAAAGAAGACTAGGAAAGACGTTTCTTTGCATGACCCTATTGGTACGGACAAAGAAGGCAATGAAATTACCTTGATCGACATCCTCGGTACTGAAGCCGATGATGTCGTTGACCGGGTGCAACTGAAGATCGAGAAGAGCAAGATCTACCGCAACCTCGATATACTCGATGAGCGGGAGCAGGAAGTGATCCGCGGCCGGTTCGGCCTGGATCATGGTGGGGATGAGCGGACGCAGAGGGAGATTGCAAAGGAGCTGGGTATCAGCCGGAGTTATGTTTCGCGGATTGAGAAAAGGGCGTTGATGAAGCTTTATCATGAGTTTTATAAGGCGAAGAAGTGAATTAATTGAGGGAGCAGGGAATTGGTTGATAATAATACATTAATGTCTGACTATACCTCCAAGATCGAAGCTGCACAAACAAAAGGCGACATTACACAAGATCAAGCAATTAAGAAAAAGCAGGCTGTGATGAAGGATGTTGAGGACTTCGTGGATCATACACAGACAAAGATTGAGCTAGAAGCTAAAAAATAAGTTAAGTAT
This sequence comes from Paenibacillus sp. J22R56, assembly GCF_056269375.1. Classification (NCBI taxonomy): domain Bacteria; kingdom Bacillati; phylum Bacillota; class Bacilli; order Caryophanales; family Paenibacillaceae; genus Paenibacillus; species Paenibacillus sp. J22R56. Next base: position 4,119 of record NZ_JBWDNV010000013.1, read on the forward strand.
GAAGGCTGCCGGCGACGGCGGCCTTTTTAATTAGACATATCGGGGGGATTAATGAAGTAATTAGGAAATAAGACATGCTAAAAGCCAGGAATCAACAGGAACATACTCGTCAGTTTAAAATGTGCTCTGGTTTATCTCATCTCACTCAATTAAACATACATTAATTATGAAATATGTCAGAGTAGTATTTATTAAAAAAATTATAGAGAGAGGGATATATACGAATAAATATCTCACGTGGAAACAAGTTTTGGAAAAGGTGAAGTATGCTTTAGACCGTAGAAAACCTTTTTCATTGGTTAGAATTGGCGATGGAGAGAATATTTGCTTAGCACAAAACTCGGTATGGCCCATACGCGATGTTCTGAAAGAACCTTGGACAATAAGGGCCAATCATGGAGAGAAAGGTGTGAATTTACCTAATATTCGTCTAAGAAATGAGCTTGTTCAAGGGATTAGAAATGCAAATGTTGTAGGCATTCTACCATTTAACGATAACAGAATTCATGCTCCAAAGAGACTTAAAAGAATTTTAACAAACAAAGTTTTCACTCATTTTAATCTCTCACCACGTTTTACATGTGATGCCTGTATTAATCGCTATATTCCTAAATACAATGCTTTTTGGGGCGTTCTGAAAAACAGAAGAATTCTTCTCATTTCACAACACGCAAATAAAATGAAACAAGTACTCGTTAATAAATATAGTTTAAATATAACAGGAACCATATTATTTTCGGATTATAGACAGACTAATCGGGTATTAGAGGAAGTTGAGGTGCTGAAAAACAAATTTGATTTAGTACTCATTTCAGCAGGCGTAAATGCTGTTATTCTAGCACCAAAGATAGCTCGAAAGACGGGGAAAGTTGCAATCGATTTTGGTCAAGGACATAAAAACTTTATGAAATCCCGGAAAGTTTGAATATCACGCTTCATGTAAAAAGAATGAGAAAGGTGATGACCAAGTAAAAATAGTATTTTATTTAAAAGTCGCATGATATGCGGCTTTTTTGTATTCTTCGCAGAATTAGGATAAATTTGTACTTCTCATTAGAGTATTTTCATAGATAACGATATTTAGAAAATGAGCAGATTTGAATTGAACGCTATAAAGGAGTTCTAAAAGAAGTTACTTCATTCTCATGTTGAGATGATCGAAGCAACCAAATCTCAATCCGTCCCGGAGTGGACTAGCGGTCTAAAGGCATTGGCCCATCAAATGATCCTGTTTGTCGTTAAGGATGAAGTTGAACTTTATTTCGGAGAGCACATTGAGCAAATTGAAAAAGATGCTCTTTTTTTTATTTCTACCTGATACGGCCGACACGCTTGATTAGTTGACCGAAAGCCAATTTTTGCAGAATAACAATAATTACAACTGTCGTTGAAGTTCCGCTAGACTTACTTCCACAACTTTTATTCCCACAGCTCTTATGCCCAGAACTTTTATTTCCACAGCTTTTGTTTCCACAACTCTTGCTCCCTGAACTTTTGTATGAGACATCTTATCTCCTCCATTTTCCAATACTTTACATCATATAGATCAAATGAAACTTGATGTCAATGCTTTCGAGGAAATCTATTGTAAAGATCATTTGATGAGCTCCCATTTTTATTGAATTAATGTTAAGGGCAGGAGTGTTTAACTACTGGGCGAATAATTCTTTATAGAGCAAGAGAGAACGCACCAAGAGATGCTGCAAATGTACCATAGATACAATAGTGAGGTGTGACTATGGAAGTTGTGACGATAAACGAATCATTAAAAATTTTGGAGATTGACCAGTGGCTGGCACCGTTTGAGGGAGACTTGCGGCTGCGGATGTCGGAATTTGAGCGGACGAAAAATCGGCTGTTGAGTGGTGAAAATCAGACACTTTCGGATTTTGCGAATGGCTACAAATATTTCGGTTTTCATCAGGACGGCGACTGCTGGACTTTCCGTGAATGGGCGCCGAATGCGGAGATGATGTATCTGGTCGGCGATTTCAACGGCTGGAATGGGCTTTCGCACGAGATGACGCGGCTGAATGGCGGTGTTTGGGAGCTGCGCATGCCGGGCAGTCTACCAATCGGCTCGAAGGTTAAGGTTCAGCTGATCGTGGATGGTGAGCCGCTCTATCGCGTGCCGAGTTACATCAGCTACGCCATACAAAATGATAATTATCAATTTGATGGTGTGATTATGCAGCCAACCTATCAGTTCAAAAATGCCGCGCCCGACCTGTCAACTGAAGCACCGCTGATTTATGAGTCACACATTGGTATCTCTTCAGAGGAGCATAAGATCAATAGTTACGAGGAATTTACGCGCGATGTGCTGCCGCGGATCAAGGCAGCTGGCTACAACACGATCCAGCTAATGGCGATTATGGAGCATCCGCTCTACGCGAGCTTCGGCTATCAGGTATCAAATTTTTATGCAATCAGCTCCCGTTTTGGAACGCCTGACGAACTGATGGAATTGATCGACACAGCGCACGGGCTGGGGCTGCGTGTCCTATTAGACGTCGTCCATTCGCACGCGGTGAAAAATGTGGGCGAAGGACTGAATTTATTTGACGGCACGACGTCGCAATATTTCCACGAGGGCGATCGCGGAGAGCACGAGGCTTGGAACACAAAGCTTTTTAACTATGGAAAGGACGAGGTCATTCATTTTCTGCTATCGAATCTGAAATTTTGGCTCGAAGTTTATCATTTTGACGGCTTCCGCTTTGACGGCGTGACGAGTATGCTTTACCACCATCATGGGCTCGGGACCGGCTTTGACAGCTATGAGAAATACTTCTCAATGGATAAGGACATCGAGGCAATCATCTATCTGATGCTCGCAAATGAGCTGATCCGCGAGGTCAATCCATCAGCGCTGACGATTGCTGAAGATATGTCTGCGATGCCAGGTATGGCGCTCCCGCTGGCTGATGGTGGCATTGGATTTGACTATCGTCTGTCCATGGGCATTCCTGACTACTGGATCAAGCAGCTCAAGACGAAATCGGATGATCAGCTGGACCTGATGGAGCTTTGGTGGGAGCTGACGACGCGGCGGCCAGGAGAGAAAAATATCGGCTATGTGGAAAGTCACGATCAGGCGCTTGTCGGCGACAAGACCCTCATGATGTGGCTCGCGGATGCTGAGATCTACTATTCGATGGATGTTCATTCGCAGTCGCTGATTATTGACCGTGCGATCGCGCTACATAAAGTTTTGCGGCTTGTCACTTTTTCGCTTGCAGGCGAGGGCTATTTGAACTTTATGGGCAATGAATTTGGCCATCCCGAATGGCTCGATTTTCCGCGCGAGGGTAATGGCGACTCGTTTGACCATGCGCGGCGGCAATGGTCGCTTGCGACCAATCCAGAGCTTCGCTTTCAGTATTTGCTCGGCTTTGACAATGCGATGATTGCGCTGGAGCACGATTCAAAATTTTTACAGAAGACCGCAAGCCTGCAACAGAAGTGGATTCAAAACGACGATAAATTGCTAGCCTACCAGAAGGGCGATTTACTCTTTGCTTTCAATTTCCATCCGACGGACACGAAATTTGTCAGTTTTGACTCAACGCCTGTTGAACTGATTTTTGATACGGACGACGCGCGTTTTGGCGGTTTTGGACTGCGCTCGCAGTTCAAATGGGCGGCTGGTAAGCTCGAATTACAGCTCGCTAGCCGTACGGCGATGGTGTTTAGGGTGATGTATCAGTTGTAAAACTTAAATTACATTGGGTTGTGTTCATAACGTCTGATAATACCGGGGGAAGATCTTGAGGATCTGATCTCCATCGGGACAATCGGATTAATCAAAGCGATCGAAAGCTTTCAAACAGGAAAAGGAACAAAGTTGGCCACTTTTGCCGCTCGTTGTATTGAGAATGAAATACTTATGCATTTACGCTCTTTGAAAAAGACTAGGAAAGACGTTTCTTTGCATGACCCTATTGGTACGGACAAAGAAGGCAACGAAATTACCTTGATCGACATCCTCGGCACGGAGGCCGATGATGTTGTGGACCGGGTGCAACTCAAGATCGAGAAGAGCAAGATATACCGTAACCTCGATATACTCGATGAGCGGGAGCAGGAAGTGATCCGCGGCAGGTTGGGGATGAGCGGACGCAAAGGGAAATTGCGAAGGAGCTCGGTATTAGCCGGAGTTATGTGTCAAGGATTGAGAAGAGGGCGCTGATGAAGCTTTATCATGAGTTTTATAAGGCGAAGAAGTGATACTGATTGTTTGAACCAATTAAAGTAGCGAAGAGGTCAGGGGTTCGAGCCCTGGGCTCCACCATAATAAAGTATTCAAAACCCTTGTGAATCAAGGGTTTTTCTTTATTTTTGGAAAGATGCTCATTAGCAAAAGAATATCTGTATATGGTAATAGGGGACGGATTTGAGACGATTTGATGATTTTCAATTATAAACGGATTGGCTAACGTTAGGCTCACTATTAGCATTTTTGGGCTTTTAACTGGAATTGATGGCTCATTTAGAGATCAGAACAACCCAAAGGATTTAAATTCAATACAACACAAGGGGAGCTGACATGATGTTCAGCCCCGTTTTCATGATAGGTGTGGGTTTAGTGTAAAGTCAAAGTGTATGACTCGATCGTACGTCATTAAGAGCTATCCTCCGTTTCAAGGAAGCGGTGGAGATGATCAATTCGGACTGGGGAACGAAACTAGTGTTCAAGATGTAACGCGACAGCAGTCATTTTCGGCTGCTGTTTTTTTATTTCTTATATGATGAATTCAGGGGTTGAGAAGAAATAACTCCTTGATATGATGGTAATAGACCCACGAAGCAGGTTGAATCAACAATACACTATAAATCACCTTTGAACGGGAGTTGTAACTTAAGTGCGCTTACAAATCGACTATGAGCACGAAATTCCGGTTAATGCGTTTATATGGATCCCTGAATCGATTAAAAAGCCTCTTCATTATCACACAAGTTTGGAGATTGGATGTTGTATATCCGGCGAAGGAGAGTTCTATTTCGGGTCTAAGAAGTATTCCGTCGTTCAAGGAGATATCTTTATTGTTAATCATATGGAGATGCACATCGCTCGTTCGGCAGAGCATAATCCCAGCACGTTTTTGTTTATTAATTTTGATCCAAACCTATTATTGGTGGAGGATGAGCGTCTTTTGCTTCCTTTCTCTATACCTTCAGAGCGTTTTCAGAACCTTATTCCGGCAGTAAACGAGTTGTCTAAAAAGATGTTCTCAATAATGAAGAGCATCTGGAGCGAGCTTGAGAGCAAACAGGAAGGATATCAGATCATGGTAAAAGGACTTTTGTTACAGCTTTGTTCGCATATCCTTCGACATTATTGTTCACAAACCGACCCGGAAGCCTGGAAGAAGCTCGCTGTAGCTTTTTCGAAGTTTCGGCTGCTTTCCGACTATATGAACAGTAACTTTAATGAACCTTTAGATTTAAATCAGCTTGCTAATGTGCTTAAAATAAGCCCCTCAAGAGTATCGCGATTATTTCAAGAAGTATTAGGGAGAAGCTTTAAGGAATATTTGTTATTACTTCGCCTCACTGAAGCTCGACGTCTTCTTATCAGAGCAGATCTGTCCATTACGGAGGTTTGTTTTGCAAGCGGATTTCAGAGCGTTTCTTCTTTTTATCGTTTGTTTGCTGCAGCGGAAGGGGTATCACCTATGAACTATAGAAGCAAATATTCTGGAGTTGCAATTTTTGAGAATGAAGAACTTTGAATTGGGAAGCCAACTGCCGTGTTTTTATATATGATCGATAGTAAATGTACCAAAGAAGGGAAGGAAAACTTAATGGCAGGCTGGGATCTATTACAATCGCTCGTTAAAGAAGAAGTTGTTCAAAGAACGGAAGAAGGTTGCAAGACAAAGGGATTTGATCAGAAAGTAGAGGAAGCGGGAGACAATGAACGACAGCTTATAAGCTTGTACCAAGAGTTATCTAAGCTGCAGGTTCGTTCAGACTTCCCTTACGAGGAACCGTCAGATCTGGAGCATATCCGCAGGCTTCGCCCGGAAGGTCCTCGCAGCTTGCAAACAGGATGGTCGGAACAGGAGTGGCGCAATAAATTTAAAGGGGCGTGGTTGGGTAGAAGTGTTGGCTGTGCCCTAGGCAAGCCATTGGAATGCTGGCCATTCATGGCCGGAACCAAGGATAATCCTGGATGGAGGAATATACAACGCTGGTTTGAAGGAGCAGGTGCATGGCCTATTAAAGGGTATACTCCGATTGAATCGCCAGGAGCTAAGGCATTAGGATTGGAACTGGCTCATTACGGTTTGAAAAGCACACGTGAACGTATTGCTTTTATGGAAACCGATGATGATATCCGTTATACGGTTCTTGGATTAATGATGTTAGAAGAGAAAGGGCTCGAGTGGGATTCATGGGATATCGGCAAGCTTTGGCACAATAAGCTCACCTACTCTCAAGTATGCACAGCTGAAACGCAAGCTTATTTGAATTTTTCTCAAATCACTTCTCATGTTAGGGCTGACAGACCAGAGGATTGGAAGAACAAGCTGGAATGGGTTCGTATGCATTTGAATCCATATCGAGAATGGATTGGGGCTCAAATTAGGGTAGACGGATATGCATACGGAGTAGCCGGAAGACCGGAGCTTGCTGCAGAGCTGGCTTGGCGGGATGCTTCATTCTCACATATAAAGAATGGCATATACGGGGCTATGTTTGTAGCGGCTATGATTTCCGCGGCTTTTGTAGAAAAAGATCCACGCCGAATTGTTGAGATTGGTCTTAGCGAAATTCCAGCGACATCCCGGCTTGCAGAAGATATTAATAAGGCAGTAGAAATTGCTACATCCACGAACGACCAGCTTACGCTTGTAGCACGGGTTTGGGAATCATTTAAACACTATAACCCCGTTCATACGAATAATAACGCTGCGCTTGTTGCTGCTTCTTTGATATTTGGTGATGGAGATTTTGAGAGATCCGTCACTACTTCGGTATTAGGTGGTTGGGATACAGACTGTAATGGCGCTACGGTTGGATCAATTATGGGGGCTTTATTAGGGGCAGAAGCTATTCCTTCTTATTGGACTGCCCCATTAAACAATACGTTGTTTGCTGATTTAATTGGTTTTGATCCCATTACCATCTCCAGTTGCGCAGATCGGAGTTATCAAGTATTTCGTAAGTTGTCGAAGTAATTAGCATAATAGAAATATATACCGTCCTAAAAAATTCATTTACGTTCGCTTAAGAAAACACGCAAGGTTGTATCCTAGCATGACCCGATTGGTACGGATAAAGAAGGCAACGAGATTACATTGATTGACATCCTCGGCACGGAAGCCGATGATGTCGTGGACCGGGTGCAGCTGAAGATCGAGAAAAGTAAGATCTACCGCAACCTCGATATCCTCGACGAACGAGAACAGGAAGTAATACGCGGCCGGTTCGGCCTGGATCATGGCGGGGTCAAAAGAACATTGAAAAGACAATCCATTCTTTAATGTGGATTGTCTTTTTTTAACAGCAAACTAGCTGTTAAGAGGTTGGGTGAAAATATGTTCTGGATCCATGAAGCGGATGCGACCATGAAGGTCGCCGCTGAAATGAAAATTAAGCAGACCCTAATGATATAGACATGATTGGGTCGCTGCATCCTGTTGGAAAGTTAAATACTTCCGTACTTCCCTTAAGACGGCCACGTTCATGGACAACCGCAACAGGCTTTAATCACGCTCGAAGCGAATATCTTCGGGGTTTGTTCGGGTTCGTGCCCGATAAGTGCTGGGCGTTACCCCGTGCCGTTTTTTAAAATGCGATGTGAACGACTCGGCGGAATGATATCCGACTTCTTCGGCAATTGCGCCGATTGTCATCAAGGTTGCATCAAGCAAGCGAGCCCCTTCCTGCAGACGGGCTTCTAGCAGTTTTTCACGCAGGGACATCCCGAATTGCTTGTGAACCGCACGTTCGGTTTGCCTGATGCTAAGGCCGAGCTGATCGGCAAGCGTTTTTATCGTGATGTGTTTATAGTTATACAAGATGTTGTTCTCGATCAATACCATTCGTTTATCATCCAGCGTCTTCAGCGGTGCAGTCTGCAGCGTCGGCCTATTGTTCGTATAGTCCCGGACTAGACCGATGACGATCTGCTCCAATAGGATCGTTATGCTGCGCCGATAGCCAATAGAGCGGGCGTTTATCTCCCAAGCCAGCTTCTCGAACACATGCTGCAATTGCTGGCTGTCCTGTCCAATCCAGAATGGCGTGTCCAAGAATAATCTCGCTATTTCGCCGATATCCTCGGAATCGACTCCGCTTCTCCAGTACAACGGCTCACGGTAATGGCGACCGCTAGGGAGCGCCTCGAAAAAAATACAATACTCAAACATCGGGTCGGACGGATCGGTGATCTGCTCATGGCCGATTCCCGGTCCTGTCATGTATAAAATGCCGGGTGACAGCGGGAATTCTCTTCCTTCTGCAATCAGGCGTCCGTGGCCGGACGGAATGTAATGGAGCTCAAAACTGCCGTTACTGTGACGATGCTCGGGCATTGACTGGTGGAAGAACCCCGATTTAATATATAGCACGTTCAAAACAAGCTTCCCAAGCATGATCTTGAGATCCAGATTATCTAATAGAATCATTGGATGCCCCATTGGAAGCCCTCCTATCTGTATCATTGCGACATCTTTGTCCAGATGGACGTCGCACTTCCCTCTATCCCGCGCTATTTCGGGTGGCTATGATTGGATTATAGCACATGCGAAAGGAGTATAAAGATGGATAGAAACGTATATTTAAAACGAATTGACGAGGAGGTCGCATCGGGCAACTTCAGCGACGACTGGGATTCGCTCAGCGGTTTCCGTGTTCCGGATTGGTACAAAGACGCAAAGTTTGGCATTTTTATTCACTGGGGAGTCTACGCCGTACCGGCTTTCGCCAATGAGTGGTACCCGCGAAATATGTACATCCAGGGCACACGAGAATTTGAACATCACCGCGCGACGTACGGCGACCATCAAACGTTTGGCTACAAAGATTTTATACCGCTGTTTAAGGCGGAGAAGTTTTATGCGGACGAATGGGCCGAATTATTCGAGCAAGCGGGAGCACGGTATGTCATGCCGGTTGCGGAGCATCACGATGGCTTTCAGATGTACAAGAGCGAGCTGTCCAGATTTAACGCATTCGAGATGGGACCTAGGCGAGATGTGCTGGCAGAGCTCAAATCGGCTGTTGAGGCACGGGGATTAGTTTTTTCCGTGTCGTCCCACCGGGCCGAACATTGGTTCTTCATGTCGCATGGCAAAACTTTTGAGTCGGACATCCGCGAACCGCTTGCATGCGGTGATTTCTATTGGCCTTCGATGGCGGAACCTGATCATCAGGATTTGTACGGTTCTCCGCCGACTAAGGAATATTTGGAGGATTGGCTGCTTAGGTGCTGCGAATTGGTCGACAATTACCGGCCGAAAGTCTTTTACTTCGATTGGTGGATCCATACGGCAGCCTTCAAGCCATACCTCAAGAAATTCGCGGCGTACTATTACAATCGCGCGGCCGAGTGGGGATATCAAGGCATTATCAATTACAAGCACGATGCTTTCAAGTTCGGTTCTGCGGTTCTTGATATCGAACGGGGCCAGTTCGACGATCTGCAGCCGTTCTATTGGCAGACCGACACCGCCGCGGCGCGTAATTCTTGGTGCTATGTGGAGGGAATGGATTACAAATCGTCCGTAGAGATTATTCAGGATCTCGTTGATGTGGTGAGCAAGAATGGCAACCTGTTGCTCAACGTTGGACCCAAAGCCGACGGTACGATTCCGGAAGGCGACCGTCAAATTCTTCTCGATATCGGCGGCTGGCTAAAGAAGAATGGTGAGGCGATCTACAGCACGACATTCTGGCGAACGTTCGGCGAAGGGCCTACGGCTGTGGAGGAAGGGCAGTTCACGGATGGAAAGGCGAAGCTATTCACCACCGAAGACATCAGGTTCACAATGAAGGGGAGCGCTTTGTATGCACATGTTCTGTCTTATCCGGACGATGGGGTCGTGAAGATCAAATCGTTGAAGGAACGGGCACACCTATTCCACGGCATCATTCGCGAAATCGATGTATTAGGGTTTGATGAGAAGCCGATATGGGAAAGGACCGAAGAGATGTTAGTTATCCGAACGAGAGAGGTGCGCAGCTCCTATCCTGTTGTCTTCCGCATTCGCGTTGATTAAGGCTGATTACCCTGATTGATATGCTAGGCACGGAGGCCAATGATGTGATTGAATCATCAGCCGAAGGCCGGCAAATGGTCGTTAACGGAACGGCCCAGCTATTTGCGTCTGTATGCATGCCGTCCCATCGAAAGGGACAATTTTTTCACCGTAAGCAACGTCATTTCACACAGAGCGTTTAGAACCGTTCACAATACTGTAACCGCAAAAATAGATCTAAGCGGTATGGTTGACGAACAAGAAGCGGGTCTTTGTCATTTTTCACAAACCTATTGCACGATTGGGGTTCAACAGCGGAAAGTTTAGTTATGAGGCTGCTGAAAGCCGTAAGATGCGGTAACCAATGTGAATTAGGATCAAGACTAGATCATTGGTTCCCTCGTAATGATTCAGTTTCCTCACTCAGACTCATGAATTCGCAGGATTTCATCCTTAAGTTAAGTCGAAGAGAGGGATGATTGGGGGAGCTGGTGGCTAGGAGATAGAGAACTGGGCATGAGGAAATAAAGAACTCACAAAGCCTAAACGTAAAACCGAAGAAAGAGGATAAACCTTTGCTGTGTACTGTTGAAATAGTTGTGTATTATTAATTCTTGAACCTTGATGATCCTCGTGACCATCAAGGCTTTTCTTTTGTCCGCTATCTGGTGCGTTATTTGGTTACATCGGTTTGTCTTCACAAACTCGAAAAGGAAATTTGCCATGAGATGAACCCAGTTGGGCGTCCTCGCATAGATTTAATCTATAGCTAGAGATAAAAATTACATCGGATCGTGTTCGCATTGTCAAAAAATTCGACAATACCGGAGAAGACCCCGAAGATCTGATCTCCATCGGGACAATCGGATTAATCAAAGCGATCGAAAGCTTTCAAACAGGAAAAGGAACAAAGTTGGCTACATTTGCTGCTCGCTGTATTGAGAATGAAATACTTATGCATTTACGCTCTTTGAAGAAGACTAGGAAAGACGTCTCTCTACTTGACCCAATTGGTACAGATAAAGAAGGTAATGAAATTACGTTGATCGACATCCTGGGCACAGAGGCTGACGACGTTGTTGACCGGGTGCAACTGAAGATCGAGAAGAGCAAGATCTACCGGAACCTCGATATACTCGACGAGCGGGAGCAGGAAGTGATCCGTGGCCGGTTCGACCTGGATCATGGTGGGGATGAGCGGACGCTGCGGGAGATTGCGATGGAGCTGGGTATCAGCCGGAGTTATGTTTCGCGGATTGAGAAAAGGGCGTTGATGAAGCTTTATTCATGAGTTTTATAAGGCGAAGAAGTGACCTTATGATACTGAAGCAAAAGGACGCCATCGAGATGATCTCACTCGATCCGTCCTTTTTTTGCTTGTTTTTGAGCTTCAGATGCCGACTTGAACCAGTCAATGGCTCAAAAAAATAAAAGAAAATACTTTATTCCACTTTGCATAAAAGTGAAAATCTGATACCATATAGAATATAGTCTATAGATTTAGTAAGGATTAAAGGGAGGCACTTTTTCATGGACAATTTGATGCTTGATTCCATAGATGCAACAACACATCTGGATCAACTCGAGGCTGAAGCGATTTATATTATTCGAGAAGTAGCGGCGGAATGTGAAAATCCCGTGATGTTGTACTCGATCGGCAAGGATAGCTCTGTGATGCTGCATTTGGCGCTGAAAGCATTTTATCCAGAGAAGCCGCCGTTTCCTTTCCTGCATATCGATACAACGTGGAAGTTCAAAGAGATGATTGAATTCCGCGACCGCAAGGCGAAAGAATTCGGAATCAAAATGCTTGTTCACTCCAATCAGGAAGGGATCGAGCAAGGGATCAACCCATTTGATCATGGTTCCGCATATACGGATATTATGAAAACCCAAGCCCTGAAGCAAGGCTTGGACAAATATGGATTTACAGCTGCTTTTGGCGGCGGAAGACGTGATGAGGAAAAATCACGTGCGAAGGAGCGGATTTTCTCATTCCGTAATAAGAATCATGCCTGGGATCCGAAAAATCAGCGGCCGGAAATGTGGAAGCTTTTCAACACCAGAATTAACAAGGGTGAAAGCATGCGCGTATTCCCGATTTCCAACTGGACGGAAAAAGATATCTGGCAATACATTCGCAGAGAGAACATTGATATTGTTCCCCTCTACTTTGCGAAAGAAAGGCCTGTCGTCAACCGTGATGGGCAGATGATTATGATAGATGATGAGCGAATGAAGCTCGAGCCAGGTGAGAAGATTGAAATGGCAAAGATGCGGTTCCGCACATTAGGCTGCTATCCGCTGACTGGCGGTGCCCCGTCAGAGGCAGACACGCTGGATGCTATCATCGAAGAAACGCTTGGTGCGGTATCCTCCGAACGGACAACAAGGGTTATCGACCAGGAAGAAGCGGGAAGTATGGAAAGACGCAAACGGGAGGGCTATTTCTAAGATGAAGAGTCTGCTTAAGTTTATTACTTGTGGAAGTGTGGATGACGGAAAATCCACCTTGATTGGACATATGCTTTATGAGGCTAAGCTCTTGTTCGCCGACCAGGAGAGAGCGCTCGAGCTGGACAGCAGGCTGGGCAGCCGTGGCGGCAAAATTGACTACTCCTTGCTTCTTGACGGGCTGATGGCGGAACGTGAGCAGGGGATTACGATTGACGTGGCTTATCGGTATTTTACAACGGATAACCGTTCGTTCATTGTAGCGGATACGCCAGGGCATGAAGAATATACACGCAACATGGCCGTAGGCGCATCCTTTGCTGATCTTGCCGTTATTCTGGTGGACGCTACTAAAGGGATTATTACTCAAACGAAGCGTCATACCCGAATTTGCGCCCTTATGGGGATTAAGCATCTGGTTTTGGCAGTAAACAAAATGGATTTGGTGGATTTTGATTCGGATAAATTTGATGAAATTAAAGAAGAATTCTCTCGCATTACCACTGAATTCCGGTTTGAGAGCATTCAGGTAATCCCTGTTTCTGCAACAGAAGGGGATAACATTACGAAGAAATCGCCTAATACGCCTTGGTACAAGGGGCTTGCTTTGCTGCCGTATTTGGAGAGTGTTGATGTTCATGCAAGCGATGAAGTGAAGCCATTCATGATGCCCATTCAGCGAGTATGCCGACCGGACCACACCTTCCGCGGATTCCAAGGCCAGATAGAAGCCGGGAGCATCGCAGTTGGCGATGAACTGACAACTCTGCCTAGCCATGAGAAGGCAAAGGTCAAGCGAATCTTAGTAACAGATCAAGACAGGAATTCGGCTCATGCGGGACAACCTGTCACTATTCAATTAGATCGCGAAGTCGACGTTTCAAGAGGTTGTGTGTTTACGAAGGACAATCAGCTTCAAGAAGCTGACAGCTTTAGCGCCACGATTCTTTGGATGGATGATTCTGTCCTGACGCCGGGCAAAGATGTTCTGGTGAAAGTTGGTACTAAGATTCTTCCTGGTACGGTGACGGCAATCAATTACAAAATTGATGTGAATACAGGCAATACGGTTACAGCCGATCATGTGGTTAAGAATGAATTGGCTAAATGTGAAATTTCATTATCGGATGGTATTGTTTTTGATAAGTTTGAAAAAAATAAAAGCATCGGTGGATTTATTCTCATCGATCGTGTAACAAATATGACATCCGCTTGCGGCGTCATTGATGAAGCTCTTCAAAGCTCTTACATTGTTGACCGAATGGATACGGAAATCACACGAGATGTTCGTGCCCAGCAAAAAGGACAGCAGCCATTAACGCTTTGGCTTATTGGTTCAGTTGTAGGCAATACGGCTCTTGCGAAAGAAGTCGAGAAAAAGTTGGTAGCGAGAGGCTATCATACGATGTTGATCGATAACAGCTTAGGTGAATCTGTGCGGCAACTCGCGGGTTATGCCACATTGCTAAACGATGCGGGACTTCTTGCATTGGTACCAGCTGGTTCTACGAACGACAACGACCAAGCCATTGCGCAAGAAATCATTGGTCAAGCCTTTTTGCCAATCGAGGCTGCTATCAACAGCTCTTCGATCGAGGAAGCGGCAAAAGATATCGTAAAGCGTGTTGTGAAGGCTCTCATTCCAGATAGTTATACCATATAAAAATAAAAGCGCCGAAAAGTCCTAAGGACTTTATCGACACTCTGAGAGCACTGTTAACGCAGTGCTCTTTTTTATTTCAAAGATATAATCCCTTTCCTTCCTCGACAAGCTGGGCTCGCGGAAGCCGGATGAAGATACGCCCAATAAGGATCATGTCGATGAGGGGACGGGTCAAAAGGAACCAACGCTTCCTGAGATTAAAACCATAGTTACGGAGGTGGAAATGTGTTTTGTTCATTTTACTTTGGAGGCAACTCTGAATTTAGTGAATTTAAGAAAACGATTATAAGACTGCTGCAAGGAGGCGAGATCGTAGATACGGATGATAATCTCACAGTTTCTTGTGATGGATTTACGCCAGTGAAGATCATAGTATTGAATTGAAATTTAATGTTTATATTGACGTTATTGTTTCCTATACGAATTGGGCATGTTGTAACTGTTGATGAAAAGAAATTAAGTGGAGAAAAAGGGTTTCCTTTTGGCGCATTGGGTATTGATCTTGAGTATCAAGGGTTTTTTTGTTTGAACAAGATAACTTCTAGCCCCAAAAACTAATCGTGAGAATTCCTATTAAAATGATGACCGAGCACAATATCCGTAAAGTACCCTGCTTCTCCTTAAGGACGACAATGCCTAGAAACGTGGCAAATACGGTGCCAATTTCACGCATTGGGGAGATATGGGCAACGGGTGCGTACTTCATTGCGAAAAGGAACAATAAATACGATCCTGGATTGAGAATTGCTCCGAATAAAATGATCCTACTGTTTAATTTCCATTCCATGCGAAGTTGTTTGGAGGCTATAACGGTTGGTGTCAATGCCGCGACGAAACCGATATTAGTCACCTCAAGTAAAGAGATCGCTGAAATATGTTCAAGGTTGAGCTTATCTACGAAGACATAGCAGGTCGTGCATAAGCCAACACAAAGCGCCATAAAGAAAGGTTTAACGGACCCAATGGAAGCTGAACGTGATCTTACTCTGGTGAAAATGCCGCTGAGTGAAACGAAACCAATGACCATACAAAGCAGTCCAATCCATCCATATACCGATAAGGATTCACGAAGGAACAGGACACCAATAATGGGAACGAATAAAGTACTGGTACCTCTCATAATCGGATAGATTTGCGACAAATCACCCATGTTGTAGGTACGTGCTAACAAGAGAGAATAAACGGCCTGCAAGCAGGCAGATAACAGCAGAAGGCTGTAGGACGATAAGGATAAAGGATGAAGCCATAATTCTCTTATTAAATAAGGAAGAAGAACGATGGTGGTTACCATAAGGATGGACCATAAGAAGACGCTTTTGTTATGACTGCTTTTTGTGAATAAACTCCAAATGGCATGTGCTAAGCCAGAAGCGATGACTAGCAGCGTTGCGACGATGATCAAACCATTACCTCCAAGTTAAGAACCAGGGATGTGTTCAGGCTGCTCGGTAATAACTGTGCCGTCAGCAAGTCGCAGCCACATCTCGAAGTTATGCTCGTCTTCTCGGAGTCGGATCATTCTTGCGCCTCGTTGAAAACCCTCTTTTCCATACGTGTTATAGCCGCTGGCTCTGCCGTAACAAAGACGAATCCCGTGCAGATCACCCCAATAATCGTTGATATGATCATGGCCAACGAAGGTTCCAACGATATCGCCCATCTCAAGCATAGCTGCAAATAGGCCTGAGTTCACTTGGCTGCTGGAGACACTAGCCTCATAAAAGTGCCCATAACAAGTTTTGGTGTCCCACACCTCTTGATATTCTGGGAAGGGAATATGGAAGAAAGCGAGAGCTGGCAAAGGCTGTTCAGCTGAAGTATCTCCAATCTGTAGAGATTCTTTCTTGTACCATTCAATCTGATCGCTGCGAACCCAATCATATCCTTCAATATGGGGAACGGGTGAATAAGCACCTGAATCAAAAAAGTAAAGGTTGAATTTGCTTTGCCCTGCAGCATTTTGAATGGACAACCGGTAATTCCCTTCTCCGCTAACCTCTACCGGGCCCCGCTGGGTAACCGTATGGGGATATTCCAGAACGGCATGGATGAGCTCTTCTCTCGTAATGATCGATTCCGTGTCATGATTGCCGAACACGATAGCCCATGGAATCCCGCGAGTCTCTACGGAGTGGACTGCTTCTCGTAATGCACCTAATGGGTCCTCGCACACGAGATCACCTGGGGCTACCTCACCGGTATAGATGACATCACCTGTAAAAACAACAAGATCTGGCTGTTCAGCATCGAGGATGTCCTCCATGAGACGGCGTGTCTTCTGATCTAGCTCACCGTTATCTTTCCAATGTAAATCAGTGAATTGCGCAATCGTAAAGGTGTGATTCTCGCGAAAGACGAGTGAATGTGGCACGATAAGCCCTCCATGTTTATATTTAATGATGTCAAAACCATTCTTTAATCATGTTGAATTGTGTTGTTTTCATGTTGTTTTATGAAAATTGTAGCGCCGCTAAATCAGACTGTCAACCAGAAATTCTGATAACGTTCCGCTGCAAGAGGAATCAGCTGATGAGTTGACATCCTGTACCCCTGCTTCTAAAATGATGAAAACAACACAAAACAACATTAATAAGATGAAATCAGTCAAGTAGGAGGCTCCTGATGTCATTAACGTTTGAAGATCGCAGGATGACGATTCTGAATCATTTGGAAATGGAAGGAAAAGTGCAGGTGCATCACCTGTCTGAGCTGCTCAGCGTTTCAACGGAAACGGTGCGGCGTGATTTGGATCGACTGGAGAAGGAGGGCAAGCTTCGCAAGGTGTACGGGGGCGCGGTCAAAATGCGCATGGAGCTTGTCGAGCCGCCTTTTCTGAAGCGGACCCAGATGATGAAGACAGAGAAAATGTCCATTGGTAAGCTGGCGGCTTCTTTAATTAAAGACGGCGAAACGATTATGGTGGATACCGGAACGACGACAATTGAGATTTTGCCTTATTTAAAGGATCGAACGAACATTACTTTGATCACGCACTCGGTCCCGGTACTTAATTTAGCGATGGAAACGTTTCGTGGGAAAATTATTTTTGCAGGCGGGGAAGTAAATCAAGAGTACCAAGCGACAACAGGCTCCCTGACCGATCAGATACTGGATCAATTTAAAGTGAACAAAGCGTTTATTTCGGTGGGTGGCATTTCACTTGTAGATGGCATTACGGACTACCATTTAGCTGAAGCGACCATCTCGCGGAAAATGATGCAGCGGGCGGAAGAGTCTATTGTGGTTGCGGATCACTCCAAATTTGGGATGTCCACGTTTTCCAGAGTATCGAGGCTAGAGGAGATTTCAATGCTGATCACGGACGCAGGTTGCTCCAAAGAATGGGTAGATACGATGGAAGCGCTTGGTATCGAGGTGCGAATTAGCGAGTAGGATTTGAAGTAGTAGCATGAGTTTTATAAGGCGAAGAAGTAGCTCATAAAAATTATAAGAAATAAATGACAACTCTCTTCTGCAATGGGAAGAGGGTTGTCTTTTGTATTTGCGCTATAAAAACCACCTGAGGTATGTGCGGGCAAACCTACCTACCTACAATTACTGAGGTATATTGTCAATTCTTGAACAGGTTGTTTCTCTCCTATCTTGGATGTAAAATTTCGGTGAAATCATGTAGCTTTACATCAATTTTAAATTACAACGAAAGGGTGCTCATTGTCTGCTTGTAAATTTAGATCGGTCAATACATTAATTTCTTTAAAAGGTAAAGAAATGCTTTTGTATGTAAAAAAATGAACATTGTTTTTTTATTTGGTGTTGTTTCAGGTCTAATTAAAGGTTTTACAATGAATAAATGCGAAAAAATCTATACTTTTTAAATAAAAAAACACATCGATTAATAATAGCAATTATTTTAAGATGAGCACAGGTTCAAATTAAAGTTAGATATAACCAAAAGAGGAGGCAACAAAATGATTAGGAAGTCATTAGCAATTTTGTTAGCGGTTACATTGTTGGTGTTCATAGTACCACGCCAACAAGTATTCGCTGCGCAGAAGGAAGATACGACCTTTGAGAATCCGTTAATATGGGCGGATGTTCCGGATCCCGATGTCATTCGAGTAGGTGATACCTATTACATGACCAGTACAACGATGCATATGAATCCTGGTGTTCCTATCATGAAATCTTATGATTTGGTCCATTGGGAAATCGTCAATTATGTGTATGACATCCTCGCAGATGAGGATGAGCAAACTCTTCGAAATGGAAAAAATGATTACAGTAAAGGATCATGGGCAAGCAGCATTCGTTATCATGAAGGCAAATATTACATTGCGTTTGCTTCATACAGCACGGGTAAAACTTACATCTATCAAACATCGGATATTGAGCACGGCCCTTGGACACATGCGGAGCTGGATGGTGTCTACCACGACATGTCCCTTCTGTTCGATGATGATGGACGTGTGTACATGGTTTACGGCGGTGGAGATATTCGGATCATCGAGCTTAACTCAGACGCGACCGCTGTTAAAGCGGACGGGCTTAATAAAGTACTGATTCCGAATGCAAGCTTGGTTGCAAGCACGCAGGAGAACGTTGGTCTTACTGCGGAAGGCACACATATTCAGAAAATTAATGGCTATTATTATGTGTTTAATATTACGTGGCCCAAGAATGCACCAAGAACGGAAATCGTACACCGTTCCACTACAATTGACGGCACGTATGAAGGCAGAGTCGCTTTACAGACAGGAGTCGCACAAGGCGGCATTGTGGATACGGAAGATGGCAAATGGTACGGAATGTTGTTTCAGGACCACGGCTCTGTTGGTCGGGTTCCCTTCCTTGTTCCAGTGTCGTGGGAAGATAATTGGCCGGTATTTGGTGAAGATGGTTCAATTCCCGAAAACATAAAAATTCCCGTAAGTGGTATCAATTCTAAGAGTTTATTCGTAGATTCCGATGAGTTTTATCCACAGGCTGAGAAATCTGGAGCCTCCCATTATCAATCAAGTGATTCAAGCGCAAGCACAGCGAACATGACACAAAATACAACATTGGCAGCAACGCACGGGACTAGCGAGCTGACGATTGAAGAAGGGAAAGAGCTTCTAGTTAACGGGGACTTTGAAGACGGACAAGAACCATGGTCAGCTCATGATGATGCTGCAGTGACGGTGACAAGCGATGTTTATAGCGGCGGGTCACAGAGCTTGCTTATAAGCAATCGACAAGCTACTGGGGCTGGTGTTCAGCAGATGCTTACCGGTAAGCTTAAAGCCGGAGGCACGTATTCGTTTTCAGCAAAAGTGAGATATGACGGTGATGAGTCGCTTCCAGCTGCCAAACGGTTTAATTATGATATCCAGGATGGAGACTGGCAGACAATTAAAATACTTGGCTCTGCCATGATTACGAAAGGAGAATGGGGGACCATTGAAGGAACGTATACGATTCCGGCTGATACTACGTTTAATGAACCTCGCATTTTCCTTGAGACGGTATGGACGCCAGAGCAGGATCCTATCCAGGATCGAATGGACTTCCATGTGGATGATATTTCCTTTGTGGACGTGACACCGGATTCGAACCTTCTGAAGAATGGCGGATTTGAATCCGGTCTTGCCCCATGGACCAAACACGATAATGCTGTGGTGGCGGTAACAACAGATGAAGCGAACAGCGGAACCAGCAGCTTGTTCATCAGCAGCAGAACGGCTACAGGTGCAGGAGCACAGCAAGATGTAACTGGGAAGGTAAAGCCAGGCGGCGTGTACAAGTTCTCGGCGAAAGTGAAATATAACGGAGACGAGACGCTTCCAGCAACCAAACCCTTTAACTTCGATTTCCAGGATGGAGATTGGAGAACGATTAAGGTTCTTGGTTCAGCAACGATTGAGAAAGGGAAATGGGGAACGATCGAAGGAACCTTCACCGTACCGGAAGATGCTTCATTGAATGCTCCGCTTATTTTCCTTGAGACCGTATGGACGCCTGAACAAGATCCGGTTAAGGATCTGATGGATTTCTATATCGATGATATTTCTCTTGAAGATGTTACACCAGTCGGAGGATTGGACAAAACAAACGACGGAGAGAACGATTATAACGGCGATAACTTGTCCCTGGTCTGGCAATGGAATCACAATCCGGATAACAACTTATGGTCCCTTTCCAAACGTTCAGGCTATCTTAGACTGAAGACGGGTCATAAGAGTACTTCGATGCTCGATGCCCGCAATACACTTACGCAACGTACGTTTGGTCCGGAGAGCTCAGGCAGCATTGCAATCGATGTTGGGCAAATGAAAAATGGGGATTATGCTGGACTTGGCGCCCTGCAGAAAGACTACGGGTTTGTAGGGGTCAAAATGAACGGGAATACGAAATCGGTTGTTATGGTTAATGGAAGCTCGGGAACTGCAGAGGAAATCGCCAGTGTTCCGCTTAACCAGAACAGAGTCTACTTAAAGGCTGAGTTCGATTACAAGAATAACACGGATAAAGCATACTTCTACTATAGTCTGAACGGCACAGAGTGGCATGCAATCGGCAATACGCTGCAAATGAGCTATAAGCTTGATCATTTCATGGGTTATCGCTTCGCCTTGTTTAATTATTCGACCAAAACAACTGGCGGTTACGTTGACTTTGATTATTTCAGAACGGAGGACAAATTGACCGGTGAGAACGGTGCAGCTTCTATTCTGAATGCAAGCCTGGATGACGTATCCAATGTTATTGGCGTTCAAAACATGGAGCTGGAGGTTCCAGTACACATGGAGGCATTGCCGGAAGGTCAATATTCATCCATTGCGGCATCGTTCAACATTCCGGAGCATCTTTCTGTTACCGATGTCGTGTTTAATACGGACAACATAACTGGAGAACCAACGTACACGTATTCGGGCAAGCAGCTGCAGATGAGTGTATCCGGCAATAAAGTGAACTTCACGAATGAGTCTTCTAATCTGTTCGCCACTATCAAGTTGAGAGTGGAAGGGTTCGTCCCATCGGATCTAACGGAACAGATTCGTACGGATTATGTAAAGGTCGAAGGCGGAAGTGCAGCTTATAACGTTCATAACGCAGTAGCGAACATCGGATTGAAGCTATTTGATACCGAAGCACTTGCGAAAATTCCCGGCTATTCGAACCCGCTTATGAGCCATAAGCTTGGAGCTGATCCGTTCGCTATGGTTTATGACGGTAGAGTCTACATCTATATGTCTAGTGATGAATTCGAGTATGACGGCAATGGAAATGTAAAAGATAATTCGTTTAGTAATCTAAATCGCGTATTCGTCATTTCCTCTGATGATATGGTTAACTGGACCGATCATGGTGCGATTCCGGTAGCCGGGCCAAACGGCATTGCAAAATGGGCCTCTTTCTCATGGGCTCCCGCAGCAGCGCATAAGAAGATTAACGGAGTAGATAAGTTTTTCCTTTATTTCGCGAACGGAGCAGGCGGTATAGGGGTGCTTACGGCAGACAGCCCGATCGGTCCTTGGACAGATCCGCTTGGCAAGCCGCTTGTATCGGGCAATACGCCTGGTGTTCCTGGTGTCGTATGGCTGTTTGACCCAGCTGTATTGGTCGATGACGATGGAGCGGGCTACTTGTACTTTGGAGGCGGAATTCCAGGAGATCCAAATCCTTCAGCTGAACAAATCGCCCATCCGAACACGGCCAGAGTCATAAAGCTAGGTGATGATATGCTCAGCACGGTTGGCTCGGCAGAAAAGATCGACGCACCCTACATGTTTGAGGATTCCGGCATTCATAAATTTAACGGCAAATATTATTATAGCTATTGCTCGAATTTTGCAGGTACACATCCGGAAGGAACGCCACCTGCAGGTGAAATCGCGTATATGGTAAGCGACAATCCGATGGGGCCATTTACTTACGTTGGACCCATTCTGAAAAATCCCGGTGTGTTTTTTGGAGTGGGCGGTAATAACCATCATTCCATCTTTGAATTTAATAACGAGTGGTACATCACTTACCATGCTCAAACCGTCAGTAAAGCGATGATTGGGGATGGGAAAGGATACCGTTCCACGCATATCAACAAAGTGGAGTTCTATGAGAATGGTCATATCAAAGACATTCAAGCGGATATGAAAGGGGTTTCCCAGCTTACTAATCTGAATCCTTATACAAGAACGGAAGCAGAAACGATTGCCTGGAATGCAGGCCTTGCGACGGAGAAGTCAGAGGCACCAGGAAACCCTGTTGAAGAGATTAATCTGGATGTTACGAATGTGAATCAGGGAGACTGGCTAGCGGTAGCAAACGCTGACTTTGGGACGGATGGAGCAGCGACCTTCGAAGCGAATGTTGCTTCCACCAATGGGGGCAAAATCGAAATTCGAGTAGACAGTCCGATCGGCGACGTCATTGGCACGCTGGATGTCCAGTCTACAGGCGGAGCACAGCAATGGAAGCTCATGAAGACCGATGTCACGAATGTGACAGGCGTTCATCATATTTTCTTTATGTTCAGTGGTGAAGGGGATAATCTATTTCATATCGATTATTGGAAGTTTACTTCAAAGAACCAAACGTCACCAGTAATTCCAATAGAATCCGTTAGCCTTGCAGATGCTCCTGCCTCGATGAAGGTAAATGGACAGGTAACGGTAAATGCTGCACTCGCTCCGGCAAATGCAACAAGCCCTGTCTACAAATGGGAAGCAAGTGGCGCGATCAGCATCGCTGGAGCTGACAATCAAGCAGCCGTTACGATTAAGGGTGTATCTGCAGGTTCTGGAAAGCTGAAGTTGATGGTTACAGCTGGAGGAGTGCAGAAACAAGCGGAAGTAAGTGTTACGGTAACGAAGGATAGTGACAGCGGTAATCCAGGAGCACCAAAACCGACAACACCAGAACCAACTGATCCTGTGGAACCACCAACTGTTCCTGTATTTACCGATTTAAGTGGCTACTCTTGGGCGGAAGAAGCTATAAACGCTTTGGCGAAAATAGGTGTCATTAATGGAACATCCAGTACAACATTTGAGCCAAGCCGCAGTGTGACGAGAGCTGAATTCGTAACGCTGCTGGTCAGAGCGATGGGGCTGAAAGCCGAAGTAACAGACAATTTTGTCGATGTACCAGCTAATGCGTATTATTATGAAGCATTAGGCGTAGTCAAGCAGCTCGGTATCGCGCTGGGGTCTGGAGACAATGCATTCCACCCGAATGCTACCATTTCCAGACAAGATATGATGGTGCTTGTCGCACGGGTACTTGAAATTGCGAATAATGAGCAGTTGGATGGTAATGCAGCTGACCTGAGCGGTTTCACCGATAAGGACAAGATTGCTGATTACGCAGCAGAAGCACTAGCGGCATTAGTGAAGGAAGGCATTGTAACGGGAAGCGGGAACGGCAAGATCAATCCTCTTGGGGTGACAAGTAGAGCCGAAGCGGCCGTTATTATTTATCGCATACTGAATGTGTATGGCCAAACACGATAATTTTTTGTAATAAAGAAAGCCCATATCCTTGATGTGGGCTTTCTTATTTTGCCGAGCTGGGTAAATCAACTGGTGATTTTTTTTGTTTATTTTGTTTTAACCCATCTAAGAATAGATCAATAATCAATGAGGATAGGTCATTGTTTTGAATAATTAGATATTCTATACTAACTTCAATAAGAACAATGAAAGCGCTACCAAATGTGAATAGAAGGAGTATTAAATCATTTTTCACAGAGGGGAGCGGCTATTATTTTGAGCCTTAAGCATTGATTTCTGAATATTAAGAATTATGAATTAATTTAAATAATCAGGTGGTGTAAAACGATGCGAATTCCTTACAACAAGAGTAGAACTTCATTTATAAAATTTCTATACATACTGCCATTTATGATCTTACTTGGTATCTTTGCTTACTACCCTCTTTATGGATGGGTATATGCATTCTTTGACTATACGCCTCCCATTCCTCTATCTCAGTCGCCCTTTGTAGGTCTAAAGTGGTTTCGTTCTTTGGTCGAAAACCAAGTGAAAATAGATCAACTTCTTCAAATTATAAAAAACACGTTTGGCATGAGCGGCTTAAATCTACTTTTCTCCTGGCTTCCCATGGTCTTTGCCATATTCTTGACAGAGATTAAAGCGGTCCGATTCCGGAAGTTTATACAGACGGTAACGACCCTTCCAAACTTTATCAGCTGGGTATTGGTTTATTCTTTGGCGTTTTCCATGTTCTCGAGTGAAGGGATCATTAATGGCCTCCTGAAGATGCTTGGATTTATCGATTCTCCGATTTTATTTCTTCAAAACTCCGACCACGTTTGGATTACGATGTGGATGTGGTCGACTTGGAAAGCATTAGGCTGGTCCGCTATTTTGTATATTGCGGCAATTATGGGGATAGATGATTCTCTTTATGAAGCCGCCCATGTTGACGGTGCGACGCGAATGCAGATTATTTGGTATGTGGTATTGCCAAGCATGCTGCCGACTTATTTTGTTTTATTGATGCTGCAAATTGCGAGC
Organism: Paenibacillus sp. J22R56; assembly: GCF_056269375.1. Taxonomy (NCBI): domain Bacteria; kingdom Bacillati; phylum Bacillota; class Bacilli; order Caryophanales; family Paenibacillaceae; genus Paenibacillus; species Paenibacillus sp. J22R56. The sequence continues at coordinate 28,925 of NZ_JBWDNV010000013.1, forward strand.
TTCCTGAATAATGGTCTGGAACAATATTTCGTGTTTCAGAATGCTTTTAACAAAGATACGATACAGGCTTTGGACTTATATGTATACAACCTGGCAATGGGCGGCGGCAGCTATTCCGTTTCGGTCGCAATCAGTATGCTGAAGAGCTTGATTAGCGTGGTGCTTCTCTTTTCTGTGAACAAATTATCCAAATTGCTAAGAGGAGAGAGCATCGTATGAGTAAAGTGAAAGTACAGACTAGCACCACAGACAAAATGATTTCTGTCTTGATCTATACGGTGTTTTCCCTGTTTGCTCTTATATGTGTGTATCCCTTTTATTCCATTATCATTAACACCATTAGTGCGAACGATATTAGTGCTAGAGGCGATGTTGTATTTTTCCCTAAGCATATTCATTTCCAGAACTATCTGGATGTATTTAAAATACCTGGACTATGGGACGCTGCTGTCATATCTCTAAGCAGAACGTTAATAGGTACAACTTTGACAGTCGGCGCATCCGCTTTTCTGGGCTTTATGTTTACCCAGGAGGATATGTGGGGGAGAAGATTCTGGTATCGATTTACGGTCGTTACGATGTTCTTTAATGCCGGGGTTATTCCATGGTATTTGACGATGAGATCTTTGCATCTAACCAATAACTTTTTGGCTTATATCCTGCCTACAATCGTAGCTCCCTTTTTCATCATTCTTGTAAAGACCTTTGTAGAATCGACACCAAAGGAATTGCAGCAGGCGGCAAGCATTGACGGCGCCGGCATTATGACTCTCTTTTTCAGAATCATGCTGCCTATAAGCAAGCCTATACTAGCAACCGTTGCTATATTCTCGGCCGTAGATCAGTGGAATTCCTTTCAGGATACGCTGCTTCTGGTTACGGACAGCAAGCTTTATAGCTTGCAGTTTATTCTCTTTAACTATATCAATCAGGCAAGCTCCTTATCTACCATGGTCAACCTGCAAAATGCCGGTTCAACAGCCATGGCAAGCTTGGCCACAAAGCAGACCACGACTTCTATTCGCATGACCGTTACCATTATTGTTGTGGCGCCAATTTTACTGATTTATCCGATATTCCAAAGGTTCTTCGTAAAGGGAGTTATGATCGGTGCAGTGAAAGGTTAACTTGCGCCATTATAATACATGAAATGATTCGGGGGGATGTAAATGAAGAGCAGCAATAAAAAATGGACGTTGTTATCGGCTGCAGGTATCTTCTTGTTGTCGACAACATTAGCTGGGTGTCAGAACGCTTCCAATCCATCGCCAAGTACGTCATCAGAGCCTAGTAATGGGACGGGCACATCGCAGTCCGGCAAAGGGATCGATCACAGTAAGCCGCTGACCGTTACCGTTTACGATAATGCGGCCAATTACCAAGGAGAGCAGACAGGGTGGTATGGAAAGCTCATTAAGGATAAGTTCAATATCACGTTGAACATTCTTGCTCCTCAGGTTGCCGGCGATCAGCTGTACAAGACAAGAACCGCGGCTGGAAATTTAGGTGACCTCCTGATTGTCGATAATAGTCAGTTGGAAGAATTAATTCCGGCAGGGCTTGTTATGGATATCTCGGACAAGGTGAAAAATACGCAATATCTTTCCAAATATGTGGATAATCATTTCAAACCTTTTAATACTGCCTTTGATAAGGTGAATCCGGATGGAAAAATTTACGCCATGCCGACTTTTGAAGCAGATACTTCTCCAACAACATTCTCGGAAGAAATCCCTTATTCCAGCCCAATTATGCCTTGGGATTATTACAAGGGGGTAGGTGCTCCGAAGATCAATAACTTGACCGATCTTCTGAATGTATTGAAGGAGATGCAAAAGAAATATCCTGCTACGCCAGACGGCAAAAAAATCGTTCCGATTACTTTGTGGAAGGACTGGGATGGCGGAAGTATGGAAAATGTACGTTGGCTCAGCAACTGGTACGGCTATGAGCAGCCAGACGGAACATCGACCATTCAATTGAATGCAAAAGGTGATATCGTTCCGCTTATCGATGATAACAGTATGTACAAAAAGATCTTGCAATTCTATTTCACAGCCAATCAGATGGGTCTTGTCGACCCCGACTCTGCATCGCAGGATTGGAACAAGGTCTCGGAAAAGCTGACCAACAAACAGGTTCTTCTCTTGTGGTACTCCTGGCAGAGAGGTTTCTATAACTCTATTGAAAGAGGCAAAAACGGTGATGGCAATGTGGCTGTTCCGATTGCCGACACTCATATTATTCAGAGCAGCGATGCTTATTACGGAAATGGCAGAGTATTCGCCATTGGTTCAAAAGCTAAGGAACCTGAAAGAATTATGGAACTCCTTGATTGGATGGTTTCTCCTGAAGGTCTGCGATATTATACAAATGGATTTGAAGGCTTCAATTACGAAAAGACTGCAGATGGCAAGTTGAAGCTTACCGAAATAGGACAAACCGCCTTCCAAAAAAACACTCCGGTTCCGGATCAGTACGGAGGCGGCGGATACCAGGACGGACAAAGCAAGATTAACAGTATGATTATGAGTGATTTTGTCGTCGATCCGGATACAGGGGAATTTTATAACAGCACTTATTGGAGCTCAACTATCGAGGCAAACAAAACGGCACTCACTACAGACTGGCAGAATACCTATAACGCAGCAAACGCAACCGAGTATTACATGAAAAACAATATGATTGACATCGTGCCGAATATCAATACAAGTCTTGGAAGTGATTCATCGGACATTAAAAACAAACGCAGCCAGATTTCGGATTATGTAAAGAATACATCCTGGAAGATGGTATTCGCTAAGAGCCAAGAAGAATTCGATCAGTTATGGACAAAGATGAAGAGCGATGTAGTAGGACTCGGTTGGAATGATGTCGTTGCAGCGGATACGGAAAAAGCTCAAAAAATCGTAAAAATGCGCGCCGACGCAACAGCCGGCAAGTAATTATTCGGTTAAAGGGAGGATGAAGCATGCTTAGAGTTGTGAAAGTGGAAAACGGGATGGTACAAGGGCTGCCGGCTGCTGATCCCCGGATTACGAGTTTCAAAGGGATTCCTTTTGCCGCTCCGCCCGTAGGAGAGAACCGCTGGCGTGCACCTCAGCCGGCCAACGATTGGGATGGCGTACTGAAAGCCTACGAATATTCGCCGATCCCGCTGCAGGTCAGACAGGAACTTGACGATAACAATATTTATACGCGGGAATGGGCCGTTGAGCCGGATATTGCGATGAACGAGGATTGTCTTTACCTGAACGTATGGACCCCAGCTAAAAACGCTGGCGAAAAGCTCCCTGTATTTGTATGGTACTTCGGCGGAGGCTTACAGGTTGGTCATCCTTCCGAAATGGAATTTGATGGTGAACGCATTGCCAGAAGAGGTATCGTGGTGGTTACCATCAACTATCGGCTGAATGCATTTGGATTTCTATCCCACCCTGAAATTACGGCAGAAGCGCCGGATGCACCTGCCAACTTCGGCCACCTCGATCAGCAGGCAGCTACTAGATGGGTCAAATGCAATATTGCGGCTTTTGGCGGTAATCCGGACAATATAACGATTGGCGGACAATCTGCTGGCGGCGGGAGTGTCATGAACCAGCTAACTTCACCTCAGAACAGTGAACTTTTTCAGAGAGCGATTGTTCAGAGCGGAGTGTTCACCCAGTTATACCCGAACGCAGGAATGCCAAGGTTTCTCCGCACGTTAGAGGAAGCCGAAAAGGAAGGCATCCAGTTCTTTAACTTTCTTGGAGTAACCTCGCTTGAAGAAGCACGAAGCCTTGATGCCGTCTATTTACGGGATAAGATAGTGGAATATAAAGCTTTTTGGGGGACCGTCGTAGATCATAAATTCAGCGTGGGGAACTCCTTTGAACTATTCCTTCAAAACAAGCGTTTGCAGGTACCGGTCATGCTCGGCCATACATCGTCCGAATTTTTCAGTGTTCCTAAAGCGGTATCACTGGAAGAATTCCAACAGAATGCCGTCAATCTGTTCGGTGACAATGCCAAGACGTTCTTGGAGCTATGTGAGTATTCAACAGGCAACCTTGAAGAAGTTATTAAAAAGGCTTCGGTAAGCAGCATCGAATATGCGATTCGGATTGCAGGCCAGGCGAATGCCGATACGGGGGCAAATACTCCCCTTTATTATTACAATTTCGATGCAGAGATTCCAGGATGGGATAATCCAGGGACCTTTCATTCGGTAGATCTTTGGTTCTTCTTCGAGACTCTTGCCAAATGCTGGCGGCCTTTTGTCGGCAAGCATTACGATTTGGCCCGTCAAATGTGCAATTATTGGGCGAACTTCATCCATGCTGGAGACCCGAACGGCAAAGATTCTACTGGAGAGGATTTGCCGCGTTGGGAGCCCTATACGCCTGATGGACCTTACGGTATGAAGTTCGCGGATCAGGCTGAGTTTGCCAAGGAACAGCCTAATGATAGGATGAAATTCCTCGTAGGAGAATTTTTTAAGGAGAATCAATTGATTTCGACGGAATGACCGGTACGTCCTGAATCTCTTCGAAGGAGTCAGCATGCATTTGGAATTTTCGCGGCGAATAACCGGTTACTTGTTTGAATTGCCGGCAGAAATGTTCCACATTTTGATAGCCGCACCGATAAGCAACTTCGGTAATCGTTTGAGAGCCGTGGAATAAATATTCTTTGGCTAGACGAATTCGGCTGATGATGACATCCTCTATGCAGGAAATACCAAAGGTCTTTTTGTAAATGGTCTGCAGATAGCCCGGGCTGATCCGGAGGGAATCCGCCATTTTCGGAACCGTCCAGTGATCGCCCGGGTTGCTTTGAATGGCTGCCCGCAGTCTTAATAAATCGTAGTATTGCGTCGTAAAGCCATCATGGCAGTAGGACTCCAATAGCTTATTGAACAACGTATGAAGTAGATAATCAATGGAAGATTTCTTGTAATCTTTATTAAAATTATGCTCGATCACTAGCAGCTCGAACAGCTTGTGGCAATAGTCCGGATCATCCAAGGAGAATGGAATGCCAAATGGAAGCGATGTTTTTGAAACGAACGGTTCATCCGATTCAAAGCGGATCCAGTTGTTTACATATTTATCAGCGCAGGCCTGGTAATAGATTTTCTGTTGTGCTTGGTAGAGGATTGCGCTGTGGGGCGGGTATTTTTTGAGTTCACCATTAACCCAGAATTGAGCAGGGGTCTTGGTGATGACCAGAAGCCAGCAGTGATGGCCTTGAGGAATATCAAATATAAAATTGCTTGCGTGCGTAGCATCGCATTCCACATAGTGAATATGATTCATCTCATTTTGTCTCTCCTTTTACATGCTGTATATTCCCATTATTCCGTTCATAATGACAGGGGACTCCCTCAAATATACAAAAAAGGAATTAGTAATTTAGGTAATAAACGGCCTATAACTTGTACGGTTATTAAACCGTTTTTAACAGGCTGTTGTCAATGAGCTGGAGATGCTACTTTATTTTATAATAGAAAGATTTAGAAAGGGGAAAGGCAAATATGTTTCTTGAATCAGCTCCTCTCGGCTATGACCAATATAGGGAGGACATTCCTCACGGTCAAATAACGACTGTTGAATATGAATCCGGCACGGTTGGAAGCACACGAAAATGTATGATTTACACACCTCCAGGATACACAGAGGAACTAAAGTATAATGTTCTGTATCTCTTGCACGGGATTGGCGGAGATGAGATAGAATGGTATAAACATGGTGCTCCGCAGGTTATTCTGGACAATTTATTTGCGGAAAATAAGCTCTCCCCTATGATCGTGGTTCTACCTAATGGGCGTGCAATGAGGAATGACCGGGCGGAGGGAGATATATTTGCACCAGAAAAGATAAAAGCATTCGAAACGTTTGAATCCGATTTGCTGCATGACTTGATTCCTTTTGTTGAGTCGCATTACCCAGTCCTAACAGGTTCCGAGAACCGCGCTTTAGCCGGCCTATCCATGGGAGGCGGGCAATCATTAAATATGGGGTTTAATAATCCCGATTATTTTGAATGGGTAGGGGCATTCTCTGCTGCGCCAAATACAAGAGAGCCCGATAAGTTACTGCCTTATCCGGAGAAATCGACAACGCAATTGCGCCTGCTGTGGTTGTCTTGTGGTGTGCTTGATGAGCTGAAGCATGTCAGCGACAGAACGCATGCGTATCTTGCGCAGGAGAATATTACACACCTCTGGTATGAGGAAAGCGGAGGTCATGATTGGCCGGTCTGGAAAAATGATTTGTACCATTTCTCCCAATTAATCTTCAGATAATACGATAGAACAAGCAATCGGGGCAGCCACCACGTAGCGGTTGCCCCGATTGTTATGTTAGTTGATCTTCACCAGCTGCCACTGCTGGTTCAGGTTGCCCCGATACAAATTCTGTTGAATCAGAGCATTGTTGGCTGTTGAAGAATTAGCAACTTCAACCGCCTTATTGCTGTTCACGTTGATGATGCTCCAATACCCGTTGCTCAGCTTGATGAGTCGGAACTGCTGCGGGGTATTATTGTTATCCGACATGAGCTGAATGGCTTCTCCATTGTTTTTTGTGCCGTTTCGGACATCCATGACTTTGCTGTCGGACGAGCTGACACTCCGGAGCTTGTAGTAATTATTGTAGGTGCCTTGATCCGAAATAACCCACTGCTGTGCGGTTGCGCCATTGTCTGTGTATTGCTGGAGCTGCAGCGCGTTTGTGTTTGCACCGCCCGGCACTTCCAACGCTTTTCCGGAAGCCCGGTTAATAATCTTGTAGGTCGATCCGGACTGTATGCCATTCCAGATTCCGTTCCATGGATGCAGCTGCGCCCGTTCGTAATACCATTCGAATATAAATCGGGCCATGCCGTCCCTCGCCGTATTGCCGTCATACTTCAATCCGGCCGTAGGATCTGCGAAGGAGCTTCTTGTACCCGGCTCCAGCAGGAAACCGTTCATATGAACGGCGATGCTGACATTGCCCGCCGCTGTAAAGATCGCTTTCGTATTCTTGCCAAAGCCTTCGTTAGAACCGTTGAACAAATCCCAATAGGAAGAGTCTCCAGTTAATGTCTTGAACCAAGTTGTCTCGGTAATATTGATTGGATAACTGTTGGCACATGGCTTGATGGTATCATCCCAGATCTGCTGCAGAGATGCATAATCATCATGAGCACCATAACCAGGATACCAGTGAACGGCATAACCGTAATTGTTGAGCGGATCAGTCAGAGGATAAGAAGCGCATAGTTGATAGTATTGGTCCCATCCAAGTCCTGCCGCCCAGATCACATTATCTGCTCCGTTATTGCGGATCGTTGAGATGATCGAGTTCTGGAACGTCTTAAGAGAATTCCAGTAGGCAACGAAGTCGCTTTGGGCAGGGTTGCCGCCCCAAGAACCGTTGGCATTAGCTTGGACAGGCTCATTAATGAGCTCGAACATGACATTGTCCGCACTCTTGATGGCCGTCTGGGAGGACAGATAACCCCAGATTTGATTGAATTTGTCTAGATTAGCCTGTGTAGTCGCTTGGTTATTAAGAATGGTGAAGTCAAGTCCAAGCGTGACATATACTCCCTTGGTCTTAGCGTAGTTAATGAACGGAATGATAACTTCCTGAGTGACGGACTGCAAGCCTGCAAAATTGTAGGTGCCGGCCGCCACGTCGCCCATGTCCTCACGATCAATGAACAGGCGGACCTGGTTCATATACCAGCCATGATTGTTGCCGTATTTGTTTGATGTGTTGGTAAAGGTATCCGTAATATCCTTCAGGTACGCCAGAACAGCCGCATGCCTGTTCCCGCCATACTGATCTAGATAGTACTTGCTGTCCTGATACGTCCAGTATGAGCCGGAAGGCTGATGCCAACCGCTCAGCAGTACAGGCTGACCGCTGCTGTTCACAAGCTGATTGCCGCTTACATGAAGCTTGGACATGTTCATTCCTGACCATGCTTTCGCCGGATTACTGTTCAGCAGGGATGGCGTTAATATAAGGGCCACCAGTGTGAACAGCTTCAGAATCCAGCTTGACTTGCTCTTTCTCATTAATACCCAACTCCTTTGGTATTTGGTTGTCGGCGCAATTGAATGCGCTTGCAAGAACGAGTTTACTACTTGGGAACAGGCGATGAACACCTGTCTAATTATGGGGCTTAACCCGCTTAACGATATAACAGCGGCAGGCAGCCCAAACGGCTGTACAGTCATTTTTCTGCTCAACAAGTAAACAACGGGTAAGGAAATAAAGAGATGTGTATTGTTTAACCCTACTGCTGGTCAGATAATTAAACATATCATTTCGAAAGCGGTTGCATAGATTTCGTAAGCTGACTTCTTGGTAAAGTGCAGGTGTTAATAATGTACAAAGCGATAGTAGTGGATGACGAGCCCTATATGCTGGAAGCCTGGGAAACGCTGATTGATTGGCAGGCGTTCGGCTATCAATTATGCGGGACGGCAAAAGACGGTGAAGAGGCGCTTGCTTTAATTAAGACAAACGAGCCGGATCTGGTTATGACCGACATTCAGATGCCCGTACTGGATGGTATTGAACTCGTACGTGTGATGAAAGAGGAGCTTAGACTGGAAGCCCGGACTGTTATCGTAAGCGGTTATTCGGAATTTACCTATGCGCAGCAAGCGCTGCGATACCAGGTTGATCATTATGTACTCAAGCCTTTAATGCTGAAGGAAATTCACAGCATCCTCACGGAACTGAAGGAAGAGCTGGATAAAGCGCGGATAGCCAAGGAAGAAGTTAACAGAGAGAGAGCTGCGGCGGAAGCAGCTACCATTTTAAGACTAGCCAAATGCGGCGGAACTGCTACTGTTACAGCTGCTGAACGGCTGCTCGGATTAGAAGGGGATTCACAGGTAACTCTGCTAATGGCTGAATCTGCTAATCAGACGAATCGATGCGGGGATAGCCATTCTGAAGAAGAGGCTCTGTCCATTGCAGTCCGACTCCAACAATATGTCAGTCAAGTATTCCAAGACGACAGCATTCGGATGTGGCAGTTCGAAGATGGTCCAGAGCGTGCGGGACTACTTGTCGTGAATGAACAGCTGGAGCAGGAGAAATGGGAGACAGCTCTTGCGCTTGTTGCAGCTGCGCAGCCATTCTTGCTGGAAGAGCTGACGGTTTATAGCAGCGCGAGTTCTTGCAAGCTTTCAGAATTGCATGAGCTGTACAACCAAATATTAGAATCTCGCCGCAGTGCACAATTTTTCGTGAAATCGGGTCTTCTGGTGTGCCGCAGACAGGAACAGGACTGCTGCAAATTGGAGGATATAACAACAATTGCTCACGAACTGCTTAGTCATATTGAAGCAGGCGATTCTGACCGTATACATTCGACCGTTGATCGGCTGCATGAAAGGGATAAAGGTACGCCATTCATGTACGGCTGGCTGCAAGGAGCTCTTGAGTATCTTTGTGGTGAATTGCTGCGCAGGTATGAGGAGGAGAAGGATGAATCCGGCTGGCTGCTGAATTGGTGCAAGGAAACGACAAGTACAAAGTGCTGGACAAGTGAGCGTCTGAAGGCGAAATGCATGGAGGTATCGGTGCATACGAGGAACCGGAAGCAACCGCTTCGTGCAGTGGAAGGAATCATTGCAGAAGCGATTAACTACTTGAAGAACCATTACCAGGAAAAGTTGCAAATATTGGATGTGGCTGATCTGTTCCATCTGAATCCGGTTTATTTCGGGCAGCAGTTTAAACGGACGACAGGCACCAGCTTTCATGATTTTATTCACAATCTTCGGATTGACGAAGCGAAAAAGTTGATCAGGAGAACGGATTTGAGACTTTCCGACATTGCCAAAATGCTAGGCTACCACAGCACGGAATATTTTACCGTCAAATTTAAAGCGCTTACAGGTAAGCTGCCTTCCGCTTACAAAAATGCTTGTCAGAGGTGAAAGATATGGACGGCAGAAAGCCTGGGATTATTGGCATTAATGATATCCCGCTGAAATACAAGTTCCTTCTTATTTATCTACTATGTGTTCTGCTTCCCATCGTAACCATTAACCTCTTCTTCTATCAACGGAATTCGGAGGATATTAAGATACGTGAACAGGATAATTTGCGCAAATCGATTGAGCGGGCGTCCGGTGAGCTGCTTGGCATGATTGACGAGAGCGTCGCGCTGAGCCGATCAATTGGCAGCGATGATTCGATCTATGAGGTACTGGACCGGACTTATGATTCGCCCAGTGATTATTATGAGGTGTACAACGGATTACTGCGGGACCGTCTGACTCGTTATATGTCCGAGAATATTGTGGAGGCTCGAATTTATACAAGCAATCCTACGATTCTGACCGGTGCAAACTATTATGTGATGGACTATTCGGCTGACGAGGATTCCTGGATCAAGCCGCTTCAGCAATCTAACGGCAATATTATAGTGGCGGCCTATTACGAGAGTACGGGATTTAGTCCTGGCAAACGCATCAGCGTTATTAGCAAGATGAATACGTACACTTCGTTTTCCAAATACCCCAAATATTTACGTATTGACTTAAATGTTGACAAAATTAATCACATTCTTGATCGTGAGCTGGACAGTCTTCAGCTTCGTCTGGTGGATGGCCGGAACCGGATTGTTGCTGCTAGCAGCGGACTACAAACCTCTGATCCGTCAAACCCGGAAGAGCTGCTGGTTCAAGTACCGGAGGCAAGCGGCGATTATACCATCGAGCATATGCTCGGAGATGTCAGTTATGCAAAGGGCTGGAAGCTGACGGGCATTGCAGATACGCGGCGGATAGACAAGCTGCTTGAGGATGCGCACCGCTCGATCATTTGGCTTGCAGTGATTAGCACGGTAGTACCGTCTTTACTTATATTTATAATTTTCCGTTCCTATCATTACCGGGTGAAGAAGTTATCCAGACATATGCAGAAAGCAAGGAACGAGAAATTCGAGCTCATTGACATTCAGGAAGGCCGAGATGAGATTGGAGGTTTAATTTATACCTTTAATGTCATGACCGGCAAAATCACAACGCTGATTAATGATGTATATAAGCTGGAGATCCGTCAAAAGAGTATGGAGCTTGAGCAGGTCCGGACAGAGCTGTCGATGCTGCAAAGCCAGATGAACCCTCATTTCCTCTTCAATACTTTAAATGCGCTGCTAATCGTCTGCATGAAGAAAGGTTATTGCGAGGTGACAGAAATAATCAGTAATCTGTCGCTGTTAATGCGCCAGCTTCTGCAGAGCGCGGACGGTCTTGTTACGCTTGAGGAGGAACTTCAATTCACTACGATGTATCTGCAAATCGAGAAGTTCCGTTTTGGCGATCAGTTTGACTATCATTTTGAGATTGATCCGGCATCCCTCTCCATGAAAATTCCGAGAATGAGCATTCAGCCGCTTGTCGAGAATGCTTGCAAGCATGGTTTGCAGGTTAGAAAAGGGAACAGACTGATTCATGTTACCTCGAAGGTTAGTGACCGCGCTCTTGAAATCAAGGTAATCGATAATGGAGTTGGGATGGATGACAGAAAGCTTCAGCAGCTGATGGAGAGAGTAAGAAACGATCAGGATATGGAAGGCCATGTCGGTATCCGCAATGTATACCGCAGGCTGGAGCTGTTCTACCACGGGCATGTCCGTTTTCTGATCAGCAGTAATCCTGATAACGGAACGGCAGCTGGATTCCACATTCCTTTATCCAAACTTGAGCCTATAAAGGAATAGAAGGAGGCAAATACATGTATAAAGTACTGCTGGTAGATGACGAACCAATTGCAATTGAAGGCCTTGAGCTGCTCATTAATTGGGCAGAGTACGGTTTTCATATTGAAGCTGCATGTAATAATGGGGAGGATGCGATGAACTATATCCGGAATTACAACCCGGATCTCGTTGTTACGGATATTCAAATGCCGGTTCTAAATGGACTGGAGCTAATTGAGCAGACGCGCACTATGGGCAATCATTCAACGATGTTCGTTATTACAAGCGGATACAACAATTTCGACTATGCGAAGAGAGCGATTCGCCTTGGTGTTTCGCATTATTTGACAAAACCTATTAACAGTAAAGAAGCTAATGCCGTACTTCTGAATTTGCAGGAGACGCTTGAGGAGCGGGAACGCCAGCACCTGATTAAGGCTAGTGCAGACCAATATGCAAGTAAACGTGCTTTAACACGGCTTCTGTTCAACCATGCGGAGAAAGAGCGACTTGAAGCTAAAGAGCTGCTGCAGAGGGTTGCAGGACAGGTGGATCAATGGATCTGCATGCAGCTTATTACGGATGCTGAAAATCTAGGCAATGCGCGTGAGGCAGCCCACCAGTTTTCCGTTCAACAGGATTTATGCTACTTGATTGACGGTGATAAGGATAGGCTGGGCCTGATAATCGGGCTTCAGACAGGCGGCGGATCCACTGACAGACAAGGGCGCATACACGAGTATGCGGACGGGCTGCTGCAAGCCGTGAAGAACAGGGGCCATGGAAAAGTCGGAATAGCGGTCGGCAGCAGCGCCAGAAGCCTGGATGAGTTGTTCATGTCCTGGGAGAGCGCTGAGGAAGCCGGTCGTTTTTTATTTTTCAGCGAGACAGAGATTGTTCTTTGTGAGGATATCCAGATAAACCGATTCTCCAATGATTCCAGTTTTCTGAAAGCGGCAGATTCAATTATTGAGATGCTGGAGAGTGGTGATGAGGGAGATTTGGAATTATCCATCCATGAGGCATACTGTAACTTTAAGTCTCACCGAACAATACCTGAATTAGTCAGTATCTTTTATACCCAGGTTATGATGCGCTGTGCAGCCGTGTATAAGGAACTGGGAGGTAATCCAGATGAACTTCTTGTTGGGTTCGGACAGAGGCTAAGCGCTTCAAGAAGCGAGGATTTGCATGAAATGGCCGTTGCCTTGACCAGCTTTTGCCTGAAGAGCCAGAAGGCGATTCGGCTGTTACAGGAGAAGAATACGGGTGGAACAGCGGTAAAGGTAGCAGAATTTCTTAATCAGAACTACAGGGATCCGTTGACGATCAAAGATATTGCAGAACGCTTTTATATGAATCCGGTCTATCTGGGACAGCTGTTTGCGAAGAAATACGGCAAAGGTATTGTTGATTACATTCATGATCTGCGGATGGAGGAAGCTAAACAGCAGTTGGTTGAAACGAATCAGGCTTTATATATGATCGGGGAAAATCTTGGCTACAGCAGCTATCAATATTTTATGAAGCAGTTCGAGAAGCGAGTGCTCATGAAGCCGGCAGATTATAGGAGCCATCATAAAACCACTTAATTATGGGGGTTAAAAATCTAAAGTATGCGTATGTTGCAAGCGCATTCATTTCTTCATAATAAAGAAGCAAGGACATAAGGAATTTAAAGGAGGAGCAATAAAATGGGGGTAATGAAAAGAAAAACGTTGTTAACCACGATGTCGCTTACACTTGCACTTAGCTTGACACTTGCGGGCTGCAGCAGCGGTAATAACAACAATGGCAAAGAATCTCCGACAGCTTCAAGCAATGCATCTGGTTCCGTAAACACGGCAACGGATAAGAAAGAGCAAATTACGATTTCGGCCTTTTTGGGTTCACCAAGTCAGGCGCCTACAGCAGATAATCGGATCTACAAAAAGATTCAAGATGAGCTTGGGGTTAAGCTCAATATGGAAATGCTGGTAGGCGATCTGCAGCAAAAGCTGGGGGTTATGATTGCCGGCGGCGAATACCCGGATCTGATCACGGCCGATACAAAACTTGTAGCTGCAAAGGCGGTTATTCCGCTGGAGGATTTGATTGAGCAGTATGCACCTAATCTGAAAGCACACTATGCTGATGTATGGAACAAGATGAAGGACTCCAGCGACGGTCATATTTATTGGCTGCCGAACTACGGTGTTCAGCAAGGCGAAGTTCATTCCAACTACTATTCCGGTCCGGCCTTCTGGATTCAGAAAGATATTTTGAAGGAAGCAGGCTACCCAACTCCGAAGACACTTGACGAATATCTTACTCTCATTCGCAATTACTCGGCCAAGCATCCGACAACAAGCGATGGTCAACCTACTATTGGCTTCACAACTCTTGCATTCGACTGGCGGACCTTCGGGCTGCTGAATGCACCTGAGCATCTGACAGGACATCCGAACGACGGTGGTGTTGTGGTCGATAACGGTGCAGCTTCCGTTTTCGCCGATAAGGATATTGCGAAGCGCTACTATAAAGAACTGAACGGCCTTTATAACGAAGGTCTGATGGATAAAGAGGCATTTGTTCAGAACTACGATCAATACCTGGCCAAAATCTCAACCGGCCGCGTACTTGGCATGTTTGACCAGCACTGGAATTTCCAGGCGGGTGAAGATACGCTTGTTTCCCAGAACAAGATCGGTGAGACGTATGTCGGTTTCCCACTTGTTTATGATGCAGGTACTAAAGATTATTATTGGGATCGTGCTTTGCCTAACTTGAATAACGGTTTTGGTATCAGCAAGGATGCCAAAGATCCGGTTGCAATTATTAAGTTCCTTGATGCCCTTATGAGCGAGGAATGGCAAAAAACGTTGTCATGGGGTGAAGAAGGCGTTGACTATATGGTAGGCGACGATGGAAAGTTCTACCGTACCGAAGAACAACGTAAGCAGCAACAGGATCCTACCTGGAAGCTGGCAAACAAAGCAGAAGCCTTCTACGCCGCATCACCGAAGATGGAAGGCAGCTTCAGTGACGGTAATGCAACAGATGCTGGCAGCCAGCCACAGGAATTCTATGATTCGCTTAAACCGGAAGATAAAGAACTGCTGGACGCTTACAAGTTCAAAACCTGGACAGATTTCTTCTCTTCACCGCCAGAAAACCGGGTTGACTACCCAGCATGGCAGGTCGATCTGATTGACGGCTCGGACGCATCTGTTGCCAACAAGAAGATGACAGATTCATCGCTTAAGTTTTTGCCGAAAGCCATTATGGCGAAGCCTGAGAAGTTCGACACAGTATGGCAAGAGTATGTCAACGACTACAAGAAAATTAACGTCAAGGCGTACGAAGACCGTATTAACGAGCAGCTGCAATGGCGGACTCAGAACTGGACGAGCAAATAAAAAGAAAATAGGATGAAGTGCCGGAAGCAAAGGCAAAGCTTTTGCTTCCGGCAGTCACTCTATATGAAGGATCGGAACAAGGAGGAGAGAAAGATGGCGAGTACCCCGGAGATAATGACATCAAAGCCGTCTGCGAAAGCCGGCACTAAGTTATCGGTAATGAAACGGATGCGTGGCCAGAAGCAGCTCATGCTGATGTCGCTGCCTATAATGATTTACGTAGTTATTTTCTCTTATTACCCCATTTGGGGCTGGACTATGGCTTTTCAAAATTACAGTCCAGCAAAACATTTCTCCGAGCAGCAATGGGTAGGTTTCAAGCAATTTAAATTTTTGTTCAGTGATGAAACGTTCCTGCGGGTTCTCCGCAACACGATTGGTATGAGCGTTATTAATATGGTGTTTGGTTTCGTAACAGCGATTGTATTTGCCATATTGCTTAATGAAATTAAGAACAAGCTGTATAAACGCACCATACAGACCATTTCTTATCTGCCTCACTTCTTATCATGGATCATTGTAACTGGCATTGTTGCCAATACGCTGTCGGTAGATGGCGGGATCGTGAATGATGTACTAATGAAGCTTGGCTTTATTAATGAACCAATTATGTGGCTGAGTAAGCCTCATTATTTCTGGGGAATCGTAGCTGGATCCCATGTATGGAAAGAAGTTGGTTGGAATGCCATTATCTATCTTGCGGCTATTACGTCCATCGATCCTTCCCTGTATGAAGCAGCGGAAATCGACGGGGCTAACCGATATAAGAAAATGATGCATATAACACTTCCGGGTATCAAATCCATCGTTATTATTTTGCTAATTATGAACCTCGGTTGGATTCTGGAAGCGGGCTTTGAGGTCCAGTACCTGTTAGGTAACGGGGTTGTTATAGACTGGTCGCAGACGATTGATATTTTCGTACTGAAGTATGGTTTGCAGCTCGGAAACTACTCGCTTGCGACAGCAGCGGGCATCTTCAAAACAGCCGTCAGTATTACTCTTATTTTTGCAGCTAATAAAATCGCCCAGCGTTTCGGCGAAGACAGACTGATATAGGAGGGCAATCTGAAATGAAAACTAAGCAGCTTCGAGCAGAACCGATTGTCTTCCATTCGTTTAATACCATTGTCATGATCTTGCTGGCTGTTGTTACCTTATATCCGTTTCTGAATACGCTCGCCGTATCCTTTAATGCCGGTAATGATACGATCCGTGGAGGCATTTACTTATGGCCGCGCGTTTGGACACAGCAGAACTACACGGCCGTATTTGCAGGCGGAGCGATCTACCATGCTTTCTGGGTCTCGGTAGCAAGAACAGTTATCGCCACGGTGCTCAGCTTATTCCTCACCTCTATGCTGGCCTACACGGTAAGCAGGAAGGAGTATGTGTTCCGCAAGCCGATTACGATCATTATCGTGCTTACGATGTATTTTAATGCAGGACTGATCCCTTCTTACTTCCTAATCAAGGATCTGCATCTCTTAAACAGCTTCTACGTCTATATTATTCCAGGACTGATCAGCGCCTTTAACATGATTGTCATCCGGACTTATATTCAGACTCTGCCGGAGGGACTGATTGAATCGGCGAAGATAGACGGTGCAGGGGATTTCCGTACCTTCATCTCCATTATTCTCCCGCTTTGCCAGCCTGTACTGGCGACAGTCGCACTGTTCGTAGCAGTTGGGCAATGGAATTCTTGGTTTGATACATTCCTATTCGCCTCCTCGAAGGAGAATCTCAGCACTTTGCAATACGAGTTAATGAAGTTGTTATCTTCTTCCATGTTCTCTAACAGCAATGCTGCTGTATCCAGCAGCGGAAGCGCGATGAACGCCGTACAAAACATGGTGACACCTGTGTCGATCCGGGCTGCGATTACGATCGTATCTGCCTTGCCGATTCTCGTGGTATATCCATTCATGCAAAAGTATTTCGTTCATGGCATGCAGCTTGGAAGCGTGAAGGAATAGTTTTAACTCGAAAAGGCCGTGCGGGTATTACAACCTGTACGGCTTTTTGACTTGAATACAGCCCTCAATTACTGTACATTTCAAAGTATTAAATAGTAAACAACGGGTAACGACATAAAGAGATGTGTATTGTATTATCAGGTGTCAACCAAGATAATGAATATCATACAGCTCGTCGCAGCTGCGCCCGAGTGAAAAGGGGTAATCCTGTTGCGGATACCAAGGTCAAGGTCAAACAAAGCTAAGCTTATGCTTACAGCAATTATGTTTCTATCAACCTTAGCTGCATGTGACGAAGAAAACGCTACCAACCGGCCGAAGGAGCAGGTCAGCAATCCCCCAGTAATAAGCGGTGACTCGTCCTTCAGCCGATACGACCCTCCGATTGAGCTTTCCTTTGTAAGAGAAACAGGGGAAGGACTGGATAGCCTGATCAACAGCCTGCCCGGGGAAACCCTGGCGGATAATCGCTGGACCAGGCTTGATGAAGAGGTTCTCGGAATCAAAATCAAGTACGATTGGACAGCCAAAGGGGACTTATACCGTCAGAAGCTTGGCGCCTCTATTGCTTCAGGCAATATTCCGGATGTAGTGGCAGTGGATGCCCAGCAGCTCCGGGAGCTCAGCAATGCAGGACTGATCGAAGATTTGACGGATGTCTATGAACAATATGCTGCACCCCTTACGAAGAGAGTACTCAGTGAGGAAGGTGATGGTCCATTTGAGACGGCAACGATTGATGGCAAGCTGATGGGCATTCCGCAGACAAGTTCATCCGTTGAAGATGCCGACTTGTTATGGATTAGAACGGACTGGCTGAATAGACTAGGGCTGAAACCGCCAACAACGATGCAGGAACTATTGACCATTTCGAAAGCGTTTACAGAGGGTGACCCTGATCATAACGGCAAAGACGATACCTTCGGAATTGCAGCAACCAAATATTTGGGAGACCCTGTTATGGGGCTTGTGGATCTTATGGCCGGTTATGATGCATTTCCAAATATATGGATAAAGAATCAGCAGGGCAAACTCGTGTATGGAGGGATTCAGCCTGAGGTCAAAACAGCCTTGAAGGTCATTCAGGATATGTATCGGCAAGGGCAGATTGATCCTGAGTTTGCTTTGAAGGACGGAGAGAAGGCTAACAAGCTGATAGCATCCGGGAGGATCGGCATGATCTACGGCGAGCAATGGGCTTCCTTTCTAGTGCAAACAAGCCGTGATAATAATAAGAATGCTGACTGGCAGGCTTACCCGATCGTGTCTGCTACTGGAGACGCAGCCAAAGTTCCACTTAAATTCAACACGAACACTTACTTCGTGGTCAAGAAAGGTTATGAGCATCCGGAAGCCATCGTCAAGCTGTTTAATCTGCATCTAGAGAAAAACTGGGGACAAACAGCGGAGTATGAAAAGTATTACAACACGACCTATGCAGTATGGCAGCTGTCACCGGTTACGCCGTCCCCAACCCGCAAAAATCTGGAAGCGTTCCGTCAGATTGAAGCTGCGAACAGGAGCGGAAATAATGCTTTGTTGAAGGATGAAGCAAAGTATATTAAGAAGAGAATGGATACTTATTTGTCCGGTAAGGATTCCGGTGAATCAGGCTGGGGCTGGCTGAAAACTTACGGTCCTACGGGAGCTTTCTCTATTATCGATCAATATGAAAAAAATGATCAGCTGCTGTACGAGAGTTTTGTTGGCGCTCCAACAGATACCATGATTGATAAGCAGCAGAT
Organism: Paenibacillus sp. J22R56; assembly: GCF_056269375.1. Taxonomy (NCBI): domain Bacteria; kingdom Bacillati; phylum Bacillota; class Bacilli; order Caryophanales; family Paenibacillaceae; genus Paenibacillus; species Paenibacillus sp. J22R56. The sequence goes on from NZ_JBWDNV010000013.1 coordinate 47,750, forward strand.
TCTAAGTGATTTGCAGAATGAGACCTACTTTAATATTATTTTGGGCAGACCTATCAATGAATTCGACCAATTTGTAAATAACTGGTATAAACTAGGTGGGGACAAAATTACAGATGAGGTTAATCAGTGGTATGCGAAGCGCGAAAGCGGGAAACAGTGAATACCGGCCAACGAGTGCCCTATATTAAAATAGATCAACGGAGGTATTCTTTTGTTTAGACTGCCAGCTCATTCATGGCGCAATGCATTGTTTGTCAGGCTGATTATCACGAATCTGATTGTGATCCTGCCGATTATTTTACTAGGGGGCTATTTGTATAACTGGAGTTATACCAATGCCAGCAATGAAATATCAAAAAATACAACTGCCCAGCTTTCCTATTATCTGGAGGACTTAAATCATGAGATAGAGTGGCTGGAAATTCAACAATATGATATTTTGCAGGACACGGACATGAATAAGCTAGCGGTTACCTGGGATTTAATGGACAATGCTGACAGGAAGGAAAGCATCGATTATTTGCTCCACCGTTTTACTTCCATTAAAAACAGCAGCTCTTATATTAAAGATATTTATGTGCATGTACGTACCATTCAGAAGACCATCTCATCCAGTAATGGAGTTGACGATTTCAATCAACGCAGCTTTGACTATTTCCGTACAGAAGTGGATAAGAAGCAGGTACGCCTGATCCGTTGGAATGATTCACTTCATTTAAGTGCTGCCAAATATGGCGGCAAGGAAGGAGCTCCTTTATTTATTGTTCAGATTGAACTGGATATGGATAAGCTTAAGGAATCCTTGCAGCAGATCAGTGTCTATCCCGAAAGCGGCTCTTTTCTAATCTCGAATAAAACCGGATTTACACTAGCCAGCAACGATGGCACTTCAGACGCCTTAGAGAGCAATATATTTGCTGCACTTCATTCCAAAGATAATACAATGATCACCCGGTTAAATAATCGTAATTATCATCTGGATAAAGCCTACTCTGAGCCGCTTGGATTATCTGTCATCACCTATCTGCCTGAATCGGTTGTGAAGAAGCCGCTGAACGGATTTGTTAACTGGGCTTGGGTGTTCGCACTGACCTCTTGCTGCGCAGTCGTTATTTATGCTTTATCTACCTACAAGTTTGTTCATAAGCCGCTGCTGCTGCTTGTACAGAGCTTCAGAAAGATGGAAGGAGGTGCATTGGACATTCATATTGACCATGAGCAGAAGGATGAATTCGGCTATTTGTATAACCGGTTCAACCAGATGATTAAGAAGCTGCAGACGCTGATCGACCAAGATTTCAAGCAAAAGATGATGATGCAGAAGGCAGAGCTCAAGCAGCTTCAATCCCAAATTAAACCACACTTTTTGTACAACAGCTTTTTTATTCTGAACTCATTGGCAAAAACAGGGGATTTAGAGCGCGTTGAGCTTTTCACGAATATGCTTGGTGAGTATTACCGGTTTATTACCCGCAACGGCGAGGATAATGTCCACTTATCGGAAGAGACTCGGCATTCCAGAATGTATACCGAAATTCAAAAGCTCCGATTCTCCAGAAGAATTAAGGTAGAGTTCGATGAGCTGCCTAAGGATATGGAGCGTATTCGGGTGCCAAGACTGATTATACAGCCGATAATCGAAAATGCTTATGAGCATAGTCTCGAGAAAATGACAGATGAAGGCTTGCTCCGTGTATCCTTCGCTATGGATCAAGAGGAAGCAAGAATTGTGATTGAGAATAACGGTGATAACCCGATCAGCGACACTCAGATTGAAGCCCTTCAATTAAGATTAAACAGCAGAGGAGAATCCGGTGAAATGACCGGCATGATCAACATCCATCGGCGTATTCTTTTGACCTATGGAGAAGGCAGCGGTCTGTCTCTGTCCAGAAGCGAGTTAAATGGCCTGAGGGTTGAGATTAGAATCAGGCTGAAAGGGGCCGGTGACTTTGTATAGATTGCTCATAGTTGATGATGAAGATATTATTACGGACTCGCTGTACGAGGTTTTTCACCGGCTGATGCCGGAGAAGCTGGATGTCTGCAAAGCCTATTCGGCTAAGGAGGCTTTGCAGTGGATGTCACGGACAAGGATAGATATCGTCTTGACTGATATTAGCATGCCAGGGATGAATGGTCTGGAGCTTTCCGATGAAATTCAAGCCTTCTGGCCAAGATGCAAGGTCATCTTCCTGACGGGATTCAGTGAGTTTGACTATGCCTATAAAGCGATTCAAATGCCGAAAGTTCGGTATTTGCTGAAGACTGAGGGCTACGATAAGGTTACGGCAACGGTGCAAGAAGTAATTCAAGAGATTGAACATGAGAATCAGATGAGCAAGATGCTGGAGCAGTCACAAGAGCAGCTCTATGCTCTAGAGCAGATGGCACAAGGTGATTACATCCGCCACCTGCTTCAGAAAAGCTTAAATCTAGAAGAGTCCCGTCTGATAGATGAATTCCGTAAAATGAACATCGGTCTTGATCCGGAATTGCCTGTGTTTATGGTCATCGGACATTTATGTTACCCGGATGGTACTACTTATATAGAAAAAAGCAGCTTGCTTACGAACGCAAGAATGATCTGGAATTCGTATTTGTCGGAAAAAACAAGACATATCGGTATTGTTGATAAGCAGGGGGATCTCTTATGGCTGCTTCAGCCCTCCGAGTCTGCCGATGAGAAGTTCTACAATCATTTTGTCCGTTATTTGGAAGGCACGCTGGAATTGATTCAAGAGACTTGCCTGCAATCTCTTGGACTGCCAGTAGCCTGTACGATAAGCGGCACTCCCTGCGCCTGGGATGTGATGAACCGGCAGTACGAGCGGCTCCGTCAGCTGCAGCTGATGAAGATTGACGGAGATGGAATGACCATTATTTTAACGGACCGCGGTGAGCAGCTAGAGGACTCCATAGAGCAGCTGCAAAGGAAAGAGGAAGGGCATATCTCCTCTAAAGTAGAGATGCTTGCTGCCTTTCTGGAAGCAGGCAAAGCGGATAAATTCGGTGAAATATTCGAAGAGCTGAGTACGAGCATGTTGCAGGCTAACAGTCCTGTCAAAAAAACCATTGAAGTGTACTACTCTATTGCGCTGGTTCTGCTCTCTTATATCAATCGTTCGGGGCTATGCCTTGAGATTCATGATTACTGCAAGCTGATGCGCTTGGATGAGCACGCTTCAATGAAAGAGGCGGTTCACTACTTAAGGCAGGTCATTGATCAGCTATTTCAAGTGAAAAGCTCAAAGAAGAAAGATAATGTATCCAGCGTTATTGGTAATATATGTGAGTATATCAATGAGCATTTAAGCGAAGATCTGTCTCTTGTCCGGCTGGCCGAGATCAATTATTTCAATCCGTCCTATTTGTCCCGGTTTTTCAAACAGGAGTGCGGCGTCAATTTATCGGAATTCATAGATAATTGTCGGGTGAGAAGAGCAAAGGAGCTGCTGAAAGAGGATGACCTGAAGGTGCGGGAGGTTGCCGCTCTGGTGGGTTATGAGGCTGCACACTCCTTTACAAGGTTTTTTAAGAAGGCTACCGGCATGACACCGCAGGAATATCGGGACGCTCTGACCCAAACTTGAAGGGGCTGATCCATGAAACGGATAAATCTAAAGATTGCCTTACGCTTACCATGCAAGAATCATCACGAATCGTCTAATCCTGACTATTTGTGTGATTATTCTTTTAAGGAGGAATTATCAATGGAAGAATTACAAGTTAAGTTGGCTAGCGCAGTAGGTAAAATACCGCCTCAAGGCAATCCGCTTGTCTCGCACAAGTTTGGAGCAGACCCATACGCTCTTGTATATGATGGCCGTGTCTATCTGTATACGACAAATGACGTGCTGGAATACAGCGAGGATGGCGCCGTGAAGGATAATACATACGGAAACATTAACAAGATTGGTGTTATTTCCTCTTCGGATCTGGTGAACTGGACGGATCATGGCATAATTAATGTTGCAGGTCCTGATGGAGCAGCTAAATGGGCAACACAATCATGGGCGCCTGCTATCGCTCATAAGGTCATTAACGGACAAGACAAATTCTTCCTTTATTTTGCGAATAATGCGAGTGGAATAGGTGTACTCGAGGGAGACAGCCCAACTGGCCCTTGGAAGGATCCAATTGGTAAAGCGCTGATATTAAGATCGACACCTGGAGTTGAGAAGGTTACTTGGTTATTTGATCCGGCCGTGCTCGTGGACGATGATGGCAAAGCTTATATCTACTTTGGCGGAGGGGTGCCGGAAGGCAAGGATGAAAAACCGGATACAGCACGAGTCATGCAACTGGGTGACGATATGACCAGCGTAGTGGGCGAAGCACAGGTTATCCCGGCTCCGTTTATGTTCGAGGATGCAGGTATTAACAAATATAACGGTACTTATTACTATACGTACTGCTCAAACTTTTATAACGGCGTTCGTCCGGAAGGAAGCCCCCCAGCAGGGGAAATCGCCTATATGACCAGTGACAGTCCAATGGGACCATGGACATACCGGGGAACGATTCTGAAAAATCCGGGGCATTTCTTCGGAGTAGGCGGCAACAACCATCACGTCATCTTCACGTTTAAAGATGTCTGGTATATTGCATATCATGCTCAGACTTTATCGAAAGCGATGGGGGTTCCGAAGGGTTATCGCTCCACTCATCTGAATGAAGTTAAGTTCCAGGATGCCGACCAGTCCATTGAAGAAATTGCGGCCGATTACGAAGGTGTTCAGCAAATTCAGCCGTTCAATCCCTATGAGCGTGTAGAAGCGGCAACGATTGGATGGAATGCTGGAATTGCAGTTGAAGCTTCTTCTGACGGCAGTGTGGCTGTATCAGATATAGACAGCGGTGATTGGCTCGCATTGTCAAAGGTTGATTTTGGCAGTGGTGCTTCCGGGTTTGCAGCGTCTGTATCAGAAGCAGGTTCGGTTGCTGTAATTGAACTGCGATTGGATGCTGCAGATGGCCAGTTAATTGGGACTTTGCAGATTCCTGCTGCAAAGACGGAGGCAGCCGAATATCATACCGAGGTAACTGGTGCCAACGGTATTCATGATTTGTACCTGGTGTTCAAGGGCAAGCCTGACAGCAAGCTGTTCAAGCTGCATAGCTGGCAGTTCAGCCAATAAGTATGGTTTTGTGAAGCAGAGGATCGCGGCAAGAAAGAGCCGCGGTCTTTTTTGCAGGCCGGAAAGGATACGGATGTTGATTATGAAGCAGATTCGAATCTTTGATACCTTTAACAGTAGTCAGTTGATTTGCACCTACAGTGGCTATAAACCTGCCAACAGGCATAAGTGGGGGCCAGGCGTACGTGATATTTATGCTTTGCACTTCATTGTAAGCGGGAAGGGAACGCTGGAGACGCATAATCAGCGGTATCTGTTAACAGCAGGCGACAGCTTCATGATCTTTCCGCAAACGGAGATTCACTACTATCCGGATCCGGAGGATCCTTGGGAGTATGTATGGATTGAGTTTAAGGGGGATGAAGCGAAGCGTTTAGTGGCGATGACGGAGCTTGAGTCGGATAAGCCAGTAGTCACTGTATGCAAGGTTGATTTAAAGCCGTATTTCCCTGTGGTGCCAGGTGCTGAAGCGAGACCTTTTGAGAAGATGAGAACAGAGGCGCAATTACGTTTGCTGCTCTCTTATTATGTGGAATTTTATCCAAGAGAATCTCCTTCGATCAATTACGTCCAGCTGGCGAAGGAATATATCATGATTAATTATTGGCGGACAACCTTGACCGTATCGGATATTGTCCATGCTGTCAGCCTGGAACGCAGCTACCTGTTCCGCCTGTTCAAGGAAGCGGAAGGGATGTCTATATCAAGCTATGTGACTGCATACCGGATTGAACGAGCCTGCGAGCTGCTGAGATCACCTGGATTGTCCATCAAGTCGGTCGCATGTTCGGTAGGTTACAAAGATCAGCTCTATTTCTCCAAGATATTTAAGAAAGCAGCGTCATATACGCCATCTGAATATATGACGCTGCATAGCCAAGACACGAATGCTTTAGCGGAAGAGGACGCAGTTGCCGGATTCCCGGAAATATCGAATTAGCTTCTCGATAGGCTCACGTCCGCAGTCTAGTTTGACCCCCAGGCAATCAATGCATAAAAAGTGCTGAGCTGTTCTGGAGATAAGTTTCATATAGATCGCTCTGTCATCTGCCTGAAGGGGAGCCTGACAGGCTTTGCAGGCTTTACTATTCATCTTTATTTGACCAGCTTCGCCCGTACAATCAGGCAGTCATGTGCCGGCACAACGGGAGCGAACCGTTCCTTGAACACGCCAAGCTCCTTATGCTCCCAGCAGTCATACATAGATAAGGAGAACCCGGAAGCGTAGGGAAGGCCGATATCCCAGAATTGCAGCGACAACTCTCGTTGACTATCGCTCAGATTAAAGAAACCGATCGCTACGTCGCCGTCTGTAAGTACTTTTACCAGCATAAAGACATCCTCAGCATGGAACCATTGCGGCTCTGGCTTGATCCGGTAAGCTCCACGGCTCTCGATATCTTGATTAATGGCGATTAAATCCGGATTCAACAGTATATCTTTTGTCGCTTGATTAGCCGTGCGGATATCGCAGCCGATCATGAGCGGAGAACCCATTAAGCTCCATAATGAAAAATGAGTTTTGTATTCATTCTCGTTGCAGCCGCCTATCTTACTGCCGATAAACGAGTTATTGCTGCCGCCATACATGCCAACAACGAGCATATCCATATCGTTATGGCAGAAGGAACCGGTGTAGCATTCTTTGTCCAGCTGAGAGAGAGCAAGATTCTTGATAGAGTCCCAATGATCCTGAATATCGCCTGTTGACCGATACATATGGGCACCGGACTCACGTATCCATTGATAGACATTATCCTCGCCCCAATTGCAGGCAGAGAAGAGAATTTCTCGTCCGCTGTTTTTAAGGGCAAGACTCATTCGTTTGTACAGCAGTTCACCAGAGATATGCCGGGGCTTGAAGCAATAATCGTACTTCAAATAATCGACGCCCCATTCGGCGAATAATTGAGCATCTTGAAATTCATGCTCAAAGCTGCCGGGATAACCCGCGCAAGTATGTGTGCCAACGCAGGAGTACATGCCGAATTTCAAGCCTTTCGAATGAATATAATCGGCGAGTGCTTTCATACCGCTCGGAAACTTGGCAGGATCAGCAATCAGATTCCCTTGCTGATCACGCTGTTTCAAGCTCCAACAATCATCAATGACGATGTATTCATACCCTGCGTCCTTATAGCCCTCCGTTACGAATAGATCGGCAACATCACGAATTAACTGTTCGTTGATGTCCCAGGTGAAGGTATTCCAAGAGTTCCATCCCAAGGCGGGAGTAAGGCCAAGCTGCTTGTCCACTAGTCATACATCCTTTCTTATGCCGAGAATTAAGAGTTTAATGAAAAGAGCTGTTTGTATTACAACATAAGCGGGCCTTACCAGCCTATAGCCTGATGATGCTTTTATATGGATGGTTGTTGTTTCTAATAGAGTCATTATTTATAAAAAGTTTAACCTATAATTTGACGGGTTATAGAGCCGCAATCCGGCGGGTTGTTCGAGCCTGCTGCGAGAGCTAAACTTTCCTTGTTGCGCCAATAAACAAGGGATAGCAATACCTTGATGAATGGAGAGGGGAACTGCACATGAGCAGCATTGTTATAACGAACCCTATTATTTGGGCGGATATACCTGATATTGATATGATCCGCGTAGAAGATACTTTTTATATGGTAAGCACTAGTATGCATTCGATGCCAGGCTGTCCGATTATGAAGTCTAATAATCTGAAGGATTGGGAGATCGTAAATTATGTTTTTGATACGATCGAAGATAATGATGCCCACAATCTATCAGACGGTAAAGGCATTTATGGGCAAGGCTCATGGGCTTCCAGCCTGCGTTATCATAACGGAACCTATTATGTATGCTTCTCCTGCAATGATAGTCAGAAGTTCTATATTTACCGGACACAGGATATCCAGCACGGCACATGGGAGCGCTCGGTTATCAATGGGCTTCTGCATGATCCTGGACTGCTATTTGATGAAGACCGCGTCTTTGTATTCAGCGGCAACGGGAATATCTATATTACCGAATTAACAGCTGATGCTACCGAAATCAAGCCTGACGGAATCCGTCAGCTATTAATTGAAGGGGAGCGGGAAGGCATGGGGCTGCGGATAGAGGGCTGCCATGCTTATAAACTGAACGGTTATTATTATTTATTCTTCATAGATTGGCCGCGATCCGGTCATGGACGCCGCCGAGAGCTGTGTTACCGTGCGAAGGAGCTTCTTGGACCTTATGAGTATAAAGTCATTCTCGATGATGATCTTGGCTATCACAACAAGGGAGTTGCACAAGGCGGGATAATCGATACGCCTTCTGGTGAATGGTACACCTTCTTATTCCAGGACCATGATGCAGTCGGCCGGATTCCATGCGTGCTGCCGATGTCCTGGGAGAACGGCTGGCCGTTTATCACAAGTGACGGCAAAGCACCAATCTCCTTTGAGGCAAATCTGCCAGAGTTGGCTTCCAAGCCGATTGTCATCAGCGATGAATTCGACTATGAAGAGAACAAACTCGCTCTGAACTGGCAATGGAACCATAACCCCGACAACAAGCGGTGGTCAGTTACAGCCCGGCCAGGTTATCTGCGTCTGGAGACTACACAGATCACTGATCGTGTCGTGCTTGCCCGTAATACGTTGACCCAGCGGACGGAAGGTCCGGCATGCAGTGGAAATACGATACTTGATCTGTCCTATATGAAAGCTGGTGATCATGCCGGACTTGTCGCCCTGCAAAGCGGATATGGTACGGTTGGCGTTCAAGCAGAGGATAATGGCGAACGTTATGTCGTGATGGGGATGAACCGCGGTGACGGAGGTATGGAAACGGTGGAGAAGCACCGTTATGAAGGCAGCCAGATTCATGTGAAAATTGATTTTGATTTCCGTGACAGCATTGATCTTGCCTATTTCTATTATTCAACTGACGGATTGGAGTGGACACAGATCGGCCGTCCTCTGCAGATGAGATACACGCTGGATCATTTTATGGGCTACCGGATTGGTCTGTATAACTATGCCACGAAGCAACCCGGCGGCTATGTCGACTTCGATTATTTCCGTTACAGCAAGTCAATTGAAGAAAAGGGGATATGAATCATGACAGCAGATCAAAAACAGCTGCAAACAGAGGTTTCGTTAGCTAAAGCCTTCCAGGATGATTTTCTTATTGGAGCAGCAGTAAATAAACGGACAATCGTCAGTCAGAGTGATCTTCTGAAGAAGCATTATAACAGCTTAACCGCCGAAAACGAAATGAAGTTCGAAAGCCTACATCCGGAGGAGCATCGTTATACCTTTGAGGAGGCTGACCGGATTGCTGGTTTCGCGCGCGAGAACGGCATGAAGCTGAGAGGACATACGCTTGTATGGCATAATCAAACGCCAAACTGGGTGTTTGAGGATGGCAATGGCGGGAAGGCTGGTCGTGCTTTGCTTCTTGACCGAATGAAGTCACATATAGAGACGGTAGTATCGCGTTACAAGGATACGATCTATTGCTGGGATGTTGTAAACGAAGCGGTAACGGATGAGGGAGCAGAATGGATGCGTCCAACCAAATGGCTGCATGGCATTGGTGAAGATTACATCGAGCAGGCTTTCAGGTTTGCACATGAGGCCGATCCTAAGGCGCTGTTATTTTACAACGATTACAATGAGTGTAATCCCGGCAAACGTGAGAAAATCTACTTCATGGTCAAATCACTGCTGGAAAAAGGTGTTTCTGTTCACGGGATCGGACTTCAGGCGCATTGGAATCTGTATGATCCATCTCTGGACAATATTCGTGAAGCCATTGAGCGTTATGCCTCACTAGGCGTAAAGCTGCAAATGACGGAGATGGATGTGTCTATGTTTGCCTTTGACGATAGACGGACGGATCTGACGGAGCCTACGGCGGAAATGATGCGTCTGCAGGAAGTAAGATACAAGCAGTTCTTTGAGCTGTTCCGGGAATATAAAGAGGTTCTGACCAGCGTAACCTTCTGGGGGGCGGCAGATGATTATACCTGGCTGGATCATTTCCCTGTTAGAGGCAGGAAAAATTGGCCACTCTTATTCGATACCGATCAGCGTCCGAAGGAAGCGGTCAAAACCATCATCGGACAATAACAAATAGAGAGAAACGCGTTCCCTGCGGGAGCGCGTTTTTTCGTGTGAAAGCTGCCATACTCATCCGGTTTTTTCTATAGCTTGGCGGGTGTTCTACCAAAGAGCGACAGGTTGTTGCCTCTTTCTGTAAGCACTACACTTTTTAAGAAAGCAATTGCGGGGGTGTTGGCCATTAGGAAACAAAGCATAGAGGAAAGGGAAATAGCTGTGCTGGCACTGGAGGAAGAGCAAATAGAAGCAGGTGATCAGGCGCTTCTTACGGCAACGGGGATTAAGCGGGTATTCGGAAAAGGTAATACCGCAGTTACCGCGTTGTCTGATATTGAGCTTGATGTACCTGCCGGTTCGATGGTTGCCTTGAAAGGGCGGTCGGGCTCGGGTAAGACAACGCTTCTCAATATTTTAAGTGCGCTGGATGAGCCGACAGAAGGCCAGGTTTTTTTTCGTGGTAAGGAAATTACCGGATTATCTGGTAAGGCGAGGAACGCATTGCGGCGTAAAGAGATCGGGCTGGTGTTCCAGTCTTTTGGTTTGATCCCGCTGATGTCTGCTTACGAGAATGTTGAGTTCGGTCTTCGCATTGCGGGGACACCAGTCAAGGGGAACCGTGAAGCTGCGGAACGAGCGCTTGAACGGGTAGGAATGCGCGAGCGGATGAAGCATCGTCCAATGGAGCTGTCAGGTGGTGAACAGCAGCGCGTAGCTATAGCCCGTGCGATTGCACATGAACCGGCGCTGCTAATTGCTGATGAGCCTACCGCTGAGTTAGACAGCCGAATGGGTCTGCAGGTAATGCGGGTTTTCCGGGATCTAGTCAGACATGCCGGTATGACCATTCTTCTTACCACTCATGACCCGGGAATGATGGAGCTCGTTGATTATGTTATTGCATTGGAGGATGGGAAAATTGTTTCCAAAACAACAAATCAATTCTAATTGGAAGACGTTTGCAAAGCGGACTGCGGTCGTGGCATTCACAGCGATTACCTTGTCCGGCTGCTCACTTCTTCCAAATGAAGAAGCGGCACTGCAGCCCCCACTAATTCAGCCGGTTCAAGAGAAACTGGATCTGGTTGCTGTAACCCGAGGCAATATTCAAACCTCACTGAAGGGTACGGCAACCTTTGTCTCCTCAAATGTGAAGACGTTGTCATTTACCGAATCAGGCGGACAGCTGAAATCCGTTAACGTTAAGCTTGGACAAGTGGTGAAGGCCGGCGAACTACTGGCTGAGCTGGAGACAGAGGACCTGGCACTGCAGGTTCGACTGCAAAAGCTAAGCGTAGAGCGAGTGCAGCTTATGTATAAAGAAGCCGTGCAGGGCGGAGTGTCCGGGACGGAGAAACGGCTGAAAGAAATCGACCTTGAAAGGGAACAAATATCGCTGCAGGCGATGGAAGGCAAGCTTAACAAGTCGCAGCTGTACTCCCCAATCTCTGGAACGGTTATTTACGTTGATTCAATTAAAACTGGCGACCGAGTAAATGCCTATCAAACGATTGTAACGGTAGCGGACCCTTCCAGCATGCAGCTGACTTATGTGGCATCGGATGCCAAGGATGTTCTTGGTATAGAAGCTGGCATGCCCGTCAGTCTGAAGTATAAGGGGAAGGATTACACCGGTAAAGTGCTGCAGTCTCCATCGAGTGCACCAGTCAGTACAGATCAGTCAAAGGCTGACAGCAACGCTGTAACAATAGTAATGGGGATAGATCATCCGCCGGAAGGGATTCAAATCGGCCATAGCGCCGACATGATGATTGATCTTCAGAAGCGGGAAAATGTCATCGTGCTGCCGCGGAAAGCGATCCGCTCCTATATGGGACGCAATTATGTGCAAATTGCAGACGGTGAACGTAAAAAAGAAGTCGATGTTGAAGTTGGCCTGACAACGCCAACTGAAGTGGAGATTGTAAAAGGCGTGGAGGAAGGACAGCAGGTCATTCTGAACAACTGACGGTACTATGAAAGCCCGAGTGACAGGGCGCAAGAATGAGGTGTATGCATGGCATTATGGACAATGATTCTCCGCAAGATGGCAAATAACAAATGGCTGCAGTTGAATTTATGGTTTGGACTCACTGTATGTGTAGCACTGTTCAGCTCAATGCCGCTTTATTCGGACGCCATCCTGCAGAGAACTTTGCAGAAGGAACTTCAAATGGTTCAAAGCAAGAACTCCGAGTATCCGGGTTATGTGCGGGTCAGCACATCGGTCTCCGCTTCCAAGATGGATCAGAAAACAGTAGAGGCGATTGGACGTGCGGACCGGTTTATACAATCGATTCCCGAGCGCATGGGGCTGGACGCTCTATCTTTTTATCAACAGCGCTTCACCCAGAAAATGAAGGTATATGGAGCGGATGCATCGGAGCAGGAAATCAAAACACAGAAGACGACAGGCGGCTTCAAGTCACTGTCTGATATGGAAAAGCGGGTTCGTCTCATTGACGGCCGGATGCCGGTTGACCGTTCGGATGGCCTGTTTGAAGCGCTCGTAACGCAAAAGTTTCTTAACTCTACCAAACGCGATCTGGGAGAGGAGCTTCTGGCAGAATCGGCGGATAAGCAATTGTTTCGAGTCATCCCTGTTGGGGTTATTGATACGGACCCGTTAGCAGATCCGTACCTACCTTTTTTGGTGACAGATGAACCAGACGGTTTTATTATCCCCTTCCAGCAATTTGAGCGCGAATTCATTACAAAGGACGGCAAAGTAAGGGTATCCGACTTGGAATGGCGTTATGCAATGGACTATAAGCAGATGAGTATTGATAAGATCGAGGAATTTAATGAAGCCAACCGGGCGATCCGAAGCTACTTCCGCGGACGACTTGGTTCAGCAGAGGTTAATATTCCTGCGAATGAAACCATTGCTTCCTATCAAGGCAAGAAAGAAAAGCTTGATGTCATGATGCTGTCGCTGTATTCCCCGGTTATGCTCATGCTGGCATTCTATTTGTTTATGGCGGCTAATCTCGTCATTGAGAGGCAGAAAACGGAAATATCCGTACTGCGAAGCCGCGGAGCCAGCCGGCTTCAGATCATGACTGCGTATACCTTGGAAAGCCTGCTGCTTGGTGCAAGCGCACTTGCGGCTGGTCCGTTTATTGGGGTTACCTTTACCAAAGTGCTCGGGGCATCCAACGGATTCCTTGAATTTGTTCAGCGCTCGGCACTGGAGGTCAGTCTTAACAGCAGTGCATACAAAGTCGCTGTTACAGCAGTAGTTGGAGCCATTGTACTTATCTTGATACCAGCTTTTTTGGCGACCAGGGTATCGATAGTAAGTCACAAACAGCAGGCGGCAAGGCTTACCAAGATGTCCTTCTGGCATAAGACGGGCATCGATATTGTGCTTGTCGGTCTGGCATTATATCTACTCTATAATTTCAATAACCGGCAGGAGGATTTGAAGCGTCTGGCGCTGGATTCAGATGCCCTGCAGGTGGATCCGCTGCTGTTTCTAATGCCTGCTCTCTTCGCGTTAGGGGCCGGACTATTGGTACTTCGGATTTATCCATGGTTTATCCTGCTAGTTTATTGGGCGGGACGCAGGTGGTGGCCGCCAGCACTATACAACACGCTTATACAAATCAGTCGTTCATCAAGGCAGTATCTAACGATTAAAGTGTTTCTGGTGCTGACGGTGTCTACCGGCTTGTTTAGTGCCAATGCAGCCCGGACGATTAACGATAATATGGAAAGTAAAATCCAATATAACATCGGTGCAGACATAACCTTGACCACCCGCTGGGAAAGCGATGCACCTCCGCCAAGCCTGCAGGGGGGAGAACCTCAGACACAAGCGGCGCAAGGAACTGGTGACAAACGGGTGCAATATACCGAGCCGCCGTTTCAACCATTCCAAAATCTGGAGGGCATAGAAGCATCAGCTAAGGTATTCCGGAAGGATGGGGCAAGATTTAGTGCAGGCAGCAAAAATACATCCGGAGCAACTACTCTGGTAGGCGTCGACACCATGGCATTTGGTCAAACCGCATGGATGAAAGATGGTCTGCTGGATCATCCGATCAACAGTTATTTGAATCTGATAGCAACTAATCCGAAGGCCGTATTAATCTCGCGGTCGCTGGCAGATGCAGCCAAGGTTAAACCTGGAGATCCGATTCGTATTTATTGGGATGGATTAGATGAGGCCATATTTACCGTTTACGGCATTATCGATTATTGGCCGGGCTGGAATCCACTGCCGGTTGCTGCGGATGGAGAGGAGAAGGCCTCCAAGCCCAATCTAATCATTGGGAATCTGAGCACCATTCAGAACAGGCTCGCTGTTGAGCCATATGAGGTATGGCTAAAGCTGAAGGAGGGTATTTCCAGCCAATCCATTTATGATCAGCTGACCACAGCCAAAATCAATGTGACCGGACTTCAAGATGCGAAGCAGGAGCTGATTACGTCCAGGAACGATCCGTTCCGCATGGCGATTAATGGCGTCATGACACTGGGATTTGTAATATCCATGCTGATCAGCTTCTTTGGATTTCTTTTATTCTGGGTTCTGGCCTTGTCAGGCAGAACACTGCAGTATGGTGTTCTTCGGGCGATGGGGATTCCGTTCCCACAAATTATCGGTATGCTGCTCAGTGAGCAGCTGCTTACCTCCGGCGCAGCGGTTATTATCGGTGTGCTGATCGGCAACATGACGAGTGAACTTTTCGTACCCCTATTCGAAATGTCATTTGCAACGTCAGAGCAGGTTCCGCCATTCGAGATTGTATATAAGCTGAGCGATTACGTGCAGCTGTACACCATTATTGGCCTGACACTCACCATTGGTCTGCTAATTCTTGGTTATCGGTTGTCTAGGACCAGAATTGCTCAAGCCTTAAAGCTGGGGGAGGAGTAAAGCATGATCAGATGCGAGGAGCTTGTGAAAATCTACAAAACGGCCGATCTCGAGGTTGTTGCTCTTCAAGGGCTGGATATGCAGGTGAACGATGGAGAGTTAATGGCGATTATCGGCAATTCAGGCAGCGGGAAATCCACGCTGCTGAATATGCTGGGCGGATTAGATAAGCCGTCTGCAGGCAAGCTGTTTGTTGATGGTAAGGATTTGCTTTCGTTCGGTGAGAAGGAGCTTGTGAACTATAAGCGTGAAACGGTTGGTTTCGTATGGCAGAATAATGCCCGCAATCTGATTCCTTACCTGACCGCACTAGAGAATGTGGAGCTTCCTGTTCTCCTGAAGGGCAGAAGGCGCAAAGCGCGTGCCATCGAACTGCTTGAGGCAGTAGGTCTTGGCCATCGTTTTAAAAATAAGCTCAGTGAGCTGTCTGGCGGCGAGCAGCAGCGGGTCGCTATCGCCATCGCATTGGCAAACGAGCCTAGGCTTCTTCTTGCAGATGAACCAACAGGTTCACTGGATACGAAGACCTCCGATCAGGTACTGGATCTGTTCCGTACCCTGAATCAAACGATGGGGATAACGATTGTGATCGTCACACATGATCCGCTGCTCGCCCGTAAGGTAGACCGGGTTGTCCAAATCAGGGATGGTAAAACCTCTGCTGAAATGATCCGCAGAGAATCCTATGCCGATGAGCTGGCAAGGCTTGATGCCGAGGATGCGATGTCTGGTCAGCAGGAGAGCCACATTGAGTACGCCGTGCTGGACAAAGCCGGACGACTTCAAATTCCGGCCGGCTATTTGGACGCAGATGGTTTCAAGGACAGCAATAAGGTGCGGGTGGAGATGGAGGAAGGCCGAATTATCCTTTATCCGCAGGAAATGATGCCATGATCTGCCCCGCGAGGGGCGTTTTTATGGAATATACAAGATAAAGGAAAGGTGAGGTGTATTTATGTTAATGAAGAAACTTGGTTGGAAGCGCTCACTATCAGGCGTTTTGGCCGCTGTTGTAATGCTCGTGTCTTTGTCGCTAAGCGTACTGCCGAAACAGGCAGGGGCGGAAGCGGGAACAGAGCGAATGGCAACGGACTTTGAGGATGGCACGATCCAAGGATGGACTGGACGCGGGGGAAATGAAGTGTTGACTGCTTCGGAGCTTGCGGCCCACTCAGGTGCATACGGACTGCAGGTATCAGGGAGATCGCAAAGCTGGAATGGCCCACAGCTGAATGTAACCTCTATTATGGCGGAAGGAAAAACCTATGTGCTTACCGCATGGGTCAAGCTTCCGGCAGGGTCAACAGCCTCATCGGTATCGATGACTGTACAGCGTACAACCGATGGCACAACTAACTATGAAGGGGTCAATGCTGGGAATGCAACCGCGGACGGCTGGGTAAAGCTTAGCGGTCAATATCTATTGAAGCAGCCGGTTGAAAGTCTCTCTGTTTATTTTGAAGCATCAGCAAACCCTACATTGGACTTCTATGTCGATGATTTCTCCATTGAGAGGCTTCCGGATCCGGAGCCGATTGTCATTGAGCAGAATATTCCTTCCCTGAAGGACGTATTCGCCGATGATTTCAAGCTGGGGACAGCTATTCTCGTTAATGAGATTGAAGATCAGAGCGGACCCGATGCACAGCTGATTAAGAAGCATTTCAACAGCTTAACGGCTGGCAATGAGCTTAAATGGGATGCTACGGAGCCGCAGGAAGGTCAGTTCAACTTTACACGTTCGGATAAAATCGTTGATTTTGCCGTTGAGAATGGTATTGCTATGCGTGGTCATACGCTGATCTGGCATTCTCAAACCCCAAACTGGGTGTTCTACGATGAGAATGGTAACCTTGCAAGCAAAGAACTCCTGTTTGCAAGAATGAAGCGTCATATCGAGACTGTTGTTGGACGGTACAAGGGCAAAATCTACGCTTGGGATGTTGTTAATGAGGTGCTTGAGCCAGGTGATAATCAGCCGGGAGGTCTTCGCAACAGCTTATGGTACAAGATTGCAGGCGAAGAGTTTATAGAGAAGGCATTCGAATATGCGCATGAAGCAGACCCGGATGCGAAGCTCTTTATCAATGATTACAATACGAATATACCGGACAAGCGGCAGGATCTGCATGACTTGATTAAAAGGCTGAAAGCTAAAGGCATTCCGGTTGACGGCGTTGGTCATCAGACACATATTGGCATTGAAAATCCACAGGTTCAAGAGCTTGATGATATGATTCAGGCTTTTACTGATCTGAACATTGAACAGCAGATTACTGAGCTTGATATGAGCGTGTACACGAATGACAATGATGCCTATGAGACATTCCCGCTTGACCTGCAGATTAAGCAGGCGAAACGTTATAAGGAAATATTCGATGTGTTCAGGAAGCATGCAGACCAGTTAACGGCTGTTATCTTCTGGGGCAAAGATGATCTGAATACTTGGCTGCGAACCTTCCCGGTCGACCGCAACAACTGGCCGCTGTTGTTTGATGAGCGGCTTCAAGCGAAATATGCCTATTGGGCATTGGCAGATCCGAGCAAGCTGCCGGTGGATATACAGACTACAACAGCAGCGAATGCTGGTGCTGACATTGATGGTAAGCTTGAGGATGCTTGGAGCAAAGCCTCTGCCGTATCCATACAAAACGAAGGGGCAGCTGTCGCGAAGTTTAAGACGTTATGGGATACAGACCATCTCTATATTACAGTAGATGTATCAGATGCAAGCACGAACGGAAATGATGCTGTTGAAGTATTCATCGATGGCAATAACGGCAAGACAACAGCATACGAAGCGGATGACAAGAAATATACCTTCCGCCTTAGTGGAGCAAATCCGGGTAAGCCTGCTGCGTATAAAGTGGTTAAGCTTGCAGATGGATATCGGATTGAAGCGGCAATTCCGGTAGCTGGCTTATCACTGAACGATAAGCTTGGATTTGATGTTCGTATTTTAGACAAGGCCGGCAGTACAGTAAAGAAGACTTCATGGAACGATAGAACGGGTTCACAAGATACGGATACATCCAAATATGGCGTATTAACCTTGATTCAAGGACCGCAATATTCAGAGGCTGTGATGGGCACGCCAGTTATTGACGGGAATATGGATTCCCTATGGAGCAAGGCAAATATTATAACAACAGACCGCTGGGTACAAGGAACCAATGGAGCAAAAGCTAAGGTTAGAACGCTGTGGGATGCAGGACGTTTATACGTACTGGCAGAAGTAACGGATTCGCTGCTATCCAAGCAAAGTCCTAATGTGTGGGAGCAGGATTCACTAGAAATATTTGTTGACCAGAACAAAGCGGCGACTGCCAGCTATCAAGCAGATGACGGCCAATATCGGATCAACTTTGATAATCAGCAAAGCGTAAATCCGGTGGTGCTTGGTGGAAATCTTGTATCTGTAGTGAAACAAACGACGAACGGTTATATCGTAGAAGCTTCAATTAAATGGAACGGAACACCTCCGGCAGCCGGGGATATCATTGGCTTTGATGTTCAGGTAAACAACGATGAAGACGGCGACGGGGACCGTGACAGTGTGGCGATATGGAATGACCGTTCCGGTCTATCTTACACGAACACTTCCGGCTTTGGACTGCTGAAGCTGGGTGGGAAGTAAAGCAGAACTGAGTAACGATCGCAACAAAGAAAACCGGCTAAAGTTCGGGACTTATGGATAAGTCCAAAGCTTTAGCCGGTTTATTTTTTGTGACTGCAAGCGCTTTCTAAAATGATATTCCGAACTATGCAATAACCGTGCTTTGCTTGCGGTACTCATTAGCGCTCGCGCCGGTGTATTCCTTGAACTTCTTATAGAACCAGTCAATTTCCGTATAACCGACTTCATTTGCAATCTCATAGATTCGCATGTCTGTTCTTTCAAGCAGAATTTTTGCCTTCTCCATTCGCTGCTGAAGAAGATACTCATTAAACGACATATTCTCCTGGTCTTTGAACTTCTGGCCAAGATAGGCACAGTTAAAATGTAGCAAGCTTGAGATTTTTTTTAAAGTAATGTTTTGATGCAATTGCTCCTGTACATATTGCTTGACAAGGTCAATGATGGACGGATTCAAATTTTTTTTCTTCTCATAACTTAAGGTTATCCTATGGGAGTGAACAGATTGAGCGTCGAGCTCTTTCTTAACCTTACGCAGGCTGGCAGCCAGATCCTCTGGCTGTACGGGATCCGCAATGTAATCGCTTACCTGAAAGGCCATCGCTTTCCGCAGCAGCTGGAAATCATGACTGCCTCCAAGAAGAATAATAGGTACTCGGCTATACTCACGGATCCGTTCACAGAGCAGCATGCCGCTGGACTGCGAGTGTTTAAGATCTATTAGAACAAGGTCAACTGACTGTGTACGGAGTATGTCTAGAGTGTCAGAGAGAGAATACGCATCGGCTTGAAGCATGAAGCCATGCTGCTCCCAATGAAACATATGTTCTTCTCTGGAATAACGGTCAGGTTGAACTAGCAACGCCTTATACATAGGCTGAACCTCCCTTTCTAAGGAATCGTCTCTGACGGATTATGGTTTTTATTATTGTTCATCCGGTGGACAGGTGACAATGTGCATTTCTTTATCCATCATCCATTTGTTTACTTCTTGGCTTAATAGCTGGCTGACAATCCGCGTTATTCCTCAAAACCTATAAATTGACAGGTCATTGACCTATTTACAGGCAGGTTGTTGGTCAGAAATGTAAGCGCTACACTTTTCCCTGTAAACCAATTTAGGGGGGACCAATGTGGGAGTAAGAAAGACGGTTATGATGCTTTCGACTTTGATGTTAGCTGCTTCTTTAACGGCATGCAGCAGTGGTGGCAGCAACAACGGCAATGGGAACGTGAACAAGAATAGCAACAATGCAGATGCGACAGCAAGTAATAATGCAGCCGCCTCTAATAACGCCGCAGCGTCGAATAATGCCGGGAACGCCGAAGAGGATCCTTCTTCGCCCGAAATGGACTTCGACATGGGCGGCAGAACAATCAAGGTTGTATCCTGGTGGGATATGACGATTGGGGAAGACAATCCAGATAATATCCAGCGCAAGAAGAACCTGGAGGAGCTTGAGAAGAAGCATAACTTCAAGATGGAATACGTTGCGATTGACTACGGCGAATATCAGCAAAAAGTTGTCGCATCCCTGCTTGCAGGCGAACCCCTTGGCGATATAGTGAGATTGGGTAAAAACTACAGCATCCCGACCCTCGTACAGCAAGACCTGCTATGGCCGGTTGATGAATATACGAAAAACACAAAAGTATTTAATCCAAAGGCTACCGAGTTTATGTCCTACAATGGCCGCGGTTACGCTTTCACTGAAGGTCAAGGTAACTTAATTACCGGCATTTTCTATAACCGTACTCTCCTTAACAAGCTTGGTATTAAGTCTCCTCAAGATTATGTGAAAGAGGACAACTGGAACTGGGATACATTCACTCAAGTAGCTAAAGATGCGAACAAAGATACGAATAATGACGGAAAGCTGGATACATGGGGACTTGCGTCAGGCGGGTTTATGGATCCAGCTCTTGTCTCCAATGAAACGAGCCTAACCAATGGAGATAAGCAAAATCTTGACGATCCAAAAACCGTTGAGGTATTTAACTTCCTCTCCAAGCTGGCAACAGAGAAGGTTGCCCGTCCAACAGAAGGCGGTGACTGGACAGAGCCAGGTCAATTCTTCCGTCAAGGCAATACGCTTATGTATGCGGGTGCTATGTATGAAATTGGCGGCTTGAAAACGGATATGAAGGACTACGATATCGGCTTTGTGCCATTCCCTAAAGGTCCAAGTGCTACGGCATACCATTCCTCTGAAGGGGCATTCCAAGCTCTGACCATTCCGAAGAGTGTAGAAAATCCTGATCAGCTGGTATACATCTGGGAAAAAATCAATGATATCGATTCGATTTACGACTATGCGGATCAAGCAACGCTCGAGAGCAACTTCACGGATGAGAACGATATCCAAAACGCCCGTGATGCAGGCGCAGGCATGCTGGTGCTGGACAGCGGCACATTCCCTAAATTCCCTTACTACGAAATGATTGGCGAGCTGACCTCTGGCAACTCGGTATCTACTGTCATCGACACGTATAAAGCACCAGCTCAAGCCGCGATTGACGAGGTTTACAAAAAGTAACAATTGAAGTTAATGCCGACAGTCCCCATTTCGAATATGGCAATGGGGACTGTTGCTAAAGGAAATCTCTTGCCGCAGGAGGGGAGAAGAGTTGAGTAACAAAAGAAGAAATCGCTACGGAATTGCCATACTGGTTCTACTCGTATTTTTTTTGTCCATTTGGGCTTTCTACCCTTCGGGTCAGCTGCATAACGGACGCGCTCAGGCGATGGGCGGATTTCAGGCGATTACAGATGCGGATGATAAAGGCGGCTATAACGAGTATTTGAAAAGTTATTCTGCTGATGACAGACCTTCTCAAGTCATTCGTATAGAAGGCGAAAGTTTCGCTGAGAGCGATGGAGAAGGGTTTGAAGTGGACGATCATCCGGAAGGATTGGACGGAAAAGCAGTCATTACGCCAGATGCCGGCTCGATCAGCTGGAACGTTCCTATTGAGCAAGCCGGACTCTATAATCTTCGGATTCACTATTATCCAATTGAGGGGAAAAGCTCAGCCATTGAACGCAAGCTCACGATTAATGATGAGCAGCCGTTTGCAGGGGCTGAAGATCTGTTATTTGACCGGCTTTGGGGCAACCGTGATTCCGGAATTCAAAGAGATGACCGGGGAAATGATCTTCGTCCAAGGCAGATTGAGAAGCCAGCTTGGCAGCTCAAGCCATTGATGGACAGTGAAGGTTATTATGCAGAGCCCTATTTATTCCACTTCGACAAGGGGACACAGAAGCTTACGTTGACTGCTTCCCGTGAGCCGATGGCCATCGACTATATCGAGCTTTATCAGGATCAGACCATCAAGTCCTATGAGGACTTGAAGAAGGATTATGAAGCGGAAGGCTTAAAGCCTGCCAAGAATCAATCTATGATGATTCAAGCGGAGGACGCGATGCTCAAATCGTCTCCTACGCTATATCCATTGTCTGACAAGTCAAGCCCTGCTGTTATTCCGTATGATGTGTCCAAGATTCGGATTAACGCAATAGGCGGTGTGAACTGGAAGCTGCCGGGACAGTGGATGGAGTGGGAAGTGGATGTACAACAGGATGGATTATATCAGATTGCGTTAAAAAGAAAGCAGGATCAGCTACGTGGTGTATACAGCACACGCAGTCTGATGATTGATGGCGAATATCCGTTTAAAGAAATGAAGCAGATTCCGTTTAATTTCGATATGGACTGGAAAATGGACGTCATGGGTGGAGATGAGCCCTATTTGTTCCATTTGACCAAGGGTAAGCACGTGCTTCGTTTGTCCGTATCCCTGGGCGAGATCGCTCCGCTGCTACAGACGATTGAATCAAGCGTCCTGCAGCTTAATGAGATATACAGAAAGATTCTGATCATTACCTCCAATTCGCCTGATCCGTACCGTGATTACCAGTTAGAGAAGCGGATTCCGGAGATGACGGAAATTTTCAAAACACAGGCAGCTACGATAAAAAGTGTTGCCGATTATCTCGAACAAACAACAGGCGAGCAAAGTGATAAAGTAGCGGTTCTCCATACGATGGTGACTCAGCTTGAAGAGATGGCTGCAAAGCCTGAAACGGTTGCTAAACGGCTGACCGCTTTCAAGATTAATGTCGGCGGACTTGGTACTTGGATATTGAACGTTAGAGTACAGCCGCTTACGCTGGACTATTTAATCGTATCTTCCCCTGAAGCAGAGCTTCCGCGGGCAAGTGCAACCTTTTTCCAAAAGGTTAAGCATGAGCTTGGAGGACTGGTTGCTTCTTACACGGAGGACTACGACAGCATCGGCAATACAAAGAAAAGCGACAAGTCAATCACCGTATGGATTACGACCGGCCGGGATCAGGCGCAAGTATTAAAGAGCCTGATCGATGAGAGCTTCACGCCGGAGTCGAAAATATCCGTGAAGCTAAGGCTTGTTCCGGCTAATATTCTGCTTCCTGCGACGCTGGCTGATGAGGGACCTGATGTTGCCATGCAGATTGGGGAAGATGTGCCGGTCAACTATGCGATGAGGAAAGCTTCAGCGGATTTGTCCGTATTCCCTGACTTCAAGGAAGTTGCCTCCAGGTTCAACGACAGCGCTTTGGTTCCTTATAAATACAGCAATGGCGTATACGCCTTGCCGGAGCAGCAGACTTTCCCGATGCTCTTCTACCGGAAAGACGTGCTGGCAGAGCTTGGATTAACACCACCTCAAACTTGGCAGGAAGTATACAATATGATTTCCGTGCTGCAGAAGCATAATATGGAATTCTGGCTTCCAATCGACGACGTAAAGAATAATGCGAATCTGATACCGAACACAACTTTCTCGATGATGCTCTATCAGAATAACGGAAAGTTCTATACCGATGACGACAAGAAAAGCGCACTCGATTCGGACATTTCCATGGAAGTTTTCAAGAAATGGACGCAGTTCTATACCAACTATAAGTTTCCGCTGATTGCGGATTTCCCGAACCGGTTCCGTACCGGCGAGATGCCGATTGGGATTGCGGATTATACGACTTACAACAACTTGACGGTAATGGCGCCTGAGATTAAGGGGCTATGGGACTTTACGATGGTGCCGGGGACGGAAATGCCTGACGGCACGGTAAATCATGAAGTGGCCAGCCATACAACCGCTGTGATGATGCTGGAGAATGCCAAGGATAAGGATGCGTCATGGGAGTTCATGAAATGGTGGACCAGCAAGGAGACACAAATTGCATATGGCCGCGAGATGGAAGGACTGCTCGGAGAAGCCGCTCGTTATCCGACCGCTAATATTGAAGCACTCGAAGAATTACCATGGCCAGTCAAGGATTATCAGAACCTCCAAAGCCAGTGGCAATGGGTGGAAGGAATTCCTCAGGTTCCGGGCGGCTATTTCACCGGACGCCATCTGGATAATGCCTTCCGGAAAGTAGTCAACGGCAGTGAGAATCCTCGTGAAGCCTTATCGGATTATCTCTTGTATATCAATGATGAAATCGCAATTAAGCGAAAAGAATTTAAATTACCGAACTAGCTTGGGGGTGAATTCCGATGCCTGAAACGAGTCAAACCGTAATCGTGCCTGTGCCTGATCTCATTAAGCAGCCAGTCAAGGTATCAAGATTGGCGCAAACGTTCCAAGAGATCAAGAAAAACAAGCACTATTATATCCTGATGAGCCCTTACATGATTATTTTCACCCTGTTTACCATTATTCCGGTTATATTCTCGATCTGTCTCAGTTTTTTCTATTTCAATATGCTCGAATTCCCAAGGTTCGTAGGATGGGACAATTATTCCAGGCTGTTTCTGAATGATGATGTCTTTATGATTGCCTTGCGGAATACGTTCATGTTCGCTGTCATTACAGGACCAATCAGCTATCTCGCCTGCTTCCTGTTTGCCTGGATTATTAATGAGCTGTCTCCGAAAATCCGGGCGATTATGACTTTGATTTTTTATGCGCCATCAATTGCAGGGAATGTGTATTTCATATGGCTGATCGTATTTTCGGGAGACCGTTACGGTTACTTGAATGGTTTCCTGATCAAATTCGGCTTTATTCTGGAGCCGATCCAATGGCTTACGAACGAGAATTATATTCTGACCATCGTTATTATCGTTCAGTTGTGGCTGAGCCTTGGTACCAGCTTCCTTGCGTTTATCGCAGGGCTTCAGACGATTGATCGAACACTTATAGAAGCAGGCGCAGTTGACGGAATCCGGAACCGTTGGCAGGAGCTGTGGTTCATTACGTTGCCATCGATGAGGCCGCAGCTGTTATTCGGCGCAGTCCTTCAAATTACAGCTTCGTTCGCCGTTGCGGATGTTTCCATCGCACTGGCGGGCTTCCCAAGTGTTAACTACGCGGCGCACACAATTGTCACGCATCTGATGGATTATGGCACAATCCGCTTTGAGATGGGTTATGCCTCAGCCATTGCAACCGTTCTATTCCTGATTATGGTGGGTGCCAATAAGCTGACCCAGAAATTGCTTAGAAAGGTCGGTGAGTGACGTTGAACAGTTGGACGGCGGTTTTCCGTATTCAGAAAAAACTTAACCGGTCCCTTACCGTCAGTTTTTTACTCTTCCTGCTTCTTGCCGTGTTCGGCCTGTTTATGGCCATTCCGCTAGTCTACGCAGTGAACAATGCCTTCAAACCGCTGGATGAGTTGTTTATCTTCCCGCCTAGGGTAATGGTAAACAATCCGACGCTGGATAATTTCTTTGACTTATTTGCTCTAATGGGTAATTCCTGGGTTCCATTGTCCCGCTATATCGCTAATACGCTGGTTATTACGCTTGTGGGAACCTTTGGGCATATTCTTCTTGCATCAGCAGCAGCTTATCCGCTTGCCAAGCATAAGTTCCCAGGCTCCCAGATCATTTTCTCGACCGTAGTCTTGTCACTGATGTTCTCTGGCACGGTTACAGCCATCCCAAACTATATGATGATGTCTTGGCTGGGCTGGATTAACACACATTTATCGATTATTGTTCCATCGCTTGCTTTCCCACTGGGGCTATTCTTAATGAAGCAGTTCATGGAACAGATCCCGGATGCGTTAGTGGAAGCTGCCAAGATTGATGGCGCAAGCGAGTATCGGATCTATTGGCAGATTGTGATGCCCAATGTAAAGCCTGCATGGCTGACCCTTATGATATTGCAATTCCCTATGCTCTGGGGCTCTGATGGGGGCAACTTTATCTACAGTGAAAATCTTAAGACGCTTCATTACGCATTGGGGCAAATATCGCTCGGAGGAATTGCCAGGGCTGGTGTTGGGGCTGCCGTTGCGCTCATCCTGATGGTCGTTCCAATCACGCTCTTCATCATATCCCAGAGCAGTGTCATCCAGACGATGGCCACTTCCGGGATGAAAGAGTAGAAGGGAGCCAAAGAATGATGTGGGTACAGAAAAAGATATACCTCCTCATTGCCCTATGCTGCTTAGTGGGTATAGGCGCAGGAGGAACAATGGTTCAAGCGGCGGATGGCGCAGAATCCTATAACTATTCTTATTGGGGGCTAACAACCGTTGCTCCAGCAGCCTATCAGGCTAATGTGTTGTGGAATGGTGAAAGCATAGGGGCAGGAGCTTTCAAAGATCCGAGTGATTTCCATGTGACAGAGGATCAACAAATCTATGTGCTAGATTCAGGCAATAACCGAGTTGTGGTGCTGGATAATAAATTCCAGCAGGTACAGACGATCAGTTCGTTTGTTCATGGCGGCAAAGAAGAGACCTTTAATAATCCTCAAGGATTGTTCGTTACCGGCAATAAGCAGCTTGTAGTAGCAGACACCGGCAATAAACGGATTGTCCAGCTTGATCAGAGCAATAATCTGATAAAAGTTATTGAAGCTCCAAAGTCAGATATGCTGAACGAGAAATTTGATTTTCAACCGGTCCGGGTGGTTGTTGATAAGGCGCAGCGGATTTATGTCATGTCCACTGGCGTGTACGACGGATTTATGGAATTTAGTCCGGACGGCACGTTTACTTCGTTCGTTGGAGCGAACAAGGTCTTCTTTAATCCGACGGATTATTTATGGAAGATGTTGTCGACCAAAGCACAGAAAAGCCAGATGGTCATGTTTACGCCAACCGAATTTACGAATCTGGACATCGACAAGGAAGGCTTTATTTATGCAACGAACGGTCAGGACAGTGGTAATGTCAAAAAACTGAATGCCCAGGGCAATGATATCTTACGGAGAAACGGATACTTTGCCCCTGAAGGTGACATTCGCTATAGGACTGCTGATGGACCATCCCGATTAATCGATATTGACGTAGGTGACAGCGAGATTTTCTCCATTCTGGACGGCAAACGGGGCAGAATTTTTACTTACGACGGAGATGGCCATTTGCTGTATGTGTTCGGCGGAATGGGTAATCAAATGGGGCAATTCAATACGCCGGTGGCTATTGAGCGACTTGGCGATGAATTCCTCGTGCTTGATAAAGCACTTGGTGAGATTACCGTTTTCCAGACAACCGAATACGGCCGCACGCTTAATGAAGCTGTCAAAGCTTATTACAATGGTGATGAAGATAAAGCCTATAGCTTGTATCAGCAGACAATCAGCATGAACACCAATCTGGAATTTGCGTATGCAGGGATAGGTAAGGCGCTGCTGCGTCAAGGCGATTATCACGAAGCCATGAAATATTTCAAGGAGAGTATGGATCAGAAGGATTATTCCAAGGCCTTCCTGCTTTACCGCAAAGAAGTTCTCCGCGAGTATTTCCCCGGGATCATGACAGGCGTTCTTCTATTTATTGTTTGTTGGTTCGGGATCAGCAAGTACCGGAAACGGAAAGGGGGGAAGAAGGTTGACTTCATGGAACAGTGAGCTGTACAAATATCCGTTATATTTGATTCTGCATCCCTTTAATGGCTTCTGGGAATTGAAATATGAACGCAGTCGGAAGATGAATCTGGTCATCTCCCTGATCATCTTGTTCCTGCTGATCGTCATGAAGATTATGAAGACCCAGTACAGCGGATTTATTGTCAACATTGTATATCCCGACAGTATTAACAGTCTGATGGAGACGTTATATGTCGTGGTGCCTGTCCTGTTCTGGTGTGTAGCGAATTGGTCGTTAACAACCTTAATGGACGGGGAAGGCAAATTCGTCGATATCTTTACCTCGACTTGCTTTGCCTTGGTACCTCTCCTGGTCATTCAACTGCCATGGATTGGGCTGAGTAACCTCATTTCGCTGGAAGAAGTATCTTTCTATCAATTTTTCAATAGTTTGTCTGTGCTCTGGTGTGCCTATCTCCTGTTTGTCGGCAATATGACAGTACAGCAATATTCACCGTCGAAGACAATCGGAACCATTATTCTAACCATTGTGGCCATGGCGTTTATGGCTTTCTTATGCTTATTATTCTTTAGTTTGATTCAGCAGATGATCGCTTTCGTACAAGTCATTCACCAGGAAATCGTGCTTAGGCGTTAGTAGCGCTTTCGAAGCAAGAATTGCTTCACAATTCTTTAAGCTGATGCTTACGAAGTATGAATCATCACAATGGCCTGAAGCTGGGCATTTGGGTGATCATTCATTTGAGGCATATGCTTACGAAGCAAGAATTGCTTCACAATTCTTTTGAGATCATGCTTACGAAGTATGAATCATCACAATGGCCTAAAGCTGGCCATTTGGGTGATCATTCATTTGAAGCATATGCTTACGAAGCAAGAATTGCTTCACAATTCTTTTGAGGAGGCAAGAAGATGAATAAGGCCAGAATGGCCCTGCTGACCGCATGCTGTCTGGTTGGGATCATGCTTGCCGGATGCTCGGATTCCACATCGGGCAAACAGGCGGGAGAAGCCGAGCAAGCCGCAATGGCGTTTACGCAGGGAAAGGCTTTGAGCGCGACCTTCACTGATCCCCGTTTTGCCGACATGAAAGGGGTGGCCGAGAATGATCATCTTCGGTTATTTGCAGATGATCAGACTGGTGCTATCGCTGTTCTTAATAAGCAAAGCGGAGATGTTTGGCGCAGCAACCCGCCCGGCAGCAACGGGGATACCCTTGCTGCCGGGGTGAATAAGGACTTATTATCAGCCCAGATCAAGCTGGACTTCTACAATAATTTCGGTCAGCTTAACTCGATTAATTCCTATTCGGACAGCGTAGTTAACAAACAGATCAACATGGAGAAACTTCCGAATGGTCTCAGCGTTACCTATCAATTCGGCAAGGCGGAGAAAACGCTTGAAGATATGCCCAAGATGATGACTACTGAGCGGTTTGAGGCATTAAACAAGAAGCTGGACAAAACCGGACAACGTGCGCTCAAAATCGCCTATAAAGAAAATAAGGAACAGACGGCATATGAACGAAATGACAGCGCGTTAAACGGGCTTCAGCTCGACCGGGCACTAAAAGCGATCGAAGCCGCTGGTTATTCAGAGGAAGATCTGAAGAAAGATATGGAGGAGCTTCACTTCTCTCAGGAGAAAACAGCCCCGAGAATATTCGAAGCCACAATTGAGTACACCTTGGACGGCAACAGTCTGGTTGCTTCCGTCCCAGTAGAAGGTATTCACTATCCCAAAGAGTATCCGGTAAACAGTGTATCCTTCCTTAATTTCTTTGGAGCAGGCGGGACAGACGAGAAAGGAACGATGCTTGTTCCTGACGGCTCAGGTGCACTTATTAACTTTAACAGCGGAAAAACCAGATACCCTTCTTATCAGCAGCTTGTCTATGGTCAAGACAAAACAATGGCAAGAACAGAAGATGCTGCAAGAGAAGAGGCAGTCAGACTTCCGGTATTCGGTATCATCCGTGAGAACAGCGCTTTCCTTGGCATTATTGAGCAAGGGGAGTCAGTTGCAACGATTAATGCGGATATTAGCGGCAGGCTAAACAGCTATAACTACGTTTACCCAAGCTTTAATGTCGTCAATAAAGGCGAGGTAACATTGGATGCCAACGGTCAGCAGCGTTCTCTTCCGAAGTTTCAGGAAAATCCGATGAAATCTGATTTTGTTGTCCGATATGCCTTCCTGAACGGGAAAGATGCTACCTATCAGGGAATGGCCAGCTATTACAAAGATTACCTGGTCAATAACAAAGCTTTGCCTGTTCGAGAGAAAGCTGCAGTTGAGGATAACATTCCATTCTACCTCCAACTGGACGGAAGTATTACGGATAAAAAGCATTTTATGGGCATTCCGTATCGTGCGCTCGAGACATTGACTACCTTCAGTGAAGCTAAAGCGATTATCAATCAGATGAAGCAATTGGATATTCATAATATTAAACTGAAGTATGCCGGATGGTTTAACGGGGGACTTGATCATAAAGTGCCCAAATCTATTTCGGTAGACAACGAGATTGGTGGAAGCAAAGGACTGAAGGACTTAGCATCGTTTGCTGCAGGCAACGGGGTTACGCTTTATCCAGACGTAGCGCTTCTGACAGCAAATACCGGTGCGAATTTTGATGAATCCAAATCGGCTTCAAGAACGCTAAGAGGAAACCCTGCAGCGATTTATCCAGTAGACTTGGCTTTAAATCGGCGAGATATTAACAAATCTCCATCTTATATCGTTTCGCCTCGGCTTGTTGAGAGCTATGTAGATTCAACTTTGAAAGCTATCAGTAAATTTAATACGGATGGCATTTCGCTCAGGGACCTTGCCGATCAATTGAACAGTGATTACCGGAAGCATGATCAGATCGACAGAACAGAGTCCGAGGAGATATCCAAGGCGGCACTAGCAAAGCTGCAGGATGGGAATTTGCAGGTGATGGGTAACGGCGGGAATGCGTATGCGCTTTCCTACTTATCTGACCTTACGGATGCTCCGATGGGCAACAGCGGCTTTAAGCTGGAGGATGAGCAAATCCCGTTCTATCAGATGGTTGTCCGCGGATTTGTGGATTATACGGGAGCTCCTTATAACCTGTCCAATTATACCAATGAGAAGCAATATATTCTGCAGTGTCTGGAGTATGGCGCTAATGTGTATTTTGAATGGATCTATGAGCCGAATTATTCGGTGAAGGACACCAATCATAATGAGCTGTTCGCGGTGAACTACAAGCTGTGGATTGATAAAGCTGCAGCCATGTATCAAGAAGTGAACAAGGTTCTGAAGAGTGTCCAGCACGAGCCGATTACAGGACATGAGAAGCTGCAGCAAGGCGTCTATAAGACGGTGTATGGAAATGGTATGTATGTCATTGTTAACTATAACCGCTCACAAGTGACGATAGAAGGCAAGACCATTGAAGCTGAAAGCTACATGACGGGTGGTGGCCAATCTTGAAACTGATATCAAAGCTCGGCATGAAGAATAGAACCTATGCAGAGCAAAAGGCGCTGCTCGGATTTCTGTTTGTATTGCCTTGGCTGCTAGGGTTCATCTTCTTCTTTATTATTCCGCTGGTCAACTCTTTCCGATATAGTCTTAGCAAGATTGAAGCAAATTCATCCGGTATGAAAATCAGTTTCATCGGCTTTGAGAACTATATCAATGCTCTGACCGTGAACACAAGCTTTAACCGTACGCTGACTGAGTCCATCATTAACATGGTTGTTAATGTCCCGTTAATTGTAATATTCAGCTTGTTCCTGGCTGTTCTGCTTAATCAGAAGTTTATTGGCCGTTCCATTGCGCGTTCGATCTTTTTCCTGCCTGTTATTCTAGCTTCCGGTGTGATTATGACGCTGGAGACATCAAGCCTGGTTCAAGCGGTTAACGATCAGAACCAAGGCTCCGGCGGTGCTATTCATGCTTTAGGCGCATATGAGCTGGCGGGACTAATGCTGGATGCAGGAGTAAGTGAGAGCATTGTTAATTATTTGACTAGTGCGGTAGAAAGAATCTACCAGATTGTCAGCCAATCGGGTGTACAGATTCTGATCTTCCTGGCAGGCATTCAGACTATCTCCCCGCAGTTGTATGAAGCTTCCAAGATGGAAGGGGCAACAGGCTACGAGGCGTTCTGGAAGATTACTTTCCCGATGGTCAGCCCTCTTATCCTAGTTAATATGATCTATACCATTATTGATTCCTTCTCCAGGAACGAGATGACGGATCTCATTAAAGAGACGGGGTTTACTAACTTTGACTTTGGACTTAGTTCGGCAATGGCTTGGCTTTATTTCGTGTCAATTATGCTGATTCTGCTGATTAGTTCCTATATCGTTTCGAGGAAGGTCTTCTACCAGGAATAGAAAGAAGGTGAGCTCGTTGATTATGGCCCGATTGTTATCATTTGAAAGCTGGAAGCGCTGGCTTTGGTCGTTCGTTCGACTAGTCCTGATTGCCGGACTTTCGTTTGTTATTTTATACCCGATCATTCAGAAAATATCTACTGCGATAAAAGCAAAAACGGATCTATATTCACCTATTGTCGTATGGATTCCCGAGCATTATTCGCTTGAGAACTTTAAGAATGCGATCTCAATTATGGATTACTGGAAGACGCTTCTGAATACATTCACGCTTTCAGCTACAACGACAATTCTGACGGCACTCTCTTGCGCGCTAGCGGGATATGCTTTTGCTAGATTGAAATTTAAAGGCAGCAACCTGTTGTTTGCCGGTGTTATTCTAACGATCATGGTGCCACCTACAACGATACTTATTCCGATGTACCTGAATCTGAAAGACTTCAGTCTGATGGGGCTTATCCCTCTTATTACCGGAAAACCTGTCAATTTGCTGAACTCCTATTGGCCGTTTATCTTAACCGCCATAACAGCAAATTCCCTGAAAGCTGGATTATATATTTTTATTTTCCGGCAGTTCTTTCGAGGCATTCCGCGGGAAGTCGAAGAAGCAGCTTATATGGATGGAGCAAGTGTTGGTCAGACGTTCCTGCGGATTATGCTTCCTAACGCGATTCCTTCCATTATTACGGTACTGCTCTTCTCGTTTGTCTGGCAGTGGAATGACAGTTTTTTTACGACAACCTATCTCACCTCGAGCAACGTCATGTCAACACAGCTATCGTCCTTGCCTTATAATCTGTCTATCGTACTTGGAAATGACGCATCAGCGAAGGATCCATTCTACTTAAGTATGGTACAGGATACAGGCATTCTGCTTGCTATTCTGCCTCTTATCATTATGTATCTGTTCGTGCAGCGATACTTCGTCGAAAGTATCGAGCGGACAGGACTTGTTGGGTAATAGGGTCGGCGATACACCTGGTGGGAAATGGCTGGACACAGCATTCTCACTAGGTGTTTCTTATTTCACAAGAAGAAAGCGGGTTTCTTATGCTTCGAGTACGTAAGAAAATCTTTTTTGCTATTATTTTCTCAGCGACTCTCCTCGCGGTAATCCTACTAGTACTAGCGTTGAATAAATCCGGAGAAACCGATCAGACTGCTGAGGCTCCTGTATCAACGGAACAAACAAATTCCGCAACTCCACAAGAACCGAAACGCAGTACAGAGCCGTCGAAGCAGCCGGCGGAAGTCGCAGCGCCTTCCGTTCAGATGGATATACCGTCGCTGGCGAAAACCTTTAAGAATGATTTTGCCATTGGAGCTGCCCTGGAGCCAAATCAGATGAGCGGATTATCGGCAGAACTGATGAAGAAGCAAGTGAATATGCTAGTCGCTGAAAATGCGATGAAGCCGGCTTCAATCCAGCCGACAGAAGGGCAATTTAAATGGGATCAGGCGGATCAGATAGTCGCTTTCGCTAAGGAGAACGGCATGGCTGTCCGCTTCCATACCCTTGTATGGCACAGTCAGGTACCGGACTGGTTTTTCTTGGACACAGACGGCAATGCGATGGTAGATGAGACAGATGCCAAGAAGCGTGAAGCCAATAAGAAACTTCTGCTGGACCGCCTGGACGCTCATATCCAGGCCATTGTTAGTCGCTATAAGGATGATATTCCATATTGGGATGTCGTAAATGAAGTGATTGAGCCTGCGGATCCAGACGGCATGCGGAACAGCAACTGGTATAAAATAACGGGAACCGACTATATTGCGACAGCCTTCCGGGCTGCAAGGGAAGCGGGTGGTCCTGGAATTAAGCTGTATATTAATGATTATGGAACCGATGATCCTAAAAAACGGGACCGACTGTATGACCTGGTGAAAGAGATGCTGGATAAAGGCGTACCGATAGACGGTGTTGGTCATCAAACCCATATTAGCATTTATAACCCGTCAGTTATGAATATTATTGATTCTATGAAGAAATTTAAGGAGCTGGGACTCGATAACCAGATTACCGAGCTAGATATGAGCCTCTATAACTGGAATGACCGTTCCGATCTCGGAGCTGTCGTACCGGAAGACATTCTTCAGAAGCAGGCACAGCGATACCGGGAATTGTTTGAAGCATTAAAATCCAACGCAGGGCTGGTTAGTGCTGTTGTTTTCTGGGGGATCGCTGACGATCATACCTGGTTAAGCACGTTTCCAGTTACTCGGACCGAAGCGCCGCTTCTGTTTGACAAGCAGCTGCAGGCCAAGCCTGCATTCTGGGCGATCGTGGATCCTTCAAAGCTCTAGTACAAGGTGTGGCCGCTCCAAGAGGAGCGGCCTTTTTTGCTCGATTAGAAAGGTGAAAAGTAACTTAAAATTATACATTATCTTTAAGAAACCAAACCTTCGTAATGATATCCTCTTCTATTTCATACATGGCAACGGCTTCCAAAGCGCCACTTTCTAATCTACCAGTTATTGTTTCATGGTCTATAGCATATTTTCCATGAAAAATTCTCTTATCAACAGTAGCGATCATATTAGGGTATGTTTCGAATAGCTTTTGATAACGAGCTCTCATAGCCTCTTGACCTTCCAAGGTGAGTGTATGAGGAAAATCATAGATCTTAACATCTTCGCTGTAGCATTCCATGAATAAGTCGATATTTTTATCGTTATAAGCCTGCAATTGTCTTTGTACAACCGATTTTTTCATCATACTTTCCTCCAAAATAATGATAATCAGGTTTTTAAGGCAGTTTCCCTAGCCGTATTGTGAGCCAGTCTATGCAAGTGGTTGTTTTTCTTATGTTTACTAATATATTTGATCTGAATGTCAACCTCGGGATACATACGTTTGAGATTGTCTAGAACCGTTAATAGTTCATCTCTTCCTTGTTTTGCAGCATGCTGCGAAAATCGTTCTTGATTTAAGAGATGCGAAATGCGGATACAGTCGGTAAAAATGACTGCGATTTTTGGCTGATGTTCCACTAATGCTGCAGCAAGTGTTTCTAGACTCAGAATGATCGCCAATAATTCGCCGTAGTTCGAACCTTGATCCCGTGTAATCGGCAGTTTCTTGGCTGTTATGCTTACCACTCGATTAAACACCATACAACAAGCTACACCGTAAACGTTGCGCGAAGCAAAGCCGGAGTAATCGCAATAAAGAAACATCGTTCCTTTGTTTAAAATATTTTGCCTCAGCCTAGGGCTCGTAAAGGCTTTTTTGACCAGCGGATCATTCATTACATCCATAATCAGCGTATCTCCTATTAATAGATGGAACAAGTAATTAGTATTCGATCAGCATAACCGAAGGAACACAATTTAAACCTGCGCAGTACAAAACCGATACACTGTTGGATAGCGGAAATAGATCTCGTTATAATTGGAATTATCAGTTGCATTGCGACACAGATCTAACTTCCATTCCATATTCTTCACAAGCGCAAGGATTATTCACCAAGCTTGATGAAGGCAGGCTCTCCTTGGACAATGACAGCGTAGCAGCTATTTATCGATTGGATTCCAATCGGGAAAAAATCAATCGAATTAGTATGCTCGCAGAGGAGAAGAGAATTACGGTTAGTCAAGTTGCCCTAG
This sequence comes from Paenibacillus sp. J22R56, assembly GCF_056269375.1. NCBI lineage: Bacteria > Bacillati > Bacillota > Bacilli > Caryophanales > Paenibacillaceae > Paenibacillus > Paenibacillus sp. J22R56. The sequence continues at coordinate 83,311 of NZ_JBWDNV010000013.1, forward strand.
GCATACATTCTTGTTCTTCGTATAACCGATGTGTTTGTTGTTGTAAAAAGGATATAATAGAATGACTGCCTTAGTAGGTATTATTCTTATACAACATTGGAGGATTACATGTCCTGGAGCAAATTGAAGCAACAACTGGAGAGTTTTCTCTGTCCTGCATTAATAGGGAGGGTCGAATTTACGGCAACCAGCTACCGTTATTCACCCGATAAAGCAGGTCATTGCTATATTGCAGTAGACAAAAAGAACGTACTTAATATGAGTGATGCAACAACATTAATCAGATGGTATCAAACGGAGATGGAAATTAAGAATGATCCAGATCTCTATATTCCTATTACCACTGAAGAAATTGAAGCGGTCAGAAAAGGTGCCAAGGGACCGATTCCGGAGGATCGTTTAAAAATAATGGCTAGAGGCAGAAAAATATCTGAACTTGCAAAGGAGCTTATTTCAGCGCAGTCAACTTTAAGTAAATCCAATTTTACGGTTGAAGCTACTAAGTTTCTAGCCTCTTCAATAGAGGAAAGCCTAGAGAGCAATAATATCTTGTTAAATATTTTGGCGTTGATTGACAGGCGAGTTGGCAAAAAACGGATTGTAAACATGAAGGATACAATAAAGCTAAAGCATCCAAGTGTGCAGTATTTTTATGAACTACGACTTAGTACGTTTTGAGAAATCTATAAAATGAACCTCTATGGAATGAGCCAATCGTTGTGACATCACAATGGTTGGCTCATTTTTATTGCCATGAATGATAATGGTTGGTGAAGCGCTTTATATTTTTTTTGGATTCATATTTTAAACCGCTTTAAAAGATGACATTCTTTCAAATAGAGCGCATACAATTTACAAAAAATTAATATATCGGAGGTGAGCTTTGAGGTCTTACTGGCAGCCAAGAATCGGTTCATAGCAAGAAAGAAGGGGAGCGCAGCATAGTCGATACAAGCAAAGTTCACGAATGGAGGGGTTCATTTGAGGAGACAGCGGAAGCTTCTAGCTGTTCTATTAGTCATCCTTTCTATTATTTCGGCAGGGTGCACAAATAACAATAATTCACCGGCGCCGTCGAACTCGGCCGGAGAGCCAAGCAACGACAATAAGGGTACGAACAAGGAGGAAGACAAAGGAGGAGGCGGTGGGGCGGGCACGACAGCAGCCAAGGAAGCGCCAATGCTCGCCAAGCTCGCAGCAGACGGTACGCTCCCTCCGCTGGCGGAACGCCTCCCAGTCCAAGCAGACGTCATGGTAGAGCCCGTGGTCAACGAAATCGGACGGTATGGCGGCGATTGGACGATGGCCTGGACGGGTCCTGGCGACAAGTGGTCCGTCGGACAGCCGACGGAGGAGGCGCTTTTCCGTTTCAACAAGGATGGCAGCGGCGTAGAACCGAACGTAGCCAAAAGCTATGAGGTCAACAAAGATTCGACCGAATTTATCATTCATCTTAGAGAAGGTATGAAATGGTCCGACGGAGTACCTTTTACAGCGGACGACGTGTTGTTCTATTGGGAGCACATGTTGACAAAGGAAACCTTCGGCAAGGCGATTTATGATGCCTATTACTCGGTTGATCCGGTTACGGGAGATAAGGCTCTGGCCACGGTAACGAAGGTGGACGATTACACGTTCAAGGTTGTTCACAAGTACCCGAGCGTACAGTTTCTTGAACGTGTCGCGATCGACAACAAGTGGTTTTTCGCGCCGGCCCATTTCCACAAGACAATCCTGCCCGAGTTTGTCGGCGAGGACAAAGCACTGGAGATCGCCAAGCAATGGGGCTTCGAGGATACGACCGCTTTCCTGAAGGAAACCGGTTATTATTACTGGCTTTACCCGCAGATCCCAACGCTCCGGCCGTGGGTGGCCAAGAACGATCCGAACAGCGACCAGTTCATCATGGAGCGGAACCCGTACTATTGGAAAACAGACAAGGAAGGCAATCAGCTGCCCTACATGGACCGAATCGTCGCAACGAAAATTCAAGATCCGAGCCAACGGGTTCTTGGCACGCTGGCGGGCGACTTTAACTTATCCACGTTCGGAGCGCAGGATTTCACCGTACTGAAGGAAAACGAGAAGAAGGGTGATTTCCGTGTCATCACTTGGCAACAGCCGGCTTGGATGACTTCGGGTATCCAGCTCAACCAAACTATCGATGATCCAAATCTTCGTAAATTGTTCCAGGATATCCGCTTTAGGGAAGCTCTTTCAATTGGGGTTAACCGCACTGAAATTACGGAAATTGTGACGAATGGCATCGCCGATCCAATCCAGGCCTCCGTTCAGGAAGGGCTTGTCGGCTACCAGGAAGGCTGGGCGGACCAATGGTCAAGCTTCGACCCCGAGCGGGCGAACTCGCTGCTCGACGAGATTGGATTAACGAAGCGCGACAAGAACGACTTCCGGTTGTTCCCGGATGGCAAGGATGTGACCCTCACCATTATGGATTCCTCGGAGGATAGCGCCAATTACACCGAACTCCTCAAGAAGTATTATGAGGATATGGGCATTAAGACAAACGTGAAGCTCGTTGATCAGGCGACGCTGCAGGAGCTGAAATATTCGAATCAGGTGCCGGTGAGCATCGAGAACATTTCCGTTGTGAACGTCGCATACCGTCCCGACGCGCTTGTGCCGCTTCGAGTCTTGACCCCGTGGTATGGACAATACGGCTTGTACGTTTCATCGGGAGGTAAGGAAGGCATGAAGCCGGAGGGCGACATTGCCAAAATTCTAGAGTACTGGGATCAGATTAAGGCGGCTGGAACTGCCGAAGAGATTAACAGGCTCGGCGACGAGATCGTCAAGCTGCATATGAAAAACCAATGGGTGATCGGATACGCCGGCCCGACGCCAACCTTGATCGCCGCTTCGAACAAGATGGGCAACATCCCGGAGGATCTGATCTGGGCTGACGAGTTCCGTTCGCTTGGAGCGGCCCACCCCGCGCAGTTCTATTTGAATCCATAACTTTATTTTGCATGCATGCCGCAAGGGGGAGCGGTGGCTCTCTCTTGTGGCAGCATGTTCATTCTAAAGACAATTCGTTTTGGCAACGAAGATTGGTCAAAGGGAAGGGAGGATAACAGGTGCTACAGTATACGTTGAAGCGTATTTTGCTGGCTATCCCGGTCGTGTTTTTCATCTCCGTTATCGTGTTCTATATCATACAGCTGCCACCCGGCGATTACGTATCCAATTACGCGGCTGAGGCTTCAGTTGCAGGAGAGGTATTCACGCAGGAAGATATGGATGCGATGCGGGCGGATCTGGGTCTTGACCGTCCCGTTTACGAGCAGTACTTCATTTGGGTGAAGGACATTGTATTGTACGGAGACTTTGGGTTCTCCTTTAACTATAACAAGCCTGTGCTAGACGTGATTGAACAATATATGGGTCTGACGTTAACCGTATCCTTGGTCACAATGGCTTTCCAATATCTTGTGGCTATTCCGATCGGAATCTACTGCGCGGTCAAGCAATATTCGGTAGGCGACTATTTCTTCTCCGGGCTGAGCTTTCTCGGAATGGCGACGCCGCATTTTCTGATGGCCGTCATTCTGATGTTCCTCTCCTACACCTGGTTTGGCGACCCGCTGCTCGGTTTGTTCTCCGCCGAATACGTAAATGCGCCGTGGTCGATGGACAAGGCTCTCGATCTGGCAAAGCATATGGTCATACCCGTCATCGTCATCGGGTTGTCTGGGACGGCGGATTTGATTCGTGTTATGCGGGGCCAGATGCTGGATGAGTTAAATAAGCCGAACGTCATTACGGCAAGAGCGAAAGGCTTATCGGAGGGAAGGATATTGTTCAAGTACCCGACAAGGGCGGCTCTGAACCCGATTGTCAGCACGTTCGGCTGGTCGCTTACGTCCATCTTCACCGGATCCACGATAACGGCGATCGTTCTTAATTTACCGATTCAAGGGCCGGTCATGTTTAATGCCTTGCTTGGACAGGACATGTATCTGGCGGGGACTTGGCTGCTGTTCATGGCTCTCTTGACGGTGCTCGGAACATTGATTTCGGACATTTTGCTCGCATGGCTGGATTCAAAAATCCGTACAGAATTCAGGGGAACGTAGACTATGAAACTACTGCCGGTATTCGGAAGACGACAAGAGTCTGGCGCTGAGCCAGCTGTGGACAAGGACGCGAACTATAGCTCGCAATGGCGGCTGATGTACGTAAGGTTCAAGAAGCATAAGCTCGCCCGAATCAGCTTGATCGTGCTTGCGCTCCTATACGCGGGAGCGTTATTCGCCCAATTTCTAGCCCCCTACGGACTGGAAAACTACGACAGTAAATACGTAAACGCCTCGCCGATGAAGCTGCGATTCGTCGATACGGAAGGAAAGTTCCATATTCGGCCATTCGTATACGGGCTGAAGTCGGGGCGCGATCCGGAGACAATGCGCAAAATTTTTACGGCTGACACGAAGAAGAAGTATCCTCTTCAGTTATTTGTTAAAGGGGAGCGCTACAAGTTTCTCGGCCTCATACCTTCCTCCACGCATCTAATCGGCGTCGAGGAGCCCGGTCGTCTCTTTCTGCTCGGCACGGACTCGCTTGGAAGAGACTTATTTTCCCGCATTTTGCTAGGAAGCCAGGTATCGTTAAGCATTCCTCTGGTTGGGGTTGGCATCAGCTTTGTATTGGGCTTGATTATCGGCGGAGCTTCCGGCTATTTCGGAGGCTGGCTGGATGCCGTCATTCAACGGGTTATCGAAATTATACGCTCCTTCCCGACGCTTCCGTTATGGATGGCGCTGTCCGCGGCGATTCCTCCACGCATTCCAGTCGTCCGAATGTACTTCTATATCGTTATCATCTTCGCGTTTATTGAATGGACGGGACTAGCGCGGGTCGTACGGGGCAAGTTTATTTCTCTCAAAAATGAGGATTACGTCGTTGCGGCCAAAATCGCCGGAGTCAGTGACGCGAAAATTATCGCCAAGCATTTGCTGCCCGGCTTTATAAGCTACCTGGTCGTAGCCACGACGCTGGCGATTCCCGGGATGATTCTGGCCGAGACCGCCATGAGCTTCCTGGGGCTTGGCATTCGGTCACCCGCCACCAGCTGGGGCGTGCTGCTGCAAGAAGCCCAGAAGATCGATAATATTGCTCTTTATCCATGGAAAATCATTCCGCTCGGTACGGTTATTCTCACCGTCTTGACGTTCAACTTTTTGGGCGACGGCCTGCGCGACGCGGCGGATCCATACAAAAGGTAGGTCAAAATACAAGGTTATAGCGAGGGGATACCTATGACAGCAGAAGCCGCTCAACCACAAATGCCACTTCTCCGTGTTCGGGACCTGAAAATTCGGATTCAAATGGATAACGGAGTGATGAATGCGGTGGACGGGGTCGATTTCGAAATCCGCAGAGGCAAGACATTAGGTCTCGTAGGCGAGTCAGGCTGCGGCAAAAGCTTGACGAGCCGGGCGCTTATCGGCATTAATCCGAAGGAATGCGAGACGTCCGGGACGATCTCTTACCGGTCGTCGTCGATAGAACCCGAGGCGAAGGAGGAACCGCTGGATCTGCTTGCGCTGGACCCAAACGGCCGTAAGATCCGTTCGATTCGCGGGCGGAGGATCGCAATGATCTTCCAAGAGCCGATGACGGCTTTCTCGCCGATGTACACGATCGGAAATCAAATTATGGAAGCGATATTGATCCATCGGACCAAGAACAAAAAGGAAGCGAAGAAGATTACGCTCGAAATGCTGAGCAAGGTCGGTATATCGGATCAGGAAAAGCGATTCGACCAGTACCCGCATGAATTCTCAGGTGGGATGCGCCAACGGGCGATGATCTCAATGGCATTGTCATGCAACCCTGAGCTGCTGATCGCCGACGAGCCGACGACAGCGCTTGATGTGACGATTCAAGCACAGGTGCTGGAGCTGATGAAGCGGCTGCAGCAGGAATTCGGGATGGCGATCCTGCTGGTGACGCATGATCTGGGCATCATCGCAGAAATGTGTGACGAGGTTGCCGTTATGTATCTCGGTAAAATCGTCGAGCAGGCGCCAATGAAGGAGATTTTTCGCAATCCGAAGCACCCTTATACGAAAGGACTTTTGCGCTCGATGCCTAGACTTGGCGGCAATAAGACGAAACGGCTGGAATCGATCGAGGGCTCGGTTCCGGTTCCGGTCAATATGCCGCCGATGTGCGGCTTCTACGAACGCTGCAAGGACCGGATCGAAGGCATATGCAATATGCGGTCCGTGCCCGTGACGCAAATTTCGGGCAGCCACACAGTCAGATGCTTCCTATATTCAGAACAGCAGGGAGGGCAATGACGATGACGGGGCCGATATTGGAAATTAAAAATCTCAATAAAGAATTTAAAGTGAAGTCCAAGAAAGCACTGTTCGCCAAACCGCAATTCGTCCGCGTGCTGCAGGATATTTCTTTTCAGCTGCAGGAGGGCGAGACGCTGAGCATTGTAGGCGAATCGGGGTGCGGCAAGACAACGCTGGGCCGATGTATCGTAAGGGGGATGAATGCCTCTTCCGGCGAAGTCGTTTATCGTACGGAGGATGGAGGTGCCGTTGATTTTCTTAAACTAAAGGGCGCCGAATCGAAGAAGTTCAGGAAAGACGTTCAGATGATTTTCCAGGATCCTTACTCCTCGCTAAGCCCGCGGATGAGCGTGTATGATATCATATCCGAGCCGCTGATCGCTAATTTCAAGCTGCCCAAATCCGAAGTTGAGCGGAAAGTGTCGGCCATTGCGGAGAAAACGGGTTTAAACGTCAGCTACCTTAAACGTTATCCGCATGCTTTCTCCGGCGGGCAGCGGCAGCGCATTGCCATTGCACGGGCACTAATTACCCAGCCGAGGCTGATCGTTTGCGATGAAGCGGTATCCGCGCTGGACGTGTCGATTCAAGCCCAAATCATTAATCTATTGAAGGATCTGCAGGAGCAATATAAAATCACTTATATATTTATCTCGCACGATCTGTCGATCGTCGAGAACATTTCTGACCGCGTGGCGGTTATGCATTTGGGTAAGGTGGTGGAGATGGCTGGCGTAGACTCCATGTTTAAGCAGCCTAGACATCCGTATACCGAGGCGCTTCTCTCTGCCGTGCCGCAGCCGGATCCGGATCTGAAGAAGGATAGGATCGTCCTGGAGGGGGAGGTGCCTAATCCGGCGAATCCGCCAAGCGGCTGCCACTTTCATCCTCGCTGCGCATACAAGACGGAGAAATGCGTGAAGGAAATACCCGCATTGCGGGATATCGGAGACAACCATATGGCGGCATGCCATTACGCAGAACAATTAACATTAAGGGGGGCAAGGCATGAACGGTGAACAAGCGCTGAACAATGATCTGAAAGAACTTATTATTTTTCTTGATTGCGGAGATACGATTATCGATGAAGGAACGGAAGTACGCGACGAGCACGGCACGGTTATAGAGGGGAAAGTCATTCCAGGAGCCGATGAGATGGTTAGAACTCTAGCGGAGCGTGGTTACCGGCTTGCTATCGTAGCCGACGGTTTGGCCCAATCTTTCAAAAATTTATTAACGATAAACGGCCTATACGATTACTTCGAAGTATTAATCTACTCCGAGCAGTTGAAGGTCGAGAAGCCAAGTTCGCGCATGTTCAGAGCAGCTATGGGTGCGATGGAGCTTGGCGAGCAGGATAGGAGCCGGATTATTATGGTCGGCAACAACTTGTCGCGCGATGTCAGGGGAGCCAATCAGGTCGGTATTACAAGCGTGCATCTGAACTGGACCTCGCGTTACCCGAAGACATCGCTTGATCCCGCGGAGCGGCCGGATTACACGATCGAGCAGCCGCTTGCGCTCGTGGAACTTGCGGATCGTTTGAATGAGGAACTCGCTTTGAAGAAGCGGGTTCAGGCTTAAAGGGAGAAGCAGCTAACCATGGCGAAAATCGATGATGTGGCGCGACTTGCCGGCGTATCCAAAGGAACCGTCTCCAACGTGTTCAGTCAGAAGAGGCCGACCAGCAAGAAAGTGACGGAAAGAGTGCTTAAGGCATCCAAGGAACTGAATTACGTTCCGAATCACATCGCGAGAAGCCTGGTAACGAAAAAGACGATGGCGATCGGGCTAACTATCCCGCACGGCAACTTCTTTTTCAGCGCCTTTCACAACCAATTTATTAACGGCGTCGTGCTGGAGGCCTCCCGGTTCGGCTACAGAGTGCTGCTCGATATGCTTCCGGTGCTTCAGGTGAAGACTCCTTCTTTGGCCAGTTATCCAATAGATGGCGCGATCGTGCTTGGGCCAACGGAGGAGGATGAGCGGATTCGCTTGCTCGACCTGAACGGCATACCTTTTGTCACGGTCGGCAAAATTTTTAATGCGCAGGTAAAGGAAGCTCCAACGGTAAACAACGATAACGTGAAGATTGTACATGACATTTGCGATTACTTGATCGCCAGAGGACATGTAAATCTTATGTTTCTGAACGCTACGGAAGGGATGACCGTCTCGATTGAGAGAAGGAAGGCGTTTAGCGAAGCACTGGCGAAGCACCGCATCGTCATTCGGGATGCCATGCACCATTACAAGCCGCGCATCCAATCGGATCAATATTTGCATTACGGCTATGCGGAGACGATCCGCGTTATTCGGGAGAGCGGAGAGAAGGTTACGGCAATTATTGCGGACGACGACCGGGCGGCCTTCAACGCCATGAACGCGATCAAAGATTTGGGCCTGCGTATTCCCGAAGATATTTCCTTGTTTGTCATTTGCGGTGATCTTTCGATGATGCATCGGACAATGCCTCCACTGACAAGTATGGATCTGCAGCCATCTGAGCTGGGAGTACAGTCCGTCAAGCTGCTTATGCATAAGCTCGGCAGCAATGAGGGCGATTACCCTGACCATTTAATCATCGAAAGTAAAATCATCGAGGGAGCTTCCTGTTCTTCGATAGAAGGTTCATTCGGATAGGCGTTGATGCCATTACGACGCGCAAGCCGGAGATGCTGCTTGGTTTCCTAACTACATAGTTAAAGATTAACCGGCCACTGTCTCTGACGGCAGGCGGTTTTTTTTTGCCACAATGTAAAAAAAACAATATTGCATGGAAGACTCCTTAATCGGGCTGCTGAACCGCTAGATATATAATTCGTAAGGTTACATGTCTCTTAATCGACATGATAGTATTGATCTATAACAATGCGACCGAAGGGACGATAATGACCATGAAAAATAGGAATGTGACGGCGGTGCCTGCCGAGTATTTGAGGTCCGTTAATGAAGAGCTTCAAGGGACGATTCATGAGGTTTCCTATGAGGTAAGCAACTATATTCATTTATCGCGACAGCTTGTAACGGATCGGAACATCGCTATAAGTGAAGCGGGAAGAGAAACCGTTGCGGGTGATTCCATATGGAAGAAATGTAATGTCTACCTACCAGCGGGCTATGACCCGAACGACACGGCCGTCAGATACAATGTATTGTATTTACTTCATGGAGTCGGCGGGGATCATTATGAGTGGTTAAGCAGCAATGGTAAGGTTGACGGACGATTTATTATTTGCAATCTATTCGACAATCTTATTGCAAACGGCGATATCGATCCGCTGATCATCGTTTTTCCCAACGGAAGAAGCGCGCATGACTGGATGGATACTTCCTTCACTTCGGAAGGTACCAATATGCTGGGATTCTATTACTTCGATTATGAGCTGAGATATGATTTGATTCCATTTATAGAATCCAAATACAAAACCTACGCGAATATAACAGACACGTCACCGGAGGGAATTCTATATAATCGCAGGCATCGAGCGATTGCCGGGCTTTCGATGGGGGGAATGCAAGCTCTGAACCTGACTCTAGGCGGTTACAGATATGACTCGACACGTTTTACTGGAACCAGGAGTATCTGGAACAACGGACTGGATAATACGGTGCTCGCATCAGGCATGTTAGATTTGTTCTCTTATGTCGGAGCTTTTTCAAATGCTCCCACATCGAGTGACGGCAACGTTCTTGGAGCAAGTCTCGCATCATGCGATCATAAGCTTCATTTGCTATATATGACCTGTGGAGATGCCGATGGTGTAGCTATTGGCAGCTATGCAAAATCGATAGAAGGTCTATTCGAACAATCGAGGAATCATCTTGGTCATTACTATCAAATTTTGATAAAGGATGGTTTCCATGATTTCAACGTTTGGAATAACGGTGCCTACAATTATAGTCGCTTGATATTTAGAAATAGCGATGAGTATATGTCCGATATTGTTCAGAAGACGCTTACCTAATCGTTCCTTTCACCATCATTCTTGTCGTATTGAAGAGAAAGGAAGTAATCGCGAGATGAAGGGGTTCTCGAAGTATATTGGCGGGATTTCCATTAAGAATAAAATATTCGTTGCGAATATTTTAATCATTGTCGTATTTATTTCCACCCAGTCGATCTTTGCCAACACGATTTCGCAGAAGGCCATTATAGAGAAAGCCGTTAACAACTCATCCCGAGAGCTTGTGCTCATCAAAAACAACCTTCAAACCTTATTATCCACCATCGAAGATTATTCCAAAATTCTGGCCAGCGATTATCGATTGCAAAGCGTGCTTTATAACGATTATTTGATAAATAACAAGGTTAATGAGGGCAAACCGGTGGAAGGATTAAATAACCTCTCGATGAACAAAACCCTTTCAGAGACGATCAGCAATATTGTGGAGCCTAACACAAAAATCAAAGCGGTCAGCATTCTTACCTCCAATCAACATTGGGTGGACGTCGGCTTTGCCGACAACGCCTATGCTTCCCGTATATTCGGTTATGGTTATGGAGCGGATGACCGGACCTATTTGCCCAGTTGGACAGGTTTGATCAAATTCAAATTCTTATACGAAGGGGAAGACAACGTATTTGCGGTTTCCAAAACGGTTATTCACAAAGATACAGGAAAAACGATCGGCCGAGTTTTTTTGTACGTGAAAGAAACGACCATTGCCTCGATTTACGAAGAGGGGAAAAATAAGGGCGGGGAGTTTTATATCGTCGATTCCGACGGGCGTATTATTTCCGCGCAGAATAAAGCGATGTTATACCGAAATTTCAAGGAAGCCGCCTCCATCAGTATTCCCGAAGACGGTAAAGACGCAAGCTTCACTCAAGGCAGCGGAAGTCAAGAAATGCTGATACTCACCCATCGCTTTGAACCGCTCAAATGGACAATTGTAAGCGCTATCCCCATGAATGAAATTACTTCGGAGCGGAAGGAAATCAATCAATTGATTATCGGGATTGGGGCTGCATGCTTGCTGCTGGCATTAATGGTGTCCTTCCTGTTATCCCGATCGATCACTCGGCCCATCTTCCGGCTTGCCAAGACAATGAGAGAAATCCGGACGGGAAAGATGCAAGTCAGAAGCTCGTACCAATCAACGGACGAGATCGGATATTTAAGCGAAGGCTTTAATAATTTAATGGATCGCATTGAGGCGCTAATGGCCGAGAACGTTGAGAAACAAAGGACAAAGGCCGAAATCGAATTTAAATTGCTGCAATCGCAAGTGAAGCCTCATTTTTTGTACAATACGGTGGAAACGATTATTTCGCTTATTAAGCTGGGCCTTGGGAAGCAAGCCATAACAGCGGCCCAATACATGGCGAATTTCTATAAGATCTCGTTAAGCAAAGGCAACGATATCATTTCGATAGGGGAAGAGATGCGCCTAACGGAAAGCTATTTGGAAATCCAGCAGCTGCGTTACGTGGAATACATGGCTTACACGATGGAAGTCGACAATGACATTTTGACCTATTCGATCCCGAAGCTAACTTTGCAGCCCATCGTGGAGAATGCCATCTATCACGGATTGAAACTCAAAAGGGAAAAAGGAATCATTCGCATTACAGGAAGGCGCTGCGGCAGCAATGTGGAAATCGAAATTTACGATAACGGAGCTGGCATGCACAAGGATCAAACCCAGGCGATTATGGCAGGATCCGGCTTCCCCAATGAAGCCGGCGGTTTTGGGATCAGAAGCGTATCTAATCGAATCCGAATGCTGTACGGGGACAGATACGGACTGAAAGTCGAAAGCGAATACGGCGTTTACACGAAAGTTATCATCGTACTGCCTCTTCGGATGGAATAGATCAGGAGGAAAGAACATGTACAAAGTGCTTATCGTCGATGACGAATATTATTTCAGGCAAGCTTTGAAAATTTCGCTGCCATGGAGTGAGCTGGGTTTTCAAATCGCGGGGGAAGCAAAAAACGGGGCGGAAGCGCTGGAGATGATGCCCGAGGTTGAACCGGATGTCGTATTGGTCGATATGAATATGCCGATCATGGATGGTTTGGAGTTTATACATAAAGCCAAAGAACTCGGCAGGAATACAAAATTTCTAGTGTTGTCGGGACACAGCGAATTCGCGTATGCCAGACAGGCCGTGCAATTGGGCGTTTTTAATTACGTGCTGAAGCCTATTAACGAAGAGGAACTCCAAAACTGCTTGCTGGATATGAGGGAGTTGATACGAACGGAGCGCCGGGGCGAGCTTGAGTTGGACGATTTAAGGAAGCAAGCAAGCGAAGGCTTGTCTGTCAGGAAAGAGCAAGTGTTAAACGGTTGGCTGCAAGGCAACGGACATGATATCTCCGGATCTGAGCAGGATCTATTAGGGGAATTGGGAATAAAGCTGGAAGGATTGCACTATCGGGCGGTTGTCGTCGAACTGGATGCAAACGAGGAGAGGAATCTTGAGGAGAGTAGGCCGATCCGCAAAGCCAAGGTTCAAGAAATGGTTCAACACCACATGCAAAGCGCCTTTCCGTGCTTCGGTTGTCACGATCAAGATGCGCGTCTGGTTCTGATAATAGGATCGCCTGACGGTTCGTTCAACGGCCTGGAAACGATTTGCGAACGGATTCGTTTAAACATACAGAGCGATTTAGACAGAACGGTAACACTCGGTTTAGGGAATGGCTACGATACGTTTGAGTCCATTCCGGTGTCCTACAAAGAAGCGTTAGCCGCCTTGAAGCAACGTTTTGTACGGGGAGGCAACCAGGTGTTTGTTCATTCCTCGCTTGCGGAAACCGGTATGAAAGTCGGATTGTTCTCGGTGGAAAAAAGAAGCGGCTTGCTGATGTTCATGAGAGTCGGAAATTTGTCCGAGACGGAAGAGTGGCTCTCCCGTTTTTTTCATGATGCTCGCGTTCAAAAGGCTTCCAAGGAAATGCTTCTTCTCGCCGGGATCGAAATCGTATCCACCTGCCTTGAATTTTTGGCCGAAGTATCGCAAAGCTTAGAAGATGTCTTCCAGAATACGACGCAGCCCGATATGATACAGCGCGTTCAGCGGATGCAAACTTTCAATGAACTGGAAGACTGGATACGTACTACGATTCTAAGGGCTATGAATCATGTGCATAGCCGCAAGCCCAATAGAGCCGTCAAAGTCATAGAGGAGGTTAAATCATACATTTTGCGGCATTACGGCAACGAAGAATTGCGCATCGAAGATATCGCGAGAAGCGTTCATGTCAATTACAACCATCTTTGCTTCGTTTTCAAAAAGGAAACAACCTTCACGATCAATGACTATCTGACCGAAGTTCGGATCATGAAAGCAAAAGAGCTCTTCGATCAGGGAGAGATGGTTATCCAAAGCGTAGCGAACCGGGTGGGGTATGCGGACGCCAACTATTTCAGCAAATGTTTCAAAAAGGAGATGGGAATCACGCCTAGCAAATACGTGAATCAAATCCGATAGACTATACTTCCGTGCAGGCGTACGGGGAAAGTGAAAACTTTACCTCTATCGTCTATTTTTTTGCCGTTAATTTTACTGCCGGCCCGAGAATAGTCTCTGTACTAAATGTAGGAAGATTCGTAAAATTAGCACAAGGTTAAGATTGACAACGCTTTCAACAGCTAGATTCAACCGATATCCGTTTCGACAAATAGGGGAGGTAAAACAATGGTAACGAAGTCAAAGGCAGCGGCCATGATCCTTATGGCAAGTACTCTACTGGTTTCATCGGCATGCAGCAGCGGGAACAACACAAATGCCAATAAGCCGTCCAACAATCCGTCGCCCTCGGCAGCAAGCACGGAAGATACAAAAGAGACTGCGGCGACGGACGGCAAAAAAATCAAGATGAGAGTCATAACGATTACGACGGACGAGAATCGAAACAACATTATGGAGAAATTCATCAAGCCTAACATTGCCGCAGCGCTCCCCAATCTTGAAGTCGAGTTTGAGCCCGGCGGCGGCGGCGAGGATATGGCAAACAAATTGAAAACGTTGAATTCGTCCGGGGATATGCCCGACGTATTCTGGAGCGATGCGGGCTACTTTACCCCGCTGAAGAGCACGGGCAGCATTCTGGATTTGACGCCTTATATTTCCAAAGACGGCTTTATGGACAAATATGCGGTGCCGGATGCGCTAAAGCATGTCGATAACGGAATTTACAGCCTATCCTCCGGAGCCGACACGTATTTCACCCCAGTCATCTTTTATCATAAAGACATGTTTGAGGAAGCGGGCGTTAAGGTGCCGACTACGTTCGATGAGCTGATTCAAATCTCGAAGACGCTCAAGAGCAAGGGCATGGTTCCGGCGGTGACTCCAGGCAAGGACGGATGGGGGCCGAAGCTCTTCATGCTTCAGCAAATGATTCAAATCGGGGACCCGCAGGCGATGGCGGACCTCGTCAGCAACAAAACGGACTTCGCCAATCCATCCGTCAAGGAAGGAGCGGCCCGCATAGAGACGATGGTCAAGGAAGGCGTGTTCCCAGACGGCATTGCCAACTTGGATTACGGTCCGGCGATGGAGATGTTTACGTCCAAAAAGGCGGCAATGCTAATGATGTTTACTTGGGAGCTGCCGAATCTGGCAAAAGACGAAACGGTTGATTTCTTCCCGTTCCCAAGCGCGAGCGACAAGTATGATCCTGCACAGACCGTACAGTTCTGGGGCTCGCCGGTTAACGGCTATGCGGTAAACGGCAAAACCGAGCATCCGGAAGAAGCCGTCAAGCTTGCCGAATTTCTGGCCATGGCGGATGCGTTATACTTTGAAACTACGGGAGCGCCAATATCCTTGCAGACCGGCAATCAAGCAAATAACAGAAGTCCGCTTATGCAGAAGTTCGTAGACTGGTATAATCCGATTCCTAATAAAATCGCATCCTTTGCTCTTAATTCGATAGATGCGAGAACCTCTGCCGAAGTGTCGACGCAAGGAGCGAACTTATTGACGGGCGAGTACGCAGCCGAAGATTTTAATGCCGCGATGAACAAGATCTGGAGCGAAAATACTTGGTTTGACAGATAAGAGATGCGATAACAGCTAAATCCCCTTCGACTACACCGGGGGGGATTTAGACACAAATTAAACGGTGGAGAGAGCGATGAACAAATACTTTAGCACCAAAATGTCCATATTTGTGTTTGCTTCCCCGGCCTTGCTGCTGTTTACCGTATTTTGCGTATACCCCTTGCTGCCGGAGATCTGGATGAGCTTGCATAATCATGACGGATTTCGAAATTTGGGTTTTGTTGGTTTAGATAATTATAAAGATGTGATGGCTTCTCCATCCTTTTGGACCGCTCATAAAAATACGTACCTTATTGTAGCCATCTCCTTATTGCTTGGGCTTCCCCTATCTATGATGCTATCGCTTTTTATGGATGCGCAAACACCAAGGTTTCGTCGATTCTTCAAGACGGCGGCGATGTTTCCCGCTATCTTGTCGGTTACGGTCGTTGCCCAGATCTGGCTGGCGTTCTACGAACCGAATTGGGGATTGTTCAATAGCATTCTCCGTTCTCTCGGTTTGAGCTCCTGGACGCATTCGTGGTTAACGGAAAAGAAGATGGTTATGCCAAGCATCGGGTTGACATTCCTGTGGCAATATATCGGACTCAACGCGATGCTGTTTTATACGGGTATCAAAATCATACCCAAAAGCTACTATGAAGCGGCTTTGATCGACGGCGCCAATTTTGTTCAAGTTTGCTTGCGAATTACGATCCCCTTGCTGCAGAATGTCATCAAATACGTACTTATTCTGTCTACGTTAGGCTCGATGGCCTTCTATTCGCATGTGCGAGTCATGACGGCAGGAGGTCCGGGCGACACATCGAGGACGGTCATATATCAGATGTATTATATGGCATTTGATACTTCCGAGTTTGGCAAAGGTACTGCGATCGCCGTAATTTTTATTCTGGAGTGCCTATTAATCTCCTTTATCATTCAAAGGTACGTAGCTAGAGAAAAACTGGAGTTTTAAGCTAGGGGGGAGCTTTCTGAAATTATTGAGTCGAGTGTTTTGGGTAGCCGTCGGGTGCACGTTTTTGTTTCCCTTGTACTGGATGGTAACGATGTCGATGAAGTCCAAAAGCGAAGCTTACGACAATCCCTTTGGCGTACCGTCTTCCTTGGATTGGCTGAACTTCAGCGAAGCGTTGTCCAAATATCATTTTTATACGTATTTCGAGAACAGCTTGATTTATACGGCAGGCACAATTGTCATAACGCTCGCAACGGGAAGCATGCTTGCTTACTGTCTTAGCCGCATGGAGTGGAAATTCAATTCGGCGATGCTGTTCTATGTTTCGATGGGTTTAATCGTCCCGATTGAGGTCGTCGTTATTCCTTTATTCCAGCTGGTTAAAGCGCTGCATATCAAGAATAGCTATTTAGGTCTTATCTTGCCGTATTCCGGCTTTGCCATCGCTTCCTGCGTGCTGATGCTGTATGCCTTTCTCCGTTCGCTGCCCAAGGAGCTGGAGGAAGCGGCATGCATAGACGGAGCAAATGTCTATCAAACGTATATAAGAATCATATTCCCAATCGTGATGCCGGCGCTGGTGACGCAATGCGTCCTAATCTTCATTCGGATCTGGAACGAATTCCCGCTTGCTTTTATTATTGCCTCCAAGGATCAATTTCGGCCGCTTACCGTGGGATTGCTTGGTTTCTTTATCAACGTGGGAGTGACGGATTGGGGCCTGATTGGCGCGAGCATGCTGCTGTCCAGTTTGCCTATGATCATCGTTTATTTGGTAGGCAACGAGAAGATCGAGAATGCTTTGACAGCCGGAGCTATTTTGAAGTGAATTCGAAGAAAGAGGAGGGGACACGGCTCAATAAACGAGTTTTATTTATTTATTGATAAATAAAACGAAGAAGCAGGCACTCCTACCGCTCAGGCTTATGCAGTAATGTGTAGTTTATTTTACTTACATCCAAGGAGGTTTATGGAAGTGAGAAAAAGAGCATTCGTTTGGATTATGACTTTCGTAATGGTATTTTCCATGCTGCCCTTTTCAAGGTCGGTAGTCTCAGCTGACAGTGCGCCGAGTACGACGATCTATGTGGCTGCAAACGGCAATGATAATACGGGTGACGGAACAAAAGAAAAGCCGTACAAAACGGTTGCCCAGGCAAAAGCGGTAGTAAGGACGCTGCCTAAGTCCGGCGGCGATATCGTCGTTCAAATTGCGGATGGATTTTATTCGCTTGACGAAACCTTGACTTTTAGCAAGGAGGATTCCGGAAGCGCAAGCAGCACGGTTCGTTATGAAGCGGCACCGGGTGCGAAGCCGGTAATCAGCGGCGGCGAGATGCTTGAAAAAGGCGTATGGACAGAAGCGGATGGCCTTACCCAAACGGGCGGTTTAAAGGCGTATAAAACGACTCTTAACCGGAACGAAAAGCTGCGAGCGATCTATGTAAACGATAAGCGCGCCAACATGACTCTCAGCCCGCAAATCATTTCGGCTAACAGAACCGTCACTGGAACCCCCACGGTCAGCTTTACTTCCGCTGATAACCCTTGGGCGTGGCAGAACGGCAGCAACATCCGGGCGGGTATCGTATTTGATGCCAGCGTAGGTCTGACGGAGGAAACGAAAAACCCCCAAAACATCGAAGCCGAAAGCATGGGCGGCTCCACCGCCAGATGGGCAAGACCTTTCGTCACCTTCGCGTCGATCGAACAGGCGCCGGCAGCGAGCAACAAACCAGGCGGCGTCATGCTCCGGTTCCAGATGCCGTATGGGGCGATATCGCAGTCTTTGAGTAATAACACGCAATACAATCCAGGCAACAATCAAGTCATCCGCAACGCTTTCGAGTTCTTCAACAAACGCGGAGATTTCTATTTCGACCAGGCGGAAAGCACGCTCTATTACATCCCGCTTGTTGGCGAGGATATCAATACCGCCGACGTAGTCATTCCAAAGCTTGAGACGGTCCTCGACATAAGAGGAATCCCGGTAGGAGACCGGTTGAACCCTATTGAGGGTTCGGATGACGGACGCGTCAAAAACGTAACCTTTAACGGGCTGACTTTTGCCCATACCGACTACAAACTCTTTGAACTGACGGGCACCTATACCCTTAGCGACGGATCCGGTCCGGTAACGACCAGCTCCCGCGGTTACGCGTCCGTTCAAGGCTCAATCGTGAACAAAGTTTATTTCCCGAGCAGCATCAACTGGCATGAGACTTTCTACCGAGGGTATGACATACCGCCTGCGGTCGTTATGATCAACGCGGCGAGGAACATTAAGGTACTGAACGGCGAGATCGGGCTTGCCGGCTTTAACGGCATCCACGTGGAAAACGATGTCAAGGATATCGAAGTCACGGGCAACTATATCGTGAATACGCTCGCTTCCGGCATCGTAATCGGACATCCCCAGCATATCTATGAGAACGATGAGCCGATTAAGCAGGAATCCAGCGTTTCGGTCTCTGGCACGCCGATAAGGAACTGGGCCGGCGTTAATAGGGAAAAGTTTGCGGCGGGCACGGAAGCCGTACCGGAGAATATTTACATCACCAATAACTTTTTGTACAGAACGTGCTACGGATTCCCTGGCGCCAACGCGTTAGCCTCTTTCTACACAACGAACATGCAGGTCATGCACAATTACATTTATGACACCACTTACGGCGCTATGAGCATCGGCTGGGGCTGGGACGAGTATGACGGGTTCGGCTTTACGGCCCAAGGTACGAACAAGACCGGCGGCCCTTACCATGGTACGCACGAAACGAGCATCGCAAGGTCTCCAGTCATTTCAACAACCTCGAGAAATAACAAAATAAACTATAACCGGATAGAGGAAATTTGCACGGTAGTAAACGACTCCGGAGCCATTTACTCACTGGGACGCCAAGGCGATCCGGGTAATTTGCCGGGCGGAGGAACTTGGGACACCGTCAACAATTTGACTAACGACCCCGTCACCGACAAGAATAGCAACTGGAATCCTGACAACTGGACGAATTTCACCGAGATGAACTACAACTTCCTTAACCCGAATCCAACGGATAAACCAACAACCTCCAACAACTGGACAAACGGATTCCATCCCGACGAAGGCAGCACGTTCATCAAGATGCTTGGCAACGTCGTGCAGTCTAAGCTCTCCCATGCCGCGGGTCAAAGCCGTCTTTTTGAATTTAACAACTGGAAGCGCAAGAGCGATATGATTGCCGCCCAAGGTTACGTGGACGGGAATAACAACCAGAACGGCGCTCCTAGGATTATTAACGACAATTACAAAAGCGAAGCCCGCATTTGGCCGGTTAAGGGCAACGAAATCGTGTTGAATTCGGGCCTTACGAACGAATACGCCCATATGATCCCTAGAAGCCTTATCGCGGATACCGAGTTTGAGCTGGCTTCCAACGTCATCATGGGTAAAGGAGAAAAGCTGAATCGCAGAGGTCTGCTAAATGCCCAAGACACGGTCTGGCTTGCGCCTGCGAACACAACGGTCTTCAACGAAGGCAATAAGATGACAAAAGCTGCCGGCGATGAAAAGTCAATCAAAGCGCCGTCTGCAGCAGGTGAATACAAGCTCTATATCCAATACGGAGACGGCAGAAATACGGCTACTTCCAAGTATACGGTATACGTCGACCAGAACGCGTCAGCGATTAATGTGACTGACGGGGAAAATTACGAAGTTTCAGCGGTAATGCCTCTTGAACTGACTTTGAGCAAAGACTACACCTATACGCTGAGCGGCAATCCCGTTGTGAGCGGGTACAAAATCGCCACCGAAGGAAGCTGGACCTTGGTCGCCAGCACGCCGACGGAGCCGAATGCCATAACCGTCAACTTTACCACGACCGTATCGGTGGCCAACAGGCTGCTCCCGGCGGATGTATCGGTAGCTCCGGGCGGGCAAGTAAGATTTGCTCTCGATTTGGATGACTCGACTAAAAAGATATGGATATCCTCGTCGAGCGGAGGACATTTCGATGGAGGCGACGATGAAACCGTAGCTTCCGGCGACATGCTCGGGATGACAGCGCCAATGTTGCCTGGTCCGTACATTATTTACGTACTGGCAGCAGACGGCGAAGTACTGAGTCAGTCGCACGCTCGCGTTGTGGTGAGCGATAAGACGCCTGCCGATATTCCTAGAAACGGTCTTGACTTATGGCTAAAAGCCGATGAAGGCGTGGAAAAAGATAGCAGCGGCAACGTAATCGGATGGACAAATATGGGAAGTGTCCCGGCGAAGCTTGTCCCGGCGAACGTTCCCGGCAGCGGCGGCGATAATCTTGGAACACCAACCGGCAACCCTGCTTTAAAGAAAGATGTATACGACTATGTGGAATTCGCCGCGAACTCAAGACCGCTGAAGGCTGCGGGCTTTAAAGATTATAACGGCAGCACGCAGATGACGATATACACGCTTGTTAGACCAACAACCACAGCCAACAACTCTAGCGACCAAAATGGCCTTGTTTATTTCGGATTGAATGAAGCTTACCAAACATGGGCTGCCAATGACGGCTGGAGCGGCATTAATCTCGGCGTGGGAACAAACAGAGTTAACATTCGCTTTGGTAACGCGGATGGAAGCGTATCGGGCGGCGGACAGCAAATTGCGACAACTGCCACGGACGGCCTGGTCAGCGTGCGCGCTCAGCTAGATGGAACCAATAGAGCCGTTTACGTAGACAACAACGTCATCGGTACCCCTGGTACCAATGCCAAGGCGCTTACGGGGAACAAATCGGATCTAGGCGTAGGCTACTCGATGGCGGCTGCAACTCCTTTCCGTTTCATGGGCAGAGTCGCACAGATTCTGATCTACGACAGGGTGCTGACAGCTGACGAAATTTCGAAAGTAGAAGCTTACTTTAACGAGGTCAAAGCCGGTCGCGGCGGTTCCGCGAACCCTATTACCCCAGTGGCGGTCGATAAAACGCTGCTGACCTCCTTCATAGGGACCGTCAACAACCTGGATGATACGCTTTATACCATTGATTCCTGGAACACTTTTGCAAGCGCTTTAAGCGAGGCTCAAGCTGCCGTTGCGAATAGCGGAATCGGTCAGGAAGCAGTGGACAATTCCTATTACGCGCTGCGCAGCGCGTTCAAAGCGCTTCAACTGGCCGAGGAGCTGGAGATTTCCGGCGAAGCCGGCGCGACCTCCATTGCGACGAAAGACGGCACGCTGCAAATGCTCGCAAGAGTGCCCGTCGTATGGTCGGTAACCGCGGAGGACGGTTCGGAGACCCATGCGGCGATCATCAGCGAGACGGGATTACTGTCGGCCAAAAAGAACGGCGTCGTGAAAGTAACGGCGAAAGCCGTCGGCTCCAGCTTGAGCGGCAGCGCGCTAATTACAATCAGCGGTCAAGAAGGCGCGCTGCTGAGCGGACCGGCTTCCGTTGTATCCGGGGAAGCCTTCAAAATAAACTTTGGTTTGAACAACTTGACGTCGGACGTTTATGCGATCGATCTATCCGTTCGTTACGACCCTGCGAAGGTGGAATACGTGTCGGGCATCTCCCTGGTAGACGGCTTCTCGATCGTGCTTGACCAGGAAGGCACTTCGGGCGGCGAAGCCAACATCCGATTCCTTGCGGCAGGCGCAGGCCAGGCTATTTCCAATACCGATAAACTGTTGGAGCTGAGCTTCAAGGCCAAAAACGCCGATGCAACTGTCGAGCTTAACGCTATCACGGTCGAAAACGTAATCATCTCGGACGGCGTCACCGAAACGCCGGTTAGCTCGACCAGCCATAACGTCAAGATCGAGGTTACCGACAAGACGGCTCTAAGAGCGGCCATTGCTACGGCCGACAGCCGCTTGACCGCCGCGACAGAAGGTTCGTTCCTTGGACAACATGCGTCAGGTTCGAAAGCGCTGCTGCAAACGAAGCTGGCTGCGGCTAACGCTGTGCTGGCCGATCCGATCCTAACCCAAGCAGGAATTGAAGAAGCGGTAGCGCAGCTGACGGCAGCGATATCCGAATTCGACGGATCGTTAAAAACGCTGTCCGGAGCAAGCGCGTTAACCATCGGAGATTTGGCGGTTATCGGAAGATATTACGGGCAGAGCAACGCGGACGTCAATTGGCCGCTGTACAAGGCGCTCGGCATTACAACGCCGCGTCCGATCGGGGTGCAGGATCTGGCGGCGGTCGCTTACCGCATCATGGGAAATCCGCAGTAAACGAATCTGGTCCATCATTTAACGATGGGCAAATTAGTTCGGGAGGAGGCGTTTAAGCGCCTTCCTCCCCTATCCATTTGGAAGGGATGTTGGCGAATGATACATACCAAGAGGAAGAGCGCGCTGAGAAATATCCAACTCGTCTGCTTAAGTCTTCTGCTGGCCGGCTCGATTCTGTTGAGCGGGTTTTCCTTGGCGGCCGATGTCGCTTACGCCGCACCGTCGTATACGGTTTCCGCCTCGAACAATGAGCCGGTCACCGGCCGTGAAGTGAGAGTTCAAGTGATCGGTCAGGAGCTGACCGACGTGTACGCGACGGAGCTTCAAGCGACGTTCGACACCGATCATTTGCGATTCAAAAGCGCATCCAGCGACCGATTCGGGTATGCCGTTGCGCCTGCCGTAAAAGGCAGCCAAATTGTACTGGCGTTTACGAAGGTTGGACCGATAGCCGGGGAGTCCGGAACGGTCGTACTGGCGGAAATGGTTTTTGAGGCGACGGCATTGGGAAGCGGGACGGTCGAGCTGAAAAAAGTAAAAACCGTGGACAGCGCAATGAACGTCGCCGATCACGACGCGAACGCGATTGCGAGCTTGAAGGTGGTAGCGGCGCCGAGCGATCCTGGCCCGGGCACTAACCCGGGAAGCAATGGAGGCTCCGGAGGTGATACGCCTGCCGTCATTGCCGAAGAAGGCGGTAAAGTCGTTATCAAGCCGACGCCAAAAGTCGACGGCTCAACGGGCAGGGTCGCATGGAAAATCGACGAATCGACCTGGCTGAAGGCTGTCGCCAAGGCGACGGCAGCGGGCGGAGGACTCAAAAAGATTCAATTGGCATTAACCGCGGTACCAGGCAGCACCTCTCACGTGTTGGAACTGCCTGCTGTGGCGTTTAGTGCTTCCGCCGAGGTCGTGCAAATCGAAATTTCCACGCCGCTCAGCACGGTAACGGTGCCAAGCAACATGTTCTTGGGCGGCAAGCTGTCTTCGGGCGATATCGAATTTCTCATCCAGCAAGCCAACATCGGAGGATTGGACGAAAAACTGCGCGCGCAAATCGGCGATCGACCCGTTATCGATTTGAGCGTTCGCAGCGGCGGACAGGAGATTTCATGGAGTAATCCGAACGCGCCGGCAACGATCAGCATCCCTTATAGTCCGACAGCGGAGGAAAAGGCAAATCCCGAGCATATTACGGTCTGGTCTATTGACGGGCAAGGAAACGCGATCGCGGTACCAAGCGGCCGCTACGTTGCGGCGACAGGGTCCGTGCTGTTCCAGGCCACGCATTTCGGCAAATTTGCCGTCGTATTCGTGCAAAAGACGTTCGATGACCTGGGCAAATTCGCTTGGGCCAAATCGGCCATTGAGGTAATGGCTTCCAAAGGGATCATCAACGGCGTTTCCGCGACCGAATATCGGCCGGAGGATTCCGTGAGCCGGGCGGATTTCGCGTTGCTGCTCGTAAGAACGATGGGCTTGCAGGGAGCGAAAGGCGAGACGTTTTCGGATGTGGCGGCTGACGCGTATTATGCCGAAGCAGTAGCTGTCTTGCGCGGCATGGGTATCGCCACGGGTACCGGAGACAATCAATTCCGTCCAAACGATGCCATTTCGCGGCAAGATATGATGGTGCTGATCGACAAAGCGCTCTCGTACGCGAATAAAGCCGTACCTGCGCCAACGGAACCGTTAAGCGGGTTCAAGGATGCCGGCAGCGTTGCCGGATACGCCCAGGACAGCGTTGCCGGATTGATTCATGCGGGTTTGGTGAACGGATCGAATCAGAGCATCAATCCGAAAGCGTGGACAATGCGGGCGGAAACGGCTGTGTTGATGCATCGCCTGTACAACTATTTTTATAAATAAACACTTTAAATACGAATTACGTGACAACGAGCATGGAGATGTAGTTTGCATGACAATCGAGCATGGAAGAGCTTCGCCAGCGTTGAAACGTGGCGTGGTCTCTCCATGCTCGTTTTTTTTCGCCTGTTTAGGACTCCGGTAATTTTTATTTATTTGAACAAGATGATTACAGGTTATTTTGGTACAGCTTAGGAAGCCGAATCGAAACACGGGTACCCCGACCAACTTCACTATCAATCTGTACGGACGCATGGCTTCCGAATAAATGCTCTAGTCGCCTCTTCGTATTATTGAGCCCGATGTGCCTCAGGCCGATACTTCTCTTTTTCTCCTGTGTTTCCCAGATTGTCTGCAGCCGTTCCGGCTCAATACCGACACCATCGTCCTCGATTGTGAGGAGGAGCAGGCTTTCAGATTCAAGAGCGGCAATACGAATCGTACCGGGCTCGTCCTTTGGACATATGCCGTGGAAAATCGCGTTTTCGACAAACGGCTGAATCAGAATGCGCGGCACAAGACAATGAAGCGATTGATCATCTAACTCCCACTCCACCTTAAACATATCGGCGTACCTGTACGATTGAATGTCAATGTAATCCCTTAGCAGCGCGACATCGTCATGGAGCGGGACAAGCGAATCATCTCCACCCGTTCTTACCGCGTCCTGAAGCACTCGAATAAAAGCGGCAACCATGCGGACGATATCTTCATTCCCTTGCTTTTGGGCCATGTAAATAACGGCATTTAGTGTATTGTACACAAAATGCGGATTAAGCTGCGACAGCAGTAGTTCCATTTCGAGCTCACGCTTGTCTTTCTCGTGCTGGATCGATTCTTCGATGTGAGTCCTCAACTGGCTCGTCATCCGGTTGAACCCATTCCCCAGTTTTTCCATCTCATCACCTGTATTGATCTGTACGGATGTCTGCAAATTACCGCTCGATACAGCATTCATGGCGCTATACAGCCGCATAACCGGACGCGTAATGCGGAGGATGGCCGGAATCATAAGGGCAAGGATAAGCGTGGTGCTGACAAGCGTGAAGAAACCGAGCAGGTACAAGACGATCTTAGCCCGGTCGAACAACGACGATTGCGAGATGAAGGTGGCTAGCCGCCAGCCGGATGTTTCGAATCGGTCTACAAGCAGGTAACCGTTGTTCGCGCGGAATGCTCCTTCCTTACTCGCGGCATCATTAAGATCATTGACTAGGCTCGCAACCTCTTGGTTGTCGCCGTTTGGCTTCGCATACAACACGTTGCCGGAATCATTAAGCCAAGCCATGTTCACGAATGGACTGAAGTCGAGCAGCGACTGAAAATGGCTGTAGTCGAGATTGACGATAAACTTGCCAATCGTCTGTCCTGGCTTCTCGATGTCCCGCACCGTCACGACATAGCTGATGATTGTCGTCTCGGAAGTTGGTTTCTGGTCTGCAAGCATAAGGTGGGGTTCGGTGAAGCCGTACTCAGCACCTGACTGGACGAAGTTCAAGTACCACGGCTCCTTCAAGCGCTCGCTAAAATACCCGTCGTTTCCAGCTGCGTTCCAAAACACGCGTCCGTCAGGGAGCACAATCGCGTAGCTGGTTACTTCCTTGCGGAGGCCTTTATAGCCATCGACGAACTTGAACGTGGTCTGCATCATCTTAAACTGATCAAACGTGTCAAGCTGATCATATGTTTTGTAGAACTCCTGCAGCTGCTCGGCAATGATAAGCGTTAATGTAAATTTGGAAATGTCATCGGACATATAGTCGAGCTGGCGAACTGTCTGGCTCAGCTTCGCTTTGTCCTCCGCCATCATTTGACCGATCAGGATATGATTATAGTAGTAGTATGTAAAGGCGATGGACAGCAGGAAACTGACGGCGGCGACGATAACGATTCTCCAAAAAATGACGGTGCGAAGTCTGGTCATCGGGCCTGCTCCTTTGCACGGAACTGATGGGGGAGAACGCCTGTCAGCCGTTTGAACACTTGACTGAAATGCTGGGGAGAACGGTAGCCGACGCGAGCGGAAACTTCCGCCATTTTGGCGTCCTCGTGCATGAGGATCAGTTTAGCCTGCTTAATTCGGTATTCGGTCAAGTAATCAAGGAAAGTGCGGTTTAGCTCTCGCTTGAACAGTTCGTGCAAATATCTAACGCTAATGCCGATTGCGAAAGAGACATCCTCTACCCCAATCTCGCTTTGGAAGTTGACATGGAGGTAGCGTAGCGCCTGCAACAGCTTTGGTGACAGCTGTTTGTGGGCAGCCGATCCTTGCTCGCGCAGCTCTCCGAAAGCACGGATAAGTCGCTCGCGTATATCAGCTATATGGTAAAGGGGACCGGCCGTTCTTGGTTCTAGCGGATCTGCTTCGGGAAGTCCCGCTGCCGCAAGTCGTTCGCGATACAGGGTGGTCAGCGCACGGATGGCTTCGTACAAACCGTTCAAATCGCATTCCGGTCGTGATAGACTGTCGAACCACTCTTTGATAACGCTTTCAAAACTGCCGTAATCCTCTTGCATTAGAGAGGATGCCGCCGCGTCAAGCCACCGGCGACCACTATTCACATTTACAGGTGCCATTCGTGCCGGCAAAGGAAGATCATCCGCACATGCTAGAGCACCACGGCCAGAGAATACGGTATGTCGCGCGGCGTCTTCCAGTTTACGGATTAAGTCAGGTAGATGCGCAATATCGGTACATTCGAAAGCGAAATAGAGTGAGAGGGTATGACCAAGCCGATCTTCGAGCCCACGCTGCACTGCCGATGCAAGCGTGAAAAAGGTATCACGCTGCAGAGGTGCGTTTTTGTCGCACTGTTCGAACAACGCAACCAGCCGACCTGCTCCATGCGTGAATTCTCCAATTAACTCCCAGTTCGTTGATTTCTCCGCATGCTTAAATTCTTCCTTCCATCCCGTAGTTCCGTTCGTATCGTGAGTTGCCGTGACGGCTGGGATTGTCGTGAATGGTACATCTGCCTGCAAGAGGAGCGCGCAAAGCGGCGGCCGCGCGATATGTCCGCCGTACCTTGCCTGCTGACCGGAGGCGAAAAACGCTTCCTTCAGCTGCTCGGAGCGGGAGAGCTTACGCTGCTTTTCGCTCATCTCCCATGCGAGCTTTGCTTTCGCAAGCTCTTGTATAAGCTTGTCTCGATCAACTTCGTGTTTGATCAGGTAGCTCGACACGCAGCCTAGCGAAATCGCCTGACGGGCGTAATTAAAATCCTCGTAAGCGCTCATTACGATGAATTTGACCCCCCATCCGCGCTCGGCCACCGCGCGGATGAGCTCAAGCCCGTCCATGACCGGCATACGGATGTCCACGATCATGATCTGGGGACGGTGCTCTTCACAGAGGCGAAGCGCGCTTCTTCCGTTTGTTGCCGCCGCTGCGATTTCATATCCGTTCTCTTCCCATGGGATCAACGTTCTAATATGATCCAGCGCAATACGCTCGTCATCCACCAATATGATCTTCATCGAGGGCAGCCTCCCATGTCATAAGTGACTCCATTATACTCTACATATTTGGGGCGGTGAAGCAAAGTGCAGGATCCCGACCAAAAGTGCAGTTTTGTATTGTTTACGCTTTCATAGAGACTTGTATATGATGAGAACGTAATCAAAAACCTAAGGGAGGCTTTCGGATGCGTCGTTCGAAATGGGGAAGAGGAATCGCGCAGGCAATGACCACTTTGCTTCTAATCAGTTTGCTTGCCGCATGTTCAGGCGCGGGTGGAGGCAACAACGGAGGAAACAACAAGACAAGCGCCCCAGCGGCAGAAACAGAGAATAACGCTGCTGTAGAAGACGGCGGCATTAAGGAGCTTTCAGGGGAGTTCGTGCTTTGGACCTGGGAGCCGGAACATCCGACGGCGATAGCGGCCTTTAACGAGAAATATCCGGGGATCAAAATTAAGCGGGTGCAGGTCGAAGCGGCAGATGTGCCGAAAAAGCTGCAGACGACGATCGCCTCAGGCGGCGAGCTGCCGGACGTTATTCGGATCGAGCGTGGGCAGAAGGCAAAGATTTTCAGCATGGATATTCTCGAAGATCTGGAAGCAGACCCCTATATGGCGGATCGGAATGTGTTATTCGAGTATGACGCTCCGGCATTCTCGTTGAACGACCATCTGGTTGCTATTCCGGACGATATGAGCGTTGCCGGTGTTGCCTACATCAAGCCGTTAGCCAAAGAGTATCTAGGTACGGACAATCCCGAAGAGATGGAAGCGATGCTGCCGAACTGGGACGCCTTTATCGACAAGGGCAAAGAAGTTCTGGACAAGAGCGGCGGTAAGGTCATGATGTTCCCGAGCCTTGGCGGGGTTTACGATATCTTGAAGGGCCAGCGGGATCAGCCGTACTTCGAAGATAACAAATTAAACGTTCAGTTGCTCCAAAGCGTAGTATCCCGGCTCGTCCAGTTCCGCGATGCGGGCATTGTAGACAAGCTTGACCAATGGACGCCGGCCTGGAACGCCTCGTTTGGCGGCGACAAATATTTATTTACACCAAGCCCGGTATGGATGCCGCAATATGTCATCGGACCAAATGATAAGAAGCCCGATCGGTGGGCACTTATGGTAGCTCCAGAGGGCGGCTATATCCGAGGCGGCTCGTCGCATGGTATTCCAAAAGGCGCGAAGAACGCCGACCTCGCATGGAAATGGATCGAGTTTACTTCGATGTCGCAGGCAGGCGCGGAAGCGCAGAAGAAAGACGGTGTATTTACCCATTTCAAGGAAGCGTATCAAAATAAAGAGTTCTCCAATTGGACATGGGAAAACTTCGGCAGCCAGGATATCGGGGAGAAGTTCTTCGTTGACATCTCCGGGGTGACGACCGACGTAGCCGAGAATGTGAACGACCAAGTGCTCGACGAAGCCATGAGCATTGTGCTGCAGACTCTAGCGAAGGATAAAAGTTTCGGCGTAGAGCAGGCGATGGACCGGATTCAAAAAGAGCTGAAGGCGAAATTGCCGGACATCACGTTCGGATAACGGCTCGCTGGATGCGGCAGAGACGCTGGGAGCGGCCGGGCGGCCGCTCTTTGCGCTTTCCGCGGGCAATATAAACGATGGGAGTGAGAATGATGGATGCCGTGAAACGAAGATGGGTGCCGTATTTATTTCTGTCGCCGTATATGTTGTTCTACGTGGTCTTTGGCCTAATTCCAATCCTGTTTTCGTTCTATGTAAGTCTGACGAGTTGGAACGGGATCGGTAAAAAATCATTCGTTGGACTGGACAACTATGCGTTCCTGTTTAACCCAGACTCTTATTTCTTCACATCAGTCGGAAATACGCTGCTGTTCGTAGGCGTGTCGCTGCCGCTTCAGATGGCTTTTGGCCTGGCGATCGCCGCGCTGCTCTACAGCAAATTCGTGAAGTGGAAAGCCTTTTTCCAGCTCGTCAATTTCCTGCCGTACATCGTCACGCCGGTTGCGGTTGGACTCATGTTCAACCTGTTGTTCGATTGGCAGGCTGGTTTCGTCAACAAGCTATTGCTCGAATTTGGTCTCATCGACGAAGGGATTTACTGGCTTGGCGAACCAATCTATGCGCGTATCGTTATCGTGCTGATGTTGTTCTGGAAGGGATTCGGCTACACAATGATCTTCTATCTCGCGGGGCTTGCAAACATCCCGAAAGATTTGCATGAGGCGGCTGCCGTCGACGGGGCGACCGGCATGAAATCATTCTGGACGATAACTTTGCCACTGCTTCGCCCGGTAACAACCTTTGTTGCCATTACGGGGATTATCGGCGGCTTCCAATTGTTAGAGGAACCGATGCTGCTGCTCGGCGGCGCTGGAATGGGATCGGCATCGGCGGTCATCGGCGGACCGGAACGCTGCTGCCTGACAACCGTCTGGAATATGTACGATACGGCATTCGGAAGCACGACCCGGTACGGATTAGGTGCGGCGATTGCTTATGGGCTTTGCCTCATTATTGCCCTGTTCTCGTTTATTGGCACCAAGTTCTACAGGGAGGACACTTAAATGACGACACGATCTCGTACCATTACGGCGACGGTCAGTATCGCTCTGCTGTCGATCGTCGCCTTGCTGCCGTTTTACATTATGGTTGTCATGGGCACCTACAGGAATGAAGACCTTTTTACGAAAATCGTACTCATCCCAGGAAACTACCTTGTGGAAAATTTCAAGACGGTAGCGGCGAGCCGGTTTGATCTGGCCTACTGGAACAGCTTTATCGTTTCGGCAGTCAGCACAGTGTTGTCGGTGTTCGTCAGCGCACTTGCGGGTTTTGCGTTTGGGAAATACGATTTCCGGCATAAATCGAAAATATTCGGAGCCGTTCTGCTGACGATGATGATTCCGGGCCAGCTTGGCCTCGTTGCGTATGTCATCGAGATGCGCTATCTGAGCCTGTCCGATACCTTGATGCCGCTCATCCTGCCTTGGGTGGCAAACGCATTTGGCGTATATTGGATGACGCAGTTCATTCGCGGCGCGGTACCAGCGGAGGTGATCGAAAGCGCGCGGATCGACGGCTGTTCGGATCTCGGGATCTTCTTTCGGATCGTACTGGCCTTTATTTATCCGGCAGTAACAACGTTGTCTCTGCTTGTCTTCCTCTGGTCGTGGAATAACTACCTGCTGCCGTTGATCGTCATCAACAAGCCGGAAATGTATACGATCCCGCTTGGCATCACGACGCTGGGGTCTGCATACAGAACCGATCTTGCGGCTCAAATTCTGGGATTGTCGATCGGAACTTTGCCGGTGCTCGTTCTATTCGCCATCGGCTCGAAAAGCTTCATTCGTGGCCTGACGGCAGGATCGGTTAAGGGATGACGTCGAAGCTTCTTCTTATATAAAAATAAACGAGCCTCCGGAAACTGAATTCCAGAGGCTCGTTTATGATTTAATTTGCGATTGCTGTCCGCCCGATGGCATCGAGGCGCTTCTTCGCTTCCTCGTAGACGTCGCTTGGAAGTGGGCCTAGCTCGGCGAAACGGAGATTTTCCGCCAAGTGGGCGGGATTCTTGGTGCCGACAATTGTTGTTGTCATGGAAGGGTGTGACAAGGTGAAGCGCAGCAGAAACCCGGTACGCTGCTCGCCATGCATAAGTAAATCGTCCAGCTTTGCTTGCTCCCATGCGCTCCAGCGATCCTCCGAGCCGCGCCCGATGCCCGGCTCACCTTGGCCAACGCCTCCGCGAACGATAATGCCGGCCCCGGTATCCGCGGCTTTCGAAATCCATTCCTCGTGTTCGCGTTCTAGAGCGGAGTAGGGCAGCTGGAACGTATCAAACGTTCCCCAGTCCACGAAAGGAGGAAGGTTCGGAAGGTAAGAGGAGACGCCGATGTAACGGGCTTTGCCGCTAGCTTGAATTTCTTTCAGCACGTCAACCAGCGAGCCTTCCTCGGCTTGCTGCACCGTTGGTCCATGCAGCTGCAGGATATCGACATAGTCGGTTTTCATACGTTTTAAGCTCGTTTCGATATTATGAAGTAAATTATCGCGTGTCCAAATATGAGACGTCTCGTCGTGATTACCGCGATCGGTGACGCAGCAACCGCATTTTGTTGCCAGAATGAACTCGTCCCGACGGTGGCTGATGAAACGGCCAATCAATTCCTCGCTGCGGCCGTAATCGTAAGAGGTATCGATCAGATTGATGCCTGCGTCGAGTACGGCATGCAGGATACGTCCCGCATCAGCATCCTCAACTGGTCTTCCGCTCCATACACGCGGGCCGCGAATTTCCATGGCGCCGTAGCTCAGCTTCGTCACTTGTAATCCGGTGCGGCCTAATATCGCTTTGTCCATCGTTGATGCTCCTTTTTACCTCTATTCTATCTTACCACTAAAGAATTTGTAAGTTTCTAATCCGAAGGTTGCGGAAATCTTAAAATTCTTTATGGCGATAAAACCAACCTTTAAACGCGGTCGCTCTTCTTCGAAAGGCCTCGATCAAGGTTTTCTCACAATCGGACATCGCTTGAGGGACCGTTGTTCTCGTTGCGGCGCGCTTCTTCCAGTTCTTTCTCCCATGTCAAATGCTGATAAGCTGCGGCGGCTTTGTCGGATTCGAACCATTGCATGAAGTCTTGCCACATAGCCGTCGTCCAGGCAGCATCGATTTGCGCCGTTGTATAAGTTCTGCTGTTCAAGCGGGCAAAGCCAAACACGTCGCGGACCTGCGACTTCTCCGCATGGGTTGCCGTTAATTCTGCCAAATGGGCCGGGATAAAGATGACTCCTGCCGGCGTGCCAAGAACGATGTCGCCCGGGAGGCAGACGGCTCGACCAATACGGGCGGGAACGTTCATGCCAACCATCGTGACGTCGGCGATCGCAGTTGGATCGCTGCCTCTATAGTAAACATTAATATTTTCGATTTGCTCAATTTGCTGATTATCTCGTATGCCGCCCCAAATGACGGCGCCTCCGGTCTTCGTGCGAGTAGATATAGCAGTGGAGAGGTTGCCTCCAACGTAGGTGCCTTGATAGATTTTATCAAACATATCGATGACGACAACATCCTCTTCATCCAACGAATCAATAACCCATTGGTTGAAAAAGCCTCTGCGATCCTCTTGCTCATGACCGTAATTCAGCAGTGTGTCATGCAAATCCGGGCGCTTAGGCACCATAACGGCTGTAACCGCGCGGCCGACCATGATTTTGTTCGGATGAATGATCTTGAAATCACCCTCGAACTGATAATGATACCCTCTCGACCAGAGTGGTCCCCATGCTTCCTCAAGCGTAATTCTGCTTAATCGACCGAGCACGCTGGACGGCACTTTGGGGCGGCCATCCGGGAAGCGCTCTCCTTGCCACAGCGGCGATAGCTGGATTGTATCCTCGGCATTATTAAATTTCATATCGAACACCTCGCTTTTATCTTTTGTATTGCTTTAGCTCCAAAGCCGGTCGTTAGACCAAAAGCCGTTCCATTCGTCGGTAGGAAGCCATAGTCCGGGAATTTCCGGGTGCAGATGCTGTGCGATAACCTCGTCGTTAAGCTCCTCGATGCCAAGGCCAGGCGCATCAGGCACATGGATGAATCCGCTTTGGACCAGCGGCTTTGGCAGCTTGCTGACAATCAGATCGTCCCACCATTCAACATCGACAGAATGGTATTCAAGCGCCAGGAAGTTTTCCGTGGCGGCTGCGGCATGTACGGCTGCGAGGCAGGCGATAGGGCTCTCCGCCATATGGATGGCCATCGCAACGCCGTATTCCTGGGCCATGTCACCGATTTTTTTCGTTTCTAGTATACCGCCGGTCGTCAGCACGTCAGGATGGATGACGGATACGCCTCCGGATTCTAAGAGGGGCCTAAAGTTCTCCTTGAGATAGATGTCCTCTCCGGTGCAGATTGGAGTTGTCACCATGCTAGCGAGCTGGGCATATTGATTCGTGTATTGCCACGGAATCATATCTTCCATCCAAGCCAGATTGTATTTTTCAATTCTGCGGCCTAGCTTAATGCAGTCCTGCAAGCCGATGTGTCCGAAATGGTCTACTGCGAGAGGTACCTCGTAGCCAATGACCATGCGAACGTCGGCTACGTATTGCTCCAACATGTCGAGACCTTTCTCGGTAACATGAATGCCGGTAAATGGATGCGCGATGTTATAAATATCGTAGTGACGATTACGTATTTCCCGCAGTTCATGCTCCGTGAAATTCGAATGCTTGCGGGAATACCAAGATTTGGACAGTGCTTTCTTTTCCTCGAGAAAGCCAAGCGGGGCGTTTAATGTTCCGGGCTCATTAATAATCTGATTGATGCCAAGATCCATCTTCAAGAAGGTGTACCCTTGTTCCATCCTTTTTTGCAGCGCTAAGCCCATTGCTTTCCCCGTATCCTTGCCGTCGACGTCGGTGTCACAGTACATGCGGATTCGGTCGCGGAATTTGCCGCCAAGCATTTGATAGATTGGCATGCCGTAGGCTTTGCCGGCAATATCCCATAAGGCGATCTCAATGCCGCTCACGCCGCCGCCTTGCCGGGAATGTCCGCCGAATTGCTTAATTCTGCGGAACAGCTTGTCGATATTGCACGGATTTTCGCCTAGAAGTCTGCTTTTGAGCTGAAGGGCAAACATTCTGTCGGCACCGTCTCGTACTTCACCGAAACCAACGATGCCTTGGTTCGTGAACACCTTGATCAAGCTGCAGTGCATGGGAGCACCTGCAATATCGGCAAAACGAATATCGGTGATACGAAGCTCCGAAGGTTTGGAGTAGGTGTTGACGTAAGCTAACGTGCTTTCATAGCTTTCCTGTTGAGTCACGGGCATGGCTCCTTTAAGAGATATAGGTATTGGACATTATTAATCAGTTACATTAACATGCCTGCACCATCCACACGGATGGTCGAGCCTGTCATAAACGAAGTTTCATCTGAGGCAATGTAGCAGGCTAGTGATGCGACATCCGCAGGCAGTCCGACACGGCCAATAGGGAATTTTTTAGGATTGGGATTACGATGTGATTGCCTGGACTTGCCGACGTCAATCGCGCCGGGCGCAATCGTATTGACCGTAATGCCATAACGCGCAAGCTCGATAGCGCTTTCCCTGCCTAGCATTTTGATGCCGCCTTTCGACATGCAGTAGACTGCATCGAAATCGGTAGGTCTTTTGCCATGGACGGAGGAGATATTAATGATGCGTCCGAAATTCTGTTTCTTCATATAAGGGATAACCGCCTGCATGCATTGCCAGTACCCTTTAAGATTGATGTTCATGACGCGGTCATATTGTTCTTCTGTATATTCGAACCAATGGATGTTAAGCTGCAGTGCAGCATTGTTGATTAGAATATCGATACCGCCAAGCTCAGCCGCACTAGTATCGACCATACGGAAGATATGTTCCCGATCAGCGACATCTGCTTGCACGGTCATACACAAGCCGCCGAACTCCTCGATTTGATGCTGCGTATCTTTGGCTCCTGCCTCGCTAGCATTGTAGTGAATGGCAACCTTCGCGCCTCGCTTTGCAAGCTCTATCGCAATACCTTTACCGATGCCCGTTCCCGCACCGGTGACGAGTGCCGATTTTCCTAATAAGCTTTGGTTCATTGCGATCGCGTCTCCCCCTCGGCGGGCTTGTTCATACGGTAATCCATATAATGCAGGAGGAAGCCGCCGTCCAGTCGAATATCTGCACCGTTCAAATAGCCAGCTTCCTCTCCGGTAAGGAAGAAGGCAAGCTCGGCCAAATCGGTGGCCGTTCCAAGCAACGCACCTGGCACCTTGTAACGGTAATCGTCGTAAAGTCCCGAAAGTTCACTTTGAAAAGTAACGTCCGAACCTTCGATAGGGCCCATCTCAATAACATTGACACGGATGCCGAATCGACCGAGAAACAATGCCGCTTCATGGGCAAGCATCTTCACCGCGCCTTGTGAGGTGCTGTAAGTGAAGGACGCTCCGGTTGGCTTCTCGTTGTGAATGGAGCTGACGAAGATGATGCTGCCACCGCCTCTAGCTGCCATCCGTCTGCCTAACGCTTGGGTACAGAAGAAGGCGGATTTGGCATTTCTTTGCATGATCTCGACAAATTCTGACTCCTCACAGCTTTCGACATGGGCAGGTCTTATGGCACAGCAATTGTGAATCATAACATCAACAGGGCCAAGCAGCTTCTCAGCCTGATCGAGCATAGTCGATAAGTCACGGCTGCTGCATAGATCTGCATGGGTAACGAGTACCTTAGAGCCTGCAGCTGTGCAGGAAACGAGCACGTCTTCCCATTCCTTGTCGTCTTGAAGACTGTTCAGAATCAGATCCGTACCACCCTGGATAAATCGTGCGATAAGGCCCTTGCCAGACCAGCTGTCGGCATCCGCGATGAAGACCACGTTCCTGGGCAAACCGTGTACACCTCCTCATAAATCTGGATTCCCTTCGGTTCCCGTTTCTCGTTACATGATCATCTTACCGAGCGATTGAAGCGAAAAGCGATGCCGTAAAATTATGATTTTGTTTGTTTTTTTACGGTTGATGCGACTGAAAAAAAGCTGATCATTTTCATCTTGACATTCCCGCTTGAAGCGACTAGCATCAGGTTATCGATTATCGATAATCCTAAAAAATCCCAAATCCAAGGGTGGTGATAACAAGTGTCCATTGAAACAGCCAGTTCAGAGCAAAATCCAATCTCTCTTAGTGAGCATGTCTATATCACCTTAAAGAGGCAGATTATGAAGGGTGAACTGCTGCCCGGACACCGTATGATCGTTCTTGATATAGCCAAAAAATTCAGCGTCAGCCAAGCGCC
This sequence comes from Paenibacillus sp. J22R56, assembly GCF_056269375.1. Lineage (NCBI taxonomy): Bacteria > Bacillati > Bacillota > Bacilli > Caryophanales > Paenibacillaceae > Paenibacillus > Paenibacillus sp. J22R56. The sequence continues at coordinate 119,965 of NZ_JBWDNV010000013.1, forward strand.
CGTCAGAGAAGCATTGGAGAGGCTGAAGCAGGAAGGTCTTATTGTCGGCAAAATGAATAAAGGCTCAGCCGTTTCTGAGATAACGGCCCAGGAAATACGAGACATATACTCGCTGCGCCAAATGGTCGAAGGCCACGCGCTTCGTGCAACGATGAAGGTGCTGGATGAGAAGGATATTACTTACCTTGAAGGCGTCATTGCCGGTATGCGGGAAGCAATCGATCAAGAGGATCCGTACCGTCTGGTTGAGCTGGATATGCTCTTCCACGGTTACTTTTACTTGCGGAGCGGGAATGAACTGCTGTACAACATATGGAACAGCATTAAAACAAAGATTATGCGCTTTATCACCGTAACGAATCAAGATCACCCAGGCTATTCTCTTTCTGATTCACACACCGCAATTTTGGATCTTATCAAATCGGGTGACGTCGATCTTACGGAAACGCTGCTGCTACAGGGATTGGATTTCTATAAAAATTACACCGGAGAATAGCACGGGAGCCATATTGACTTATCCATCCTTTCTCAAGAGAGGAGTGCCGATTATGAAGCAAGTGGAATTGGTTCGTGCTCGAACGCTGAACGATCTGTTTCCCGGCATCGCCGGAGATATGAAGAGGAGCCTGGAAGAGAACGGTCTTCATGCTTTTTACGCTTACCCGGCTATAGCTTTGTTTAGCATTAGTACCCCAAAGGTGGATTTATGGTCCCGAAGATACGTTGTCGATGAACTGTATACTGTCATCAAGCGTTATGCGCCTGGCAACACGGCTATTCTTCCTGATGACAAGGGACATATCGGAATCATTTTCTCGTGGGACGATCGTGAATCCCTATCAGAGTTGTACAGCAGCATTTGCAACCAAGAGCATAGCTTCTCCCCTCAATTGATCTCACTTGGCATTAGCAATCCTTATCCGCAGCTATCTGATCTGCATCACGGTTACGAACAAGCCCTCCTCGCAATGAAATACCAATTCTACCAAGACCAATCACAGCCGATTTACTTCAGCAGCATTACTGAGTATGCAAGCGACGCCGAATATCCTGAACATATGGAGGATGAGCTCCTGCATCTTCTGACTAGCGACTCGATCACTGAATCTAGTACAATTCGTCAAGCGGTGGATGGCTTCTACGAAACGTTAACTCGGAATGGTCCGCTGCCAGTCAATAAAGTCGTTGATGCTACACTTCAGCTTCTGGTCAGCCTGCAGCTTCGGGTCAAATCCGCACTTGGTCAACCACATCTATGCAGTACGCCAGATATTACGGCACTCATGCAGCTGCACACGCTGGAAGAAATGAAAGACGCGGTTTGCGAGGCGTTAAAAGGGATGGGGGGAGCGTCTTATACCTCCGACTGCCTCAATCGCAACTTAATTAAGAAAGCGGTTACATTGATGGAGGAAGAGTACGATAAGGTATCCCTGCATTACGTCGCTGATAAAGTGTTTATTACTCCTGCTTACTTAAGCTCCTTATTTAAATCGAAAATGGGCGTCACGTTTATCGAGCATCTGACTCGTATACGAATATCCAACGCTAAAAAGCTGCTTAAGCAAACGCATCTGAAAAACTATGAGGTCGCCGAACGAGTCGGCTATCAAGATTCTCGTTACTTTAGCCAAATTTTTAAAAAGAAGGTAGGTTTGTCGCCAAGCGAATTCCGGGACGCGAATTAAACGAAATAAACAACCGTAATGGAGGTTATTAACGAGAATGAAGGAGTGTGTTTGAATATGAAATTAGCTGAGTTTTTCACTTCCTCTCCGGACCAGTTATGGCATTTGGCGAAGCAGATGGGCGTTGATTATGCTGTTGGCCCGCTGCCGAAGGAAGATAATGGTATGAAGCCCTGGGATTATATGAATCTGCTTCACATGAAGCAGCGCTATGAGAATCATGGTATCCAGCTGCTTGTCATCGAATCAGCGCCGCCGACGAATAAGATCAAGCTTGGTCTGCCAGGCCGCGATGAAGAGATTGAATGGATGGGGCAGCTTATTTCGAATATGGGTGCTCTTGGCATTCCCGTCTTATGCTACAATTTCATGGCGCAATTTAATTGGTTCCGCACATCGACGACGACGCGTACCCGCGGTGGAGCGCTTGTATCCAGCTATGATCATTCCTTGATGCAAAATGCGCCACTCACGGAAGCTGGCATCGTGACGGAGGATCAATTGTGGGACAATCTGCGTTATTACTTGGAAAGAATTGTGCCAATTGCAGAGAAAGCCAAGGTTAAGCTGGCATTACATCCTGATGATCCGCCTATAAGCCCGATTCGCGGCGTATCACGTATTCTCCGAAATGCAGAGGCATTACAGCGTGCGATTGATCTTGTGCCAAGCGAATATAGCGGAATTACACTATGCCAAGGCACGCTTGCGACTGCAGGCGAGCATATCCCGGATGTCATCCGCCATTTTGCAAGACAAAATAAGTTGTTCTTTGTGCATTTCCGCGACGTTGTCGGAACGCCGGACAAGTTCCATGAGACGTTCCATGATGACGGCAAAACCGATATGTACGAAGCCATGAAAGTGTATTATGAAGTTGGATTCGATGGTCCATCCAGACCGGACCATGTTCCGACAATGGAAGGGGAAGCTAATACGAATCCCGGATACGAAACGCTTGGACGTCTATATGGCGTAGGTTATATTAAAGGCTTGATGGAGGCAGCGATGGCAGAATCAAAGTCGTCTGCCGGGGTCAAGACGGGATAGCGGTTCAATAGAGGAAGGAAGCTATGCATGCTGCGGCTGCATAGCTTTTTTCTGTTAGATAGGTCCTTTTTTTAGGCAAACAAGAGTGTAAAAAAACAAACAAATTCATAATTCTATCGCATGTACACTTGTAAGCGATTTCAATAAAATGAGCCTTATAGATGCTGTGAGGGGAGATGAACGTGAGATGAAGGCGGAAGCTATGTATAAGCCGGCGGCTGCAAAGCTGCGCATGACGAAGAAACTCAAAGGCTCGAACCATAATAATTTGGCAGGCTACATTTTCATTTCACCCTGGCTGATCGGTTTCTTGCTGCTTACGGTATGGCCGATCATCCAGTCTTTTTATTTGTCCTTTACGGAGTATTCGCTGCTTGAATCTCCGACTTGGACCGGAACGGATAACTACGCCAACATTTTCAAGAACGATACCGATTTCACGACTTCACTCAAGGTAACCTTTATTTTCGTGTTGTTTTCTGTCCCGCTTAAGCTTTTCTTCTCATTGATGGTCGCAATGATGCTGAACAAAAATTTGAAGGGCATGAATCTTTATCGGACAGCGATCTATTTTCCTTCTCTTATTGGTGGAAGCATTGCTGTATCGGCCTTGTGGAGAAATATGTTCAATCTGAACGGTTATTTCAATCATGTGCTTGCCTGGTTCGGCATTGAAGGCATCGGATGGATTACAAATCCGCATACCTCGCTCGCAACACTGATTTTGCTTAATACATGGCAATTTGGCTCTACAATGGTCATTTTCCTAGCCGGTCTGAAGCAGATTCCTAGCGAGCTTTATGAGTCAGCGTCGGTTGACGGCGCTTCGAAGCTGCGGAAGTTTTTCCACATTACAATTCCGATGATCTCGCCGGTTATGTTTTTCAACCTCGTGCTTGGCATTATTGGTTCGTTCCAAATGTTCACCTCCGCATTCATTATTACGAATGGTGGGCCGATCAACTCGACGTATATGTACGCGTTGTTCCTCTACGATAAGGCGTTTAAGCATTATCAAATGGGGTACGCCTCCGCGCTCGCTTGGATTCTCCTTGTTATCGTAGCGCTAATGACCGCTATTAACTTCCTGGTATCGCGATACTGGGTATTTTACGAGACGGATGGAGGGAAGCAAAAGTGAACACATTGCTTAGAAAGAATTCCTTTACCAGCCATTTGCTGCTCATAGTCTTCTCCCTCCTTATGCTATATCCGGTCATTTGGTGGGTAGGCGCTTCACTAAAAACGACGGCAGAGATGAGCTCGCCTTCCATCTGGCCCTCTACGCCGATTTGGGAGAATTACACCAAGGGCTGGCAATTTTCCCCTGAATTCACGTTCGGACGATTCTTCGGAAATACACTCCTAATGGAGCTTTGGAACATACTAGGCGGCGTTATCACAAGCGCGATTGTTGCATACGGCTTTGCCCGTCTAAACTTCAAGTTTCGTGGTGCGTTATTTTCTATACTCCTGCTTACAATGATGCTGCCGGGGCAAGTAACGATCGTTCCGCAGTACATTCTCTACAATAAGCTGCAGCTAATGGACAGCTATATTCCTCTAATTCTTCCGCATTTCTTCGGCGGCGGTGCCTTCTTTATCTTTTTGCTTGTGCAATTCATAAGAGGCATCCCGCGAGAGCTGGATGAAGCAGCTAAGATTGACGGTGCGTCCGTATACGGCATTTTCTACCGGATTGTTTTGCCACTGATTAAGCCTGCTTTGGTAACAGTCGCCATATTTACATTCATATGGAGCTGGGATGATTTTTTCGCACAAGTGCTGTATTTGAATTCGGTTGCTAAGTTTACAGTTGGTCTAGCTCTGCGCATGTATGTGGATCAGTTTGAGATCCAATGGGGCAGGCTGCTCGCGATGTCACTCCTATCGGTTTTGCCGTCTGTCGTTTTGTTTTTCTTCGCACAAAAGCATTTTGTCGAAGGAATCGCAACAACAGGCTTAAAGGGATAGCCGAAAAAGCAGGTCCAGCTTCAAACTATACGGTAAAGGGGAAAAGAGGATGAAGCAAAAAAACGTATTATTTAAAGGGTTGACGTTATTGAGTCTTGCGGCGATGCTGACATTAACGGCTTGCGGGAACGGTGGTTCGAACAACGGAGAGTCGAACGCAACAAGCAATAGCGGCAATAGCGATCCTAATGCTCCGGTGAAGCTCAAAATCATGTGGCAAGGAGCGGATATCAGACATCAGGCGATGCTGAAAACACAGGCGGTATATACAAGTGAGAATCCATCGGTAACCTTTTCGCCTGAATACATGGCATGGGATGATTATTGGAAGAAGCTGCCGACGCTGGCCGCTTCCCATTCGCTGCCGGATGTTCTTCACATGGACGGGGCATACATTCAAGAATATGCGACTAGAGGTACATTAGAGGATTTATCGGATATCGATCTCACTGGTGTCATTGACGATAAGACGCTCGAAAACTTGAAAATAGACGGCAAGCTTTACGGTATTCCAATCAGCCGCAACGCGCAAGGCATGGCGTTCAACAAGGAAGCGCTGGATGCTGCTGGTATCGAGCTGCCGAAGAAGGACTGGACATGGGACGAATATTTCGACTTTGCTAGAAATGCCCGCGCCAAGCTGCCGGATGGCGTCTATCCGATCAGCGACACGGACACATGGGACTTTTACGAGTACTATCAAATGGGATATGGAAAAGGCTCAATTATTCAAGAGGATGGCAAAAAGTTTAATCTAGACAAAGAGCTGTTCATGAAGTTCTATGGCATACATGCGGATTTCCGTGATAAGAAAATCGTTCCTCCTGCGGACATGGTCAGCGCTTTTAAGGAAAACGATCCGCAAGCTGACCCTATGGCAAGCGGCAAAGTTATGACACGAGGCGCAACAGTTGGTTCGGTAGGGGCGCTTGAGCAGTTAATGCCAGGAAAAATAGACGTCGTCAACCTTCCGGTTGGGCCTGATGGAGGCGGATGGGCACAGCCGACCATCTTCCTAAGCGTCAGCACAGATTCCAAGCATAAGGATGCGGCGAAGGCCTTCATCAAATGGTTCGTTACGTCGAAGGAAGCCGGCAAGACGTATGGCACGAACTTCGGCATTCCAATCTACGATGATATCTATACAGCACTTGAACCAACCTTGGCGCCAAAAGAGAAACTCGGCAAGAAATTGTACGATACGGCGAAGGATAAAGCGATGCCATTCTCCCCAGCTGCGGCAGGCTGGACAGAGTGGGTAGACAACTACAAGAAAACGATGGATGCCGTTATGTTCGGCCAGAAATCGATAGAAGATGCTTATAATGATATATCCAAATCAGGCAATGCACTTGCAGAGAAGTTAAGCAAAGCGAAGTAATCGTTTACGAGAACGGCCCGTTTATAACGGGTCGTTCTTTTTTTCTAATGCATAGAAGCAACATCATCGAAAGATCTATCGTCATAAAATTAGTCAGTCAAAGGAGGCAATATGATGAAGTCAAAATATATGGTGTTCATTATTATTTGTTTATTCCTACTAACTAGTTGTTCGGTCCATAAAGCCTCTTCTTTAATAGTAAGTAGTGCACCTGCAATCCCGCTATATATAGAGTGGAATCAACAACTTTACACAAATGTCAATGAAATAGAAAAGCCTAAAAAGGCTAAGTACTTAGGAAAGACAGACGATTCAAATGGTGAAGTTTACGAAATAAGTGGAGTTGATCCTAAGAATAAACTACTTTTTATTTATAAAGGGGTAAACTTAATCGAGGCACCTGTTCAATTCGATCAAAACAAGGCGATCAAATTTGCATTAATTGATGAAAATGTAGGATTCAGCTTGATCAAAGGAATCGAATTACCCGATAAACCCGGTAAATACAACATAATTGTTCCCTACAATGACAAGGAAATTACAGTGAATGTTGACATCAGTGCTGTAGAAGTGGGCTCAAATGATTATGATGTAACCATAAATGAGACATGGAATAAAACAAAAAAGCATACATGGACTATCAAATCTATCCCGAATGAAACAACGTTAGTAGATCAAGAAGGGGATTCACCTCCACAAATTAAGCTGCGTGGATTTTAACAATTTGCCCCTTACTCCATATAGAGGAGCCAATCCCAAACACCTTCTACATCCTTGACGACTTGAATATATTTCGAGTAGGTGTGGTATGAAGGAGGAAACGGGCAAATGGACGTTTATTCGAAGGGCTCTGTTGTACATAAAGGCAGCTTGTCAAGAATGCAATTGGTGGAGGATTTCATCGCTTTTATCCAAGAAGCAAATGAGCTTCTTCAGAAGGAAATAGATTTGTCTCCTGTGAATCAATTAGTTACAAGTACGATCGGCCGTCTTTTCCTTCAACTGCGGTCTCGTTATTCACCGGAAGAAATACATGCTGTTCTAAGCAATGAATACATTCAATTGAACAGACTTAGCTTGCAGGATAAGCTTTCGGAGGCCGAGTTTTTGGTAGAGCTAAGCGACTCTCGTCAAGTTTGCCAGTTATCTGATTCCGTTCTGGATAATGTGGAACAATTGCCTAATTGGAATACTTATGTAGCTCTGGTTGGTGAGGAACTATCTACTCTCCATCGGATTACTGGGCAGACTAGACTTACCAATTATTCGCCGTATGTTTTTGTTGGCAGCGGGCCACTGCCGTTAAGCCCGATTCTTCTGCATCTATTAAGTGATGCGAAGGTCATCTGTCTGGAGATGAATCCAGTGGCCTATGAGGCATCATGCTCTCTGCTCAAGCGGATGGGCTTAGAGGACAAATTGATGGTCGTAAATATAAATGGTTCGGATTTTGATTATAGCGCTTATGATCGGATCTTCGTTGCTAGTCTGGTAAGAAATAAACAGGAAGTCCTGGAGCAGATTAGCCGTACTTCTAAAGATCCTTTAGTAGCTGTTCGTACAGCTGAGGGGATGAGGCAAATCATGTATGAAGCTATCGATGAGTCGCAGTTGAATAAGCAAGGGTGGCGGATTCAAGGGCGGACTTGTCCTGACGAAAAGCTGGTCATTAATTCGACCTTATTCCTTAATCGGTCTTGGAATTAGCTCAACTATCAAGGAGAAGCAGTAAAACTGTTTCTCCTTTTTATGTTGATTTTCAACAAAAAACTAAAGCAGAAACCCGCATGCACGAAGATAAGTTTAACTTGCTTCTCCCCTCCCCAATTGCAGTAAACAAGCCTAGAATGATTGAGGGTACCACCATTTTAATAAGGATTGGCTTCTTGTTGTTTGAGAAATTCATGAACAGGTAATGGCAAACGGAGCATTTAAATGATTCTGGAGAAGCGTAAGCGGTCGCTTTTGCTCGGGGATTCCAACCTTACCTCGTTGATTCGAGGAATCCCTGAGCAATGGCGATCAGAAGAACATTAAAATGCGCAGGCTGCTGTTTAACCTAAATAAAACAGGGGTGTCCCATCGTCATTTTAATGACTTATGGGACACCCCTTGTTGTTTTACTTAATGCCCGAAATGGCATAGTTCTCGATAATATGCTTCTGGAACAAGATGAATATAATGATGATTGGCACGACCATAAATGTAGAGCCGGCCATTTGAAGCGCATAGTTGCCGCCGTATTGCCCTTTGAGCAAGGACAGGCCAACGGATAGTGTGTAGAGCTTCTCATCATTGGCGATAATGAGCGGCCATAGGAAGCTGTTCCACCCACCGATAAAGGCGAGAATGCCCTGTACTGCAAGGATTGGTTTCGAGATCGGAAGCACAATCTGCAGGAAAGTACGGAACTCGCCCGCACCGTCTAGACGTGTTGCTTCCAGAAGCTCATCTGGAATGGTAGACATGAATTGACGGAACAGGAAGATACCGAACGCTCCAACAAGGCCGGGCAGCACGATCCCCATCATCGTATTCGTCAGATGCATCTGATTCAAGATCAAGTAAACGGGAATCATCGTCACTTGACCAGGGATCATCATCGTAGCGAGCACGATATAGAACAGCTTATTGTCACCCTTGAACTTATATTTCGCAAAACCGAAGCCGGCCATTGCATTCATGAATAAGCCGATGAACGAGAAGAAGACGATCATAAGCGTATTTTTCAAATAGACGCCAAAGTTCATATTTTGGAACAAATTTTTAAAGTTTTCTGTTGTGAATTTCTCAGGCAGCAGGGTAGGCGGGATATTCTGAATCTCGCCCTCCGGCTTGAAGGCAGACAGGATCATCCATACGAAAGGAAGGATGACCAATATACCGCCAACTGTGAGGCAAATACCCAGTATCCACTTGAGCACTTTGTCGCTGCTTGAGGCGTTTGATGCTTTTACTTGCGAACTCATCCGTTACACCTCCGTGTGGACTATAGATCGGTTTCTTTATTTTGAAATTTGAACTGTACCATTGTAATAACAATGATGGCGATAAACAGGACAAATGATCCTGCTGCTGCATAACCGAAGTGACTAAGCTGGAAGCCATTGCGATAAATGAACAGAGCTACGGAAGTTGTACTGTCGAGCGGACCACCGTTTGTCATGATGAATGGTTCCTCGAAGAATTGCAGCCAACCGATCATCGTTGTAATCGAAACGAAGAAGATCGCGAAACGAAGCATTGGAACAGTGATATGTCTCAGTTGCTGCCAATTTGTTGCGCCATCGAGTTGAGCGGCTTCATAGTAAGATTTCGGAATACCTTGGAGCGCAGCGATGAAGATGATCATATTTAGACCGACCCCTCTCCATACCGCCATCAGAATAAGTGAAATCTTGGCCATAATTGGATCTTGCAGCCAAGGGACGGCAGGCAGATGGACCGAATCGAGTACATAGTTGAGTAGACCAAATGCAGGGTTGTAGAGGAAACCCCATACGACCGCAACGGCAACAACGTTCGTCACCGAAGGCATGTAATAAACAATTCGGAATGCTTTAAATACTCGGTTTGCACCGAAATTAATCATGATCGCAATAGCTAGAGAGCATAAAATGACAAGGGGAACACCTACAATTACGTAGAACAAAGTATTCAAAATGGATTTTGTGAAAATCGGATCAGCCAGTACGTCGATATAGTTCTTGAATCCGACGAATGAAATATTAGACCAGTCAGCAAGACCAGCCAGGTCCATATCCGTGAAGCTTATGACCAGAGCCACGACGATCGGTAATAACGAAAATAGGGTAAGTAAAATAAGCGTTGGAGCGATAAAGAAATATGGTGCCTTGCTCTGGGACATCCCTTTCATATTCGACCCTTCCTTTGCTATGAGCGCCAATCCAAAATGGAACCGACAGCGACTCCTTTGCAGGAGCGCTGTCGATATTAGCGATCATTATTTATTCAAGATTTCCTCGGATTTAGCGTTGAAGCTGTCCAGTTCTTTTTGTACGTCTGCATTTTTGTTGCGGTAAATTTTCTCGAACGTAGTCAGAACGTTTTGAGCAATTTCTTCCCATGGCTTGATAAGCGGCATTGGCTCAGAAGCGTTCATTTGCTCGCCGATTACTTTGAGGTTAGCATCAGATGTCAGAGCAGGATCTTCCCAAGCTTTCTTAGTGGAAGGAAGGGAGTTCGTCAGTTCCAGCCATTTCAATTGTGTCTCAGGCTTGCTCATGTAATCCAGGAATTTCATTGCTTCGTCTTTGTGATCTGTATATTGGAAGACGGACAAGTTGGAGCCGCCAAGAGCAGAGATATTGTTCTCTTTAGCAGGAAGAACAGCTGTAGCCCATTTGCCTGCAAGCTCAGGCGCTTGATCGTTAATCAGTTTGATCATCCAAGGTCCGCTGATGAACATTGGAAGAATACCATCGCCTTTGAATGCAGGGATGATGTCCATGCCAAGATCAATTGGTGCTTCGCCGTCTTTGAAGAAGCTGTTCAAGTAGTCGACTGCTTCTTTAAACTCAGGCTGATTGAACAACGGTTTATTGTTCTCGTCGATCAGCTTAGAGCCGTTTTGACGAGCAAACATGAACAGAAGGGACTGCTCATTTACATCAAGGCTTATGCCGTATTTATTACCGCCGCGAGCTTTCAGCTTCGTTGCTGCATCTTTCAGTTCATCCCAAGTTTTTGGCGCTTGATCGTAGCCAACTTCCTTAAGCAGGTCTGTGCGATAGTAAAGGACACGTGTATCGATATACCAAGGAACACCAACCGTTTTGTCCTCGAATTTAGTAGTAGAAATGGAGCCTGGGAAGAAATTCGATTCAGCCAGCTCAGGATATTGATCGATATAAGGAGAAAGATCCATAAGTGCACCAGCAGAGCTGAATTCAGGAATCCAAGTTGTACCCATTTGAAGAACATCAGGACCTTTTTTGGAAGCAACAGCTGTAAGCAGCTTGTCATGTGCTGTATCCCAAGGAAGGGCTTGTACATTTACTTTAATGTTAGGATTTTCTTTTTCAAAATCCTCAACAATCTTCGGCAAAGATTTAGCTTCTTCACCCATGCCCCATACGTTGATCGTTACCTTGCCGTTAGCGGCTTCACCGTTATTGCCTCCTCCACAAGCAGAGAGTGCTCCGATAAGCATCATGGAGCTGGCTAAGACAGTTACCGTTTTCTTAAACATAAATAATTCCTCCCGAGTTAATGATTATGTTTAGTACTATGCAGTGATTAAGTGCTTGTTATGCACTCAGGCGGCTTATATTTAACATAGTAGCCGCATTTTTCAGCTATTGTGCTGAACCTTGCATTTCTGAAGCAAGAACATTCGCCACATCTATATTACACGCTATTACATGTGGTGAAACGTTTCTATGATACAGAAATAACCCCGCTTACAACTTCCAAACAGATAAGAACAATTCAATCGAAACGTTTCGAAGTTATTATAATTCAAAGTGAAATCGTATTCAAGCGTTTTTTTATAAGGCTTGAATAGGGATTATATAGCAATAGAAACGTTTCAATTTTTATCATAACAGCAATTGACGTCTCTTTTTGAATTGTTTATAATCCAAAATAGAAAACAATCGAAACGTTTCGATATGTGTAACGACAGGCGTTAGACACTTCTATAAAGTAAAGGGATACTGACCTGCAAACAATAAAGACAACTGGAGGAATACGGATATGAAGAAGCAATCTGCCGAACTTTTGCAGCTTATGACATTTGAAGAGAAGATTGGCCAGCTGCTTCAGCTGGCGGCGCCATTCTTCCAAGGTGCGGATGGACAAATTACTGGGCCTATGGCTGAGATGGGCATAACGGAAGAGACGGTTCGCAATACCGGCTCGGTGCTTGGCTTAACTGGGGCTGAAGATGTTATTAACGTCCAGAAGCAGCATTTGACGACTAATCGTCTAGGAATACCACTGCTCGTTATGGCGGATATCGTTCATGGCTACAAAACAATCTTCCCAGTTCCGCTTGCGATCGGCTGCTCGTGGGATTTGGAGCTGGCTGAGCAGAGTGCTGAGATTGCTGCTAAGGAAGCGGCTGCGGCTGGTGTACATGTCACGTTCGCTCCAATGGTTGACCTCGTACGCGACCCAAGATGGGGCAGAGTAATGGAATCGACCGGCGAGGATCCTTATTTGAACAGCGAGTTTGCAAGAGCATTCGTAAGAGGGTTCCAAGGGAAGGATCTTGCGAATGATGTCAGCCGTGTCGCTGCCTGCGTGAAGCACTTTGCAGCCTATGGGGCTGCGGAAGGTGGACGTGATTATAATACGGTCGATCTATCTGAGCGTCAGCTTCGTGAATTTTATTTGCCTTCCTATAAAGCAGCTCTAGATGAAGGCTGCGAGATGGTGATGACGGCATTTAATACAGTAGATGGCATTCCGGCTACAGGCAACAAGTGGCTTATGCGTGATCTGCTTCGCGGCGAGTGGTCCTTTGACGGCGTAATGATCTCCGATTGGGGCGCGGTAAAAGAATTGATCCCACATGGTGTTGCAGCGAATGAGGCCGAAGCGGCGATGAAAGCGATCAGAGCTGGTGTAGATATCGAGATGATGACGACTTGCTATTCCGATCATCTGCAGAAGCTTGTTGAAGCGAAGGAAATTGACGAAGCGATGATCGATGAGGCTGTACTTCGTATTTTGGAGCTCAAACAAAAGCTTGGGTTGTTCGAACAGCCATACCGCGGCGCAAATGCGGTGCTTGAGCAGGAGCTTGTAAGCTCGGAAGCACACCGGAATGCTTCTCGGGAGCTGGCGCTTAAATCATGTGTCCTCTTGAAAAATGATTCTGTTCTCCCGCTTAATCGTGAACAGAAAATCGCAGTAATCGGCCCGTTTGCGGCGAATGGCGATATTCTTGGCCCTTGGTCTTGGCTTGGCTCCAAGGATGAGGCTGTCCAGCTGGCAGCAGGCATTGGAGGCAAGATTGATGCATCGCTCTTATCTGTAACAGAGGGCTGCGGCATTGAAACAGCAACAGAGGAACAATTAAAAGCGGCGATTGAAGCGGCAAGTGAGGCAGATGTTCTTGTGCTCGCACTAGGTGAGCATTCGGATATGAGCGGAGAAGCGGGAAGCAGATCCAATATCCAATTGCCTCAGGTGCAGCTGGAGCTGATTGCCAAGCTGAAGCAGCTCGGCAAGCCAATGGTTGCTGTCTTATTTAACGGGCGCCCACTTGATTTGCACGGCGTTATTGATTATGCGGATGCAGTGCTGGAAGCTTGGTTCCCTGGAACAGAGGGTGGAGCCGCTATTGCGGAGCTGCTGTTTGGTGAATCGGAACCAACGGGAAGACTGACGATGTCGTTCCCTTATTCTGTAGGACAAGTTCCGGTCTATTATAACCGGTTCAATACCGGCCGCCCGCAAGGCGCACCGGACGCTCAGGTAAGATACGTATCACAATATTTGGACATTCCGAATGAACCGCTTTTGCCATTTGGTTACGGACTAGGCTATACGACCTTTAATTACAGCGAAGCGGTGATGGCTTCAGATACAATGAGTGCTTCGGAACCATTGCAGGTCAACATAACGGTAACAAACACCGGAACTCGCGCTGGTGAGGATATCGTGCAGTTATATGTAAGGGATATGGCGGGCGATGTTGTTCGTCCATTGCAGGAGCTGAAAGCATTCAAGAAAGTCATGCTGCAGCCGGGCGAGAGTAAAGAAATCTCCTTCACGCTTGAGGAGCAGCAGCTGCGTTATTATCATGCTGATCTTACCTTTGCCAGCGACCCTGGTGAATTTGAACTTTATATCGGTCCTAATAGCCGGGATGTATCGGCGCTAAAATTCAAACTAAGTAAGTAGGAAGAAAGGCAGTGAGTGGAGTGGAAATCAATACGCTTAACGCGATGGATTTGGTACAGGTAAAAGCGGGAGATCTGACGTTTGATTTTCTAAACAGCGGGGATCTTTCAAAAGCCGTACATCAAGGAACGATGCTGAATCAAGTGGTGTCGAACTCGGTGGATGGATCGCTTAACAACATTTATTTGCGCATGTTTAGCGCTGAAGGCATTTCTTACGAGCCATTGCTTGGCATTCGTTCAACAAGCCGCATGTCGGCTGTGGGTGGACGTCTGCTATGGGAGGGAACAGCGTTTGGCGCTATTTCTTACCGCGTTGTATTCACTGCGACAAAGGACGGCATTTGGTTCTGGGATGTAACGCTTGATTCGCAAGGAAGCGAAGCGAAGATCGATATCATTTATGGTCAAGATATTGGGCTAGCTGATATTGGGGCGGTACGGACAAATGAGGCCTATATGTCTCAGTATGTCGACCATAAAGCGTTTAAAAACGAGGAACAAGGCTATGTGCTCTGCTTCCGTCAGAATCAGCCAATGCAAGGCGGCGCATTCCCTTATATGCAGCATGGTTCACTTACAGGTGCGGCTGGCTATTCAACAGATGGGTTCCAATTCTTTGGCCTCAGCTATAAAGAAACAGATGTGCCAGAAGCACTTGGTAAGTCTGAATTGGCGAATGAAGTATACCAATACGAATTTGGATATGCAGCACTACAATCGGAACTAACCCAGCTTAACGGAGAAGCTCGTTTTGTATTTTACGGGATGTTTAAGGCGAATCATCCTTCAGCTGTTGACTCATTAGAGTTCACAACAGATGTACGTAATGCTTGGGAAGAGGCTGAGTGTACAAAAGAGGCTGATCTTGCAGCTGCTACTGAACCTGTAGTAGGTAAGGTTGAATTCTCTACTGCGATCGGTTCACCGGTACAAACGGCATCGCTGACTACGGCTGAGATTGATGCTTATTTCCCAGTCCGTCATCAAGAGGAATGGCAGGATGGCAAGCTGCTTTCTTTCTTCACGGACACGCATGAGCATATCGTGCTGAAAGAGAAGGAGCTGCTTGTTGAGCGTCCGCATGGTCATATTCTAATGTCCGGCGGCAACGACAAAATGACAGAGAACGTCATGACGACTACTTCTTATATGTATGGTATTTTTAATTCCCAGCTGCTCGCAGGCAATACGAACTTCCATAAGATGCTTACCAATGCCCGCAGCGCTCTGAATACGTTCAAGACATCGGGTCAACGTATCTATATTGAGCTTGAAGGAACATACCGTCTGCTCACGATGCCTTCGATGTTCGAGATGGGCTTCAACTATGCCCGTTGGTATTACAAAATGGCAGAGGACACACTTATCATTACGAACTTTACAACCGTCGATACACCTGAGGTGAAGCTCCAAGTTCGCTCGATAAGCGGAAAAACGTATCGTTACCTCGTAACGAACCAAGTGTCGATGAACACGAATGAATTTGAGCTTCCATTCGATATGGAGCAAACGGATGGCGTGCTTACGTTCAAGGCAGATCGCGAATCGATCAGCACGTCCGTATTCCCTGATCTGCAATACCGTTTGAATGTTGCAGGAGCAGATGTGACAGTTGGTGATGAGAGCCTGCTTGTCAGCGGAGTTAAGCAAGGAGCGGGTTCGTTAGTCGTTCTTTCACTCGAGGCAAGTGCAGAGTGGACGATCACAATGCAAGGACTTCTGCATGGTGAGAATCTTCCATTTACAGAGCGGCAATCGAAGCTTGAAATCGAGCGCTACCGTGAATTTTTCCGTGATGTAATGAACGGCTTCCGTCTATCTGGCGAAGGTACTGCTGATGCTGCAGCTGAGCTGGACAAAGTGAATGCACTGGCATGGTGGTACACACATAATATGCTCGTCCATTATTCCGTTCCACATGGTCTGGAACAATACGGTGGTGCGGCATGGGGAACACGTGATGTCTGCCAAGGACCAACGGAATACTTTATGGCGATGCGCAAATACGAGCAGGTTGCAGAGATTCTGAAGACGGTTTATTCGCATCAATATGAAGATGACGGCAATTGGCCGCAATGGTTCATGTTCGACAAATACTTCCGCATTCAACAGGAAGAGAGCCATGGTGATATTATTGTATGGCCTCTGAAAGTGCTGGGCGATTATATTGCTGCGACGAAGGATTACAGCATTTTGCAAGAGCGTGTTCCTTATACGGTACGCCATAAAGGTGAATTCACAACGGAAACAGCAACGATTCTTGATCATGCTCTGAAGGAAATTGGTTATATGATCGATCACTTCCTGCATGATACGCATTTGTCTTCGTATGGCGACGGTGATTGGGATGATACCCTTCAGCCGGCTAATGCGCAGTTGAAGCAATATATGATCAGCAGTTGGACCGTTGCTTTGACGTACCAGACAATTGCCCAGTTTGGACGTGTGATGGAGTCCGTTAATGAGGTTCAGGCAGCTGAGCTTACGGAGCTGGCATCCGCGATTCAAGAGGATTTTAACCGCTATATGCTTCAGCAAGAAGTGATTCCAGGCTTTGTCTACATGGAGAAGCCAGGTGATGCGAAGCTGATGCTTCACCCAACAGATACAACTACAGGCATTCAATACCGTCTTCTCCCAATGACGCGCAGCATGATCAGCGAGCTGTTGACAGAGGAGCAAGCGGCGGAGCATTACCGCATTATTAAAGAACAGCTGTATTGCCCGGATGGTGTGCGGCTGATGAATCGTCCTGCGCAATATGCTGGCGGCGTAAGCACAAACTTTAAACGTGCAGAGCAAGCTGCGAACTTCGGCCGTGAGGTTGGTTTGCAATATGTGCATGCTCATATCCGCTATGTAGAAGCAATGGCGAAGCTGGGTAAAACGGATGAAGTGTGGCAAAGCCTGCTCATGATTAATCCAGTTGGTCTGCGAGATGTCGTTCCAAATGCAGAGCTGCGCCAAAGCAACTCGTATTTCAGCAGCTCCGATGGTAAGTTCAACAACCGATATGAGGCACAGGATCGCTTCGGCGAACTGCGCGAAGGTACAGTGCCGGTTAAAGGCGGTTGGCGGATTTATTCAAGCGGCCCAGGGATTTATATGAACCAATTGATTTCGAATGCACTTGGTATTCGTCAATCAGAGGGTGAGATGGTTATCGATCCGATTCTGCCTGCCAAGCTTGACGGCATGCAATTCGAATTTGTGTGGAACGGCTTGCCGGTTACCTTCATCTATCGAATCAGTGATGCGAAGCAGATTACGAAAGTAACGATTAACGGCAAGGAAATGCCGCTAATACCGTCAGCTAACCGCTATCGTACAGGTGGTATGCAAATTCCAGGTGAGCAGTTGCAAGCAAGCTTGCATGCATCTTCCAATCGGATAGAAATTTTCATATAAGAAGCAGACTGGCGGTATCCAAGAACCGCCAGTCTTTGTGATATAATGGTGGAACAATGCTAGATAGGAGCGAGAACTGTGGTTAGTATTAAGGATATCGCTAAACAAGCACGGGTCTCGATCTCGACGGTATCTTATGCGCTTAATGGCAACCCTAAGGTGACAGATGAGACGACAGCAAGAATACTTGCTATCGCCAAAGAATTGAATTATGTCCCGAATGCGGCTGCAAGATCGCTTAAGACGAGGGAGACGAAGATTATCGGTGTCTTTCTTACCGACTTCAGCGGGGCGTTCTACGGTGATCTCCTGCAAGGAACGAAGGAGATTCTGACACAAAAGGGCTATGACCTTATTGTATGCAGCGGCAAGCAGTCCCATAGGATGTTGCCCGAGCGAATGATCGACGGAGCCATAATATTGGACGAGACATTTGGCAATGAACAGCTGCTAAGCTATGCAGATCGTGGACATAAGCTTGTTGTGCTCGATAGAGAGCTTTCACATTCGAATATTAATCAGGTGCTGCTGGATAACAAGGCAGGAGCTATGCTGGCAGCAGAGTATTTGATCGAGCAAGGACACCGGAAGATTTACGTCGTCACGGGACCTAACGGCTCGTATGATTCGAAGCAGCGGCTGCAGGCGGTTACACAGGTAGTAGAGCGGACAGCTGATGCTCAGCTTATTGTTATTGAAGGTGACTTTAACAAAGCAGCGGGCGAGCGGGCAGCTGAGAGAATAATGGCAGATAGCAGCAATGGCTTAGTCTCCTCAGCAGTATTTTGCTTCAATGATGAAATGGCGATCGGTATGTTTAACTATTTGACACAGAACCATCCGGACGTTCAGATCGGGAAACAAATCCATATCATCGGATTCGATAATATGGAGCTGGCTTCTTATACGCAGCCGCGGCTATCCACGATTGATTATTCGAAGCGCAAGTGGGGCGCACTTGCAGCCGAACAACTGATAAAGCTTATTAGCGGTGATACAGTTGAGCATGAACGAATCTATGTTACTCTTATCAAAGGTTGTTCAGTCGGAGCGGAAATGTAAAACAAATGGCAGGAAATGAAAAAGAGATTCTCTATCCATTAGATAGGGAATCTCTTTATTTTTGCCTATTAGACCGGTCTAACCGTATCTCTGATAACTAGACTTGTAGGAAGCATTACTTTTTTGTTGCCATAGGAATTGCCTTCACTGATTTCAAACAGCAGCTTGGCGCTCTCAAAGCCGAGAACGTCGAAATATTGTTTAACCGTACTTAATGCGACTTTAGCAAATTTAGAGCTTTCAAAATCATCGAAGCCCATAATCGAAAGCTGCTCCGGAATTTGAATGCCCCGGCTGGTCAGCTGCTCAAGCACTTCAAGCGCACGTTTATCATTCGCACAGAATAGCGCGGTAATGTCTCCCTCCTGGATTTGGCGGGTGAGTGCATCGTAATCCAGTTCCTTCTCCAAAAATAGAAGCTTCTTGTTGGTAGGCAGGGAAGCATCAGCGATCGCGTTGCTATAACCGTTATAACGGTCTACCTCTGGACTGAGATGGAAATCGTAAGCGGCAAATCCGACCTTTGTATGCCCATTCCGGATCAGATACTCCACGGCTTCATAAGCTCCGTCGTGATTATTACAAGTTACTACATTGACGGGATACCCTGGAGGATACCGGTCAAGCATGACAAATGGAATCGATTTCTTACGAACATCATTAAGATAGCTTTTCGCTGCAACAGGATCTGAGGAATAAATAAGAAGCCCTCTTATACCCGACTGAATCAATTTTAAAATAAGCTCGCGTTCTTCCTCGAAGTTATTCTCCACAAATTCAATAATCAGTTTGCAATCGTGTTTGCCTAGAAAGGATTGAATGCCTTTCATAATTTGCATGTAGGAGCTGTCGTACATTTCAACGCCGGAGATGACAAAGGCGACCAAATTGGATGCTTTTTCCGATATGGTCGTTTGATTCGCCGCTACGAAACTTCCTTTTCCCCGTATGCGATAAATAACACCTTCATTTACAAGCTCGGAGAGTGCTTTTCTGACCGTAATAGAGCTCACATTCAACATTTTGGAAAATTCGGATTCGCTTGGTATACGATCATCCTTGGTGATTTCCTGATTCTCTATTTGAGCTAAGACATAGTCCTTAACGAGCTGGTACTTGGGCAGTGCCGTTTCTTTTTCACTCATTCTCGAGTCACCTCATAACAACATTTCCTTGATTATAACTTAACTAAAATGAAATTGGTATACTAACTTTTGTCCGAAAGTGAAATTAACCACACATTTCACTTTGAATTTTGAGAATAGAGTAGGAATATGCTCCTATTTGTACAAAAAAGGTTTGAAATATTTAGGAGTTCGTATTACTATAGGTTCCAAGATAGTGTGTGAACTTGTTTTGCTTAGCATAATAAGTTTGGCTGTCAAGTTCATAGTATAAGAAGAAGGGAAGGTCAGTAGAATTTATTAGGTTTTTGTAAGCGCTTAACCTTTGGAGTAAATTGGTGAGGAACTCACCTTCTATAAAAATGGTATAAAACGACGAATCTAATTTCTTCTTCTTCGTATACATACTTGCTTAGAACAGAATGGGAGGATTAATGAGGACAATTTAACGATTAGGGCAGGTGATCGGGATGGATCAGGTCAAGAAGGCTTATTTCGTAGATGGCTATCATGGCGGTATAAAAGGTCATATGCCGCTAGGCTCTTGGGCGGATGTCATTCGACGTCTTGAGGAGAATCCGGCATGGAAGCTGTGCCTTGATATTGAGCCGATCTCTTGGGAAGCGCTGCGCCGGACAGATCCCCGTTCGTATGATGCAATTAAGAGTCATCTGCTGGACAACGCCGGTCGTGTTGAAATGGTGGCGGGCAGTTATGCCCAGCCGTATGGCTGGGTGATCGGCGGAGAAAGCAATATCCGGCATTTAATACGCGGAAAAGAGATTATTCATAAGCATTTTCCTGGAATCATCATAGATACTTATGCGACACAAGAGCCTTGCTGGAGCAGCAGCTATCCTCAAATTCTTTGTTCACTCGGTTATAAGCGTGCTGTGCTTAAAAATCCGGGTACGGGATGGGGCGGTTATGCTTCAGGGACAAATCACGAAATGGTGTTATGGAATGGACCGGATGGCTCATCGATTCCATGTGTACCGAGATACGCGTGCGAAGAGCTTCTGAATTGCTGGGAGTCAGAAGCCGGATATATGAAGCCTGAATTTGTAGATAAGTGTATAACACAAGGGATAACCAAGCCCGTTGGCAGCTTCCTGCAGGATCTGGGTTGGCAGGCGAGGCCGTGGCTTGAAGCGGATTATATTCAAAATGTCACGTGGCGCGAGTATATAGATGAAATTGCGGTGAAGCCCTCCGAAGAATGGCATTTCACTCAGGAGGATATCCGCTGTACATTGCCTTGGGGTGAAGGGACTCTACAAAGGATGTCGCGAGAGGTGCGTTCGGCAGAGCAAGCGGTCCTTGTGGCAGAGAAGCTAGCTTCTATTGCTAGTGTGCTAGGCGGCTACTCTTATCCAACGGATAAGCTTCGAGAAGCTTGGGATCAATTGCTCTTGTCCCAGCATCATGATGCCTGGATTTGTGCAACAACGAGAGTTGGACGAGAACAATGGGCGTGGCAGGCAGGAGCACAAAGCTGGATGGCTGAGCTGATTGCTAATGAGATTCGAGACCAGGCGGTGGACAGTATTTGTCCGGAATCAAAAGATGATGGAAGCGGAGCTCAAGGATATGGCATTCGAGTATTTAATACAGCAGGCATCGTGCGGAAGGAATTAGTCGAAATTGAAATTCCGGCAGCCGGGTCAACGAATTTCATTCTTGTGAAAGACGCCGAAGGCAAGCAGATTCCTAGTCAGATCGTTCCGACGCGGGTATCCCCGGAGGATGGATCTCTTTATGCTTGTAAACTGCTCTTTGAAGCAGAGCCTCCTGCGATGGGCTACCGCGATTATGTTATTGAGCATGTGAAGCAGGCTGCCTCGGAGACAGATGCTTACCCCAAACAGGATGATAACGGCGCAAGTGTTGTTGTGCATGACGATTATGTCGTAATCACGACCGATTTATATAAAATTCATATCGACTCGACAAGAGGCGGTGTCATTACAGCGTTATTTGACCGGGAACAAAACCGATCAATCGCTTCTCCAGATCGTCCGTTTAATGAATTTACGGGCTACCTCATCTCCGAAGCGCGATGGGCAAGCAGCACGGAGTCTCCTGTTGTTGTAAAAGTAAAAGAAAACGGTCCACTCCGTGTTGTGATCGAGATGAAAGGGACATTCGCTGACACGGATTATGTAACGACTTTATCGGTTGCCAAAGGCAGGGGAACAATTGATTTCCATGTACGTTTCCATTATAAGAGCGATACTTGGATTGGTGACCCTTGGGAAATCGCACCAGAGAATCGAAGCACTGAACGCAGAAAATCACATCATAATACCCGCGCTAAGCTGCAGGCTCGATTCCCGATTGCTTTAAGCAATGGGAAGCTGTATAAAAACTCGGCCTTTGATGTAACGGAAAGCCGTCATTCGAATACTTACTATGAACGTTGGGATGAGATTAAGCATAATATCATCCTCAATTGGGTGGATGTATACGATGAGCAGAGCAATAGCGGTCTCGCAATTTTCTCCGATCATACGACGGATTATTCGCATGGGGAAGATGAACCGCTTGCTCTTACACTAGGCTGGGGCGGGGAAGGCGGCTTCTGGTGGGGCAAGCGTCCGCTTCAGGATGTTCAAGAGATGCGTTACGCGATCTTGCCGCATAGTGATCGCTGGGACCTCGCAGGCATTCCGCAGGAATCACAGCGTTGGACAGAACCACTCCTGCCAGTACATATTCGGTTATCTTCTAATAAAGCTCAAGACATATCGCTTCTGCAGGTTACGGATCCTTCGATTGAAATCTGTTCCATGCAGCGGGATGGTAAGGATATCCTCGTAAGATTATACAATTCGAGCTTAGAGTGTTCGAGCTTCTCGGTTATGATTGACGCCGATTCGTGCGATGTCACTGCAGCTGAGCTTGACGGAAAACATAAAGAAGCGCTTCAGCGCATGATCTTGCCGGACGGCAAATCTGAAGTTAGTCTGACGCTTCCTTGTCATGGACTTGCAACGCTGCGAATTTCTAATTTTTGATACAACAAAGACGAATCTATAGGATGTGAACCCGGATTTGAATACGAGAAAAGAGATTCAGTATCAACTTGATAACCTGCTTAGGGCCAAGCAAAGGTTGATTTATAGAAAATTATCGTCTGTCGAATTTACCGGTTTTATCACGAAAGAACGCCTTTCCTATTCAGAGATTAGTGATTACGGGTTCGAGCCAATACATCCTGGTGATCGTTGGGGCAGTAATTGGATGTATCTCTGGCTGCGTGAAACCATTGTTGCTCCGAAGGAAGCGGAGGGTAAGCGACTGGTGGTCCTTGCGGATTTTGGCTCGGAAGCGACCCTCTACATTAACGGAGTTGTTAGCGGTGCAATGGATATGCAGCATCACGATGTGACATTGACTCGTAATAGCCGGGAAGGTGAACAATTCGAGTTCGTTGCTGAAGCCTACGCAGGTCATTCCGGCCAACAGCCCGTGTTTGGTGAGTCGTATTTATGTCTTTTTGAAGAGGATGTCTATCAGTTTTTCATAGACCTCGAATGCTTGTGGCAGGTTCTTAAGTTCACGGATGCCAACTCGCTGCGGGCTGCGGAAATTAACCGTTGTTTGACGGAAGTGATAGCCGCCGTTGATTTCGGACTGGAAGAGGAGGAGCTTGCAAATAATATGAAGTTCTGCCGAGGCCTGATGCAGCCGCTCCTGGAATGTGTCAACGGTTCAACATCACCGCTCTTGTTCCTAATGGGGCAGTCTCATCTAGATATTGCCTGGCTGTGGCCGATCGAGGAGACGAGACGGAAAATTGCCCGCACGATGTCTAATCAGCTCGCACTTATGGATGAATATCCAGAGTATCAATACACTCAGAGTCAGCCTTATTTGTTCCAACTGGCCAAGGAGCTTTACCCGGAGATGTATGCACGCATCAAGCAGAGGGTAGCAGAAGGGCGGATCATTCCTGAAGGCGGAATGTGGGTGGAGTCCGATACGAATCTAGCAGGCGGGGAAAGCCTGATTCGCCAGTTCCTTCATGGCAAGCGGTTCTTCCAGGAGGAGTTCGGCAAGGACAACCAAATGCTTTGGCTGCCTGATGTATTTGGTTATTCCGGCAATATGCCGCAAATTATGAAAGGCTGCGGAATCAACTATTTTGCATCGGTGAAGATGTTCCAGACCTATGAAAATGTGGTAGATCCATTCCCATATAACACGTTCATGTGGGAGGGGATTGATGGGTCGGAAATTTTGACACATCTGCTGGATTATGGCGACTATCCGATTCGGGTTACTCCATCGTTCCTAATCGGACAGTGGAACGACCGTATGCAGAAGGACGGTATTTCATCCAGACTCGTGCAATTCGGACATGGAGACGGTGGCGGCGGGGCTAACCGGGATGATATGGAATTCCTGCGCCGGCTCGAAAATCTGGAAGGTGTACCTCGGACGAGACAAGGCTCGCCAATTGATTATTTTGAAGATCAAGTGGAGAGAGGTATTCCGGATGCGAAATACGTTGGAGAGCTGTACTATCCTGCCCACCGGGGGACGTATACGACTCAGGCGCAGTTGAAACGGTTGAATCGTAAGACGGAAATTGGCTTCCGTGAGGTTGAATTATGGGGTGCTGCGGCGGAGCTGCTTCAGACAAATGCTTATCCGTACGAGAAAATGAATGATCTGTGGAAGCGGCTGTTACTGCATCACTTCCACGACATTTTGCCCGGTACGTCTATTCATCGTGTTCATGAAGAGGCGCAGGCTGAACTGACCAAGCTGCATGGGACGTTTCATGAAATGGCTGACGAGGTTAGAGCTTCTCTGGCAGTGAAAGAGTCAGCAGATGTGACCGTATTTAATTCGCTTTCCTGGGACAGGAAGGAACTTGTTGCATTGCCAGATGGCATTCGTGCGATTGCAGATCATATGGGGAATGTGGTGCCGGTACAGTGGCATGAAGGTGCCTTATATGCCGAGCTGACGTCACCGTCTATGGGCTGGTCTACATATGGCGTCATTCAAGAAGATCAATTAGCGCCAACAATCGCATTCTCAGCTGTTACGGCTACCGAGTCACACCTGGAAAATGAGTATCTGGCTATTGAAATGAATGATCGAGGTGAATTCATCAGTATCGTTGATAAGCAGACGGGTACCGAGTGGGCAGCCGATTCATGCAACGTCATAGCGATGTACCGGGACCAGCCTTCCGCATTTGATGCCTGGGAGATTGATCGCCGTTATCAAGCGTCCAGAGTTGCGCTGGAGAACAAGGCTGAGATTTCGGTGACGGCTAACGGACCACTCTTTGCTAGTGTTCGTATAAAGCGGAAGCTTCATCTATCGACGATCGTGCAGGATATCCGGATTCGTTCCGGAAGCCGGAGAGTTGAGTTCCATACAACGGTGGAGTGGAATGAGAAGAATAAGATGCTGCGTGTTGATTTTCCGGTTAATGTTCATGCCAATGAATCCATGCAGGAGATTCAGTTCGGTTATGTACGCAGGCCTAATCACGCTTCCCGGCCGCATGATGCGGACCGGTTCGAGGTAAGCCAGCATAAGTGGACCGCGCTTGCGGAGACGAACCGTGGCTTTGCACTGTTAAACGACTGTAAGTATGGGGTTGCGGTAAAAGATCAAACGATCAGTATGACACTTCTTCGTTCACCGTCCTATCCGGACGAGACATCTGATCAAGGCACACAACAATTCACTTACGGCTTCCTATTCTGGGACGGGGCGTTCCACGACAGCCGGGTCATTCAGGAAGCTTATGAACTTAATTATCCAATGCATACTTTGCATGGAGCCAGCAGCCTGATCGAACAATCTTTCCTCCAAGTTGATCAGGCGAATATCATTGCAGAGACGGTTAAGCTTGCCGAAGATGGAACTGGGGATTGGATTATACGACTATATGAAAGCAAAGGGTCTTCGGTGTCTTGCGGCATTCGTGCCGGACTGCCTTATTCCACTCTGTTTGAGACCGATATGCTGGAAAATAACCAAACGGAGCTGCCTGTCACTAATGAACGAATTCATCTGCAATTCCGGCCATTTGAAGTGAAGACCATTCGTCTTGTTAAATCAAAGGAGGTATCTTAAATGATGAAGCTTGGGCAAGGACAAAGGCTTGTTATGATTGGTGATTCGATTACCGACTGCGAACGTAAATTTCCGCAAGGGGAAGGTTTGTTTCAAGGTGTAGGCAAAGGTTATGTGGCCTTGGTGGATGCTTTCCTTGCGACTGCTTATCCAGAACTGTCTATCCGAGTAACCAATATGGGGATTGGCGGTAATACTGTGCGCGATTTAAAAGCGAGATGGCAGACGGATGTGATAGATCTTAAGCCGGATTGGCTGACCGTTATGATCGGCATCAATGATGTATGGAGACAATTTGATCAGCCGTTTATACCGGAATCACATGTTCTGCTGGAGGAATATGAGCAAACCTTAGAGGAATTGGTAAAATCAGCACAGCAAGGGCTGCAAGGACTTCAGGGAGTTGTCCTTATGACGCCATTCTATTTGGAGCCTAATCCTGAAGATTGGATGCGCAAACGGATGGACGAATTCGGTCAGGCAGCAAAAAGAGTTGCGGAGCGCTCAGGTGCCCATTTCGTCGATATCCAAGCGGCATTCGCTTCGCAGTTCAAATATATTCATCCTACTGCAATCGCCTCTGATCGTGTGCATCCTGGTTTGGCTGGACATATGCTTATTGCACGGGCAGTACTTAAAGCTCTTGGCTTTGAATGGGAGCGAATGGAAGACTAGCAAATATGGCGCCATCGGGATTTCTCCCAATGGCGCCATTATCCGTCTTTGAATCTATTAGATTAGATCAGAAAGGCAGCTCGATAGCGACTTCTCTCTTTAGAGCAGAGGAACGGAGTACTCCGTCGATAATCGCTTGCTGAATGACGATCTGCTCTCCAGGAATAGGAGCGGGACGGCCTTCCCGTACAGCCTCGGAGAAGTCACGAACCTTCTCAAAGAACAGGTTGGTATCCGAATTGGTTACAGGGATTGGAGTCTCTGTTTGCTTACCCATGAAATCATGGAAAAGCTTCATATCGCCGACACGGCCATCCCATACGCCCGACCAGTTCCCTGTACCAAAAGGATTTACTTTAAGACCACCTTCTGTACCAAGGAACATCGTGGAGCCGAGGGAATCCATGTGCATAGCCCATGAAATTTTGAATTGCAGAACCAGATCATTCTCAAAGCGGACAAGCGCTACTCCAAAATCCTCAACATCGAATTTGGCTGCTTCCGGATGATAAGTAGGATTAGTGCCGAAATGATTGGAGGTATAGGCTGACACGGTAAGCGGTTTTGGATAGCCAAGTGCATTCAGCGCCATGTCAAGGGAATAACATCCGATGTCTGCCATCGCACCTGCGCCAGCCAGATCCTTGCGGATGAAGGTACCGCCCGGCATGCCGCGTCTGCGTCCGCCTCCAGTCTCTACGTAATAGACTTTGCCCAGCTTACCAGATTGGACGATGTCGTTAACGACCTTCATATTAGGGTCGTAACGAGGTTGGAAGCCAATTGTCAGCATGCTACCGGATTCTTGGGAGGCATGGACCATATCAATCGCTTCCTGCAAGGTAACGGACATCGGTTTTTCAAGCAGTACAGCTTTGCCGGCACGTAAAGCGTCTACCGTTGTAATATGGTGTGACGCGTTTGGTGTACAAATACTGACGCCGTCCAGATCAAGCTCCAGCAGCTTGCGGTGATCTTCAAAGGGACTTGCTCCATGCAGCTGCTCTTTATCAATGAAGCTCTCTGCTTTACCAGAGATTACATCGGCGACCGCCACGATCTCAACATCAGCCAGTTGCTTATAAGCTCTTACATGGGCAGCGGCAATTCCGCCGCTGCCGATAATTCCGATTCGTTGTGTTTTAGCCATTTTAAAATTCTCCTTTTCTTATATGAGGTTCATAGGTTATAGCGGGAAGGTTACGATTGGCCCTTCCTGTTCGAACGGGTAATCAATGACGATACGGCCGGATTCGGTATCACCGATCCCGCTGTAAAGATTGACCCTGCCGTCAGGCCGCATTTCGATGCCGGCTGTAAAGGCACAATCTGTCAGATTAGACTTTTTGGCAGGTCCTTCGGGATAACATCGGCGAGTGCCAATAATTTTAAGATCGGTGAACTGATTGGTTTGCGGATCCAATACGAATGACATATTCATATAGGCTAGCGTACCATCGTCTGATTTATAACAAATATGTCCAATGACACCGATTTTACTGCTCTCTAGAAGGTATGCTTGATTACAGCCGCCCCATTCATCCTTCTGGAATAGTCCAGGGATATGCGGTGCGTTCTCAATAACCTCCGAGGACAGCTCATCAAGACTGTTGATGACGGTAAAGCCGATGAGAGACTCACTGCCGTATTTTTGACGCACTTCTTCACTCCGCGGTCTGGAGAATACGCCAATCTTATGATCAGGAAGCTGGACAAGCCGGATATCCTTCATACGATCGGGACCCGTTGTGAAATAGAGGAGATCTTGAAGATCTGTTCCTTTGTAAAAATAACCGTAGAAGGTATCCAATTGTCCAAGGTTGTAACGGACATGCGTACCGCCTAGGACTAGCTGCTTATCAACCATGCTGATATAGGGATCTTCAAGCTGATAGATCATGCTGTCCGGAACTAGAGTCCACTCATCCGGACCGGTTTGTTCAAACAAACGTACCCAGGAGCGGGCCCATTCATCACGTTTTTCTACTCGGCCATATATAAAGCGCTTACCGTTCCATTCGAACGGAATCGATGGATTGTAGACGTCGAAGCCAGGGATGCCTAGGAAGCTAAGCTTAGCACTTTCATAAATGCGTTTGTTATCTTCGAATAACTGACGTTGTTCAATCAGATTCATTGCTTGAAATCTCCTTTCTATCGTTAGTCTAGTCAGGTTAATCGTAATAGAAGGAAGGACATAAAATCTTGTTTATATTTAATATATTTTATGGTATTTTGACATGGTATTTAACCGCATGCGAAAGAACAGGAGGTGGCAGCTATGTTAAAGCTTCTTGCAGCGGATGGGATAGACCCGGAAATTCAAGCTCACTATCGGTTAATCACTTCCATTAACGATACAGTTGGTATGCATACCCATGATTTTTTTGAGCTGTTTCTTATTTTAAAAGGCAGTGTTGTTCATGTGATAAACGGCACGCGGCAGCTCCTGCAGGAGAATACGCTTGTATTCATACGCGACCGGGATGTTCATTGCTATGAGCAATCGAATGAAGGAGACTGCCAGTTCATTAATCTTTCTTTTTATAAAGAGGTTATTGATGAGCTGTTCACTTTCTTAGGGGCTGGATTTCCAAGTGAAAAACTGTTTGAACCGGAATTACCCCCGACAATCCTGTTGTCCAAGACGGAAAAGGAATATGTGCGTTACCGGCTTGACCAGATGAATGTAACTCCTTCGGACGAGAAGCTGGTTGTCAAAGCAGAGGTAAGGGCCTTGCTGACGGATCTATTCTCCCGTTATATAAGGATTACAGTGGAAAAGGATAATCCCTATGGACAACCGGATTGGTTTCTGGCGCTTTGCTCGGAGATGAGGAAAAAAGAGCATTTTACAAGGGGAACATCAGCCTTACTCCAATTGTCAGGCAAATCACATGCTTATTTGTGCAGAATGTTTAAGCTGCATCTGAAGACCTCACCTACGCAATTCATTAATGAACTGCGAATGTCATATGCTGAGAATTTGCTGCTTAACTCGGATATGGACATCCTGGATATTAGCTTGGACACCGGTCTTGAGAATGTCAGCTATTTCTATGAGTTATTCAAAAGAAGACAACATATGACGCCTTATCGATTTCGGCAATTCGGTAGAATGATGCGTGACAAAATGTGAGGAGCCTGATTCGTCGTCGAATCGGGCTTTTAGCCTATGTTAAACGGTTGGCATACTAACTTATACTAACTTTAACTTAAATAATAGGAAAATGCAGGATAAAAACTGTATTGACGTCTCAAAAAGTATGTGTTAATTTTAACATAGTATAATAAGATCGAAAGGGGGAGATAAGCCGTTCCTATTGAATCGCATCCCTTAGTGGCCATGCTCCTTTCTATACTTAAATCATGTGGGTTTGCTTGTCATCACTTGAATATCGTGTAGGAGGCATCTTACACTGGCTCAAAATTGAATACGCTTCCAACCTGGTTAGTTTCCTAGCTTTTCCAAATGAAGTATCGCAGTAGGGTTGAATTTCATCTGTATGGCTTAAAATTGCAGTCGAAAAATGGTTAGTTGGTATACTAATTCGAAAAAAAGGATTTTGAAGGGGTGTTTTTTTGGAGACAACCAATAGAAGCTTATGGTCGCGGATCATGAGACATCGATATCTTTACTTGATGGTTTTACCGGGTTTTCTGACTGTCTTAATCTTCTGCTACTTTCCAATGTACGGCATTCTAATTGCGTTTAAAGATTATAGTGCGGCTAAAGGAATAATGGATAGCCCATGGGTTGGATTTAAATACTTTAACACTTTCTTTCATGATCCGATGGCGTTCAGGGTGCTCAAGAACACTTTATTGTTAGGGGTATTTATGTTGTTCTGGTCTTTCCCTGCTCCAATCATTCTAGCTTTACTATTTA
This sequence comes from Paenibacillus sp. J22R56, assembly GCF_056269375.1. NCBI lineage: Bacteria > Bacillati > Bacillota > Bacilli > Caryophanales > Paenibacillaceae > Paenibacillus > Paenibacillus sp. J22R56. The sequence continues at coordinate 150,198 of NZ_JBWDNV010000013.1, forward strand.
ACGAACTGCGAAACAAGAGGTTTAAAAAAGTTGTACAAACCGTTTCGTATTTTCCACATTTTATTTCGGTTGTTATCGTTGCCGGTATGATCAAGGAGTTTACGGCGAGAGACGGACTTTTTAATGATATCATTTCATTTTTCGGCGGTTCGCCAATCATGTTTCTGCTCGAACCAGATTATTTCAGAACCATCTTCATTTCATCGGGTATATGGCAAGGGATTGGTTTCGGTACGATCATCTACCTGGCTGCATTAAGCGGCATAGATCCTACCCTTTATGATGTAGCGGAAGTGGATGGCGCCAATCGGTGGAAGAAAATTGTACATATCACATGGCCGTCATTACGATCTACAACCGTTATCTTGCTTATCTTCGCTGTTGGCGGCGTGCTCGGGACAGACTTCCAAAAAATTATATTGCTCTATTCGCCTGAAACGTACAGCGTGGCGGATGTCATAGGCTCCTACGTTTACCGACAGGGGATATTGGGAGCGCAATATGAGTACACGACGGCTATTGGTTTGTTCATGTCCGTTATATCCTTCATTGTTCTGTATCTGACCAACTGGATTAGCCGTAAGGTTTCAGATACAAGTTTGTTCTAGGAGATGAGAAGCAATGAAAAAGATGAGCTTTGGTTCCAGAGCGTTTGACACAGTTAACATTCTAATTATGCTGATGATTCTGGTCGCTGTGCTGTATCCAATCCTGAACATTATAGCGACGTCTGTGAGTAGTTCCCGATTCATCTCTTCAGGCAGTGTGACCGTCTGGCCTAAAGGCTTCAATATTGAAGCCTATACAACGGTATTCAAAGACCCCTTTATATTTAAGGGCTATATCAACTCCATTCTGTATGCTGTAGGCTCAACGGGTCTCATGCTGCTGTTTACATCCTTGTTTGCTTATCCGCTTACGGTTCAAGGGTTTGTCGGGAAAAAGTTTCTGACGATCTTTCTCATGATTACGATGTTCTTTGGCGGAGGCTTGATTCCTACCTATTTACTTATGCGAAGCATGCATTTACTAGATACGGTGTGGGTCATGATTCTTCCAGGTGCCATTGGAGCTTATAACGTCTTTCTATTTCGAACCTTCTTCATGAACATTCCATCCGAGCTTAAAGAATCGGCCTTAATGGATGGAGCCAATGATCTTGTTGTCTTGTTCCGAATTATTCTGCCTTTATCCAAAGCACTGCTTGCTACGTTTGCCTTATTTGGACTTGTAGGAAGCTGGAACAGCTGGTTTGAGGCTTTAGTTTATCTTCAAGATCAGGATAAATATCCGCTGCAAATGGTATTAAGAAACTATTTGTTCACCATGGATACCAATGCCATTGCAGGAAGGGTTGGCGCTGGCAACGTTGCGATAAATCAGGCGGGGGATTCTCTTGATCCGCAGGCTGTACGAATGAGCGTCATCATTATTACGATGTTCCCCATTATGTGTATCTACCCGTTCTTCCAGAAGCATTTCACAAAAGGGGTGCTGGTTGGCTCGATTAAGGGTTAGGGGAATGGCAGGCGCTGTAGTAATTGGAATTCTACTTGGGAGGTGATGGCACCGCGCAGGATCTAGTAAGCCTCACTTCATGCTGTAAACCAATAATTATACAGGAGGGGTTTGTATGAAAAGAAAGACCACGTCTTTGCTTTTAGCTTCCATGTTGGCTCTCACAGTAGCAGGCTGTACCAATAATACGAATAATACTAACGCACCAGAGACGAGTTCGAATAATACAGGTGCGACAGATAGTAAGCCTTTGAGCTTTTCGGTAGCGCTGCCATCTAATGGTGTCGATAACGAGAACAGCATGATGGGTAAAGAATGGCAGAAGGAAATGGAAGCTTATATGGGCAGGAAGGTTAATATCGACTTCAACTATATTCCTTCCTCCGAATACGATGAAAAGCTGAAATTAATGATTGCTAGTAATGATCTGCCGGACTTCTTCGTTACTCCACTATTCTACGATACGACTGAAATGGCAGAGCAAGGCCAGATCCTGGAGCTAAGTCAGTACAAGGATCTTATGCCGAACTATATGAACTATTTGAGTAAGGTTAAGAATGGCCTGACGCGTGTAACGAACGCCGAAGGTAAAATGTATACTTTTAAAGAAACTTCAACGCCAAGGTACCCAGCTGATAAAGGTATGCTGATTCAAAATACATCCTCGTACCGTTATGATCTTTTCCAGCAAAATAATATTAAAATTCCTGAAACATGGGATGACGTTTACCAGGCTGCTAAGAAACTGAAAGAGCTGTACCCGGATAAATATCCGATTGCTACAAGATGGAACAGCTTACGCTCCTTATTTGCTGCGGATCATGTAAAGGATGATATTTATTGGAATGGCAGCAAATATGTTTATGGTGTTCTTGAGGACGGCTATAGAGATGCTCTGCAATTTGCGAATAAGCTTTATGCGGAGAAGCTTCTGGATCCGGAGTATACCATCGATACAGACGATACTCTTAAACGTAAGGCTTTGAACGGCGATAACTTTATTTGGCTGGCACAATGGTTTACGACTCCAGCGGAATATACAAGAACCGTAAATGACGGAAAAATATTCGCGGTAACTCTTTACCCGGATAATCCGGATTACGGCAAATCATGGCAGGAAGTTGCGAACGGCAATACGCCTGATCTAGGTTGGGCTCAGTTCTGTATCAATGCCAAAACAAAAGTTCGGGAAGATCTGATCAAGCTTGTTGACTATCAATACACAGACAAGATTATCAACATGGTTACTTGGGGGCTAGAAGGAACGACGTATACGGTTGGAGCAGATGGTGTCCAAACCTTTAACGATGAATTTAAAACCGCACCGGATCCATGGTTAGTTGGCGATAAGTACGGAATCCGCGCAAGTAAAAACTATAACCCTGGTCTGCAAATGGTTAACGATTCCAAAGCATTCGTAGACTTCGCAGCGAAGGATTACACGTACTTCGATGGCAAATTTGAAGAGGTTCCGATTGAGAAATCGCCTTATCTGACAAGCCTGCCAATGCCTAATAATGATTATGTTCCTTCGTCGTATAGCGAGCCTAGCATTCAATTCACGCAGGACGAAAGCCAGAAGATTTCCGAAATTATGAACCCGGTCAAAACCTTTGTAACGGAAGAGCAGGCTAAATTTGTGTCCGGCAAATCCAGCTTTGAAGACTGGTCCAAATTTACGGATAAGTTGAAAAAAATGGGCGATATCGATAAAGTGCTTCAAATCTACAACGATGCTGCAGCGCGTGCAACGAAGTAATTCATACAGCTTCTTACAAATGGGAGTGAAAGATTATGGCCAAACCAATTGTTGGACTTCAACTATATACCCTGCGTGATTTAACTGAGAAAGACTTTAAGGGTACTATTCGTAAAGCGGCACAACTGGGCTATAAAGCGGTTGAGTTTGCAGGATTTTATGGTACGCCTGCCAAGGAAGTCAAGGCGCTGCTTGATGAGCTTGGTTTGCTGGCGCCATCTGCGCATATCGGGATTAATTACGGAGAAGCAGATGCACGATCCGCAGAGCTTGACCGGCAGATCGAATATGCGCAGGAAATTGGCCTGCAGTATATCGTTGCGCCATCGGCGCCTCTGCCTGATCAGCCAACCATGGATGATGTGAAGAAGCTGGCTGCTATTTTCGAAGAAGTGGGAAGAAAAGTGTCAGAGGCAGGACTGCAATTTGGCTATCATAACCATGATTTTGAATTTAAATTGGTTAACAACAAACCTGTCATGGATCATTTCCTTGAGCTCGTTCCAGCGCAATATCTTGTTGCTGAATTTGATCTAGGCTGGATTCATACGGCAGGATATACGCCTGTGGATTATGTGAAGCAATACAGCAGGCGTGTACCACTCGTGCATTTTAAGGATTTTGTGGAAGGTCATAGAGACACCGAGGTAGGCAAAGGCGCTGTTGATCTTAAAAGTGTCTTGCCAATTGCTGAGGCATCGGGTATTAAATACATCTTTGTCGAGCAAGAAACATTCTCCTCGTCATCACTGGAGAGTGTAGCAATCAGCTTAGAGTTTTTTCATAAGAACGGCTTTTAATCTGCAGGAGCGGTAGAAGTAGTTCACGAAAATGAGGAGCAGTTTGCCGACAGCATGCTGCTCTTTTTCGTGAAAGAAGTTGGTTTACAACAGTAATGTAAGCGCTTTATTTGTTTGAAATGCTTAAGGAGGTGATGCGATGATCTAGTGTTGTGAGCGATTAGGAGAAACATGAGGAGGTTCATTCTGACATCATAGATGATGAGATGAGATAGGGACATTATATGAAGCGGAGGATTATAACGTATGCAATTGAAATTTCGGAGAACATCCGGGATCGTAGCCTCAATCCTGCTGAGCTTGGCTGTATTCCCGAGTACGATGGCGGCGGACACCGCCGCACCTGTATCTGTATCTAGCCAGGCCTATAACGAGCAGCCTTTCAGCATTCAAGTCGTTGATTCGGAGACCGGACGAGGCATTCCAGCAGTAGAGCTGAGAACAACGAACAATATGATTTACTATACAGACAGTGCAGGATATGTCGCGTTCAAAGAAGTTGGACTAATGAGTGATACCGTATTTTTCCATCTCTCTAGTGACGGTTATAAGGTGCCCCAGGATATGTTCGGATATTATGGGCAAGCCGTTGAGGTGACGCCAGGAGGAAGTATTAAGCTGACGATGGAGCGGGTAAATATCGCCGAGCGGCTGTATCGCTTGACCGGCGAAGGTATATATCGTGACAGTATATTACTTGGCAAGACACCGCCGATTGAAGAACCGCTTTTGAATGGGAAGGTCATGGGCCAGGATTCCGCTCAGACGATCAAATACAAGGGCAAGCTGTATTGGTTCTGGGGAGATACGGATCGTGTGGCTTATCCGCTGGGGAATTTCCGTGTTACAGGGGCTACCTCAAAGCTTCCGGGGCAAGGTGGTCTTGATCCGGATGTTGGTGTCGATCTGGATTACTTCACGCAAGAGGATGGCTTCGTCAAAAGTCTTGTTCCTTCACTGTCTGATGGGGCGAATATTGCGTGGGTATTTGGTTTAATGACGGCTAAGGACGCAAGCGGAAAGGAGCGGCTGCTTGCCGGCTACAGCACGCATAATCCGGATCTGTCCGCCTTTGGCATTCTCCAGTTCAACGATCAGACGGAGCAGTTCGAGCAGTTTGTCCAGTTCCCTGACAAGAACGACTGGCGCCATCCGGGTGGTCAAGCGAGCTACTATAAGGAAAATGGTAAAGGGTATTGGGTATTCACTGAGCATCGGATGCCAAATCTTCGAGTGCCTGCGACTTATGATGCGATTAAGGACTATACGAAATATGAGTCTTTCACGGCGCTCAAACCGGGAACGACATATAACGGAGCAAATACACAGCTTGAAAGGGATGCTGCGGGTAAACTTGTATGGGGCTGGAAAAAGAATACTCCACCGCTAAAGCAGGATCAGGAGAAGGAGCTCATCAGCCTGGGATTAATTAAGGCAAACGATACACGTTATTACCAGCTGAAAGATGTGGACACTGGCGCTGACGTAACGTTAGCAGGCAGCTCCGTTGAATGGAATGATTACCGCCAGAAATATGTCATGTTTGGGCAGCAATTGGGCGGAAGTACATCGGGACTTGGCGAAATGTGGTTTGCGGAGGCACCAGCGCCGCAGGGGCCTTGGACAACTGCTAAAAAAATCATTACACATGACAACTACACCTTCTATAACCCGGCTCACGATGAGTTTTTCGATAAAGCTGGCGGCAGATACATCTACCTGGAAGCCACTTACACGAATACATTCACGGATAGTGAACCAACGCCGCGCTATAACTACAATCAGATGATGTATAAGCTCGATCTTGCCAATCCCAAGCTTGGGCTTACGCCGGTAGTGAGTGATTTGGCCAAAGGTAAAGTCATTACCTCTTCTTTAAATGAGAAGGATCACCAGGCCAATCTCGCTATTGATGGTAATTCTGCGACACAGTGGACTACTGACTCCAAAAAAAATCCGCAATGGCTGAAGGTTGATCTTGGTGCTCCAAGTCTTATTCAACGAGTGGTGTTGAAATGGGGGACTGCGTACGGCAAAGCGTACCAGATTCAAGCTTCAAACGATGGAGTGAAATGGACCGATCTGTACAGCACGAAGAAAAGTGATGGTGGTGTTGACGAAATAAAGCTTAAGGATGCAAAGGCAAGATATATACGGCTATACGGAACAACAAGCGGCAGCTCTCATGGCTATTCTGTGCGGGATTTCGAAGTGTACGGAACGCCGCAGATTACTTAATAAATCTTGATTGGAGGAGATAACACATGGGATTTCATTTTCGCAGAGCATCTGGACTAATGGCGGGAGTTATGCTGGCAGTGGCCATAATTCCCGGTACTTTCGCATCGGCAAGCACAGTGGATGGTAATCTTGCAGGGAAGCCAACACAAAGTCAGGTTTATAATCAGCAGCTGTTCAAAATTCACGTCGTGGACGCCGAGACGGGCAGAGGGATTCCGGCCGTGGAGCTGAAGACAACCAATAACATCCGTTTTTACACGGATAGTGCCGGTAATGTTGCTTTTGACGAGCCTGGGCTTATGAATGAGACGGTCTTCTTCCATCTGTCCAGCAGCGGGTATGAAGTGCCTACGGACATGTTTGGCTATCGCGGTCAAGCGGTTAATGTGACGCCTGGCGGGAACGTGACCATTCAAATGAACCGAATTAATATAGCGGAACGGCTGTACCGGGTAACCGGACAAGGGATTTACAGGGACAGTGTTATGCTTGGTGAGACGACGCCGATCGAAGAGCCACTTCTTAACGGGAAGGTCATGGGTCAGGATTCGGTTCAGACGATCAAATATAAGGATAAGCTGTACTGGTTCTGGGGCGATACGGATCGGCCTTCTTATCCGCTCGGAAATTTCCGTGTGACAGGTGCCACCTCAAAACTCCCTAGCCAAGGTTTGGATCTCGATGTTGGTGTAGACCTCGACTATATTACACGTGAGGACGGCTTTGTGAAAAGTCTCGTTCCGCCTCTATCCGATGGAGCGAACATCGCTTGGGTTTTTGGACTAATGACGGTAAAGGACGATAGCGGTGAAGAACGGCTACTGGCTGCTTACAGCACACATGATCCTAACCCTCATTCGTTTGGCATTCTGATCTTTAATGATGAGAAGCAAGAGTTCGAGCAGCTGGTCCAATTCCCGGGTGTCAGCGACTGGCGTTACGCGGGTATGGGCGGGCAAGGAACGTATTATGAGGATGGCGGCAAAGGGTATTATATTTTCACACAGCACGAGTATCCGAATATTCGGGTAGAGGCGAAGATGGAATCAATTATAGATTACACCCAATACGAGTATTTTACCCCGCTTGCGCCAGGAACAACTTATGCCGGGGCAAACACGCAGCTTGAGCGTGATACTGATGGCAAGCTGGTATGGGGCTGGAAGAAAAACACGCAAATGCTTACACAGGAACAGGAGAAAGAGTTGATTGGACTTGGTGTCCTTCATGCAGATGATGATCGCTATTTCCAACTGAAAGACGTGGATTCAGGCGACGACGTTCAAATCGCTCAAAGCTCCGTCGAGTGGAATGAATACCGCCACAGCTATGTGATGATTGGTCAGGAGAAATTCGGCAAGACCTCGCTGCTGGGCGAACTCTGGTTTGCGGAAGCACCAGCGCCAAATGGACCATGGAAGGTCGCTAAAAAAATAATTACCCACAACGAGTATTCCTTCTATAATCCTTCCCAGCATGAGTACTTCATCAAGGATGATGGCCGTTACCTTTACTTCGAGGCAACCTTCACCAATACGTTTACGGATGCTCCCGCTATGCCGCGTTACAACTATAATCAGATGATGTATAAGCTTGATCTTGCTAACCCGGTGCTGAACTTGACACCGCCAACAGGACCGGAACTCATTGAACTAGCTAAAGGAAAAGCAATTACTGCTTCTTCCTCGGAGAGTGCACACCAAGCTGTTGATGGCAATGATGGAAACAGTCAAACACGATGGGCATCTGACTCCTCCGATCCGCAGTGGATTCAGGTTGATCTCGGCGCTCCGAGACTAATCAGCCGAGTTAGACTGGAATGGGAGGCGGCTTATGGCAAGGGCTATCAAATTCAAGTGTCGAATGACGGGCAGAACTGGACCGATGTCTATAGCACAACTTCAGGAGACGGAGGTACCGATATCGTCAACTTCGATGAAACTGAGGCTAGATATGTAAGGATGTACGGTACATCCAGAGGTACGATGTACGGCTATTCGTTATGGGAGTTCAAAGTGTTTGGTCAGGCAACGAATTCTGAAGCTCCTGAACAGGTAGAGGAGTAATCAGCAGACAATAATTAGACTTTAGAACAAGAGACATTCGATTCCTCTTATTTGGGAAGCGGATGTCTCTTTTTACTGGCTGCATCCTCCTATGCATCATACGCTTAAACGCTGTTACGTTGGATTTCGTCCAACGTAACAGCATTTAGGGACGTCACATAGCCTCCTATGTTGGATTTCATACAGTAAAAGGAGCTCCACTCGCCCAGTGGCAAAGATAGTAGCCCGATCCTGTTGGATGGAATCCAACAGAGGAGCGGGGGATTAGTGTCAGGAGCGATTATACTGGATGAAATCCAACATGCGGAGGTGAAGGTATCATGATAACTGCATCCTCCTATGCGTCACATAAGCTAAATGCTGTTGCGTTGGATTTGTAACCTCGGATTGCTGAACAGTCAATCGGGTTAAGAGATTATGATATCATTAAGAGGAGTAGAGGTATTAAATCGTAAGGTAAATGAATAAGGAAAGGCGAGTTGTCTATGCTTTTTTATATCATTGCAGCATTTGTTGTATTGATTGATCAACTGTCAAAAATATTAATCCGTATTCACGTAAAGATTGACGAAACCTACTCCCTATGGGGTATTCCAATGACTCATATTGAGAACAGTGGCATGGCTGGAAGCCATTTTCAAGGTTATGGTCGTCTCTTTGGGGTCTTAGCTGTCCTGTTTATAGTGGTTGTGATCTACAATCGAAGAAAAGGGATGTTTAATGGGAAAATGCTCGAGATTAGCTTGGCTTTTCTAGTAGGGGGAGCGGCTGGAAATGGCATTGATCGATTGTTGTTTGGGGAAGTCACTGATTTTTTAGTATCACGTTCCGGTAACGGTGTGCTTAATATGGCGGATCATGCGATTGAAATTGGAGTATTGCTATTAATCATTAGTTTGATCATTCGACCGTTAAAGAGAGTCTTTAGTCATAGTTAAGCTTATGATCCGAAATGATTCGCAAGATTTTATTCTTTATTGGTTATGAGTGTTTGAAATTTAGTTGTCTTTCAAAGGTTGGATGACAATATTTTGATACAGGTCGCATCTTTTTGTCGTTTAAACAAGTCAGCCCGTCCTCTAAAATGAAGGTAAGAGTTTACTTTATTTCAATAAGAGGAGAGCTCAAAGATGCAGCAATTATACTATGGTGTGGCTTACTATGACGAATATATGCCTTATGAGAGACTTGAAGAAGATATTCGAATGATGAAGGCTGCCGGCATTAATCTTGTTCGTATTGCAGAGTCGACATGGAGTACCCATGAGCCTCAAAATGGGATCTTCGATTTCACTAGTGTTGATCGTGTCCTAGATGCGATGTATGAAGCGGGAATTCATGTTATCGTCGGAACGCCAACGTATGCTGTGCCGACATGGATGGTTAAGGAGCATCCGGACGTACTGGCAGAGACATCAAGTGGGCCAGGGCGTTATGGGGCAAGGCAGATCATGGATATCTCTAATCCGACGTATCTCTTTTATTCAGAAAGAATCATCCGCAAGCTGATTGGGCGAGTATGCAAGCATCCCGCTGTCATTGGGTATCAGGTAGATAACGAAACGAAGCACTATGGGACCAGTGGGGCTAATGTTCAGCATCGGTTCATTAAATATATGAAAGACAAATTTGGTACAGTCGAGCAGCTAAATAAGGAATTTGGCCTCGACTATTGGAGTAACCGAATCAATAGCTGGGAGGACTTCCCTTCGGCTGTAGGTACTATTAACGGCAGTCTTGGTGCAGAATTTTCCCGATTCCAGCGTCAGCTGGTTACTGATTTCCTAGCTTGGCAAGTATCCATTGTGAATGAATATAAACAGCCTGATCAGTTCGTGACGCATAACTTCGACTTTGATTGGCGCGGATACTCGTTTGGTGTCCAGAAGGATGTAGACCACTTCGAAGCGGCAAAGGCACTCGATATTGCTGGTGTCGATATTTATCATCCCTCTCAGGACGAGCTGACAGGGAAGGAAATCTCGTTTGGAGGCGACTCCACTCGTTCTCTCAAGGGAAATAACTATTTCGTGATCGAGACACAAGCGCAAGCCTTTCCGAATTGGACTCCTTATCCTGGTCAGCTTCGGCTTCAAGCTTTCAGCCATCTTGCTTCAGGGGCTAATATGGTCGCTTATTGGCACTGGCATTCGATTCATAACTCTATTGAAACCTATTGGAAGGGTCTCCTCAGTCATGATCTGAGAAGCAATCCAACGTACGAAGAAGCGGTAACGATTGGCCGAGATTTCAAGAAGCTGTCTGCAAACTTGGTTAATTTGAAAAAAGAAAATCGGGCTGCAATGCTTGTCAGCAACGAGGCTTTAACCGCAATCGAATGGTTTAAGCTGCCTGGAGGCGAAGTGCGTTATAACGAAATTGTTCGTCTTCTCTATGATCGGTTATATGAAATGAACATAGGCTGTGATTTGCTGCACCCAAGCTCTTATGACAGGTTCAAGAACTATGATCTGATTGTTGTTCCAGCATTGTATGCAGCTTCAGATGATCTCCTGGAGAAGTTAAATCAATATGTGGAGTCGGGCGGTCATGTTGTTTATACGTTTAAGAGTGGGTTTGCTAACGAGCATATTCAGGTTCGGACGGGCATTCAGCCAGGTATAATCGAAAAGGCATGCGGCATTCAATATAGTCAGTTCGTAGAGCCCAACAAGGTTTCGCTTAAGGGAAATCCTTTTGAAGTTGAAGGGGAGTCTAATCAAGTTAAGGTCTGGATGGAGCTCCTTACACCAACAACAGCGGAAGTACTCGCCTGGTATGATCACCCCTACTATGGGACGTATGCTGCCGTAACGGAAAACAAATATGGTCGTGGTACAGCCACTTACATCGGTTATGTACCAAGTCCAGAAGTTGCGGGGAAAGTATTAGAGAGGGCCTGTAAGGCTGCAGGATTATATGACCTGGATCAAGAGCTTCGTTTCCCGTTAATCGTTAAGTCGGGAGTGAATGAAGCGGGTAAGACCATTCGGTATTACTTTAACTACTCAAGTCAATCGGAATCTTTCTCGTATCCCCATAGGAGCGGGATAGAGCTATTGTCTGGCCGGAATATCCTGCCGGGTGAGTTGATCGAGTTAGACCGCTGGGGTTTTGTCATTATTGAGGAGAGCGAAGCCTCTGTGAAATAAGTTAATAAGGAAATTCGTTTAGGAAGGCCCAAACAGTGTCACATGGTTGGGCCTATTTTCATGCTAGAGGAACATCTGCAATAATGTACTATAGGCAATTCCTTTTCGGATGTAGGATATGAGGAGAGCGTGAAAGGAGCGGCTTCTCATGGATATGACATCCTTTTTTCTTTACTGTATGATTGCTACTTTTACACCCGGGCCTACGAATATACTCATCTTGTCTACGGTGACCAATGCCGGGACGAAGAAAGCGATGAAATTCTCGTATGGATCGGCGATTGGTTTTGGTTTATTGCTTGTTCTATCTGCTGCCTTGAATACGATACTCATGACAGTGATACCGAAGATCTTGGTATTCATGCAATTAACTGGAAGCCTGTATATGGTTTATCTCGCGTATCGAATGATTAAGAGGAATTCTTCGCAAGCAGCGGTAAACCAAGCGGCAACATTCCGATCCGGCTTTGTGCTGCAGTTTCTGAATCCCAAGACCGTACTGTTCGCGTTGACCGTTATTCCAACTTTTATCATGCCTTATGCCAACGGAATCCCAATGGTTACCGTCTATATCGCAGGGATAACGTTAATCGGATTTTCTGCTTTTATTACCTGGGTTGTGTTTGGTGCCGTATTTAAGGAGTTTTTACATAAGCATCAAACGGCGGCGAATCTGATCATGGCTTTATTTTTAGCTTACGCAGCCATTATGATATGGGAGTAGGTAAGCTTATGCAGAGGTGTGCGAGATGGAGAAATTTATATATAAGAAATCGGCAGGTATTACGGCGTTATCAGCAAGTATGACGGAATTCAAGTATAAGAAGCATGCACATAAGGAGTACGCGATAGGGGTCACTTTACGTGGGATTCAACATTATCATTTGGACGGCAGTCTGCAATTATCCCATAAGAATGGCATTATGCTGTTTCACCCCGAACAGACTCATGACGGAATGGCACATGATAAATCAGGGCTTGATTATGTCATGCTTTATATTGATCCCGAGCTGCTGTTACAAGTAATGGAGAAGAAGAATATCATGCGTTTCTCAAGTCCTGTCGTGTATGACCGAATGCTTGAACAAAAAGTATTAAATCTGTCCAATGCCATATTAAGCGAAAAAGATGAGGCTTTATGCAGTGAATTATTCCTGTCACTCACCGATCGCCTTGATCACTCCAGTCTTTCAACAGACTACATGAGGAAAGATCATGTGTTAATCCGAAAAGCCAAGGATATGATTCATGCCGATTTGGAGCATGTTCTGAAGCTGGATGAGATATGCAAGGAGCTTCAGCTGTCCAAATATCAATTTATTCGTTTATTCAAGGCTCAGACAGGAATTTCACCCTATCAGTATTTTCTTAACTGCAAGGTTGAACATGCCAAGCGGGTCATTGAACAAAGCAAAGACATTTATTCTGCAGTAGCTGCCTGTGGTTTTGTTGATTTGACTCATCTGAATAAACATTTTAAAAGTGTATATGGAACAACAGCATACGAGTATATCGCGTATCTGAAATAAAAATGGCTGAACAGGATCAAACCTGTTCAGCCATTTTTATTTTTCTACTCCAGCACCCGGTAAGCACGAGGGGAGAGGCTGGGCTGGGCAGCTCGCATCGGCATGTGTCAGCAGTTAGTGCTGAAAAAATAGGCTATAAATTTCAACAAAATTAAACAAACTCAGGGATTTACTAAGGATTCTATTGGTATTTGGTGGTATTCCGGAAGTCCTAAACACGGATATTTAGGGATGTAATCAGGATGAATGTCCTACGGAAAAATATTTTAAAATTATTTTTAATTAAATTAAATTTAAATGTTTACAAATGTTGAATCGTTAGGATATACTCTTTTTGGGAATGTAAGCGTATTCTTGTTGAAAATATTGAAATGCGATGTCGCGCTTACCTTTACTAATCTTTTGGGGGTTATCGACTTGAATATAACGATGCAGAGAACAATGCTGGCCGTCTCTCTGGCCGCAATAATGGCTGTGGCAGCATGTTCAAACGGAAACGAAAATACCAAATCCGATGCTGAGAATAAGAAGGCGACGAATACGACAACCAATGCGACATCGAATACAGAAACAGTTTCATCGGAACCTCTCAACGTTACCATGACTCTGATGGCAGGTTCCAAAACGCCGGATTCGTGGGCGGAGCATACGCTTGAAGAAGAGTTGTCGAAGGCGATGAACCGGAAGGTGGACGTTCAGCCAATCTTCCTCCCTGACTGGTCAGAGCTGAATACGAAGATCAACCTGATGATGAGTGCGAAAGATACGCGGCCTAATATTTTATGGACTGGTGATACGAAGGAATTCTCGAAATGGGTGGAAGCGGGGATTGCACAGGATCTGACGCCATCGCTGCAAAAATACGGGAAAGATATTTTGGGTTATTACACACAGGATACGATGTTCTACCACTGGGATAAGAGCGGCAAAATATTCCGAGTTCCCGGAGACGTGCCGGAAGCGAGTTATATGACGACGATTTTGCGTAAAGACTGGCTTGATAATCTCGGTCTTCAAGAGCCAAAGACACTTGATGAATATGTGAACGTACTTCGTGCATTTACGAAGGATGATCCGGATAAGAACGGCAAGAACGATACATACGGCTTGTCCGGCGATAACTATTACCGGAGTCTTGCGCCGTTCTTCTATGCTTATGGCATCGATGTGGAGAACTTTATGAAGCAGGATGATGGTTCAATCAAGTTTGGTGCACTCATGCCGCAAGTGAAAACAGTGCTTGAATTGCTTCAAGGCTTGTACAAAGAAGGTGTACTTGATCCGCGAATGACAACGAGTGCGAACAATGATGATGGCAAGGTTAATGACATCTTTGCTTCTGGTAAGGTTGGTTCCTTCTATCGTTGGGTTGATTATTTCAATCCAGGCAATTCGACAACGATCTCGTTCAAGAAGCTGAATCCTACAGGTCAGTACATCTCGATTGATCCAATCCAAGGACCAAATGGCTTCAGCTCCGATATGCCGGATCCACAGATCGGCTGGTGCTACCTTATTGTAACCGACACGATCGATACCGACAGCGCTGTTCAAGTGCTGGATACAATGGCGAAGCCGGAAGTGTTCAAGCAGCTTGCATTTGGTAAAGAAGGCGAGCATTACACGATGAACAATGGTGAGTTCGTGCCAACTATTCAACCAGAAGAAGGCAGCAAGCTTGGACTTGGCAACTTTGGCTGGATCATGCAGCGTAAGGACGCAGCAAATATTAAGAATACACCGGAAGTAACGGAGATGTTCACGAAGAAGATCGAGACTTCTCAGCCAATGCGCGACAAGATTGTAGTGTTTAAGGCGATCGACCGTCCGGAATGGGATAAATATTCGGCAGATATTAAGAAAGTACGCGATGAATTGTTCTGGGGAATTATTACAGGCAAAACACCGGTATCTGCATTTGACGATTTCGAGAAGCAATATTTGAAGCTTGGCGGCAAGCAAATTGATGAGGAAGCAGTTAATTTGTTCAACACACAGCAGGAAGAACGTACGGCCTACGATGCGTGGTATGAAGCGAACATTGTTCCTTACAAGTAAACGCGGCATGAGAAAGGAGAGAAGCTCATGGAGCAACAAGCAGAGCTTGTAATGACGAAGCCAACCAGACATAGCTTGAAGCGGAAGGGCACGCTGCTAAAAGATATCATGCGGGATAAATACCTGTACCTGCTGCTGCTGCCCGGGATGCTGCTCATTCTCCTCTTTCGTTACGGTCCGATGTATGGTGTTGTGATTGCCTTCCAGGATTACAACATCTACAAAGGGATCGGTGGAAGTGAGTGGGTCGGATTTGATCAGTTCCAGCGGCTGTTTCGTTCGCCTGACTTTACCGAGGTGCTGACGAATACAATTGTCATCAGCCTCTATAAGCTGGCGGCATCGTTCTCGCTGCCGATTATCTTGTCGCTGCTGCTGAATGAACTTAAGAACGTTGTGTTCAAACGAATAGCGCAGTCCATTATTTATTTGCCGCATTTTATTTCTTGGGTTATTTTCTCCGGTATTATTATTACTTTCCTGAATCCAGTGGACGGTATGGTGAATGTCATCATTCGTAATTTTGGAGGAACACCAATTGATTTCCTTGGTGACGTACGTTATTTCCGTTCCGTGCTGGTGATAAGCGACATTTACAAAGAGGTGGGCTGGGGGACAATCATTTACCTAGCCGCCATAGCTGGTGTAAGTGCAGATTTATATGAAGCAGCGCGGATTGACGGGGCAAATAAATTAAAGCAGATGTGGCATGTTACGCTGCCGGCCATCCGCCCAGTTATTATTATTCTCGTCATTTTGAGCTTGGCCAATATTCTCGAAGCAGGCTTCCAGCAAATCTTTCTGCTCTATAATGCGCTTGTCTACGATGTTGCAGACATTTTGGATACATACGTTTATAGGGTCGGTATTCAGCAAGCGGATTACAGCTATGCGACCGCTGCCGGATTATTCAAATCTGCCGTTGCGATGATCCTTATTCTGACTGTGAATAAGATCGTGAAGGCGACAGGACAGGATGGGCTATGGTAAGGAGGGATTTTGTATGGGTATGACAAGAGGCGAGAAATGGTTTATGTCGGCAAACGTCTTGTTTTTTATCGTTTTAATGGTGATCATGGTCTATCCATTCTGGTATATGATTATGGGCTCGCTTAGTGATTCTTCCCTGACGGCGGACGGAGGATTATTCCTCCTCCCTGCAGGTTTCTCCTTCTCGGCTTATTTGGCCGTTTTCCAGAACGTATCGATCTTGTCCGGCTTTAAGGTGACGCTGATAACTACTGTTGCAGGCGCGTTTCTTGGGACGTTCTTGTCGGCGGCAATGGCGTATGCCTTATCCAAAAAACGGCTTCGTGGTCAGGGCTTTGTTCTATTCCTTGTCTTGTTCACGATGTTGTTCAGCGGAGGGATGATTCCTTCCTATCTGCTGGTAAAAGAGCTTCATATGGTTGACAGCTACGGGGCGCTGATCCTGCCTGGATTGATGAGCGCATGGAATATATTCGTCATGATTGGATTTATGCGCGGGCTTCCGGAAGAGGTTGAGGAAGCTGCAAAGATTGATGGAGCGAATGATCTAGGGATCTTTTTCCGAATTGTACTGCCACTTTCCAAGCCTGTGCTTTCAACCGTTGGTCTATTTATCGCCGTCGGCTATTGGAATGATTTCTTCTCTTCCGTGCTGTATGCGACAAATAAGGATATGTGGCAGCTTCAGATGGTACTGAAGGATTTGATCAGCAACACTTCTGCTGCAATCTCGCAGGCTGGTATCGCGATTAGCGTACAGCAAGAGGTGAATGCTTTTACCGTTAAGATGGCCTCCATTATCGTATCTTCATTACCGATTCTGATCGTTTATCCGTTCTTGCAGAAGCATTTTGTAAAAGGTGCACTAATCGGTTCGGTAAAGGGGTGATGAGGGGTGCAAACAGATACACAGCAAGTCGTTCGAGTCGATAGCGACAATGTACTTACTTCTTATTATTGTGGCGTCGGCTTCGAATGGGATCCGTCTGACGATCACGATTATACAGAAGAGCAGTGGCAGACGATTTTTCAGCGGGTTGCATACACGCGTGTTCCGATCATTAGGCTGATGCTGCGAGCGGCCTCCTATGTTACAGGCTGGGATGAAGCGGGTAATCCGATCTATGATTGGGAGTCCGCGCATATGCGCAGGGTGTATCGTATTCTTGACTTTTGTGAGGAGCACCGGATAGACGTCATTATTGGCGAATGGAGCCGTAGTCCCGAAATAGGGATCACGGTTTCCGACAATCCTGTCTGGGCAGAGTTAATTGGCGATTTCCTGGCGTACATGCTTGATGTGCGGCGTTACACGGTGCTGCGTTATTACAACTTCATTAATGAGCCGAATGGCTATTGGGCAACGGAAGACGGCGATCGGTTTGCCATTTGGTCAAGAGGTTTGCGCAACCTTGAGGGTATTATGAGAAAGCGTCAGTTATGGGGCAGAATTGAGCTGCTGGGCCCGGATTCCTCTAATGAGGATGAGTGGGTAGATTGGTCTGTTCATGAGCATGGCCCGATCTTGTCAGCATATGATGTGCATCGCTATGTGATGGATGAGGATATTCGAAGTGGGGAGATGGAGCGGCAGATTAGGGTGAAGCGCAGCTACATCGACGAGCATGATCCGGAAGGCGCTTCGAAGCCTTATCTGATGACTGAAGCGGGGATTGTGGAGGGGAAGGATGAGCTCCATGATCAGCAGCCGCGCGTAAAGACGTTTAAGTATGGCGTCCTTATGGCTGACTTTACGATTCAATCTATTCTCGGCGGGCAAGCAGGGATGATTGCTTGGATGCTGGATGATTCGATGCATCGGGCACCGGGTTACACAAGAGGCTCGGGCGAGCTGAAAACATGGGGCTTCTGGAATACGGTTGGACCAGTAGAGGAGCAGGCACTTCGACCGTGGTATTATCCAATGTCGCTATTGTCCAGGTACATGCCAAGAGGATGCAGAACCGTTCGTGTAGATCTTGGCAACAGACCACTGGTGAGAGGTGCTGCGGCATTTGCGGATAATGGTGTAACCGTAGCGATTGTGAATGAAGGTTCTGAGTCTATGCAGCTCACCTTTGTAGTGACTGGTGTGCATGAGGTTCGAACGTTAGCGGAATATGTATATGCCGAATCATTACGTCCTGCTGATCCAGATGGTTTTCCTGTTCCTGCAAGCCTGCGCAGTGATGTGAATCTGGATGCGGGCATCAAGGTCACGTTACCGGCATGCAGCTTCGTTCTTCTCACTTCCATGTCCATCGCAGAAGAGTGGATGCAGTGAGGGGGGGGGCTTTTGAAGGTTGCAGTTACAGGAGGTAATGGCAGAATCGGCAGGCAGGTCATTAAGGAATTACTCGCGTTTGGCTATGAAGCTGTGTGTATTGACCGGGAGCTGCCAGTCAAACGGATTTGCCAAACGAAGATCGTAGATCTGACTAAGCTAGGTCAAGTGTATGGAGCGCTGCGGGGAGTGGATGCGGTTATCCATCTTGCAGGTATCAATGCGCCGGGCACTTTTCCGGATGAATTGGTATTTATGAACAATACGTTATCCACTTATCATGTTCTGGAGGCGGCGGCAGGACTTGGTATAAAGAAAGCGGCTTGTGCTTCCAGCGAATCTATCTATGGTTTTTGTTATGCAGAAAAAAGGTTCGATCCGCGTTTCCTTCCGGTTGATGAATCACATCCGCTGCTTCCTCAAGACAGTTATGGACTGTCCAAAATCGCAGGCGAACAGGCTGCTAGCATGATTTTTCAACGTACTGGTATGCAAATTATGAATCTTCGATTCGGCCATGCTGCACTGCCTGATGAATACGACTGGTTGTCCACTTATTCGCGTGCTGAGCGGTTTTTGTGGAGCCATGTTGATGTGCGCGATGCGGCAGCGGCATGCCGATTAGCTGTTGAGGCAGAAGGGCTTGGTTGTGAAACGATGAATGTAGCTGCAGATGATACCTGCTCTTTGCTTCCTAATACGGAGCTGCTTCATCGGTACTATCCGCATGTGACCGATATTAGACAAGACTTATCCGGTCATCGGGCTTGGACGAGTAATGCAAAGGCGAAGAAGCTGCTTGGCTGGGCGCCGGTTCATAACTGGCGGAGTGGACAATTGAGCGGGAATGAGGAGTGTAAATGAAGGGGAAAGTCGCATGTGTAACTGGCGCAGACCGCGGACTTGGTTATGAGCTGGCGATTGCACTGGCTCGAAAAGGGTATGTGGTATTCGCTGGCCGTTATATGACGGAATGGACAGCGCTGGATCATCTACCGGCCGAGCTTAGTTCGTTGATCACGCCAATATTATTGGATATTTCAAATGAAGAGAGTGCTTTACGTGCCGCAAATACGATTGAGGATCAGTTCGGTAAGCTGGATTTGCTTGTGAATAATGCTGGGATTGCAGGCAACCACGACAGCTCTGTATTTGGCGGCATCGATTATGAGCTGATTCGTAGAATGTATGAAGTAAATACGCTTGGACCACTGCGGATGACGCAAGCTTTAAGCGGCTTACTTGTGCAGGGTGATGACAAACTTGTCGTTAATATTTCGTCAGAAGCAGGCCAAATCAACCAGACCTGGCGGGAGGGCTGGTATGGCTACTGTATGTCGAAGGCGGCGCTGAACGTGCAGACGAACATCGTACATAATGAGCTGCGTAGTCGAGGTGGGAAAGCGATGGCCATTCATCCGGGATGGATGAAAACGTATATGGGCGGCAAACGCAATGAGAATGCCGCGATAGAAGCGGAAGAGGCTGCCAGCGGAATCGTGGATATTATTATTCGTTACGCGTTGGAGGAGAATGAAACCGCCCATCCTCCATTTGTTGATTATGCTGGCAATGAAATGCAATGGTAGTTGCTTAGGAGGCGATAGTGATGGCTTTTTTACAGGTGCAGTTTCTCTCCGAAACGCTGCGGCAGGGATGCTCTATGAATGTAATCTTGCCCGAGCGTTATCATCGTCCGTCTGAGCCATTTGTGCAGCCCTATCCTGTGTTGTACTTGCTTCATGGCGCATCAGACGATCATTCCGCATGGCAGCGTAATACTTCGATTGAGCGGTATGCAGCTGAAAAGGGAATAGCGGTGATTATGCCTTCTGTGCAGTACAGCTTCTATTCCGATATGAAGCATGGCTATGATTATTTTACCTATATAGCCGAAGAGTTGCCGCAGATCGTAAAATCGTTTTTCCCTATTTCAGAAGGGCGGGAGGATACATTTGCGATTGGATTGTCGATGGGCGGGTACGGAGCATTTAAGTTAGGTGTTAGTTACCCGCAGAGGTATGCAGCGGTCGCTAGCTTATCCGGAAGTCTAGATCAGCGTACACGTCTTGAGGGAAAGACCTTGTTTAATAATACGGTTTTCTCAAAACAGGCTATGCTGACCTTCGGCTCGTATGAGGAATATGTGGGCAGCGACAACAATATCGGGCAGCTGTTGGAGCGGCGATTGGCAGAAGGTGTTACAATGCCTGCCTTTTATCAAGCCTGCGGAACCAATGATCATAACTATGATATTAATCAGTCCTTCCACGAAACCTTTCATAACCGTATCAATCTGTTATATGAAGTTGAGTCAGGTGCAGGTCATGATTGGGAGTTCTGGGACAAGTATGTGAGGCGGGCGCTCGATTGGCTGCCACTACGGAAATAAGGGATGGGGGGATTTAAGGTTATGCGTGTTGGGGTAATCTGCCATGATGAGTGGCATCCGGCGGAGGTCGTTCAGCAAGGCTTCGCTCAGCTTGCAAATGATCAATACGAGCTTGATTATATCGAGCATGCAAAAGATTGGTCGGAAGCATGGATGAATCAATGTGAGTTGATCGTATTGGCTAAGTCCAATCGTGTTTCGGCTTCAGATCGCACGTCTTGGTTGACGGAGGAGGTGCAAGGCTGCTTCCAAGCTTTTGTTGAACAAGGGAAAGGACTATTTGTTATCCATGCCGGTACGGTTGGCTATCTGGAGGAACCGTTGTTCCGCAGTCTAATCGGCGGCGGATTCCGTTCGCATCCTGCTCCCGGTGAGGTTGTGCTTCACCCTGTTCCTGTTCAAGATGTATTGGAGCCTGAACTCGAGCCGTTCGTTGTCCATGATGAACATTACCAAATGGAATTTGAATCAGGAGACGTATTTCTTACCTCGGAGTCTGCATATGGCAATTATCCGGCTGGATGGCGTCGCAAACAGGGGCTTGGGAGGGTTGCTGTGTTGACACCTGGTCACTATGTAGAAGTATGGCAGCATCCCTCTTATCTAAAGCTGCTGAAGCGTGAGTTGGATTGGTGCGCAGGTGAAGTCTGAATCGAAGTTGACTGCTTTTATTGCAAATAACAAATAGCCCCCTGAGATAAAGCTTTATAGCTAGGAGAGAGGGGGTTATTTGCTGTGCTATTCGAAAGGAGGTGGTCTATGAACAGCTCAATTCGGAGGCGTTTTCTGTTTACATGATTTTATCCTAAACGGAGGTGTAGCAATGATTAAAAAATTAGGTTTGACATGGGTTGTATTATGTTTGGCATTAACGGGTTTTATCGGCAGTTCATGGTTTAGCTCCGATCATGCATCAGCAGCGCCAAATATCGCATACAACAGGCCGGTGACGGTCTCATCGACGGAATCCTCCAGCTATCCGGGCTCTAATGCGGTGGATGCGAATGGCAATACACGATGGTCTTCCTCTTACGCTGATCAGCAGTGGATGATCGTTGATCTGGGTTCCAATCAGACCGTAGCAAGTGTTGCGGTAGCATGGGAAGCGGCTTATGCCTCACAATTTCAAATTCAGACTTCTACAAACAATTCCACTTGGACGACAGTCTACTCTAATTACAGCGGAACCGGCGGCAAGAACACGATTAACTTTGCGGCTACAACCGCGAGATATGTGAAAATCTATTGTATTCAACTAGCGACTGCATATGGGTTCTCGATCATCGAATTCGAAATCTATGGAAGCGCTTCAACAGATAAAGTTGGTGTGCTCGACTATTTGAAGAGTATTGATGGCAGCAAGACGGTCATTGGCATCCATAATCGTGAACCAAATTCCAACCCAGCTGTACAAACAAATCAGGCTAATAGTGTTGCTGGGCGTTATCCGGGACTTTGGAGCGGTGATTTTCTGTTCTCTTCCAGTGATGTAAGTAATCGTTGGACCATGATTGAGGAAGCGAAAAATCAATTCAAGAACGGTGCAATCGTCCAACTGATGATGCATGTCACTCCGCCAACACAGTCCGATGCCGGCAGCTGGGATGGTGGTGTGGTCAGCGAGCTTTCCAATACGCAATGGACGGACTTAATTACAAATGGCGGCACACTGAATAATGCGTGGAAAGCGCGGCTGGATACGTACGCGACTTATCTGCAGTACCTTGAGGATAACCAGGTAACGGTTCTGTTCCGTCCGTTCCATGAGATGAATCAGAGCCAGTTCTGGTGGGCAGGGCGTTCGGGAACAAATGGAACAGCGGCACTTTACCGCTTGACGCATGACTATCTTGTGAATACGAAAGGACTAACCAATTTAGTCTGGGTATGGGACATGCAGGATCTGGATCTGAGTTGGAGCGGGTACAACCCTGGAGCTGGTTATTGGGATATCTTCGCACTGGACGTTTATAACTCGGATGGCTTCACAACAACGAAGTACAATACGGCCTTAAGCGTTGCAGGTGGAAAGCCAATTGCGATTGGCGAGTGTGCAGTGCTTCCGACCGCCAGCCAGCTTGCAGCTCAACCGAAATGGGTATTTGCAATGAGCTGGGCGGAGCTTACGTTCAGCAGCAATACGAATGCTCAGATTCAAGCGTTGTATGGGGCTTCTAATGTGATCACGAGGGATGAATTGCCTGCTTTGAAATAGGATTTATTCAACAAATTTCAACTTTATATTAGGTTTTTATTGTTTTTCCAGAGGGGATTTGGGCTTGAATACCCAGATCCCCTCGTTGGCTGGTAGCAGTTTTATGGCGGTAATAACGGGATTTCGACAAATTGGATTAGGTTTGTTGTTCGGGTTATAAAATTCGGGGGCAAAAGGATATGGATATCAGTTGATAATTTTTAATTAAAAGTTAAATAAAATATTGACTAAAGTATAATTAAAAGTATAATAAAAATTGAAATAGATTAGATCCTGGAAATGCTGAATTTATTTCTCGTGAGTCAAAAGCAAGGCAGGCGCTTTACTATTCAATTGAATTGTAAGCGCTAACAAGTTGATGGACTTATTCATTATTTTATTAGGAGTGAATGATGTGAACGAACGTAAAAGCAAGTCGAAACGCAAATGGCCGCTTCTGCTCGTTACGGCGCTGTTAACTGGTATGCTGGCTCCGGTCGCTGGTGGTCAGTCGGCGAAGGCTTCGAGCGGTGAGGGCGAAGCATCCGTGTTTACGGATTTTATTACAACCGATGGCGACAAGCTGATGGATGGAACGAAGGAATTTCGTTTTGCCTCATTGAACTATCCGGGAGGAATGAGTGATCCGGCCTTCTCTCAAGAGGATGCGCTCCGTACGATTGCAGCGATTGGCGGCAATGTGACAAGGACTTATGTGCCGTCAGTTAAGCGATATGATAATTCGAACGCAGGAAGCGCGTTTGTACTTGGGCCGGATGAAGAAGGTGTCATGCAATTTAATGAAGCTGGATTCGTTAAGCTCGATAATCTGCTGGCGCTAGCCAATAAGTACGGCGTAAGGGTTGTAATTCCGTTTGTTGACCAATGGCAATGGGTAGGCGGGATTGAGAGCTACGTTAACTTCCGTTATCCGGGAACGATCAGCGGTGATGCTGCTAATGATCCGGATGCATGGAAATTTTATACCGATCCGCTTGTGATCTCTGATTTCAAACAAGTGATTCATTACATGATGAACCGTGTAAACACGATTACAGGTGTGAAATACAAGGATGACAAGGCAATTCTGGCATGGGAGACGGGGAATGAGCTGGGCGGTTACAACCAGGATAAGTTCCCGCAAGCATGGACAACGGAAATTGCCGACTACGTAAGAAATACGGAGAACCCTAGCCAACTGCTGCTGGATGGCCGGTTCGCAGTGAATAACGTTTCACTGGAAGATCCGAATGTCGACATCGTAGGGGATCACTTCTACACAGGTAATTTCATCGATCGTATTAATGCGGACAGCGCAGCTGCTGCAGGCAAGAAGCCTTATATTCTTGGTGAATTTGGACTTTATACGACTGGTGCTCCTGTCGAAGCGCTTTACAATGCTGCTTTGAAAAATGGCACGGACGGCATTATGATCTGGTCGCTTCGTCCGCATAAGGACAGCGGCGGCTTCTATTGGCATGATGAAGATCCGGGCAACTGGGCTTCCTATCACTGGCCGGGCTTCTCGTCGGGAGATTATTACGGGGAAACGGATATTATTCGTACGGTATACAAGTATGCGCACTATATGAATGAGAACGATGTGGCTATGACATCAGACGTTCCTGCCATCCCTGCGCCTGCTAATGCGCCAATGCTGTTCCCGATTACTTCGGTAGCGGATATCAAATGGCAAGGCTCGGTAGGTGCTTCGGGTTATGAAGTGCAGCGTACCGAGAACGGCGAAGACTGGACAACGGTAACGACTGACTTCTCAGATGGCGGACGCGCCGGAACACCTGCGTTCCATGATGAACAAGCATTGAGCGGTGTAACTTACACCTACCGTGTACGTGGTGTAAATGAATCAGGTGTGTCTCCTTGGTCTAATGAAGTAAGTACAACAGCGGAGCATGTCATTATTGATGAGATGAGCCTGCTGCAGAAGGATGCACAGAAACGCAAAACCTATGTGTATGATCAATCGTCAAATGTGCAGACTAGTTCGTCGGTTGGCAGTGAAGTAGGGATAGGCTTCAAAGCGTATGTGTCGACATCGAACCCCGGCTATCTGATCTACGCTTCTCCGGTTCCGATGAACAAAGCTTCGGTTACCTTCACAGGCACGGGTGTAATCCGCTGGTTTGCCTCTTCTTCGAATGGCAACTATACGGAAATCGAGCCTGTCGTGAATGGTTCGGTATCATCGGTCGATCAGCTTCCGGCGGATACACGCTTCATTAAGTTTGTTGTTCCAGGAAGCAACTCGGTGCAGATTGATAACATTCAAATGGAATATACGTACGATGGAACAGGTTTCCAAAGTGTTTCGCCAATTCAGCGAAACGGATTTGTAATTGATCATACTTTTGCAGGAACGACCTTTAGTCAGACCTCGAATCTCGTGTTGAAGGACGAACAGCCTTACACGGAAAACAAAAAGGCGCTTGGACGCACAGACGGAAGCACTGGTGAAGTTGTCTATCAGGTAGGCGGAGATATGACCTCATATCGATTTACCACCTATGCCAATTCCAGCAGTACACTGTCATTCTTGGCTTCTATTGACGGCGATAATTATGTACCTATTCATCCGGTTGTCAGTCAAACCGCAACTAGTGAAGGTTGGAATAAAGTGATCTATACCGACTTTGCACTGCCGGCGTCTACACGATATTTGAAGGCTGTCTATCCTGCAACTGCAGACGGTGATTCACCAGCCATTAGCCAAGTGGAAATTGGGTATGGTTCCAACCTAATTCCGCTTACGGACAAAGCCCCTGCTAACGTGTTTGAAGATGGAGAATATGACTACGGGGTAGATGATAAAATCAAAGCGCGTTATACCGCTAATGCGAACGGGGACAGCATCGGCATCGCCCTTGATACAACAAATAAGAATCATGGTAATTACGGGGTAAAAGTAGACTATGCCTTTGATTCCTCTTATTATGCGGGCTTGTCCCGTTCTCTTGGTGATGTGGATTTGTCTGGATTTGACTCGCTTCATGCATGGGTGAAGCCGGACGGATCCTCGAATAAACTGTCGTTCCAGCTGACAATGACGGACAATCGCGTATATGAAGCGCCATTGACGCTCGCAGGTAATGCGGGGCGGACAGTTGAGATCAAATTATCCGATTTTGTTCAGCCTGAATGGAATGTGACGGCTTATGGCAGCAAGGCGATTGAGTTGTCGCATGTAAAGGAATTTGCGATCTATGTCAGCAGTGGAACAAATGCGGCAGCTAATTCAGGTGTCATTTATTTGGATGATATCCGCATGGCGAATGCTTCCAAGCTGGATAACTTCGAAGGTTATGGCGGCTATAATGCGCTTATTAACAAGGCGTTCTCACGTAATGCGGGAGGCGGCGCATTTGATTTGTCTTTGGACAACGCACATAAATCAGAAGGCAATTATGGCCTGCGGATCGATTATAACTATGCAGGTCCAGGCTATGCCGGCGGCAGCTTTAATCCTGATTTCTTGAACCTTACTGGCTATGACGGCTTCACGTTCTGGTTCCAGCCGGATGGCTCAGGCAATGAGCTTGCCATTCAGTTCACGGACGCAAGCGGCAAGTTCTGGGAGACCAAGACAGTGTTCAAGGGCAGTGAGCCTCGTCTCATGTACGTGCCGTTTGATGATTTCCGTTTCCCATCCTGGTATAGCAGTGATACGACAGCAAGACCAGATGCGAGCGTGAACATTACGGCGGTATCCTTCTATATCGGCGGCGTGGATGACTCGATCTCGACATCGGGTGCCATTTACATCGACGATATCAACGGGGCGAAGTTTATGGATAAGCTTCAAGCTTCCACCGTTATGATTAGCGATGCCGAGTCCGAGATTACCTCGTTGCCTTACACAATCAGCGGTACAGCAACAAAGGCCACTGATGTAACGATTCGTGCTGGCAAGCAAGTGTTCTATGCTCCTGTTGGGCCAAATGGTGAATGGTCATATACCACTTCCAAGCTGGCTAATGGGGCTGTAGACATTAAAGCATCCGTTGAATTGTATAACGGTACAGTCATGAGTTCTGACACATCTGCAGTAAATGTGAATGTACCAAACAATCCTTACACAGAGGAAAATGGAAGCGGACCTGTTCTTACGAACTATGTGCTGAATGGCAGTTTTGACGAACCGGTAGATCCGGCTGCATGGCCAGTATTGCCGACTCATTGGGTGCATAAAGATGCTGAGGGCAATGATGTGACGAACGGAATTGTGAAGCTGGAAAGCGGCTCGCGTACCGGTGCTTACAAGCTTGTCCATTGGAATAATGCGCCTTATGAGGTGACATCGACTGAGCAAATAACGGATTTGGCGGATGGCATCTACGAAGCACGGGCTTGGACCAAATCCAAAGGCGGCCAGCAGGCAGCTGAAATGATCGTGAATGAGGGTCAACCTTCAGAACAAAAAGTTAATATTCCAACTGGCGAGAGCTCGTGGGCTTATTTGAAAATTTCGGGCATTGAAGTAAGAGACGGAAAGGTTTCGATTGGCTTCCATTCCAAGGATCTTGGTGATCACTGGATTGGGGTTGATGATGTCGAGCTTGTGAAAACAGGGGAACTGTCAAATGTTGCCGTTACTGGTGTCACGCTGAACAAAAATGAAATTAGCTTAAACGTTGGCGGAACGGAAAAGCTGACTGCGACGGTAAGTCCAGCAAATGCAACGAACAAACAGGTGACTTGGACATCCAATAACACAGCAGTTGCTACGGTCGACGCATCGGGCAAAGTGACCGCTATTGGCATTGGAACGGCAAATATTACTGCTGCAACTACAGATGGCAGTAAAGTGGCTTCTGCTGTTGTGATGGTAACGAAGACAACCACGACGAATCCGACACAGCCTACAACACCGGTTGATCCTGTTGATTCTGTGTCTATTCAGAACGGACAATTAACGGTACAGCCTGCTAATAAAAACTCAGACAAAGTGTCGATTAAGATCAACGAGAAGGATATTCAAGAAGCGTTGAAGCAAAACAACGATAAAACAGTTCATATTGTCGTGAAGCCAGGTGCTAAAGCAGGTTCCGTTACCGTAGACGTTCCTGTTAAACCGCTTATTACAGTAGCACAAGGCATTCGAATTGATACCGGTCTCGTGACATTTACAGTAAGCAGTAGTCTGCTTAAGGAGAGAGGGCAAGCCGCTTCCACACTGCAGGTAAAAGCTTCGAAAGTCGATGACAGTACATTGTCTGCTGAAGCAAGAAAGCTGCTGGGCGGTCATGCTGTCTATGATATCGAAGTAAGTCTGGATGGCGTTAAGCTGAAGGATATGGAGCTGGGCAGCATCCAGGTAGAGATGCCTTATGAGCTTGGAACAAATGAGGACCCAGAACAAGTGATTGTGTATTATTTGAATAACGATGGACAGCTCGAAGTAATCAAAAACGGGAAATACAATGCCGATACAGGCAAAGTACAATTCTCGGCCACACATTTCAGCGCGTATAGTGCAGGCTTTGCGAAGGTCTCCTTCGTTGATCTCGCGAATGCTGCTTGGGCAACGGACAGCATTCAGTTCCTTGCTGCCCGCGGCGTTATTCAAGGTGTAGGTGGAGGACATTTTGAGCCTAATAGTAATGTAACTCGTGCGGCATTCCTGAAAATGCTGATGGAGGCATTAGAGCTTAATGATCCGGCTGCAACAGGAACGTTCTCTGATGTAGCACGTGGTGCATGGTATGCAGAAGCGGTATTTAGCGCGCAAAAGCTGGGTATTGTAAATGGTAAATCAGACGGCAGCTTTGGCGTAAATGATCTGATCACCCGTGAGGAGATGGCGGTGATGTTCTACCGTGCGGCTCAATTGATGAAGCTGGATCTAGCAGGTGATTCTGAAGCGAAGCTGTTCCCGGATCAAAATAAAGTAAGCAGCTACGCATCTGAAGCGGTACAATCGATTCATCAAGCGGGTCTCATTCAAGGAATGGGCAACGGCAGCTTTATGCCTCAGGGTCATGCAACAAGAGCGCAAGCTGCGCAGTTGATTTACAATCTATTCAACAAGCTGAATTCGTAAAAAAGCAGAAAGAAGTACCGTTGTTGAACGGTTCGAAGCGGGGTGTGACGGCGATGTCATACCCCGTTTTGTTTTATTTTCAGCAATAAGTTGAAATAAGTTGAAAAAAAATATATAGTAGGGATAAGAGATTGATTAAGGGAGTTGGAAACCATTAAAAAGGTTACTTTGCAGATAATTGCAGATCAATTGAAAGTCTCTAAAGCGTTGATTTCAAAAGCTTTATCGAATGATCCAGCTGTGAACGAGGAGACTCGGGCATTGATCTGGAAGACATCCGAAGAGCTTGGTTATAAAATAAAATCATCAAAGAAAAAAATGATATCTGCCGGCACGGGCAACCTCGCGGTATTAATGCCAAGAGCTTATCTCGATGATCCCGAATACTGGGGGAAAATCATTAAGGGTATTGACCGTGAACTGGTTGAATACAACTACAGCATGCTGTTGTCCTCGATCGATGTGTCGCT
The DNA here is from genome assembly GCF_056269375.1 of Paenibacillus sp. J22R56. NCBI lineage: Bacteria > Bacillati > Bacillota > Bacilli > Caryophanales > Paenibacillaceae > Paenibacillus > Paenibacillus sp. J22R56. Next base: position 179,709 of record NZ_JBWDNV010000013.1, read on the forward strand.
GCGGGTCAATGACGGGATGCCAACGAGCATTACGGAAAACAAAGTGGACGGCGCAATCGTACTTGGACAATTGCCGAAGGAATATACAGATCAGCTTAAGAAACGGAGAATTCCGTTTGTCCTGGTTGACCCAAGCGAACAAGATCCTGAAGTAGATCTCGTGCTGGCGAATAACTATCAAGGTGCTTATCAGGCTGCGCAATTGCTGCTCCGGCTTGGTCATCGCAAGCTGGCATTCCTCGGCGACGTCGAGACGACTTGGAGCTTCTCTGAACGTTACAGAGGCTTTAAGGCAGCCATTCAAAGCTTTAATACAAACGGCAAAGAAGAGGCCAGCTTTGTAACCATCGAAGGGATGGGTGTAAGCGGTAACGGGATGTATACGAAGCCGGAGTACGTAGTTAAGCTGAAGCGCTCACTAATGTCGGATAGTCCGGTAACAGCGGTCTTTTGTGCGAATGATTTGATTGCAATCGATTCGATGGTCTTTTTCTCGGATTGGGAAGTGGAGTATCCGCATCAGCTGTCCGTAGTGGGATTTGATGACCTGACACTCGCCGAGATCAAGGGGCTTACCACCATAAGTGTACCTAAAGAGGAGATTGGGGTTAAAGCGACGCAGCTTATTCTCGAGCGTCTGAATACGCCGGATAAGCTTCCTGAGCTGGTTATGATCTCAACAACGCTTGTTCAGCGCGGTTCAACAGCGAATGTTCCAAGTGATCTGGAGATTTCGGGTAAAGTGGTAAATTAGTTTATTAAATATTTATTACACGGTCCTTCCTTGTGGAAGGGCTTTTTTTTGTGGCCAAAAAGCTGATTGGTCTTGATATGGCGATAGAATGAGCAGTAGTCCGCTAAAGCGAATGTTCAATTCAATTTAAATTAAAAGTTTAAATATTTTTAAAAAATAGTTGAAATAAATTGATATTGGTGATATTCTCTAGTTGTAAACGGTAACAAAACATATAACTCAGGGGGTAAGAAAGTTGAAGAAAAGTTTGAGCTTGTTACTAACTGCTGCTGTGTCGATCACGATGTTGTCTGCTTGTGGAAATAACAATGACGCGAAAAATACGGCAAATAACGCAAAAACGGGCAACAATGGAACGACAACTGAGGCAGCTGATCCAGCTTCCGAGATCAGCGGAACAATTACATTCCTTACAAATCGCACGGACATGATTGACAAGGAGTACGTCGATTACGCGAAACGCTTCAAAGAAAAGTACCCGAATGCAGAAGTGAAATTTGAAGCGGTAAAAGATGTTGATAAGGATACGAAAATCCGTCTTTCGACTGGCGACTTCCCTGACGTGGTTTTGGTACCAACGATCACTGCTTCTGATTTGCCGAAATATTTCGCCCCGCTTGATGATCTTGGTCTGAATGACAAAATTTACTTCAAAGATTATAAGAGCTTCGAAGGAAAAGTGTACGGCATCTCGGTAGGCGCTACAACAACAGGTATTGTATACAACAAGAAAGCCTTCGCTGACGCAGGCATTACAAGCGTTCCGAAAACGCTGGACGAATTCTATGCTGCAGCAGAGAAGCTGAAAGCCAAAGGTATCATTCCATTCGCATCCAACTTCAAAGATCAATGGCCTCTTTACCCGTGGGGCTCCGAGCTTCCTTCCTCCATTGCAGGTAATGCCAATCTGAACAATGAACGTGTCAATTCTGATGCGCCTTATACGATGGATAATGCTTATGGACAAGCATTGACAATCATCCGTACGATGAACGAGAAAGGCTACCTTGAGCCTGATATTAACTCAACAAACTGGGAGCAATCGAAGAAGGATGTAGCAAGCGGCAAATTTGCGATGTACTTCCTTGGTAACTGGGTCATTCCACAAGTCATCAGCAGCGGCACGACTTCGGAGAATGTTGGATTCTTCCCAATGCCTTATGACAACTCAGGTAAAGTGAATGTAGTTCTTGCACCAGACTGGGGTTATGGCGTTAACAAAAACAGTAAACATCTTGAAACGGCAAAAGCATTCGTGAAATGGATGCTGGAGGATTCCGGATTTGATAAGTTCGCAGGCTTTATTCCAGTGTTGAAGGATAGACAATCGGATATGCCGCAGCTGGCTGAATTCGAAAGCTTTAATCCTACTAAGATCGAAGCGGTAACGGATACCCCGGAATCGACGGAGATCGTAAACCAAGCACAGATTACAAAAGAAGCCTTTGTACAAGAATTTGTTCTGAGCAAGGATCCACAGTCCATTCTTGATAAATACAATGACAAATGGGCAAAAGCGAAAAAAGCTGTAAGTAAATAAGATTCAAACAGCAAAGTGGATTATCCCGAGACTTTACGATAATCCACTTTGCTTATATAGAAGCAGAAGATAGAAAAGAGTGGTGAACAATGAACGGTATGGCTTATAAAACGCAAAGAAAGCTTGTTATTATCGGATTCTTGGCAGTCCCTGTTCTCTTATTGCTTACATTCACTTATTATCCGGCAGTTCGATTAATCTACTATAGCTTCACCGATTGGGATGGGCTCAACAATCATGTGAGCTGGCTCGGCATTGATAATTACCGTGAGATTTTCTCAAACCCTGATCTATTTGGCGTATTCGTCCATCAGATCCCTTACGTTGTTGTAGGTGTTGTGCAAAACATCGTCGCGCTGCTCTTTGCCGTTATCTTAAACTCGAGGCTGCGCGGGCGTAACGTGTTTCGTGTTATTTTGTTCCTGCCATTTATCATGAATGCGGTAGCGGTTGCGTTCATGTTCCAATATGTTTTTGATACAACAACCGGCTCCTTGAACTCACTGCTTGGGCTGCTGGGACTGGATTCCTGGAAACAAAGCTGGCTTGGCAATACTAGCATCGTCAATTATTCGCTCGCATCCATCGGCTTCTGGCGGTTTATGGGCTATAACATGGTTATTTACTTAGGAGCTTTGCAGTCGATTCCGGCTGATATGTATGAAGCGGCTACGCTTGACGGGGCAGGGCGGATGCAAACCTTCTGGCATATGACTTTACCGAATATGACAAAGATCATTCAGCTCAATATGTTCCTTACCCTAAGCGGTGCAATTGCGGTATTTGATCTTCCATTTGTTCTGACGCATGGCGGGCCAGCAGGAGCGAGTGAAACCTTCGTTCTGAAGACGGTAGAGACCGCGTTCCAATTCAATAACTTTGGCTTGGCTTCTGCGATGAGTGTCGTGCTTCTAGTCCTTACGATTCTTATACTTGGGCTGCAAAATCTTGTCATCAAGAGAAAGGAGGGATAAGCATGAAGAAATTCGATCCCATTCAATCGATCAAATACGTGCTGCTGCTTGTGGGAACATTCGCCGTGTTTTTCCCTCCCTACGTCGTATTCATTAATGCCTTCAAGCAGGAGGATGAGGTCAGCGGCCCGTTTGCCTTACCGCGCAGCTTCCTTAACTTCGAGAACTTCCAGGTAGCAATGGAGAGAGCACATATCTGGCAAGCGTTTGGCAACACATTTATCATCATTATCGTTTCGCTGCTAGGTAACATTGTGCTGGGGACGATGGTGGCTTATGCGGTAGGGCGCTTTGAATTTAGAGGCAGAAAAATTCTGCTAGGCGCATTCCTCTTCGCTACATTAATCCCGGCCATTACGACGCAAGTTGTTGTCTTCTCCATCATCCATACCATGGGACTCTACAACACCCTTTATGGTCCAATCCTGCTCTTCGTTGGAGCGGATGTCGTACAGATTTATCTCTATCTGCAGTTCATTAAGAACATTCCTTATGAGCTGGATGAAAGCGCCATGATGGACGGTGCAAATTTATTCCGAATCTATCGGACGATTATTTTGCCGCTGCTCGGTCCGGCTACAGCTACGCTGGTCATTCTGAAGACGATTAACATCTATAACGAGCTTTATATTCCGTTCCTGTACATGCCGGATTCGAAGCTAGTTGTCGTAGCGACTTCTATCCAGCGGTTTGCCGGCAATAACCAAGCACAGTGGGGCTATATTTGCGCCATTATTCTTGTCATCATGATTCCGACGGTCGTCTTGTATTTGTTCCTGCAGCGATATATTTTCTCGAGCGTAACAAGTGGTGCGGTAAAAGGCTAAGGAACAGCTAAACGAATTAAATGAGAAGGCAGGAGTTCTTAAATGACGATAAAGAAGCCATTTATTACGAGAGCGGGAAGCTCTCTCTATGAGGGGCGTCTACCCTATCGTTTCGCTGGGCCGAATATTTATTGGCTGGGCCTTGACGAGAATGTTGGCGGAGTAGATTGGCCTACACCATTTCGTGTCTGCAATGCACTAGATACAGCGGTTGAGATGGGGGCGAATGTTGTTCGTTCCCATACGCTAGGTGCTTCAGTAGGTGATCCGAAATCCTTGTCTCCAAGGCTTGGTGAGTATAATGAAGAAGCGTTTCGACGTGTGGATTATGCAATTAAGGAAGCGGAAGATCGTGGGCTGCGATTAATCATTCCTTTCGTCTGCAACTGGGCTTATTATCATGGCGGCAGAGAAACGTTTACAGGGTGGCGTGACTTAACGGATAGAGATTTATTTTATACCAATCGTGATGTCATTGAAGACTTCAAGAGCTATATCGCCGTTATTCTGAATCGTGTAAATACGTACAGCGGTATTGCGTATAAAGAGGACCCAACGATCATGGCGTGGGAATTGGGCAATGAGCTTAATGCTGCGCCTGTTGAATGGGTGAAGGAGATTTGCGACTATATTAAATCTATCGATAACAACCACCTTGTTGCACATGGCAAGCAGTTTCAGCTCGATGCAGATAAATTAGCGGTTAATAGCTTGGATATTCTCGATGTCCATTATTATCCTGCCAATGCCGAAGCGCTGGTGAAGGATGCTAAGCAAGTAGTTGAAGCGGGAAAAGTATATATGGCAGGCGAATTTGGTTGGCCGGATTGTGATCTGGGGCAATTCCTTGCAGCTGCTGAAGAGAATGAAGTGGTATCCGGAACGTCGTTCTGGTCGTTGTTCCCACACGCCGATGAAGGTGGATACGTTCATCATTTTGATGGATTTTCCGTTCATTATCCCAGCAGCGGTATCAATCCGGATCTGGCAGCACGTATCCAGCAGCTGAGAAGCCACGGTTATCGGATGAGTGGAAGAGAAGTGCCGCAGCCGATTCAGCCGGATGTCCCGGTCTTGAAGATAGAAAAGGGTACGGTGTATTTCCAAGGCGTTGTTGGCGCGGCTTCCTATTCGCTGGAGAAATCGACGGCAAGCGGCGAAGGGCCGTGGGTGACAGTGTATGATAAACGTCCCGGTGATTATGGAGCGCCATGGATTGATCCAACAAGGGCGCATTCAGTTCGAACCTGGTATCGTTTACGAGCCTTTGGTGTGTCTAATCGGCCCAGCGGCTATTCTGAAGTTATCGTGTCAGAGCCATTTACTCCTTAATACCCATTAGCGGTGCAGAGATCTGTACCGCTGTTTGAATTTTGCCTGCGGCTGAATAAAAGTTGAAGAGAGTTTAAAAAACAATTATAATAAGTTCAAAAAAGTGGTAAGGAGTATGGCCATTGCGAAAGGTAACCTTGCAGATGATTGCCGATCAGGTCGGCGTCTCGAAAGCTCTTGTGTCTAAAGCGTTGTCCAATGATCCGGCTGTAAATAACGGAACGCGCGAGGAGATATGGAAAACAGCACATGAGATGGGCTATTCCTTTGACAAGCTGCGGAAATCATCCGTTTATGCGAAGACTGGCAATATCGCCGTTCTGATGCCGGAAGCTTATTTGAGTGATATCGAGTATTGGGGCAAAATTATTCGCGGCATCGATAAAGAGCTGCAGTCACATGATTTCAGTATGATCTTATCAGGTGTTGATATCTCAGTAGATCCTCTAGAAGGGCTTCCTTCAAGTATTAATGAGCAGAAGGTAGATGGAGCGCTCTTGCTTGGACATATGCCTGAATCTTATGTGAAAGCGTTAGATGCGAAAGGAATGTCTTGTGTCCTTGTGGACTCTAATATTCAGAATGGAAAACATGACCATATATTAGCGAATAACTATCAGGGAGCATGTGAAGCGACAAACCGGCTGCTGCAGGCTGGACACCGCAGTCTGGCGTTTGTAGGAGATATGGAAACGGCCTGGAGCTTTAGGGAACGGGATCGGGGCTATGAGGATACAGTAAGAGAGCATAATAAGGGATCGTTGGAGCAAGTAAACGTAACATGGGTAAGAGGATTAGGTGTAAGTGGACGAGGTAATTATACGAACGCTGAATTTGTGGAGAAGCTGCGCCTTGCAATAACCGAAGAGAAAGTAACCGGCTTTTTCTGTGCGAACGATATGCTTGCGATTGAAGTGCTGCGTCAATTATCCAACTGGGGTTATCGTTGTCCAGAACAGGCTTCAGTTATTGGATTTGATGATCTATCACTGGCCGAGTTTATGATTCCGAAGCTGACCACAATCAGGGTTCCTAAAGAGGATATCGGCTCAAGGGCGGTAAGGGCTGTTCTCGATCGGATAAAGCATCCGGATACGGTATCTGAACTTATCCAGCTGGAAACTGAATTGATCGAGCGGGATACTGTTATGAGTCTGCAATAGTCATGGTTAAGCACTTGTTCCTTTGGAGCGGGTGCTTTTTTTATTGTTGAATTAAACACTTTAATTTTGTTGAATTAAACGTTTCATTATGTTAAAATTTTCTCGTTATGATTGCTTACTATGAGAATGCTAAAGGACGGGTATTTATGAGGGAGATTAACCTAAACGATAAGCAATGGGAGCTGAAAGGCTTTTGGCCATGGGTTCCTTGCAAAGGCACGAGCATGGAAATTGGCAATAAATTAATGGGCGTTACCGAGTGGATACCGGCAACGGTGCCCGGCGGTGTACATCAGGATCTTTATAAAGCGGGTTTAATTAACAACCCCTATGTGGATTTGAACAGCCTGCATTGCGAGTGGGTGGAAAACCGCTGGTGGGTATATCGGACGCAGTTTCAGAAGCCGATTATTGAGCCGGGAGATAAGGTCGAGATTGTGTTCATGGGTCTTGATTATGAAGCAATGATCTCAATGAACGGCACATTGCTTGGCGAGCATGCTGGGATGTATGAGCCTGCTGTATATGATATCACGGAGCTGCTTCGGGAACGTGAGACGGTTGAACTTCAGGTTGTGCTAAAGCAGGCGCCGGATGAGATGGGACAGATTGGGAAGACGTCGGAAACGTTCACGCAGAAAAGCCGGTTTAACTACAAATGGGACTTTTCTACACGGCTCGTTAACGTAGGGATTTGGGATGATGTGCTGTTACGTGTCTCCAAGGGATACTCGTTTGAGGAGATTGCTCTTCATTCGGATGTACTGGCCGAAGGGCAAGGTGTCATTCGTGTTAATGCTAGCATTTATAACCATCAGGATAGAGCCGCTGCCGATGATGTACGGGCAGAGGTAGAGGTTTCGGGACCAGACGGCGCTGTTGTTGCATATGTTCAGACAACACTGGCAACAGAACGTTTTGAATTTGAGATTCCGGTGCACGCTCCACAGCTATGGTATCCGAACGGATATGGCGAGCAGCCGCTCTATCAAGTGACGCTACGTCTTCTTCAAAACAATAAACGACTAGATGAGCGAGTACTTCATACCGGCATACGCAAATTGGAATATCGGCAGAATGAGGGAAGTCCGGCGGATGCGCTGCCGTATACGTTTGTTGTGAATGGTGTGCCGATCTATATACAAGGCGCCAATCTGACGCCACTTGATCATCTCTATGGGAATGTGACGAAGGAGCGCTATGAATGGATGGTTCATCTTGCGAAGCAAGCGAATCTGAATATGCTTCGTATATGGGGCGGCGGTGTTATCGAGAAAACATATCTGTACGACCTGTGTGACCGCCATGGCATCATGATCTGGCAGGAGTTTATCCAATCAAGTTCCGGCATAGATAACAAGCCTTCACAGAAGCCGTTGTTCCTTGAGCTGCTGCATAAGAATGCCGTTGCTGCATTAAAGACTCGGCGCAACCATGTGTCACTTACAGTATGGAGTGGCGGCAATGAGCTGATGAGTGAGCCGAATCGGCCTTCGACCTACGAAGATAGCAACTTGTCGCATCTGAAGTCGCTTGTAGAGCAATATGATCCGCAGCGGCTGTTCCTGCCCACTTCTGCATCGGGGCCAGTTCAATATATTACGAGGGAAAAAGGCGTCAGCCATGATGTGCACGGACATTGGAAGTATGAAGGAAATCCGAATCACTACAGCTTATATGGGGAAGCGGATCATTTATTTCATAGTGAGTTTGGTGTTGACGGCGTCAGTAGCGTGAAGAGCCTGCGTAAATTTTTGTCCCCTCAACATCTAACGCCAGTATCCATGCGCGATAATCTAGTCTGGCGGCATCATGGTGAATGGTGGGATACATACGATCGTGATACGGAATTGTTCGGGTATTTCGAATCACTCTCGCAGTTCTCGGATGCAAGTCAATGGATGCAGGCAGAGGGGCTGCGATTTATCCTTGAGGCGAACCGGCGACGTCAGTTCCAGAACAGCGGCAGTATCATCTGGCAGCTTAATGAGCCTTGGCCTAATGCGAGCTGTACGAATCTAGTTGACTATTATATGGAGCCAAAGATGGCTTATTATTGGACGCGCAACGCGTTTGAGGGCTGTCATGCATCGCTTGATTACCGCAGTCTCAATACAGCTGCTGGAGAGTGGATGGAAGCAGGAGTCTACCTGCATCAAGCAAACGAAAGCTGTGAAGTGGCCGTTGAAGTATGGGATACACGAGGCAACCTCTTATTATCGCAATTATTTGATAACGTTCAACAGAAGGCCTCTGTAATAAAGCTGGGTAATGTACAATTTGTTGTTCCTCATACGTATAATGGGTTATTTATTGTAAGGCTAGGCTTAACGCAAATGAATCAGGTGACAGAGTATAATGATTATTTCTTCTCTACTAATGATCAAGAGATTTATCGGTCTGCCTTGCAGCTTGAAGGTGCTCAATTGAATGTACAGGCGGAGGAAGAGTGGAGCTGCGAACTGCTTCCCGATGGTGAGATCGGAAGTGTCTGGGTACGCAGTTTTAGGTTGACCAATGAAGGCCATGAAGCAGCTCTCCATGTCCGGCCGGAAGAATGGACGGATGACTATTGGACTTCAGCGGATGATGCTTTCTTCACCCTGCTGCCTGGTGAATCCAGACAGGTTAAGGTCACCTGCGCCAAACGGCATGGGGAGTTGTTTGTAGCAGAGAATAATGCTTCCGCTGCTCCTGATAGGCCTCATATTGTATTTACGTCTTTTGGTTCTAATCAAGCTTTCGATAAGCCCTTGGGGACAAGCCAGAAAGCTCTTTGAACACTTTGCCAAAATGGGAAAAGTTCTCGAAGCCGCACTGTTCAGATATTTGGGTAATACTCAAATCGGTTTCCCGCAGGAGATGTTCGGCCTCTTTGATCCGGGTGATATTGATATATTGACTAAAGCCAAAGCCAGTCACTTCCTTGAAGACGCGGCTTAAGTGGCCTTTGCTTATATAAAATTGCTTGGCAAGATCGTCCAGATGCAGCGGTTCCCGGAATTGCAGATTAATATGACGGATAATATCGGTTACTTTACGCTGGACCGGAGTAACTTCAACATTTGGAAGGGCTTTGCGCTTTTGCATGTGGCGAGCTGTGAGCAGAAGCAGTTCAATAGCCATGTTCCGGATATGCAGCTGATAACCAGGCGGACGATCGTTTAGCTCTCGCAGCAGGGATTCGAATAAGGCTTCCAAGTGTAATCGTTCCTGGAGGTTCAGTCTAACAATTGGATAGCCATCCAAGAAGGGGGACTGGAGCAGTTCCGTCTCCTCCTGTGACAATCCGTCAAAAAAAGGTAGGTCAAAATGAAGCACAACTCGTTCATGATTCGGTTGGCTCAGCTCGGAGGTTCGATGAACGAAGTTGGAATTCACAAGGATCAGATCACCTGACTGAATGGGATAGACGGAGTCTCTTATGAAAAATTTTCTTTCCCCGCTGTATAGATAAAAAAATTCAAAGGATCTGTGGTAGTGGGTCGTATCCATCGAATGATAGCCAATTCTTCGGTCAAATTCGATCCACAATGGTTCGCTTATCGAGCCATACCGAAGGATATCTGGCAGAGATTGAATGGTCATAGTTTACTCCTTTTACAGATGGAAGGTATTACGAGTATATCAATATTTGCGGGGTTTATGGAGTATTTGTTTATATTTGCGGAGATTTAATCGCTATATTCATGTTACTCTTGCCGTATGAGAGCGATTTCAATCGGAGGAGTCAAACAATGAAGAAATTTGTCGTCAACGAAGAAGAAGTAAAAGAACTGATCAACCTCGTCGTCCGCAGAACGATGAATATGGATTTTACATGGAACTGGTCCTGCGGAGTTGCTTTTTATGGAATCAGCAAAGCCTGGGAAGTAACGAAGAATCAGGAGTATATTGATTTTTTGGTTAAATGGGTGGATGAATATTTGGAGCTTGGGCTGCCAGCAATGATGGTCAATTCTTGTGCAATGGGGCATACGATGTTGACCCTGCATGAAGCGACAGGTGATCAAAAGTACCTTGATCTAGCTCTAATGAAGGCGGAGTATTTGCGAAAAGATGCTATCCGGTTTGGAGAAGGGGTATTCCAGCATACGGTATCTTCCAAAAATGATTTTCCGGAGCAGGCTTGGGCGGATACGTTGTTTATGGCGGCGTATTTCCTGCTGCGCCTTGGATTCAAGCTGGATAAGAAGGAATATATTGATGATGCCCTGAATCAGTTCTACTGGCATGAAGAATTTTTGCAAGACAATAAGACGAACCTGTTCTACCACGCTTGGGATAATGTAAGAGGGGATCATCTCTCTGGTATTTATTGGGGCAGAGCAAATGCGTGGGCCGCTTATACGATGGCACAAGCTCATAAAATGCTGAATCCGTTTATGCCGATGTGGATGCAGCTTGGAGGGGCACTTGGTGATCAATTAAGCTCTCTGGTCCGACTGCAATCTCCAAAAGGATTGTGGCGTACGGTGCTAAATGATGAAACTTCCTATGAAGAAACGTCAGCTTCTTCAGGTATTGCTGCTGCCTTGACCATCTACGCCCATCCGTTGCATCAGAACTATATGGCGAAAGCCTATGAAGGCATTCTGGCAAACATCGATGAAGACGGTTCGGTCCGCAATGTATCTGCGGGTACGGCAGTTATGTATTCGGTTGATGATTATAAGGTCATCTCCAAGAAGAGAGTGCAAGGATGGGGTCAAGGCTTGACCCTGGCTTATCTTGTAGCGCTGATTCAAAATCAGGAAGTTGTCAGCAGTATTTGAAACAATAGAAATCTTGAAAAAAAACGGCCGGGCCTAATAACATGGGACCGGCCGTTTTATTTGCCAAACTTTATTCCTCTTCTTCAGGGATAACGGTTACCGACGCACTTGCTGTACGGGTCGGTCCATTATCCGATAGTAGGGTAACAGGGCTTACAAGGACAGTCTCTTCCTCAACTTCAGGGAGAACGAATGGTACCCGAAGCGTCTCTCTTGCTCCAACGTCGAATTCCGTCAGCCGCAGCTGTATATTGAGAAGAGGAGCAGTCAATCGGACATTTAATAGCGGAACATTACCCGTATTACGGAATTGAATGGTGAATATAACCGTTTCACCCGGCCGTCCAACGGGGCGGTCAACCGTCTCGATGAGCGATGCATCCGGCCGGGACTGTATCTGTATTACAGCCTCCTCTTGCTGGAGCGGCGTCTCCTCGGAAATGATGGTTACCGTGTTTCGCAATACGGTTCCGCCTTGCGTCCCGGCAGATATCGGAAGCTGCAGCGTGAATATGCGGCTTTCTCCGGGTGCGAGTGATGGAATGGTCGTGCGGAAGCCAAGAAGCGGATCAAATACTCGGACGTTGGTCAGCGGGTTAGCTGTAACGTTTGTGACCGTAATGATTTTAAGTACCGTCCCGCCTGGTACTGGAGCCTCCGGCTGCACTTCGATGTTGATTTCCGGCAGCTCGGCTGGAACCGTAACGACTACCCTTGCTTCATCTTGTGCTGGAGGTGTAAGGGCAGGCTGTTCCAGCCACGTGACCGTAACCCGGTTTGCTATCAGGGTTCCTTGTGTTGAGCCTGCCGGCACAAGGAAGGCGAAGCTGACCCTTTCCGTCTGTCCTGGTGCTATGACCGGAATGATAATCTGTTCACCGGTGAGCGAATCATGTACAACGACGTTGGTTGCAGGATTAGTACCGGTGTTCGTTACTTCTACGGTATACTGGATCGTTTCACCCGGTTCTGCTGTGTTCCGGTCCGGCCTTTTCCGCACGCTTAGTGTTGTTTCTGCAATAGGTGCGGTTTGTACAAGGACTTCAGCAATTGTTTCGAGCAATGGTGTTTGATCCGATGCGACAGTAAATGTATTACGGATGAGGCTACCAATCACGGTATCCGCCGGTACGGTGAATGTTACCGTCCTTGTAATCGTCTCATTTGCCAGCAGGACAGCTATTGTTTCGTTTAGTCCTAAGAGAACATCGCTAAGTACCACATTTGTCTGAACCACAGCAGTCAAGTTTGTTACGGTTAGTGTGTAGTTTATTGATTCTCCAGGAGCGGCTGTATTGCGGTCAGGCAGCTTATGAATGACAAGGGACGGGGCAGGAGGCGCTTGAACGGCAATCTCGGCTGCGGTCTCAAGCAGCGGTGTTTGATCCGATACAGCTGTAAATGTATTACGAATGATACTGCCAATTACGGCATCAGCCGGAATCGTGAACGAAACCATCCGTGTAACGGACCCATTGGCAGGCAAGATATCGATCGTCTCACTGAATCCCAGCAGCGTGTCGGTCAGAACGACATTCGTCTGAGGGACATCAAGCAGGTTCGTTATGGTCAACGTATAAATGACTGTCTCTCCGGGAGCAGCCGCATTGCGGTCTGGTATTTTCTGAATAACAAGAGATGGGCCTGGAGTCTCCAGCACGACAACTTCTGCAATTGTCTCGAGAAGCGGCGTTTGATCCGAAGAAGTTGTGAACGTGTTTCGGATAATGCTGCCTGCTTCCGCTTCTGCCGGGATTGTGAAGGACAAGGTCCGGGTTACAGACCCGTTTGCAGGGAGGACGTCTATTGTCTCGCTGAGTCCAAGCGGCACATCATTCAGTATGACGTTGGTCTGAGGAACATCAAGCAGATTCGTGACGGTCATCGTGTATACGACTGTTTCCCCAGGGATAGCTGTCGCACGGTCAGTCTCTTTTAACAGCGATAGACCAGCCCCCGTCACCGTTACAACCGATTCCACTTCTTGAGGTCCGGTTTCGTTCGATACCACGCTTAGAATGTTGACGATATCCGAACCGATCGGAGTCTGCCGCGGGAAGGTGAATGTGAACACAAATTCGAGCTCTTCACCTACCGCCAGATCGGGAACAGGCTGGTCAATCCCGAGCAACTCATCAATGATACGAATACCAGTCAACGGTACATTGCCGAAATTCACCAGTGTGACCGTATATTCAATCGTCTGTCCAATCACCACGGTAAGCGCCGCAGGAGTCTTCTTAATCCCAAGAAGTGGATCAGCAAGTACCGTAACTTCCTCATTGGCGAGTACGGGCTCTGTCTGATCACTTACAGCAGCAGCCGTATTTGTATAGGTTTGAGGCGGAGTCTCCAGCGGAACAAACAAGGTTACAATGAAGGTCTCGCTTTGCCCAATGAAGAGAACGGAAATAACCGTTTCAAATCCGGTAAGATCATCCGTCACCAATACATTAAAAAGCTCTGTGTTACCGGTATTGCTGACCGTAATGGTGAAATTCACCGTTTCTCCCTGACGAACGACGTTTCGATCAGCAGATTTATTAATCTCAAGCCTCGGTACTGGCAGAACCTCCACCACGGTTCCGACTTCCTCCGGCTGAGGCAAATTATCGGCAGTAATCGTTGCGATATTGGAAATCGTAAATCCTGCCTGCGCATCCGGAGGGATAACGAAAGGCCACTGAATCTCGAGGGACATTCCAACATGGATGTCTCCGATAAATTCATCAAGTCCGATAAACGGGTCGGTAATGTGAACATTGATCAGGTCGGCATTTCCTATATTCTCGAGCACGATGATAAAGATGACCGTATCTCCGGGAGCTGCTGCAGGTGGGTCAACGGTTTTTCTGGCTATCAGTATAGGAGTTCCTGTCACGAGAATTTCAGTCTCTGCCTCGATCGGCTTGCTGGTTTGATCAGTAATAACCCTTACCGTATTTCTGAATATTCCTAATGGGAAATCCAAAGGGATATCGAAGGCGAATTCGAAGATTTGAAATGAAAACGGAGGAATATCAGGAATGAAATGAAAAATCCCAATCAATGGATCTTCAATAGTTACATTTGTCAGGATGACTCCGCTAGGGTTATGAATTTCAATAAAGTAGGTCACTCGCTCGCCGGGCTGCAATTCAAACCGATCGGTAAACTTTTTGACCAGTATCTCAAACCCTAAACTGAACTTCATGACAAAAGCATCGCTGCCTCCCCTCAAAAACGGCTGAATTACACCAGGCGTGACCGGGAAATTAGGGGAGAAGGTTTGGCCGGTCAAGTAAACGTTGCTTTCATGATCTACCGCGATAGCATTATCCGTATCACTCGAGCTGCCTCCAATAAAGGTAGAAAAGACAAGCGAAGCGCCGTCAATGTTCAATTGAGTAAGGAATCCATCTCCGCCCTCCGGGAATGGATGAATCGCGTCAGGCGTGATGGGGAAATTAAATGATCCGGTATTCCCTGTCACATAAGCGAAGCCTGAGCGAACAGCTATACCATTGCCTGAATCGGACCCTTCCCCGCCTAAAAAGGTGGAATAGACCTGATAATTGCCATCCGAACTAAGTTTTGTTACAAAGGCTTCGGAAGCTCCCCCATGAAAAAAAGGCTGGAAGGATCCCGGCGTTACCGGAAAATCGAACGACGTGGTTGTTCCTGTTACGTAAGCCTGACCAAACTCATCTATAGCTATGCCTCGGCCTTCATCATCGCCGCTGCCGCTAAGAAAAGTGGAATAAAGGAGTGCAGATCCATTCTCATTCAATTTCAAGACGAAAGCGGATATGACACCGTTAAATGAAATTTGGAACGCTCCTGGTGTAGTCGGAAAGTCGAAGGAGGTGGTCATTCCGGTTACATAGGCGTGGCCGAAATTGTCTATTGCAATGCCAAATGCCTCATCGTTGCCGAAGCCGCCAAGGAAAGTGGAGTATTCAAGCACCGTACCATCAACATTAATTTTCGCAACAAAAGCATCCTCCAGATTGCCTGCAAGTTCTGACTGCAGTGCACCAGGAGTGATTGGGAAATCGAAGGAATTTGTTGTACCTGTTACATAGGCATTTCCAATACTATCAACAGCGATGTCAAAACCGATATCCTCTCCCTGCCCGCCAAGAAAGGTGGAATATACGAGCGAACTGCCGTCAGGACTTAATTTGGTTACAAATACATCTTGATTGCCGCCAATGAAAGGTTGAACAGCTCCCGGCGTTGTTGGAAAATTGGGGGAAAGGGTCTGCCCGGTTACATAGGCGTGGCCAAAATCATCTACCGCGATGCCAGTTCCTTGATCAGCGCTGCTGCCGCCAAGAAAGGTGGAGTATTCAAGTACATTTCCAAATGCATTTAATTTTGAGACGAATACAGTTGATGATCCGTCGATAAAAGGCTGAAAGGCGCCGGGGGTTATGGGGAAATCAAAGGATACGGTTTGCCCTGTCACATAGGCATTGCCAAATTGGTCTGCCGCGATGCTGAAGCCGGCATCGGTATCACTCCCTCCAAGATAGGTGGAGTAAGTAAGCACAGGATCTATAACTAATTCATAATTCGGGTCATAGCCGACCACCTCGAAGCCGTAAACACATGCTTCCTGCCCTTCAGGCAGAATGAAGCGGCTTTCCACGGGAACCCTGCGGCCATTAATAACCTGATAACTGACAGGCTTCTTTTCTGACAATATGCCGTGCGGGGTATAGATTTGAAGATCTCCTTCATCGCTTAAGGCGAGCTTATCTGCTCCTTTATAGACAAATCGGATATCGCCAAGTCTCGCACTTGGTTGTACCCTGACATCGTATTTGAAATCTCCATCAACCTCATAGAAGATCAGGTCAACACCTGGCCATGGCTTACGATAGACAATCTCCCGATATGTCAGAAGGTTGGTATGCCAATTGTTCGGATTGTTGCCCATCATATAATGGACTTTCTCTGGTTGCTGGCAACGTCCTTCTATTGCTACAGTATTCGCACCTTGAAATTGCAGAAATAGAGCCATACCATCCTCTCTATCGAGCCTTCCGGTAAACACAAAAAGAACCTCTTCGGACGTAAAACCGATTTTATATCCTGGCTGATTCGTAATAAAATGAATATCTGTACGAGCCTGCCCGGCATTTTCAATGAAGGTCATCGGGAACTGCCAATCTTCCCTAAGTGGTACCTGACGTTTTGTTTCATTTGGTATCAAGTCTTCTCCTCCTTTAAAGATCAACCGAACAACCAGATTCGAGCAGTTACTTTCCCTTTTAAACCACAATGCGCATAAAAATGTGAACACTATTCTTACATAGATTTATGAGTTGGGATTACTCATATTGCTTATCCTGTAAAAATTTGTTTTAAAGTAAAGAAAAAAGTCCCGATGATTACAAGAATCATCGGGACTTCCAGTGTTATATTACTTTCACAGATTCTCCTGTCGCGATCGCTTCGTCGATAGCCATAGCTATTTTGACGTCGATTAAGGCCTCAGACAAGGAATAGAAGCTTACGCCTTCTCTTACATAAGTCGTCATACGGGACAAGGCTTCCGCAATCGCAATCTCCTCGTCGGAGAGTGGTGCAGGGTAATACGGGTTGCGGAACAAGCACTCCGAGCCTGCACGCAGCTCGCGCAGCGATAACGGAGCGAGGCTTCCTTCTAATCCGTCCTGCTGCCTGCTAATTGTGATGGTCTCATAATCCGCAGCTCCAAGACTTCTGGTAACCTCGTTATCTCTAATTTCCCCATGGGAGCCGCGGATCAAGACGCGGTTTTGCCGAAGTGGGGAGAAGTATTGCGATCTGGCAAAGTCAAGCACGGCACTCTTGCCGTCGCTGAAGGTAAGGATGGCAATATCCTGCTGATCGGTCTCCAGGTTGCCTTGTACAGCCCGTCCCCGATGCGGCACTTCTTGAATAGGAAACTCGAAGCGCCGGGCAACGATCTCACAGCTTGCCGAATGCGGCAGGGACAACCAATGCCGAATTAGGCTGACTCCATGATAGCCATGACCTGCAGAAACCTGTACGTGATGTACTTCGCCGATTGCTCCTGAGGAGATAAGGGCGGTACGAGCTGCATGGTACGGCTGCAGCGGATATTGTTCAGCAATCTGAATAGGCGCGCCTTCCGAGACGAGAGCTGATATGATCTTCATGCCTTCTTCATCGGCTGCAGGCGGAGTTTCGGCCATGATCGGCTTACCTATTAAAGCGAGTTGCTTCAATAAAGATGGCGTGGATGTCTTGGAGACGGCAGTGAGGAGAAAATCACAATGCTCAGCAAGTTCTTCGGGTGACTGATACAGCTTCAAGCCCCATTTTGCCGCGGCCTCCTCATATTTGGCTTGCTCACGGACTACGATGCCAACAGCCTTGAACAAGTGCGGCAGCTGGCTGGCAATCCGCAGGTAAGCCTCCGCTCTCCATCCAAATCCGATAATTCCAAAACGTATAGCGTTCATGATTGATCCTCCTTAAATGAATTGCCACACAAAAGGTAGGGCATCTACCGTTTGTGGTGATTCATGCTTCGAAAGCATGGGCTTAAATGAATTGCCACACAAAAGGTAGGGCATCTACCGTT
>NZ_JBWDNV010000012.1:0-264687 GCF_056269375.1 Paenibacillus sp. J22R56
CTTCGAAAGCATGGGCTTAAATGAATTGCCACACAAAAGGTAGGGCATCTACCGTTTGTGGTGATTCATGCTTCGAAAGCATGGGCTTAAATGAATTGCCACACAAAAGGTAGGGCATCTACCGTTTGTGGTGATTCATGCTTCGAAAGCATGGGCTTAAATGAATTGCCACACAAAAGGTGGGCATCTACCGTTTGTGGTGATTCATGCTTCGAAAGTTAATGTTTAATAAATGTTATGGCTAAATTACCGATGACTGCGCTTATAATCTGACGGCGTCATGCCAGTGACCAGCTTGAATTTCTTATAGAAATAGGACTCGCTTTCGAACCCGCATTGGATACAAATCGTGCTGATCGTGTCCTCAGTATCCATAAGCAGCTCCTTCGCAAGCATGATCTTTTTCACGAGAATATATTCGGTTACGTTCATACCTGTCCATTGTTTAAACACTCTGGAGAAGTGGGAAGAGGTGATTGCTGCCTTGGAAGATAAAGCGGCAAGATTCAACTCATCAGACCCAATATTTGCTTCAATATAGCCTAATATGGATCTGATCCAGGCAGGCTCCGAGCTTGAGTCACGACGACGGTGGCCTTCAGGTTCTGAATCGGATAAAACCATACGGTTTAAGGTTAATAGAAAATCATGAAGCCGAATTAAGATAGCTACCCGGTAATTCGGAAGCTGCTGATTCTGTTCTTCTTTCATCGCCTCAATGTGCTGGATAAGCACAGCTTGCTGATCATGCGGCGGTTCCATCTTATAGCTTTTTGTCTTTCTAACTTGCTCGAAGCAGCGCAGCAACGAATAAGATTCACCAAGCTCCATCGGCTGAATTAATTGCGGAGCAAAAAAGATTGCGCTAGATGTTACAGGGCACTGCTCATCAGGAAATGCCCGATGCACGGTGTTGCCTGGAATGAGGAACAGGGCTCCGGGGTTCATTTCATAGAAAGTATGGTTGATGAAAAAGGTTCCTGTACCCGCATAGACATAGACGATCTCATACCAGTCATGCAAATGATCCGGCAGCTCCGTCTGTGGTGACTTGGTGTCTTGATACACAAGGCTGAACGGGAATTTGGCCGGGTCCTCGAATCGTTTCTGTACAGCTTTCACAGCTGTAATCACCATCCTTGTTATAACCTCTCTTTAGATGATAGCAAATAAGAGCATAAAATAACAGAATTAGAGCGTTATCATGTGTGATTATGCTAGTGTAAAATGGAATTAATTCATCTTGGAGGTACCAATATGCAATATAGAAAACTAGGTAAGACAGATCTTGACGTATCAGTGCTTAGCTTTGGCGCTTCATCGCTTGGCTCCGTATTCCGTGAGACGGACGAAAGCGAGAGTATTCGTACCGTTCATGCAGCACTGGATTCAGGTATTAATTTCATTGATGTGTCCCCATATTATGGGCTTACGAAGGCAGAGGCCGTACTGGGCAAAGCGATTCAATCGGTTCCGCGTGACCGGTTCTATTTGTCAAGCAAGGCCGGCAGATATGGAGCTGACAGCTTTGATTTCTCCAGCGGCAAAATAACGGCGAGTGTAGATGAAAGCTTGCGCCGATTGAATACGGATTATTTGGATATTCTCTTCCTGCATGATATTGAGTTCGTGGAGCCCCGGGTCATCTATGAGGAAGCGATTCCGACACTTCATAGGCTGAAAGCAGAGGGGAAAATCCGTCATACAGGCATTTGCGGCTTGCCGCTGAACTTGTTCGAAGAGTTCCTGCCCAAGGTGGAGATTGATGCCATCATCTCGTATTGTCATTATTCCTTGAATGATACAACACTGGAGCGGCTGCTGCCTCTCTTGGAAAAGCATCGGATTGGACTTGTGAACGCCTCTCCGTTATCGATGGGGCTGCTTAGTACACGCGGCACTCCGGAGTGGCATCCAGCAAGCCCGGAGGTGAAGGCGGTATGTAAGCGAGCGGCCGACTATTGTGCAGAGCAGGGCGAGGATATCGCGAAGTTAGCCGTTCAATTCTCAACGATGAACAGTCGGATTCCAACTACCTTGGTAAGTACAGCTAATCCTTCGAACATTGTGAACAATGCCCGTTGGATTGATGAATCTATTAATTCGGAGCTGCTCACAGAAGTTAGGGGAATCTTGGAGCCTGTATTTGATCGGACTTGGGAAAGCGGCATTGCTAGATATAATACTAATCTGAAGTTGTAACAAGGAGATGCAGGCTGTGAAAGGGATTGTATGCGAGGATATTGAAAGATTTACATTCACTGAGCTCGAAGAGCCGACGTTTGCTCAAGGCGAGGCAATTGTCCGGATTAAACGGATTGGCATTTGCGGGACAGATCTGCATGCCTTTAAAGGGAATCAGCCTTTTTTTACATACCCGCGTATTCTTGGTCATGAGCTTTCTGGGATTATTGAACAGATTGGAGCGAATGAAGCGGGATTACAAGCCGGAGATCAGGTAAGCATTATTCCTTATTTGCATTGCGGCTCCTGTGTCGCTTGCCGATGCGGGAAGACAAACTGCTGTACCTCTATTCGGGTGCTTGGTGTACATACTGATGGAGGGATGAGGGAGAAAATTTCTGTTCCAATCTCCCATCTGCTCCTGACAAACGAGTTAACACTTGAGCAAGCTGCAGTCATCGAGCCATTAAGTATTGGGGCACATGCCATCCGTCGCTCAGGACTTTCTGCAGGAGAAACAGCGCTTGTCATTGGAGCGGGTCCTATTGGATTAGGCGTCATGGCGCTAGCGAAGCATCTTGGTGCAAAGGTCATCGCTATGGATATTAATGATGAGAGATTAAGCTTCTGTAAGCAGTGGGCGCAGGTGGATCATACGGTTAATGCGCTGCAAAATCCGGCTGCTGAGCTGGAAGCTTTAACAAGTGGAGATTATCCAACTGTTGTATTTGATGCCACGGGTAATGCTCAGTCGATGTCTGGTGCCGTTCAATATGCTGCCCATGGTGGGACTCTTGTCTATGTTGGGCTGGTAAAAGGTGATCTTTCGTTTAATGATGCAGAGTTTCATAAACGTGAGTTAACGATCATGGGGAGCCGTAATGCAACTAGAGAGGACTTCAATCACGTGCTTGCTGTGATTAAGGATGGCGGTATCGACTTAGACCGTTATGTCACTCATCGGGTACCGTTTGAGCAGATGATTAATCAATTCGAGAGCTGGCTAGATCCAGCCTCCAAAGTGATAAAAGCGATGGTTGAACTAGACTAAAGCCTTTGCGTACAGGGAGGACAACAGGATGAGAATCGACGCCCATCAGCATTTTTGGATCTATAATGAACATGATTATAGCTGGATGTCTGAGAAACATATGGCCATTCAACAGGACTTTCTTCCACAGCAGTTAAAGCCGTTATTACAAGAAAGTGGATTCGACGGCTCTATCACCGTTCAAGCCAGGCAGTCACTGCAAGAAACCGAATGGCTCCTTTCACTGGCCGGCGAGCATCCCGAAGTGAAAGGGATAGTCGGCTGGCTGGACTTATGCTCCCCACAAGTGGAACAGCAGCTGGAGCGATATGCCCGTAATTCGCTGCTGAGAGGAGTGCGTCATGTTGTACATGACGAGCCAGACGATGCTTTTTTGCTAAGGGAAGATTTCCGCAGAGGTATTGCCGCACTTGAACGGTTTGGCTTAACTTATGATCTGTTGATCTTCCCTAAGCATCTCCCCTATGCCGTAGATCTTGTGAAGGCATTTCCTAAGCAGCGTTTTGTCTTGGATCATATCGCGAAGCCGGATATCGCTCACCGAATTGTATCGCCGTGGGGGGAAGAGCTGGCTCAACTAGCTGCTCACCCGAATGTCTATTGTAAGCTTTCTGGCATGGTGACAGAGACCGCTTGGGGGAATTGGGAAGAAGAAGATTTCAAGCCTTACTTGGATCTTGTATTCGAATGCTTCGGAACAGAACGGGTGATGATTGGCTCTGATTGGCCGGTCTGTACACTTAGCGGAACCTATGAGGGAACGATGAACATCGTCAAGCATTATATCAATCGGTTCACAGCCAAAGAGCAAGCTCAAATACTAGGCGGGAACTGCGCCGAATTTTATGGAATCGGTCAGGGGGAAAATTAAAGATGAGGAATCGATTATGTTACGACAAGCCGGCGAAAGAGTGGAATGAGGCCCTTCCGGTCGGGAACGGCTATATCGGCGGGATGATTTTTGGAGATCCATTAACGGAACGGATTGCTTTGAATGAGGATAGTGTCTGGTACGGCGGACCTCGAGATCGGAATAATCCGGATGCCTTGCAGAATCTTGATCGTATACGGGAAGCACTTCAGGCAGGACGTTTAAAAGAAGCGGAAGATCTGTCGGTGATGGCGTTAACTGCAACTCCTGATACCCAGCGGCATTATTTGCCCCTTGGTGATCTTCGGTTAAAATTAGATCATAGCGGTCCAATCTCGGACTACCGTAGAGAGTTAGATGTGGATCAAGGGATTGCTTCGGTATCCTACCGTGCTGGAGAACAAGCCTTCAAACGGGAAATCTTCTGCAGCTACCCCGATCGGATCATGGCTATTCGCTGCGAGGCGGAAACGCCAGGAAGCTTGAATCTTACTGTTCGGTTAACCCGTGGGAATAACCGGTACATGGATGAGATTGGCCGGGCGAATGAGAATACCCTAGTTATGCGCGGAGAAAGCGGCGGGGCTGGCAGCCTTTCCTTCCGGGCTGCTGTACAGGCGGATGCGATTGGTGGAGAGGTTCGTATTATCGGGGAATATATGGTAATCAGCGGTGCAGATGCGGTTACTCTACTATTCTCGGCTGCTACAACTTTCCGCGAAGAGGATCCTGAACAATGGTCCATTGCTAGGCTGCATGATGCTGCGGAGCTCGGCTATTCACAGCTGCGTGAACGCCATATCCAAGATTTTATTTCCTTAATGAATCGGTTCTCCATTCGTCTGGGAGATGCCGTGCAAGCGGAAGAACTGGACAACCAGCCCACCGATGTGAGACTGGAGCGGATGAAGCAGGGCTTGGAGGATAACAGTCTGTTAGCGTTATACGTACAGTATGGTCGTTACCTTTTGCTCTCGAGCAGTCGTCAAGGATCACTTCCTGCAAACCTGCAAGGTATATGGAATGATCAGATGCTGCCGCCTTGGGACAGTAAATTTACGATTAATATTAATACACAGATGAACTATTGGCCGGCTGAACCACTAGCTTTGTCCGAATGTCATCAACCCTTGTTTGAGCTGATTGACCGCATGCGTGAGCCAGGAAGGCATACGGCGCAGGTGATGTATGGCAGCAGAGGCTTCACGGCCCACCATAATACAGATATTTGGGCGGACACGGCTCCTCAAGATATATGGCTGCCGGCAACGTACTGGCCGATGGGGGCTGCTTGGTTATCTCTTCATTTGTGGGAGCATTATGAATTTGGCCGCGATAAGGACTTTTTAAAGTTTGCGTTCCCGATCTTGCAGGAGGCCGCTTTGTTCTTCGAAGATTTCCTTACCGAAACGGAGGATGGGAAGCTAGTTACCTCTCCGTCCCTCTCTCCTGAGAATACGTATATTCTTCCAAATGGAGAATCCGGCGTATTATGTATCGGCCCATCAATGGACAGCCAGATTTTATACGAGTTATTCTCCGCTTGTATAGAAGCAGGGCGCCTAACCGGACATGAAGAAGAAGTCAGCAAATGGTCGCAGCTGCGGGACAAGCTTCCGAAGCCAGCTATTGGCAAGTATGGTCAACTTCAAGAGTGGCTTGCTGATTACGAAGAGGAGGAGCCGGGTCATCGCCACATCTCTCACCTGTTCGCTCTGCATCCGGGCAGCCAAATTACAACCAGAAGGACACCGGAATGGAGCGCTGCCGCAAGGGTAACCTTGGAACGGCGTCTAGCGAACGGAGGTGGACATACCGGCTGGAGCCGAGCTTGGATTATTAATTTCTGGGCAAGACTCGAGGATGGAGAGAAGGCATTCGAGAATTTGCAGGCGCTGCTTACTCATTCTACACTGCCTAATTTATTCGATAATCATCCGCCATTCCAGATCGATGGCAACTTTGGCGGAGCAGCCGGTGTATCCGAGATGCTGCTTCACAGCCATGCCGGCGAGCTGCACTTGCTGCCTGCTCTCCCATCCGCCTGGAAAGAAGGAGAGGTCAGCGGCCTTCGTGCCCGCGGCGGATATACGCTTCGTCTGCGATGGGAAGATTCTGCGTTTGCCGAGGCAGAAGTTCATGCTGCACACTCTGGTGTATGTGCACTCCGAACAAAGGCTCCTGTCCAGGTGTTATGTAATGGGCAGGTCATCTTAGCAGAGGACGGTCCAGATGGAACAACGAAATGGGAAGCGGAGAAGGGCTGTACGTACCGAATCGTTCCGGTGTAGGTGACGGTCGTAACATAAAAATGGGCTATCTTAACGTCATATTCATGACGTATAAGATAGCCTTTTCCATTAGTTCTTCAACTGTAGATTACGGTCAATTAAAGCCATTCTCTGCTCGACACAAGCATACGAGCGAAGCGGGTCTTCTGGCGTATGCATAGCATAATCCAGCAACTGATCAACCGTTGTTGTTGCCACATGGCAGCGAGTATCCGAGGAAGCGTAATAGATAAACACATCACCATTATCCTGCGCAATGACACCGTTGCAGAATACAACGTTCGAAACGTCGCCTACACGCTCAATGCCTTCAGGTGCGATGAAATGGCCGCCTGGACGATGAGTGACAATATTCGGACGTTCCAGCTCAGACAGGAATACATACAGGACATAACGTAAGCCAGCAGCGGTGTTGCGGACACCGTGAGCAATATGCAGCCAGCCTTTGTCTGTCTTAATTGGTGCAGGACCTTGGCCGTTCTTGACTTCCTTAATGGTGTGATAATGACGCTGGTCAACAATTGTCTCCTTCTCGATAACAGCATTCTCGATCGAATGGGACACCCCCCAGCCAATCCCGCCTCCAGAACCGGCATCAATAAATCCGTCCTGCGGTCTTGTGTAGAAGGCATATTGACCATCAATAAATTCGGGATGGAGAACAACATTACGCTGCTGATTGGAGCTGGTTTTTAAGTCTGCAAGACGCTCCCATGATTTTAAGTCCTTGGTACGGACAATGCCGCATTGGGCGATTGCACTGGAGAGATCGCCGGGAGGAGCTTGCGGGTCCTTACGCTCCGTGCAGAACAGGCCGTAAATCCACCCGTCCTCATGCTTGACCAGACGCATATCGTATACGTTCGTATCAGGCACTTCCGTTTCTGGCAGCACAACAGGATGGTCCCAGAAGCGGAAGCCGTCTACGCCAGTAGAGCTTTCGGCAACGGCAAAGAACGATTTTCGATCATTGCCTTCCACACGGGCTACCAAATAAAATTTACCGTTTAACGCGATAGCACCAGGGTTGAATACACAGTTAACGCCAATGCGCTCCATGAAATAAGGATTGGTCTCCGGATTAAAATCATATGTCCAGATGAGAGGAGCATGTTCCGCTGTTAGTACGGGATTCTCGTAACGGTCGAAGATACCGTTGCCAAGGGCGGCCTTCTTGTTCGGAAGGGAGATTAGTGCTTCATACTGGGAAGTAAGGTTTTCTTTGCGGCTCGTAAACAGATTGTTCATGATAGGATTCCTCCAGATTATATAATAGTTGGATTAATGGGCAAGGCGTTCAATCATCTCAAAGCAAGCTCTTCCGTTGTGATAAGGACATTTCCAAGCGCCAACCTTCTGGTGACCATCGGTTGGAGTACCGTCCTTTGTGACGCTCCAGTACCATTCGCCATTCACTCGGTCGATCAGGAAGTTCTGGATGAATGTCCAAGAAGCTTTCGCCGCCTCGGCATATCGTTCATCTCCTGTTAATTGGTAGGCATTGTAGAAACCAACAACGGCTTCTGCCTGCGGCCACCAATCTCTATTTGAGTCGATTAAGCCAGAGCTGTCAGCTTCATTAGGGACACCGCCGTCTTCATCGATTCCTTCACGAAGTGTTGCTTCGGCCATCTGTACGGCAACCGCTTTAACCTTCTCGAGTAAAGCTTCATCACCAAGCACTTCTGCTGCTTCATGCAGCAGCCAGCTGCCTTCAATATCGTGGCCATAGGAAATATGCCCGGATTTGCTATCCCATTTTTCGTTGAAAAAGAGCTTGAAATGGCCTGTGCTTTGATCTACGATGTGGTCCATTGTGACCACAATAAGCTCGCTGAGCGATTGACGAAGCGCTTCGTCCGGCCATACTCGGTATAGATTCGTATACCCTTCGAGCACGTGGAGATGAGTATTCATCGATTTCTTCTCATTTAAGTCTTTGTTGCTGAGGCTGAGCTCGCTGGTCTCGCTCCAATCCTCGGCAAGTGCTTCAATATAGCCAAGATGTACGGAATCCCGTCCATACTTTTCGATAAGTTGATACAAGCTAACTGCTTCTTCCAGCGCTTCTGTGTTCCCAGTTGCCCGGTAATACTCAGACCAGGCGTAGATCGCGAAGGCTTGGCCATAGATCTGCTTCTTGGAAGATACTGGATTTCCTTTTCTATCCAGCATCCAATAAAGCCCGCCATGAGACCGATCGATAAAATGTTCTTTAATATACTGATAAGCCCGATTAGCAGCAGCTAAATATTCTTTTTTTCCGAACAGTCGATAAGCAGAAGAGAAGGTCCACAGAATTCTTGTATTTAAGACAAGGCTTTTATCAGCCTCAGCTGTAAAAGTCATATCCTGCATGATTTCTCCAACAAATCCTCCGAATTGCTCATCAGACGTATGCTTCAGCCAGAAAGAGAGGATATTCTCGTCGAGTTCCTTCTGAATCTCGGCCGCCCATTGCTGTTTCTTCTGTGTTGATAAGGTCATGCTTTTGATTCCCTCCTAAATTTGTTAGCATAACAAAAATATATTTGTTATTATGATTAAACCGTATAAAATAAGGTTTGGCAATAGGTTTTAAGAAAATTTAACGAGTGGATTGATAAACTGAGGTTGGTTCGTTATTATTTGTTATTATTATCATGCTAACGAACTAACTTTGCTAACAGTAATAACAAAATCCTTTGAATACTAACAACTTATCGTATAATGGAAAGAACGGATTAAGCGACGGGGGAAAGTGAAAGTGACGAAAAAAGTTACGATGCAGCAAATAGCGGATCATATAGGGGTATCTAAATATGTGGTTTCCAAGGCGCTCTCTGGTAAAGGAGGCGTCAGCGAAGCGACGAAGGAGCGGGTTATTGAGGTTGCTTCCCAGCTTGGATATTTTGCTCAGAACAGTGGGTATGTAAAGCCTGGCAAGCCGGGGCAAGAGGATAACAAGTCTTCAGAGGCAACGCTTAAACAGTCCGTACTTGTGCTTATGCCTAATATCCGATTCCAGACAAGAGAGTCGGTATACTGGGGGCGTATTCTGGACGGGATAGCAAGCCGGCTGGAGGAAAAGGATATTGGTGTCGTGATCGTAATGGAGCAGAAAGTCGAAGGTTTTATGCAACTGCTGAAGCCGGAAGGTATTCTAGGCATGATTGGGGTTGGCGAGATTGCTTCATCCATGTTGTTAGAAGTTCATCGCCTTGGCGTACCGATGGTGCTGGTCGATCATGAGGATGCACTAATCCCGACCGATACGGTATATGTGAACAATTATGATTGTATGTACCGGATGACCAAGCATCTGATTGGTCTTGGTCACCAAAGGATCAGTTTTATCGGCAATGAACGATACTCCCGCAGCTTCTTCGACCGCTGGAACGGGTTCCGCCAAGCGATGGAGGAATTTAATCTTTGGGACAAGCAGGATCATCTGACCGAGCTGGAGATCATGGAGCATTATGACGAGCCTATCCAAGCATGGCTGCATCGCCGCAAGAAACAGCAGCAGCTGCCAACTGCCTTGGTCTGTGCTAATGACTCCATTGCAATTGACTCTTATAGAGCGATGCGTGAGCTGGGAATTGAGACGCAAAGTCAGATCTCTGTGACTGGCTTTGATAATATTGATGATTCCGCAAGGCATTCCCCTACTATTACAACCGTAAATGTACCAAAGGAATGGCTTGGGTCACGTGCTGTCGATAAGCTGCTTGAACGAATAGAACGGCCGAAGGATCCGCTTGAGAAGCTTATGATCCTTGGCGATCTGGTCTATCGGCAGTCTATAAGTGCGGTGAAACCATAGTTAGCATTGATGGGGCTGTCCCAAAAGCCGTTTACGGCATTGGAGCAGCCCCTTGTGCGTGTAGAGAAACACTTGCTTACGCACCAATGCAGCTAACGAATCTACATCACGCTATTTGCTCAAAATAGCTGGTTTCGAAATTCTAACGAATCCTCATAACGCTATTCTCTGCACAAGTCCAACTTTTTACCACTAACTAGCCAAATAGCGATACCAGGATTCGTTAGATCTGTGAAGCCGCTGTTTTTCGCCAAATAAGCATCTGACGATTCGTTAGCGTGGGTGACGACTATACCAGGACAAGTGGTCCCTGAGTCGCTATTTTTGCTAATCGGCTTGACTTGGAGTTCACTCCAGCATATATACTTCATCTGTAACACTTTTCGATGCAGTTATTCTTAAAAAATAGAGGAGTAGTGAAACCATGTGTCAATCTCATGTATTAAGTGTCTCACATTCAAAAGCACCATTTGAAAAAACGACCATCGAGCGCAGAGCCTTGCGTCCAGATGATATTCTTATCGATATCAAGTTCAGCGGCATTTGCCATTCCGATATTCATACCGCGTTTGGTGAATGGGGCGAGTCGATTTTCCCACTGGTTCCTGGTCATGAAATTGCAGGTATCGTAGAAGCCGTTGGTTCTGCTGTTAAAAACTTTGCTGTTGGCGATCGTGTTGGTGTAGGCTGCTTCGTGGATTCCTGTGGGGAATGTGAATACTGTCTCCAAGGCGAAGAGCAATTTTGCACGAAAGGTGTGGTGAGTACCTATAATTCACTAGACTATGATGGCCAACCAACTCATGGCGGCTACAGCCAAAAAATCGTAGTGACGGAGCGATTTGTTGTCCGTATCCCAGATGCTTTGGAGCTTGATGTGGCAAGCCCACTGTTATGCGCAGGCATTACAACATACTCACCTCTTAAGCATTGGAATGCTGGTCCAGGCAAAAAAGTAGCTATCGTAGGTATGGGTGGACTCGGTCATCTGGCTGTTCAATACGCACATGCTTTGGGCGCAGAAGTAACTGTACTCAGTCAGTCGATGAGCAAGAAAGAAGAAGCACTGGTCTTTGGTGCAGATCATTACTATGCAACAAGTGACCCTGCTACTTTTAAAGAGCTGGCAAACCACTTTGATCTGATTCTGAACACCGTATCCGCTAATCTGAACGTGGATGCTTATCTCTCGTTGCTTCGCGTAG
Organism: Paenibacillus sp. J22R56; assembly: GCF_056269375.1. NCBI lineage: Bacteria > Bacillati > Bacillota > Bacilli > Caryophanales > Paenibacillaceae > Paenibacillus > Paenibacillus sp. J22R56. The sequence goes on from NZ_JBWDNV010000012.1 coordinate 11,408, forward strand.
ATGGCACGTTAGTTAATGTAGGCGCACCTAGCGAAGCAGATACCTATCATGCATTCTCCTTGATTATGCAGCGCCGCAATCTTGCGGGTTCGCTTGTTGGCGGGATCCGTCAGACGCAGGAGATGCTCGACTTCTCTGCTGAGCATGGCATCAAGCCGCAAATTGAGCGGATTAGCGCGGATCAAGTAGATGAAGCGTATCAGCGTGTGCTGAAGAGCGATGTCCGCTATCGGTTTGTTATTGATATTTCTACGCTATAAGCTGGGAAACAGAGGGGATTGACGGTCAAGTCTTGACTTGGAGTCCACTCCAGGCGGTAAACTATAAGAAATAGATTATTTCTTGGAGGGACAATCCGTATGAGAATGGCCGAAGTAAGCGCTAAGTATGAGCTGTCACAGGATACGCTCCGTTATTATGAGCGGATCGGACTCATTCCTCCTGTTAACCGCAATAATAATGGCATTAGAGAATATAACGAAGATAATTTGAGATGGGTTGAATTCATTAAATGTATGCGGAGTGCAGGTCTTCCCATTGAGGCATTGATTGAATATGTAAACATGTTTCAACAAGGGGATAGCACCTTAAGTGCAAGAAAAGAGCTGCTTATCGAGCAGCGTGAGCAGCTTCGTCTCCGAATAGAGGAGATGGTCCAAACAATGGGGCGGCTTGACTCCAAGATTCAGAATTATGATCAATCGTTACATGAAACAGAGAAAACATTATCCAGACCTTAACGAACGAGGTCGGTTGAAAGCAGCCCCTGGCTGCTTTTTCTTTTTGTTCTTTCTTCATTTTTTCTGCACAAAAGCCCAAAAACAGACAAAAATAGCGACTTAATACTGGTATTTTTGGGAGTTAAGTAGGATGTGAAGGGATAGTGCAGGAAGTAAAATCGGAAGCGTGGAGCCTTTATCAGATGAAGAGCTCCACCTTTTTGAAGGTTTAAGAAACCGGTTTCATGAAACCGTTTTCTTAAACGTACGAATTCATCCATTTAAGGGGGAAGACGATTGAAACCGTTCAAGCTTAAGAAACGCACCGCTGCTGCGCTGCTCGGTACTGTAATCAGTGTTACCTCATTCGGAAGTCCAATTTATGCTGTAGAGGCAGCGAAACCGTCAGTCACGTATGATGCTGTGGTTAATGTGGACGCCTCAAAAACGTTCCAAACGATTGATAACTTCGGAGCATCTGACGCATGGTCAATGGAACAGCTCGGGAAGAATTGGACAGAAGCAAATAAATCACGTGTGGCGGATCTGCTTTTCTCAAGAGATAAGGGAATTGGCTTAACTGCTTGGCGTTTCAATATTGGCGCCGGCTCTACGGAGACGGACAAAACCATTATCACAGATCCATGGCGTCGTGTGGAAACCTTCAAATCTGCGGAGAACGCAGCTTATGATTGGAGCAAGCAGGCCGGACAGCAATGGTTCCTAAAGGCAGCTAAAGATAGAGGTGTTGATACTCTCATTGGCTTCGTTAACAGCCCGCCGGTATGGATGACGAAGAATGGCCATGCCCAGCCAGATTCAACAGTTGGTTCAACGAACTTGAAGGAAGGCTATGAAGATGAGTTTGCTACCTTCCTGACAGACGTTATTGAACATTTCAAGAAGCAAGGCATTAATCTTAACTACATCAGTCCGATCAATGAACCAACCTGGGATTGGAATAAAGCCGGCCAGGAAGGCAACCGATATAACAATGACGATATTAAGCGAGTTATTCTTGAACTCTACAGCCAATTGAAAGCTAAAGGGATGAATACACAGATCAGTGCACCGGATGGTGTCGAAATTACGGCTCTGCTAGATGATGAAGTATTCAAATCGTTCTCAGGGCAAGAGAAATATACGGGTGGTTCAAACAGCCTTGGCGTAGGCAAATATCGTGAATACATTAAAGATCTGCTTGGTGATCCAGAGCTTCAGGAAGCGGTTGGCCATCATATTGCTGCTCATTCCTACTGGGGCGATTACAGCAAACCGGGTGATGACCGATATGGCACATTAAGAGATCTGCTGTTCTCCAATTTGAACAAATATGATCAACAAGCGGTCTATTGGATGAGTGAATATTGTATTCTTGGGGATTACGGTCCTGGACGGGACCTCGGCATTGATCCTGCTCTCTATATTGCCAAGACCATTCATTTTGATCTGTCCAAAGCGAATGCCTCCGCATGGCAGTGGTGGACGGCTGTATCTGCAGGGGATTACAAGGACGGTCTGATCTATACTGACTACCATAACCCAGGCGATGAACAAAATATTCTTACTTCCAAAATGTTCTGGACGCTTGGCAACTACAGTAAATTTATCCGTCCTGGCGCTGAGCGTATCGCATTAACTGGACTCGATGAAGATGCTCGTAACGGAGCATTACTCGGTTCGGCGTACAAACATGACAAAGAAAATACAGTCACGACAGTATTCGTCAACGATAGTGCAAAAGAGCAGCATATTAAAGTGGAATTAAGCGGTATCGATAAACATGAAGAGGTTAATGTGCTGAAGCCGTATGTGACTTCGGCTGACAAAGATTTGACGAGAGGTGCAGATATCCCTGCTTCGGCAGACGGCTCATTTGATGCTGTGATTCCTGCTCGTTCAATCGTAACGTTGAATGGCGATGTTGTGAAAGAGAATAAGAAACCGGATGCTCCACAGATCGTAAATGTTCAGACGCTGAACAAAGGACTGAAAGTGGATTTCAAAGCTCCAAAAGGCGCTTATAAATACGAAGTGGAATACGGTATTAAGAATGACAAAAATGTACTGAAATTAGCGAACATGACGACGGATTCGTTTATTCTGCAAGGTTTGAAGAACGATGAACAGTATGATGTGACAGTCCGTGCGGGCAATGACGATGGATTTGGCCCTTCATCCAAACGTATGTATGGAACGCCTAAACTGCTTGCCCCTACTGGTGTTAAAGCTGCGGGGAATGATGGTGGTTTTACCATTACGTACGATACACAGATTGGTGTACCATCTTACCGTGTTCGTTATGGCACTAAGCAAGGGGAGTATGACAAGCAATATGTAACTCAAGAAATCAATGGCAAAATTCAAATTAATGGACTTACAAACGGATCCATTTATTACGGCGTAGTGGAAACGGTAGACGGCAAGGACTCAAGTAAACCAACATCTGAGTTTAAAGTACAACCGGATATTGCGGCGCCAGGTAAGCTTGTCGTTATACCGGGCAACGGGGAAGCTCTTCTTACCTTTGGTTCCGTCGAAGGAGCGACTGGTTATACCGTGCAAACTTCGCTGAACAATAATGTCCAGCAGATTAGCAGCAACAAGACGGTACTGACCGGCTTAACAAATGGTAAAGCTGCAACCATTCGCGTATCGACAATTGGCAAAGGCGGTAAAGGTACTGGCTATACCGAAACGTCGGTAACACCAGCTAATAGTGAAATCCGAATAAAGGATGATTTTACAAGTGGTGATCTTGCTGGCTACAAACAGGATGTAAGCAAGTGGGTTATGGAAGATGGTCTGCTGAAGCATGTTTCCGGCGGCAACAATCGTGGTGAGATTGGGGTTAACAATCTGTCGGTGATTGACGGGACAATTACAGCAGTTGCGAAGCATGCTTTAGGTGAAGCGGATTGGGGCGTTACTTTCCGCGGCAGCAGCTACTCGAAAGGCTACATGTTTGGTTACGAGAACGGCATTCTGGTCCTTCGCCGGGATGGTCAGAACCTAGCCGATGCTGTTCCTTTCTCAGCAAAATTAGGTGAGTATTATAAAATGGATGTCCGGTTGGATGGTCAGCATATTCAGGCTTATCTCGACGGGAAATTGATCTTTGATGTAAAAGATTCGGTGTACACGAGCGGACGTGTTGGTCTTCATAGCTGGGCTGATGCACAATTCGCTTATCTGCAAGTAGCAAGAGAACCACAAAATCTGACTTCAAGCCCGGAAATTTACCAGATCAAAGAGGGCTCTGAGCAAGTTGTCTTGCACTTTAGAGAGGTCGACGGAGCAGACTCCTATGTGATCCGATATGCTCCAGTTTCTGGAGGAGCCTCCACAGAAGTTGCAGCTACTCCCGGGTCCTCTATTGTAACGGATCTCCAAAATGATAAGGCATATTCGTTTAAAGTTGTTGCGATTCGGGGCGCGGTAGCGTCGGAGTCAGCAGCAATGGAAGCCACGCCAAACGAGAATAATAATGTCGTATACTATGCGGATGCTGGTGACGGAACTCCAAGTCAGATTGAGGACGGCGAAGAGCTTGGCATTCTTCAATCGCAAGAAGAACAAGAATACAGCATTGATCCAATCACAGGCATGAAGTGGGGTTACGAGGCAGATAACGGACAGACATGGGCTCAGACTTCTCCTGTAGATGCTTATGAAACTATCCGTCAATATGATGGCAATGAGAATGGCAAAGGGATCGCTTACCGCTTCCAACTGCCTAACGGTACGTACAAGGTGACAGTTGGCTTCTATGATCCGTGGAAGTCTAGCGACCGGAATATGAACCTGACGATTAATGGAGAAACGGTATTGACCAATTATGTCATTGGCTCGAATCGTGAATCGAAAGAGTACGATAATATTACCGTGACTGGCGGCGAGATCATTGTAAAAGCGGTTAAAGCAGGCAACTCCAAGCCGATGATCGCCTGGATCAAGATCGAGAAGTAAAACTTAATCATTCATGGAAGAGGCATGTGCCGTTAGAGACAACTATTTCGGTTGAAGACGAAAATAGTTGCTCTGCAGCACATGCCTCTTTTATTAGTGAAGATTTTCAACCAGCTTCTGAATTTAACGGCATGTTGCCTTATGGAAGGTTCAATTACAATTAAATGGAAAGAGAAAGGAAGGAGGCGTAATCGAACATAACTCGTTCACAACTAACCAATGGGAGGTTTAGGAAAGTGAAAAAGCTGAATGTTTTTGTAAGCGCTATTATTTTGGGGACGGCCATCGGAGGTATCGTTCAGCCGAAGCTGAGCTATGCGGCGAATCAGCAAATGACTGTTGATTTATCGGCAGGTACAGGGGCTGTAAAGCATGGTGCTGCAGGGTTTCTGTATGGACTTGGTGATGAGGGGATTCCAACAGATAACATGCTTGCTCCAATCAAACCGCAAGGTACCGCGCAGAAGGCACCAGATGGACTTCAGCATCCAAATGGTGATGCTCTCAAGATTGCTCCGCAATTTTTACGCAATGGCGGTAAAGAAATTCAGATCTATATGCAGGATATTTATCAACAATGGCCTTATGAAAACTTGGGGATCAACGATTATCTAACTAAGGTAGATACGATAGTGAACAAGGTGAAGGCCGATCCGAACTATGGCAAATACGTCTATGTTCCTTTTAATGAACCTAATGGCAACTGGTATCCGAATTTGCTGAACTATTCTGCAAGCAGCGGAACGACGGCTCGTAACCAGTTCTTCAGCGATTGGAAAGCGGTGTTCCAACGGATCCGTTCCCTTGACGCCAATGCTAAGATTGCCGGACCTAACCTCACCCATTACGACGGACAATTCCACACGGACTTCATGACCTATGCCAAAGCTAATAATGTCCTCCCGGATGAATTTGCTTGGCATGAGCTTCAGAACAGCTTCTTCACCGACTACTACAACAACTACAACCACTACCGGAATATCGAAACAACACTAGGCATTTCAGCTCGTCCAATCGTCATTAACGAGTATGCCAGAAGCTCGGGTGATCTTGGCGTTCCAGGCAACTTGGTGCAGTGGATTACACGCTTTGAGAATACGAAGGTTGACGCTTATCTTGCTTACTGGACTACTGCTGGTTCACTAAACGATCTTGTGATGGAAAATAATAAAGCTACTGGCGGTTGGTGGCTGTATAAGTGGTATGGGGAGATGACGGGGAATACGGTACAAGTAACGCCTCCTACCCAAAGCGGCTCCCTGCAAGGTGTGGCAGCACTCGACAGCTCGAAGAAGCAGGCGAGAGTGATTTTCGGAGGCTCACTGAACAGCACGGATGTCTTTAATACTGATCTGGTTGTAAAAGGTTTTGGCTCCGCCTCTTATCTCGGCAGCACCGTTCATGCCACAGTCTGGGGAGTAGATAATACCGGCCTTAATGCTTCGAGCGGCCCGTATTATGTGCAGGAAGCGGATTATGCCGTGACGAATGGACAAATCAACGTTACAGTTCCTAATATGAAAGCCTTGTCGGCGTACCATATGGTCATTACACCAAATAAGGATTTAACGACGGTTAACAATGCATCTCGATACGAAGCGGAATATGCGGATCTATCGGGTTCGGCAAATGTCACTTACGGCTCAAATACAGGCTACTCTGGCACAGCCTACTCTGAAGGCTATGGAGGAACTGCTAACGCTGGTACCAACTTTGTTGTAACGGCTGCAAATAATGGCTACTATAATGTAACTATTCGTTATGCGGCTGGGCCATACACGGGCGCCCCAGCTAATCGCTCCGTAAAGATGATGCTAAATGGCAGTGTGCTTCAAAATGTGACGCTGCCAGGTACAGCAGATTGGAATACTTGGAACAGCGTAACGGTCAAGACCTTCCTGCAAGCAGGAATTAACCGCATTTCCCTGCAAGCGTACACGTCCGACGATTCGGATGCTGCGAACTTCGATTACATCGACGTTGTGTCTACCACCGGTACCATTACAAGCTATGAGGCGGAAGCTAGCACCAACACACGTGCCGGAACGGCTGCCGTAGGCTCGAATACAGCAGCATCAGGTGGTCAATTTGTTGGTTATATCGGACTAGGAGCGGGCAATACGCTTCGGTTTAACAATGTGAATGTCGCAACAGCAGGTACTTACCGGATGGTCGTAACGTATGCGAACGGCGAGCTTGGAGCTGGTGCAAGCAACTATAACTCCAATATTGTCGACCGCTCCGCAGATATTAGCGTTAACGGCGGGACAGCCAAGAAAGTGTATTTCCGTAATACACTCGGCTGGTCTAACTTCCGGACTACAGTGGTTGATGTTACGCTGTCAGCGGGGAATAATACCATTACATTCTCCAATTCTTCCACTTATGTGCCTGATATTGATAAGATCGCGATTGCGGCTCCTACGAATTAAAAATAAAAGCTTGTTGAGTTCTCCTCAACAAGCTTTTGTTTGTGTCTGTCTAGCTTATAATTCCACAGTCTGATTGAGCTCCGTACCTTCTGTATTTTTCCCCATCAGTCTATCGAATAGGAATTTTACCATCTTGAACTTATTGCCGGAATCCCAATACTCGGCTGTTTCGGCATTGACCTTGATTAGTACGAGGTTCGGATCATCATAGGTGGTTTCGAGTAACTCCTCGTAGGCTTTATTCCAAAACTCTTTTACCTTTTCAGCGCTTTCCACGAGTTCGGCTTCACCTCGGATAGATACGAAGGATTTGTTGGCATAAGCTACGTTAACTTGCTTGTTCCGGAACAGCTCATGGAATTTCCCAGTATCTTTCTTTGTAAGAAACCACAGAGTGCCATCAAACTCGACATCCTGCGTTTTCATCGGGCGCGAGACGAGGCCCTCTTCCGATACCGTTGTGAGCATCGCGATTTCTATGTCTTTAATTAACTCACGGACCTTTTCAACCGCTTCTTGGTGGTTTGTGTTTGTATTCATTCTCATCACCTCGTCAGAAATTTATTTATCGATATAGTATTACACAAGCTGAGCTGGTCCAAACCACATGTCAGTTAAAAGAGATGAGGAACTGGTTTGAATGTAAAGCACGATAAGTTAGTTTTTGAACATGATAATGAATTGTTTTAGGAAGAGCATGTCCTTAGAATCGTAAGAAAAGAGAGCAAAGGAGATTCAAATGAAATGAGCTCCAAACCAACTTTAACGGTACATACAAGTGAACATGGTGCTGAATTAGGCGACTTGTTCGGCATTTTTTTCGAAGATTTAAATCACGCGGCCGACGGTGGGCTATACGCAGAATTGGTTCAGAACCGATCCTTTGAATTTGATGCCATTGATCATCCCGATTACCATGCTTTAATGGCCTGGGAGAAGGTCGAAAGAGGCGGCGGCAAGGCTGAAATATCTATAGAGGAAAAGAATCCCTTGAATGCACGTAACCCTCATTATGCAGCTATTGAGATTATTTCTGAGGGCAGCGGCGTTGGCCTTATGAATCATGGATTTAACAGCGGTATTCCCGTGAAGGAGGGGGAGAACTACCTGTTCTCCGTTTATGCCCGGCGTGATGCCAGCTTGGATGAACCTCTTATCGTAACGATTGAAGGGATAGATGGTCACATACATGGCGAGGCAACAATTGCTGTGAATGCTACTGAATGGACGAAATATGATGCTGTGATTGCGGCAAATGCAACAGATACAAGCTGCCGCTTGGTTCTTGTAACAAAAGGGCAAGGAAAGCTGTATCTCGATATGGTATCCCTATTTCCTGAGAAGACGTTCCTTGGCCGGCCTGGTGGATTGAGAAGAGACATTGCTGAACGGCTAGCGGAACTAAAACCGAAATTTATGCGCTTTCCAGGTGGATGTCTGGTGCATGATGGTTCTTTGAACCCAGATGACCGGAATTCGATGTACCGGTGGAAAAACACGATTGGTGCAATCGAGCAAAGACCAGCGAGAAGGAATAATTGGAGCTATAACCAGACGCTTGGACTTGGTTATTATGAGTATTTTCAGCTGTGCGAGGATATTGGCGCCAAGCCGATCCCGATTCTGCCAGGCGGATATGATCCTCATCATAATCGGATTGTACCGATTGAAGAGCTGTCACCATGGATCCAGGATGCATTGGATTTGATTGAATTTGCAAACGGCGATTCATCAACTACATGGGGAGCAATACGTACGAAGCTGGGTCATCCGGAGCCATTTGGTCTGGAATATGTGGGGATTGGAAACGAAGAAGTGGGAGAGCCGTTCTTTGAACGCTATCCGTATTTCCATCGAGCCATTAAGGAGCAATATCCAGCTATTAAAGTCATTAACTCTGCGGGTCCATTTGCAGCGGGAACGGAGTATGAGCGCGGGTGGAATTCGGCTAAAGAGCATCAATCGGATTTGGTGGACGAGCATTACTACAGTTCGCCGGAATGGTTCCTAGCCAATTACCACCGTTATGATAACTTCAAGGCTGAGGATCCGAAGGTGTTTTTGGGCGAATATGCATCTTGGGGGAATACGTATTATAACGCACTAGCGGAAGCTGCTTTTATGACAGGTCTGGAGAAAAATGCCCATGCAGTAGGACTGGCCTGCTATGCGCCGCTGCTATGCAATGTAGATTATGTGAACTGGAAGCCTGATCTGATATGGTTTAACAATCATGAGGTTTATGGCACTCCAAATTATTATGTACAAAAGCTGTTTATGCATCATCAGGGCGATCAGCTCTTGCGAATGGAAGCAAACGGTCTTGAGCAGCAAGAAGTGGCTGCAATCAAACCGATTAATGGAGCATTTGCTCTTGAGACAGATCGCTGCTCCTTCCGTTATTGGGATATGCTGCTTGTGAATAACGATACTGGTGAAGAAAAAGTGTTGAACGGCGGTTTGCTGGGCAGCTTGTCTGATACGGATGAAGACCGGCAGAACGGGACATCGATTCGAGCACTGGAATTAGGAGAAACCGATTGGGAGAACTATACTCTAACTTTGAAAGCCCAAAGAATCTCTGGCCCAAAAGGGTTTAAGCTCAAGTTTGGACAAAGAGATCAGAGCAATTTATTGATCTGGGAGTTTGGCGGATGGCAAAATCAGGATTCTCTTATTGCTTCCAATGTGGATGGCAGAGGTTCTGTTCTTACCCAAAGCATTTTTAACGTAGAAAATAATAGAGAATATACATTGAAATTAGAAGTATCGGGAAGACAGATTCGCGCCTGGATTAACGGGGAGTTATTCCATGACACAGAAGACAAGCTTCCAGTAATCGAGCCCCTCTATTACTCTGCGAGCTGCGACCGTACAACAGGAGATACTATAGTGAAGGTTGTTAATGTGCAAGACAGCGGTGTTACTGCCGAGGTTGTGTTAGCTGACTTGAATAAAACATCTTTGCGTGTTGGGGTTCATGAGATGTCAGGCCATTCCCTGGAGGAAGAGAATACATTTGAGGCACCTGATCGGGTATCGCCGAAACAGAAGGAATTCACTATCGATGGCAGTCGTTTTGAGTACGAATTCCCTAAACATTCGATTACGGTATTTAGAGCAAGATAATTTTTGAGCTTGAACATAGAGAGGATGAAAAGGATGAGGGCACCCTTATTCAGGGATCCGATATTTGACGGCGCGGCTGATCCAGTCGTTGTATGGAACAGGGAAGCACAGGAATGGTGGATGATCTATACCAACCGCAGAGCGACAGCAGAAGGAGAAAAATTCGCCTGGGTGCATGGTACGGATCTTGGTGTTGCTTCTTCCCGCGACGGCGGTAAAAGCTGGCTTTACCGCGGCACGCTGCCCGGGCTAGATATCGAATGGGGGCGCAATACATTCTGGGCGCCGGAGATTTATTGGCATGACGGATTGTACCATATGTACGTCAGCTATATACAGGGAGTACCAACTACTTGGGCGGGCCATAAGCGCGATATGATGCATTATACGAGTCCAAACTTGCTGAATTGGACGTTCTGTTCCAAGCTTGAACTGAGCTCGAATCGGGTAATCGATGCCTGCATTCATGAGCTGCCTGGCGGCGGCTTTCGTATGTGGTACAAGGATGAAGCGAACCAGTCACATACTTACGCGGCAGATAGCAAAGACCTGTACCATTGGGAGGTTGTTGGACCGGTCATTACGGAGCGTGGCCATGAAGGGCCAAATGTGTTCTGGTTCAAAGGCTCTTACTGGATGATCGTGGACGAATGGAGAGGGCAGGGAGTATTCCGTTCAGACAACCTGGATTCATGGGAGCGGAACGGTCTCATTTTGGATCAGCCGGGTACACGCGAGGATGATGGTACGATTGGCTTGCATGCCGACGTCGTTGTGCAAGGGGAACAAGCTTATATTTTCTATTTCACCCATCCGGGAAGGAAAGAGGAGCTTAATCAAGAGGGAATGGAAGGCAGATATGAAAGCCGACGTTCTTCCATCCAGGCTGCCAGACTTGACGTCGTTGATGGCGTACTGATCTGTAACCGCAATGAACCATTTGAGATCGAGCTTCTACCAGAAGGCTAGGCTATGAGCGGAATATCATTTACAAAAAAGGGAATTATTCGTATTATAATAATCAACTATTCAAAAGCAATGAAGAGAAGAGTAAGGGAGTAGCGTACTCATACAGAGAGCTCCGGCCGCTGAGAAGGAGCAGAGAACCTTTCCCCGAACCAAGTCTCTGAGCAGCATGCTGGATCCTTCACTGGTGATAGCATGACGGGTGCTCCCGTTACAGGGCTAGAGTATAAGCATTGCAAGCAATGCCGTACTTGAAGAGTTTAATATGGCGACATATTAATAAACTGGGGTGGCACCGCGAAACTTCGTCCCCAAGACATAACTGTCTTGGAGGTGAAGTTTTTTTTGTTTTGTTTCTGAGTCTCAGTTGTTTCTATTCCAAAAAAGTTAATGCTTTCGAAGCAAAAATCATCACAATAAGCGAGAAGTATGTGATCCTTTTTTAAGGAGGAATATGCAATGGATCAAGCGGATCACCACATGTTTAGACTTATCAATGAGGAGCTGGAGCAAAAGCCTTTCAGCAGGGAAATGTGTACACGGTTTCCACCTGAGCCTAATGGTTATCTTCATATCGGGAGCGCCTATGCGATCCATATGAATTATTCGATTGTTGAACACTATAACGGTGCTTTTCATTTACGGTTTGATGATACCAATCCCCTTAAGGAAAATATCGAGTTTGTGAAAGCGATTATTGAGGACATCAAATGGCTTGGATACGATCCGAAAAATCACATTTACTATGGATCGGATTACGCAGACGTGATCTACAAGACAGCAATCTCGTTAATTGAGCAAGGTAAAGCTTATGTTTGTGATCTAACTCCTGACGAATTATCAGAGTATCGCGGGACATTAACGGAGCTAGGGCGTAACAGTCCTTATCGGGATCGTTCGGTAGAGGAAAATCTGGAGCTGTTTGAGCATATGAAAAATGGAGCTTTTCCAGCTGGATCCAAGGTTTTACGCGCAAAAATAAATATGGCCTCGCCGAATATGAATCTGCGAGATCCGGTTTTATATCGGATTATTTACGCCGAACATTACAGAACCAAGCATGATTGGTGCATTTATCCGATGTACGATTTTGCCCATCCGATACAAGATGCGATTGAAGGGATCACCTATTCTTTATGTTCCATTGAATTTAAAGATCACCGTCCCTTGTACGAATGGGTACTAAATGAGTTGGAGATCGCAGAGCCTCCACGGCAAAGAGAGTTTGGCCGTCTAAGCTTAACAGGCGTAGTAACGAGTAAACGTTTTTTGAGGCAGCTGGTGGAAGGCGGTTACGTTGATGGCTGGGATGATCCTAGACTTCCAACCATTCGAGGCTTAAGACGAAGAGGATACACCTCAGAAAGCATACGTAGCTTTATTGAGGAAATCGGGAGTATCCGAACGCAAAGTACCGTAGACATTTCGCTGCTGGACCATTTTGTCAGGCAGGATCTGAAAGGGAAAACGGTCAGCATCATGGCTGTTATGCAGCCTTTAAAGGTTGTCATTACGAACTACCCGGAAGAGGAAGTAGAGTTGTTATCGATTGAAAACAACAGCGAAAACGAGGCTCTGGGGAAGAGAGAGGTTCCTTTCTCAAGAACGATTTTTATCGAACGGGACGATTTTATGGAGGAGCCAGTCAAAGGATTTCACCGGCTTAGTCCAAATGGTGAGGTAAGGCTTAAAGGAGCTTATTTTATCAGGTGCGAAGAAGTAATGAAGGATCCCGATACAGGTGAGATTATTGAGCTGCGTTGTACCTACGATCCTGCTACAAAGAGTGGATCAGGATTCACTGGGCGTAAAGTGAAGGGGACGATTCATTGGATCTCGGCAAACCATTGTATGAAGGCGGAAGTTAATCTTTACGAGAAATTGCTCTTAGATGAAGACATTCCGAAAGATAGTGAAGATTGGACAACAAAGCTGAATCCTGAATCATTGGTACGAAAAAAGGATGTTCTTATGGAAGCATGGGTTGAACATGCCCGCCCCGAGGAAAAATTTCAGTTCTTACGTCATGGATATTTTTGCGTCGATAGGAAGGAAGAGAATAGTGATAGTGATTACATTGTGTTTAATCGGATCGTACCATTAAAGGATTCTTGGAACAAACCTAAAGTTTGATAAACAATATCTATAAATCAGATAAAAACATTAAAGCATTGTTTATCAACCAAACATGATATCATACCACTATCTGGAAAAGGTGGTGTGTGTTATGGATCTCCATGGACTTTCCGATCGATTTAAACTTTTTGCAGAAAGAGAATGCAAGGATTCAAGTCGTCTATATGAACACTTGGCACGTCATATTGCTAATGAACCCTGGCTTCTAGAGCTTGCCGCTCATTCGAAGCCAGGGCAACTGAGAATGAGATTATTCCTATCCTGGAAACCAAGCTGGTCCAGACGAATGAAGTACGACGCTGCGCTTATTTGTATCCTAGTTTTTGCTATATTCATAGGCTCACACGAAAGCCGTTATCCCTTATAGAAATTGGTACAAGTGCAGGGTTACAGCTGCTCTGGGATAAATACAGCTACCGGAATATAAAGAAAGAATTGCTTATTTCCAAGCAGCTGCTGAATGTTTAACGAGATACCAAGTTGAATTAATGGAGGGAGACGGAGTGGCGCTTCTTTCATACGCATGTTGCTAATCAAATTCCAACTGAAACGAAGATTCAACTGAGTGAATATATCGAGGCGCTTGGTAAACAAAGAGATGTGTTTCACCTTTATAACAATATGTGGGATATGGACCTTCATCTCGATTATTATTTTAATGGTATAGAACATAAGATCACACTTGCTGAAACAGAAGGTCACGGCCGATGGTTTAAGTGGAAAATATAATGCAGAGGTGAGATCAACGTGTTGTCTGTCAATCAGAAGCTGGAACAATATATTAGCAGCTATATGGAATTGTGGGATGTCTTTGGTGTTGTTCAGGTGATTAAAAGAGGCGAAGTGTTGTTTGAACAATCGTATGGCTATGCAAATTTGGAGTGGGGAATAAAAAATGATATTCATTCCTGCTTCGCTCTTGCTTCCATATCCAAACAGTTTACGGCCTTTGCCATAATGCTTCTATACGATAAAGGATTAATTGACCTAGATAAATCTGCACAGTTGTACCTTCCATCAGATATGCAGATCAATGAATCAATTACCGTTCATCATTTACTGTCTCATACTTCCGGATTGTATAACTTTTATAATTTTGAAAATGACTTTTTTGATCAGTACAACAGATTGGAATACTCCCGACATGATTATTATGAGCAATACATCAGTAAACAGCCTGTAAAACCAGCAGGAGAGGTATTCGATTACAACAACTCCAACTATAATCTGCTTGCATGGATCATTGAACACGTATCCGGAGAAAAGTTTGAGGATTACATTCACAATCATATCTTTGCTCCCCTGCATATGTGGAACAGTGTTGTTGATGATAGCAGCAAACTAATTAAGAATAGGGCAAGTAATTATACGAAAGACTTTAATTCCACCGTCAAAATTCCCTATCATAACGAAAAGTTCAGTATTGGTGCAGGCGCTATCGTATCTAACTGCGAGGATTTATTGAAATGGTACAACTGTCTGCGGGATCGTAAGCTTTTATCAACGGAAACGTATACGAGGTTCTTCCAAGAGAATAGCAACCATTACTGCTATGGCTTGGAGCATCATCATATGTACGGAACGGACAAGTATTCCCATGGGGGAGATCATCTCGGGGTGGCCACCTACATGCAGCATTATTATGACGAAGATATTTGTATCATTATTCTTTCTAATAATGAAGAGAGCAATCAATATAGGCTCGGTAACGCGATTTCAGATATTTTACATCAGGTTGAGGTAGAGGCTCCTGCTAAACATAAAGAGATTCCGATTAGCGAAAATATGCTTAAACCATATTGCGGAACTTATTTGAAGGATAAGATCCAGATTGAACTTATTAATCAGAAACTATATTTTACGAGATTTGCAGGAAACCATCATATCGAGATTTACCCCGTAGGCGAAGGATTATTTGCCCGTAGATATTCGGATCAGATTCATCCGTATAGAATTGCAAAGAATGATGAAGGGGAAATGATGTTTTTTGGCTATAGTAAGGATTAAGTCCTGAGGTTGACGAACGGAGCATCGTTATATAACTAACGTAAGACAAGGTTGTAATCAAAGGAAGCAGCTGCCACGGCAGCTGCTTCCTTTTTTATTGCGCTCTACAAGCAGGGTTCTAAAAAAGTTAGAACTGTTTGGCAGATCAGCGTGCTGATAACTTAGAAGTAAGGAAACTAAAGAGGGGGATTATTATGATGCAAAGATGGACGGCGGCTGCAGCTTATGCGACCTCAAAAATAGCGGCAGCAGGACTTGTTTTTCTTGGATTTCTCGTTATAGTCGGCGGTTTTGATGCTTATCAGATGTCTCAGCTAACTCACGAATTACCATTGTGGCAATATATCTATGGTTATGCCATCTTGTTTTCTGTGTTGGTGGACATGGCGCTATACAATTGTAAACCAGACCCGTACAAAAAGATGATCATGGTGCTGCTTTATATACTAGGAGGGTATGTTCCTTTTTTGTTCTGGTTTCCAAATCAGTGGATGTTGAGTCTAATCGCTGGGCTGTGTGGAGTGACTTGTTCGCTTGCGTTTCTTGTTGCGACTTACTTATTTCGCAGATGGCGGCTTTACAAAGCAGTTGCAGCTACAATGCTTCTAGTCGTTGCGGTCTATGTATCTGTGTCTGATTTCACAGAAGTTAAGCGGTGGTCAGAGACGAGAACCATAGATGGTTATCATGCGGAATTCTCTTTTTTTAATGGGCAGAAAAAGATTCCAATTACCCTCGAAAAGGGGCAAACATTATCCTATCATATAGATTGGAAGGTCACGAATGGAGGCGGCTATGGCACATACTTAGATGCAACGGGAGGCAATTACACTAGCAATACCACTGATAGTGGAGATTTGATCACCTATCAAGTAGAGGTGCCATCAACAGTTAGCATCGTCGTTAGCGGTGATCAGGCACAAGGCGCACTCACGATAAAATGGAAAATAACAAACTAATAATTGGTATAGTATGCAAAATATGCGCAACCTCCCTAGTGGATTTAGCGTTAAATGAATACAAGGGGGAAACTATGACACGAATTGGTTGATCGAATTTTGGAACTTGAAACCGGGAGATCAACTCCATCTTGTATTCGAAGTGACTCGAGTAAAGGGACAAATTTTTAAAGGAAAGGGCATCGCCGCGGTAAGCAATGAATTAGTTTGTGAAGATGAAATTATGTTTGCATTCAGTTCAATCTGGTAATTAAGGAGTTTAAACTTTTGAGGAAAATAATTGGTACGTCTTGCCTTCTACTGTTCATGCTTCTTGGATTAGCAGCGTGTGGTAATAATAGTGAGCCGACGATGATTACTTCTGATGAAGTGATCCAAGATGTTGAAGGGTCTGCTCATAATATATATTTAGGTATCGCAAAGGGGAATGATGAGAAATTTCTATTGTCTACGTTGATTATTGATGACAGTGAAGTGACGATGACGAAACGGAAAGAAAAGTTAGACGTGAAGATAACTGCTTTTATTGGTGATAGCAAGTGGAGATCAGAGGCCGAACAGACCATTATTGCTCATTACGGAATGGATAAATCAAGACAGTGGGTGTATGAGGGATTAAGTGTGAAAGACCCCGTCATCCCAGTCGAATTACGTTCCGTAATAGCTGAATAGAAAACGCAGATAAAAATTGATTTGGGGGCTCAAAGATGGGAAAGGCTGATTGGATTTATAGTGAATTAGTAAATGATATTCTTGAACATGGGTACTGGGACAAAGATTTGGATGTTAGAACAACATGGGCAGATGGTTCCCCAGCCTATACAAAAAGTCTAATTTCAAAGCAGTTAATATTTGATAACTCAGAAGTGCCAATTCTTACAACAAAAAGAGTGCCATGGAAATCGGCTATTCATGAATTGCTATGGTTCTATGTAAAGAGAACAAGTGATTGTACCTATTTGGATGACAACAAAGTGAAGATATGGAAAGAGTGGACGAATACGAATAATCATATTGGGAAGGCGTATGGTTATCAGTTAGGAAAACCCATTATGATAAACGGAAAAATCACAAATCAAGTTCATAATCTAATCGATCAACTCATAAATAATCCAGCATCAAGAAGACATGTCATTTCACTTTGGAACATCGATGACCTGGATCAAATGGAGTTATATCCGTGTGTTTGGAATAACCAATGGCTCATTAAGCAAGGGACGCTTCATTTAGTGGTTAATGCTAGATCAAATGATATCGGATTAGGTAATCCATTTAATGTCTTCCAATATTACGTTTTACAACGAATGATAGCTCAAGTAACGGGATACAACCTAGGATCTCTTACGTTCAATATTAATGATGCACATATTTACGAAAGACACGTAGATCCTTTAAGGGAACAGGTCGATCGTCATCCCTATCCAGCTCCTGAACTTTGGATCAATCCTGAAATAAAAAGGTTTGATGACTTTACTATAAATGATTTCGTTTTAAAAAATTACGAATACCATCCAAAAATTCAGATGGAAATTGCGATCTAACTTTTTAGACTGCTGAAATCATAATGATACATAAAAGGAGCAGATTGCCACAGCAGACTGCTCCTTTCTCATACGGATCGGATTTCTTTATTTCGTTTGAAGGAATTCGAGCACAGCCCCTAGGAATTCGGCTTGGTACTCCACATTGGAGAGATGAACGGAAGGAAGTATAACGAGCTTTGCATTTGGTACTGTCTCGGCAAGTAATTCGCTGTGGCTTGGAAGAGTTACGGTATCATACTGGCCGGCAATGACAAGAGTGGGACTGTTAATTAGTGCCGCTGTACGGCGCATATCCATGTCGCGGATCGCAGCCCAGCTGCCTGCAATTCCCTGTGGGCGAGTAGCGAGTACCGTTTCTCGGAATGATGCGACGAGCGCATTATCTGACTCGAGCATATGCAAAGGGAACCAATTGTTCATGAACATATCGGCGAACTCAGGTAGTTTCCCCGGTTGAAGTACAGAGGTGATTAAACTCTCCCATTGATCAGCCGGCCCGAGGTAAGAGGAAGTATTGCTTAAGATTAGCCGGTCAATCCGCTCTGGAACGTAGATACCAAGCCATTGTCCGATAACACCACCAAGCGACAGACCAAGAAAGTGTACATGATCAATGTCAAGTGCATCAAGTAATTCGATTACATCCCGCCCTAGTCTGTCGAAAGAATATGGACCGTCAGGTGTATCCGAGTCGCCGTGCCCCCGATAATCATAGCGAAGGACTCGGAAGTGCAAAGATAATTCTGCTAGCTGGCCATCCCACATGCTCATCGAAGTGGCAATGGAGTTCCCAAGCATCAGTACCGGTTTACCTGCTGAGCCATCGATTCGATACGCAATCCGAATACCATCACCAGTCTTGAAAAAGTTTACCCCCGCCGTTGTTCTGCTTTCGTCATTTATTATGTTTTTCATCGTCCTCAATCCCCTTCATTGGTTATTAGTGACATTTTATTGGAATCGACTTACAATTTGAATGGGAATATGAAGGCGTTTGGTGCTTGAAAACTTAATTCTATCGTTGTTACCCGACCTATACTTATAAATTTGAGGTGCTTAGTACATGGATCACATTGATTACAAAATATTATCAATCCTTCACGATAACGCCAGGATTACGATTTCCGAGATGAGCCGAATAATTGCAATGTCACAGCCTGCGGTAACGGAACGACTTCGGAAGCTGGAGGAGCAGGGGGTTATAACAGGCTATCGAGCGGAGATTTCCCCTTCTAAACTGGGCAAATATACGACCGCCTTTGTTCTTTTTAAATCAAATAACTGCAAAGAGTTTGAAGTCTTCGTCGAAGCTGCTCCAGAGATCGTCGATTTCTACAGAACGAGTGGGGAATATAATTACCTATTAAAGGTTATTACCGAAACTAGCGAAACGTTAGAAGCCTTTCTTGAAACTTGTAATACATTTGGATTTTCATTAACTAACGTTGTTCTCTCCACACGATTCGAGCATAAAAGCCTTATCACAAGCCAAGATGGACTTATCTAAATGGATTGAGGGATAAATAATTGAGTGACAGACAGTATAATCTGAACTTTGAAAAACTGTGTGCGACGTTACAACTAGGTGAATTGGTTGGTACACCTGAGGTGCTGACTGGCGGACTTTTACATCGAATGTATGCTGTTGAAACCACTGAGGGGAAATATGCCATTAAAGCATCTAGAACAGCTTTACGACTGGAATGCAAAAGCTAATGATGCAGTAAAACAACTAGAATCCAATACGGTGATTAGCCATCTAGATTTGGATGCTAAGAATGTGATGTGGAACGCAGACAATCCCATCCTTATTGATTGGGAAGCATCGGGGCATATCCATCCGATGCAAAGCTTGACTGAAACCGCAGTTTACTGGTCAGAGGATGATACAGGAACGCTGGATAAAGAGAGATTCATGGCTTTTGTCAGAGGGTATAAAATGAAATACGGAGCCATTCAAGCGAATTGGAATCAGGTATTAGAAACCGGGTTCGCAGGAATGTTAGGCTGGCTGGAATATAATTTAAAGCGGTCATTATGGCTGGAATGCACAGACGAGCAAGAACAGCAGATGGGAACGGATCAGGTTACAGTAACCATAAATGCTTTAGTACGTTATGCAGATCGAATTTCTGAAATCGAACAGTGGCTCGTTGACGAGAGTAAATGAGAGAAATTTTAGGAGTATATGAGTTCCAACATATGGTAGAGTTAGGGAGGTGCTAGGTTGTAAATTATGGAAATAAAATGATCTAGGAGGCGGAAAGGATGAAAATAACGATCAAACGAAACACAGCAGTACTTTTATCATTTCTATTACTACTACTATCCATGCAATTAGGAGAGAAGAAAGCATTTGCTGATTCTCCTATAACATCGACTCCCTTTTATCAAGCTTATCTCGATATTGATATTGTAGCCGCAGCACACCGTTCAGGATATAGCAAAGAGATTGCCGAGTTTTTAGCAGCAGAGAAAAATCCACTTGATCAAAAGGCAGCAGTGATGAATGCGATCTATTCCAGCTACAGTAGTTGGGATGACCGCGATATTATGAATCAATATGCAAAAGACATTTATGGAAAGGAAGCAAACTCACTTAACTTTAATCTGCTTCGTGGAGATGAAATATTTGTACTTGGGTATCTGAAGGTGCTCGATCATTACATGAACCCGGATACGAATTGGATTGGACAAGCCAGTGAAGCTTTGCCGAACAGCATGACTGTAGCTCTGGTTAACTCTCTTGCAAGATCGCAGGGGTCGTCTGAAGCTATGGCGCTTAGTTATTGTTATATGGAGAAGGTACTTGCCGATAAAAGCCTGGTCCAAGATATTCGGCAAGAAGCCATTGATATTATTACAGATTATATCGATCTCTATAAAAAAGATGTAGGATGTCGCGACGAAGTAACAGAACTAATGAATAACTCGATCGGACTGATTATAAATAAACCACACGTATTAGTCTTTGGTCAGCAGCAAACGGTTGACTCATCAAATGCTAAAGTCGCACCTTATGTCAAAAAAGGCACAACTTATGTTCCGTTGGTTTTTATCTCCCATGCTTTAGGGGCTACCGTTAATTATGACAAGAAGCAGGAAAAAATTACGATCGAACATGCATATTTGGAAAGCATGCCGTCTCATAATCTAGTATTTAAACTAAAAGATTCGGCGAACAAGTTTGAGATTCGCAATGACCGCGCATTTGTTCCGCTTCGTACAATTGCCGAAGCATTACATTTGCAGGTTTACTATAGCAAAGGATTAATCATCCTTTCGAAGGGCATTATCCTTCACCCTCAGCTTGCCCATGATCAACAGTTAGCTAACGAAATCAGAGCCCAAATCGAACACCCTCAATATTAATTAAATTATTGCTGGGGAAATATTAATAAATTAATAATAATTAAAACCACCAATCCAATGGTGGTTTTTTTATTTTGCCCGCCCCCCCTCTTAGCAGAGGGAGAAAGTGGGCAAACGGAGCAAGTGAATGTTCTGTACTGCCGACCGGATTGTACCCGCTCAGCGGGCTAACCAATTCAAAACAATCCGGCGGCAATGGCGATCGAAAGAACATTCACTTGCGCAGCTGCCCTTCACTTTCTCAATCTGAATATTTTCAACATTACTGCTAACAAATCCCCCTTGAACCTGTAAAATAAAAGCAACTACAATAGATGCACCATAGAGAGGATGGCGCCCTGATGTTTACACGGATCCGCATGAAAATATTTCTCGCCATGATTCTGACCACCGCGCTTCCCTTGTCCGTTACGTCAGGTATTATCCTGTATCAAGTGTCACAGGACATCCAGAAGGATATCGATTTCGCCCGCAGCCGTGTTGATCAGGATCTGAAAGGGCGAATTGAGGAATTTACGCATTCGCTAGATGAAACCGCTTACCAGATTTATTCGAACCCGGATTTAATAGAGAGCATAGCGCTCAAGAAGGAGTTTCTGACCGATAGCCGCACTTATGATACGGTACGTGATATTCATGAGTTTTTCCTATCTGTCTATAATCAATCTCGCGTGAAGGACATACAAGGCATGTACATTATACGGTCCAATGAGGAAGTGCTTGGCAACTTCTTTCCCAAGCTGTATCCGGATATGGATGCCTCCTATTTCCACTCCCTCTTAATGGAGTCCAAGCGTGCAGGGGATAAGCCTAAGACACTGATCCGTTACAAGAGCCTATATAATGAGCCGATCATTCAATTTTTGTATCCAGTCCGTTACCGTGGTGCTCCAACTGGGCTGCTTGTTATTGACTTGAAGGAGCAGGGATTCCGACAATTAGTAGAATCTTATAACTCATTCTATAAAGGTCAGATAGCCATAACCGATCCTTCGGGGCTGATGGTCTATCACACCAATTCGGCAGCAGCTGGGAAAAAGGTTGTACCAGAGCCAAAAGCCAGCCGTACGAATGCCATCGAAACGGAATTAGGAGCATCAGGCTGGCAGCTTCATTATACGTTTGAAATCAATCCGAAGCAGATTTTGTACCGGAATGTAGCTATTCTAGTCATTGTTGTAACAAGTCTTCTGGCCATCGCCATTTCGCTCTGGCTCAGTTATAACATGACGAAGCCAATCGTTCATATGCATCGCAAAATGGCGAGGATTCAAATCGGTGATTATGATGCGAGGGTAGAAGTCAGGACAAGTGATGAGATCGGTTTCTTGGGCAACCAGTTCAACCGAATGGCCGAGAAAATACAGCAGCTCATCGAACATGATCTGAAGCTCCGGCTGATGAATCAGGAGACGCAGATTAAAGCGCTGCAAGCACAAATCTCGCCACACTTTTTATTTAACACCTTACAAATGATGGCTGGTATCGCGGAGGTCAACAATGTGCCGGATCTAAAGCTGATCTGCCGGTCACTTAGCAGTATGTATCGTTATAACATGAACATTCAGAATGAATGGGTCCGGATCCGTGATGAAATTATGCATATCCGTAATTATCTTGTCATTATTAACAAGCGTTTCCCGGGCAGTTTCCGTATTCAGATTCAGATTGAGCCAGAGGTCGCCAATATTCAGATTCCGAAGCTAATCCTGCAGCCTATTGTTGAGAACGCGGTCGAGCATGGTCTGATTCCAAGCCATAAGGACCGGAAGCTGCTCAAGTTGTCTGCGCGAATTGATCGGGAAGCAGGCTGCTTGTATTTATATGCGCTGGATAATGGGATCGGGATGGGCGATATGGAGCAGCGCGGCATTGCAGAGATTCTTAGCAAGGATCAACCGCCGGCAGGTGTAGAAGAAAGCTCGATTGGATTGTTTAATGTTCATTCACGCATCCGCATGATCTGTGGAGAAGAATATGGGATTCGAATACGCAGCAAGAGGACAAAAGGAACTTGTGTCATATTCCGATTGCCTTGGAAGGAGGCACCTGCCGAATGAAAGTAATCATTGTTGATGATGAAACGGCTATTCATGAGCAGCTCATGAAGATCATCCCATGGGACGAGCTGGGCTGGGAGATCGTTGGGCATGCCTATAACGGAGAAGAAGCACGACAGTTGACGGAGGTGCTTCGTCCGAATTTGATTTTGACCGATATTAGAATGCCGCTTATGGATGGACTTGGCTTTATGGAGTGGCTCAAAACCTCCGGACAGCAAGCGAAAGTGATCGTACTAAGTGGTTATGGCGATTTCGAATATTCACGTACCGCTTTTAAACTGGATGCTTATGATTATTTGCTTAAGCCTGTTCAGGAGGCTGAGTTATTAACTGCGCTTGGCAAAGCGGTAGAGCAAATTCAACAAGAATCGAAGAAGCAATCGGATCGCATCAACGAGAAAGCGGTGCTCAATCAGGGGCTTACTCTAATGCAGGATGAATTTTTTACACAAGCAGCTGGTTCTTCTCAATTGGAGGAAAATGAACTGTACGTTCGAGCAGAACAGCTGATGATTGATCTGCCGCAGGGCGGTTATTCGGTTGTCGCCGTCAAATTTATTGCTGCGGAGGAGAATGTCCAAGAGAGGTATAAAGGAGACCGGTCCGTCTTTTATTTTGCCGCCAGAAACATTATGAAAGAGACGCTTGGAGGAATCCCTGTATTCCGGTATTTACACAAAACAGCCGAATTCGTCTTTCTCTATTCGCATTCATCGAAGCATGCAGGTGTTTTCCCTCAGCTGCTCTCCAGGCTCCATCATTCTCTGGAAATTTGTTTGCGAACACACGCCAGAATTGGAGTGAGTTCGACCAAGCAGCGAATTAGTAAATTATCTGCGGCCTATACAGAAGCGGTACAAGCGCTGGAGTCGCTTCATTTCGGTAACGAAGAGGATATTGCCTATTATGGTAAGCAGGCTAACGCAAAAATAACGGACAGCGGTTCAGCAAGCGGCAACTGGAAAGAAATTGGCCTGCTACTCGACATGCTACTGGGGACAGGGACTATTCGGGATGGCGAGGTTCTGCTTGCCAAGCTGGAGGAGGCTTTTTGTGAGCAGTCCGTGTCAGTCATGAGTGGTGCAGAGTGGAAGAAGGCATCATCGGAGCTGCTGGAAAAGCTGGAGAGCCATATGAACGATGAAGATTCGATCATGCTTATGAACGAGGCTAGAGCGGGTATCAGGGAGCTTCGCACTGAACAAGTGAAAGAGTCGCTGAGCAGGATCATTAAGAGCAGACTGCAATCGGCTGCTGGTGAGACGAAGACGAAGAATGGCAAGCAGCTCATTGAAGTCGTGAAGAAATACATCGATGTCCATTACAAATCGGTCTCGCTTGAGGGAGTGTCAGCACGGTTTTATTTGAACAAAAACTACTTCTGCTCGCTCTTCAAAAGTGTTTCAGGTGAAAGCTTTGTTGAGTATGTAACGGCGCTCCGCATGGAGCATGCGAAACGGCTGCTGATGACAAGTGAGTTGAAGGCCTATGAAGTGGCTGAGATGGTTGGTTATTCGGATCAGCGTTATTTCAGTCAGGTGTTCCGTAAAGCGACAGGAATGAAACCAACCGAATATCGGCAGTCTCAATCTTAATATTTTCAACATGTTCATGAATTCCGCGGCATACCGACGGGTCAACAAGCGACTTAGAATAAAGATGTAAGCAAAACAAATTCCGTCATACGGAGAGGGGTTCAACATGTTAGCCAAAAAGAGAGTTTTCGCAATGGCCGCTATTATGATTTTATCTTCAGCTCTTGCAGCCTGTGGCAACAACAGTAATAATGAGCCAGCAGAATCTGCAGCTGCAAACAATGGAGCAGCAAGCGAAGCGCCTAAGACTGAGAATACTGAAGCAGCAAAAGATCCGGTAACGCTTGATTTCTGGGCTGCCCTTGACCCAAGCACAGATGAAGGGAAATCGATTCAAGCGAAAGTAAAAGAATTCGACGATGCTCATGAAGAGATCAACGTAAATCTTCAAGTCATCACGTACGATATCATGCATGACAAGCTGGTAGCTGCGATTAATGCGGGTGATGCTCCGGATCTTAGCTGGGGTCTTAGCGAGTGGTTTGGTGAGTTCAACAAGATGGATGCGCTTCAAGACTTAACTCCTTATGTAGACAAATGGGCAGACAAAGCCAACATTTATCCGAATGTGCTGGAAGCTTTGACGGTTGACGGTAAAGTAAAGGCGCTCCCGAACTATTTAGGTATCCGCGCTCTGCTGTACCATGAGGATATTTTGAAAGCAGCAGGTGTAACCGCGCCGCCAAAAACTTGGGATGAGCTGCTGGCGATGGCACCAACAATTAAGGAGAAAACAGGCAAGGAAGCATTTGGTATCGCAGGAGCGGGCGTTCGTTCTCCGCAGGAATTGATTATGTATCTGGCGCAAAATGGCTTAACCGTTGCCGACAAACAAGCAGACGGTAAATACAAGAACACATGGCAGGATAACCCGGATCAACTGGCCAAAGCGGCTGAAGTGTTCAAATTCTATCAAGATATGCTAGCGCAAAAAGCGATTAAAGCAGATGCAAAAACATGGGGCTGGGAAGAAGAAGACCAGAACTTTGTGCTTGGTCAATACGCGATGGTTGTTAACGGCCCATGGATTGAAGGACGCAGCAGTGAAAATCCGGATGGCATGAAGGACGTAAAAGTCGCAGCTCCGGTATACAAAGCACAGCCGGCTACTTTCATGGAAATTGCACCTCTGTATGTGTACAAATCGGATGCGCCGGATCAAGCATGGGAATTTGCATCTTATTTGATGGGCTCGGATTACCAGCAAGCGGTTAACCCAGGTAAAAATCCGCGCAGCGACCTTGTCAGCGACAGCGGCTGGGGCAAAGACTTTATGGCTCTGGCATCCCAAGGTGTTGTATTCCCTGCCGTATCGCTTGGTGGAATTACAAAAGCAATGGAAGATTCGCTTGCCCGCACGACTCTTAAGAACGATAAGCCGGAAGATGTAGCGGTGTGGCTCTCGCAGGCTATTAATGAAAGCCTGAAGAAAACCGGCGAGTTAAGCGGCAGCTAATTACAATTCAATTGAAATGGAACTGGCAGGCATAGGCCGGAACGCGGCGGAGTGGAGAGCTCTGTGGCCTATGCTTGCTTTTTTTTTACCCAAAAAGCCTTATATCCTGAATAAATGTGGTGAATGAGATGGAACCGATCGAACTGGAACCAGTGAAACGAGCAGCAAAAGTTGCAATGACGACGAGAGAGAAAAGAATAAAACGGCTCGCTTATCTATTTGTCCTGCCGGCGCTGTTGTTTTTCCTGGTCCTCAATGCCTATCCGTTGATTAACGTCCTGGTGGACAGCTTTCAGTTCAAGAACCTGATGAACAAAGCATTAAGCGGATTCGCGGGATCAGCTAATTATAAAGAAGTAATTCATAACGAATATTTCAAGACGGCACTATGGAATACGGTCGTTTGGACGGTTCTGTCTGTGGCCGGAGAATACGTACTTGGATTAATCTCAGCTCTTGCATTGAACCAACCGATTAAAGGAAGAACGTTGTTCCGTGCGATCATCATCGTTCCGTGGGTTGTTCCCATTGTTATTGCGGGTATGACCTGGACATGGATGCTGACGCCGGATTACGGCATTATTAACTTGTGGCTCGTTAAGCTTGGGCTGCTCAAAGAGCCTTATTATTGGCTTGGCGAACTAAACACAGCTCTGATCACTGTTGTGTTCGTTAACGTCTGGAGAAGCTTTCCTTTCTATACGATCAGCTTATTGGCTGGTTTACAATCGGTTTCTCGGGATATCGTGGAAGCGGCTGCCATTGATGGTGCCGGGATTAGACGCCGGTTCTGGCATATTATCCTGCCGCAGCTCAAGACGGTATCACTGACGATCATTTTCATCCATGTTATTTGGACGGCGATTAATTTCGATTTTATTTGGGTCATGACCGAAGGCGGGCCGCTGTATTCGTCAGAGACACTGCCCATTATGATTTACCGTTACGCTATGCAGGAATATAACTTTGGCAACGCCTCCGCGCTTGCTTCTATGATGCTTGGCTTCATGATCAGCGGATTTATTCTATATTATTTCTTCAGCGTCAGAAAAAAAGGAGGGTAATGGAGTGCTTATAAGTCGAGGCAAGCAAAGAATTCTCATGTTGTTAACCTATGCTGTTCTGGTTGGATTTGCAGTCTACTGCCTCTTCCCATTTCTGTGGATGCTGGCGACGTCACTCAAGCCGGATGAGGAAATCCGGACCGTGAATCCTACCTTCTGGATCAGTAAGCCAACTTGGGAGCATTTCGATAATGTTCTTCATGGCTCAGCGTTTATGACTTTCTTCAAAAATAGTGTGTTCATAGCCGTCGTAACAACTGCAGCCTCGCTGCTTATCTCTATCTTTGCGGGGTATGCGTTAAGCCGATTTGTCCGGTTCCGTGGAGTTAAGGTGTTCAGCATCGCGATGCTGCTGTCGCAAATGATTCCGGGTGTGCTTCTGCTTATTCCGTTATATCTGTTGATGAAGAACATGTCTCTCATTAACACGTATATGTCTTTAATTCTTGCCTATACGACGTTCACCGTACCACTGTGTACGTTTATGATGAAAAGCTTTTTCGATACCATACCTTATGAGATGGAAGAGTCGGCGGAGATCGACGGCTGCTCCCGTGTGGGGATTATTTTCCGGATCTTAATGCCGGTTTCGCTGCCAAGTCTTGTTGCTACCTCGCTGTTTGCATTCCTGAATGCGTGGAATGAGTTCATGTTTGGCTTCGTGTTCATTAACGATGAGGCGCACCGAACGTTAACACCAGGGATCAGCTTGTTTAAAGGGTTGTACCAGACCGATTGGGGCAGTATGATGGCATCCTCGGTTATGAGTGTGCTGCCAGTTGTGCTCATCTTCGTATTCCTGCAGAAATTCTTGGTTGAAGGAATGACGGCTGGGGCGGTAAAGGGGTAAGTGGATAATTAGTGCTAGAGGGCCATCTTTCGTGATGGTCCTTTTCATTTGTACATAGAAGCTCGTATATTTAAAACAAGGAGGCGAGCTCTAAATGAAAAATACGGCTGATAGAATACAGGGTTTTTATCAGAAACATTACAAGCTTTGCTACA
Organism: Paenibacillus sp. J22R56; assembly: GCF_056269375.1. Taxonomy (NCBI): domain Bacteria; kingdom Bacillati; phylum Bacillota; class Bacilli; order Caryophanales; family Paenibacillaceae; genus Paenibacillus; species Paenibacillus sp. J22R56. The sequence continues at coordinate 39,824 of NZ_JBWDNV010000012.1, forward strand.
TACAATCCTTTAATCTGGTACGTTGTGAGAATGAAATGGGGATTTTGACAGATAACTTAATCATTACGCTTAGTTCACTTCCGCTAGTGGAAGAGGGGCAAAAAGTAATCATTACTTTTGAGGATGTTAAAGATCTAAAAATAAGCAGCTTCCAGGGAGTATTCCGTGTAGCAATAAACATTCAGGATATTTCAGAGGAACAACTTGAGGATATAAGCTTTAGGGTGAAAGAAGAAGAACATGATACCTTCGCATTTGTGTGTAGAGCCTTTGATTGGGTAAGAACGTACTAGAAATTCTATAAGGCATCGGTTGTGTAGGGATAACTCTAGCAACTGGTGCTTTTTTTATGAGAACGAAACTAATCACGTATTTAAGTCGTCTAACAACTAGAATTAAATCCCTTATAATGGAATCTACGATCTTAGAGGTGAGTTAATATTAAGCTGCAGAAACGAACGATAACCAGGATAGCTATCATTATTTTAGTTATGATGTGGGTTGTTAGCTTCTTAACCCCAGAATTGACGATCCGCAGGTATATGCTGATCCGCATACACCTTGGAAGTGTATTTACATCAAACATAACCGATATGAAGCAGTATGATCGTCATTATGGACATTGGTACGATGTAACCAATTACGTAGACAGGGCTACTGGTGATGAATTATTTGTTTTCTATCTTAAGAGATTTGGGCCTTTCTGGCTGTCTATTTGGGTTTCTACATATGGATCCTGCACAGTGTGAAAGAAACGGTAACTTCAATCTATATGAACGGGAAGGACGGTATTCAGCTTGATGAGTTTCGTGTATCAGAAGCGGTAAATAACAAGTTCCTGCAGTTTATTGATTTTCCGAATCGTGAAGCGGATGATGAGATTTATTTCGAATTAAGTATGGGACATGTTTTCCATACTTTCTTAAAAGGTACGGTTTGGCTACAGTACACATATGAAGGAAGAGGTTACGGAGCATCCAAAGTTCCAATTAAGATGAAGGTGAAGCTTGATCATTGGAAATGGGTGATCACAGATAAATATGAACAACCATAACAAACAACCACTTTCGTTTCAGAAGGGGAGTGGTTGTTTCGTTTTGAAAAATCGGCTTGCCAATAATCTCTTCAATTGGCTTAAGCAGATTGGCTTTACGTATCGTTGTACTAAGAATCAAATTATCTCTTGGTACTGTAATGACAGCTAACTGTTGACCTTTCTCCACGGCAGCGGTAATAATCGGTCTGCCTGTCTAAGTTTTCGTGATCCAACCTAATCCATCTGTCCTATGCGTGTCATTATTTACAAGAAATCTAGCAAAATTACGATAGTCCACGCTAATGGGGATGAGTAGAATGAAGAAATAAATGTATAGGCAATAAGGCTGTATGGAGGAATGTTCAATTGACTAAAATAGTGGTTAACGATTTGAGAACGTATTCTATTCCAGACACAATACCGAAAAATAAAGATTTTAATGTGCAGGTACGTACACCGGATGGGGAATGGATGGAGCTAGAGGTATTACTTGTAAAAGTAGATATGCATAACGTCAGGGAAGCATCGCTGTTAAAATTTGATTTCAGCGGTGAAGTTGAGGTGAAGATCTTTTGTAACCGGGAACTGGTGAAAGAGGCCGCGATCCGTCCTCTCTCAAAGGGCATATCTGCAGAAGTAATTGATGAGCAAACGATCCAGTTCATCTTAACCAAGCCAGAAAAGCTCTCCATCGAGATCAACGGAGATCGGTTCCATAACCTGCATCTCATTGCGAAAGAGCTGGAGGAGGATCGCCCTGATTCGATCGATCCTGGTATTGCATTCCTCGAACCCCGAATTCATCGTGTGGAGGACTTGCAAGAGAAACTAACGTCGGGTCGCTATCATACGTTATATTTCAAACCTGGTATGCATCATATTGAGCAGGTCATCATTAACCTTCCCTCCAACAAGAAGATCTACATCGAAGGCGGTGCTTACGTAGCCGGATCTTTTGTCTGCGATAAGGTGGAAAATGTGCAAATCTCAGGTCGAGGAATGATCTATTTAGCGGAGTTTGGACGCTTTTCTGCCTTCCGTGGGGTTCGGGTGATGTACGCTCAGCATATCGACATCTCTGGAATATCCTTTATCGATCCGCCGCATTACAGCGTTTATCTTGGGCAATCCCAACATATCCGAATCTCCAATTTCGAATCATTTAGCACACGAGGCTGGTCTGATGGTATCGATATGATGTCCTGCTGCGACGTTGAGATCGATAACGTGTTCATGCGCAATTCGGATGACTGCATCGCCATCTACGGACATCGATGGGGCTATTATGGTGACACACGCAACATTACAGTGAGAAATTCAACGTTCTGGGCAGACGTAGCCCATCCAACGATGATTGGAACACATGGGGATTATGATGCAGAAGGTACTCTAATCGAAAACATCACTTTCGAAAATATCGATATCCTCGAGCATCATGAACCTCAGGATAATTATCAGGGCTGCCTGACGATCAACGCCGGGGACAAAAATACGGTGCGGAATGTAACCTACCGTAACATCCGGATCGAGCCATTTGAACTCGGGCGGATTATCGATATCCGTGTCATCTGGAATCCTGACTACAATCCGTTCCCAGGCAACCGGATCGAGCAAATAACATTCGACGGCATCTATTACAATGGCAGCGACAACGCGATTTCCCGCCTCAGCGGTTTCAATGCAGAACGCTGCATAGACGGAGTCACAATCCAAAATTTCTTTATCAACAATCGCAAAATCAACGATTCCGCCTCCGGCAATTTCGAGCTGGGAGAGCATGTTAATCGACTTAAATTTGGTTAGGTTTTAATTTACTATCATTGAATGGCTGTACGGATTAAGACCGTACAGCCATTTTTTTGTTCGCTCACAAAGTGAAAACGGAGCAATCGAATGATTCTGAAGAAGCGTAGCGCCCACCTTTGCTCTGGGATTCCAACCTTATAAATATATAATCAAGGAATTCCAGAGCAACAGTGGTCGAAGAACATTCGATTGCGCAGTTTGAACGGGAAAATTACAAGGAATCTTGTAAAAGTGTGATATTTTCATTTTTTTGATGCGCTTACAATTAATTTAGCAAGAGGAAATGTTAACGACAGAGAGTAGGAGAATGGGCATGGATAAAGACAAGATTCAGCAGTGGATCGACAGCACATGGGACAAAATCGAGCTTAAGATGTCTGCGCAATGTGACCGGATCGGTGATCGAATCCCTTATGTACCGGAAGGCGGGGTATACCGCGAGGATATGGGAGAGAGTGACATATTCTGGTGGACAAACGGTTTTTGGCCGGGCATGCTGTGGCACATGTATCAAGCAACGAAGGAAGACAAATATAAAGCTGCTGCAGAGGGTGTGGAACGCAGACTGGATGCGGCGTTTGACGGCTATGACGGATTGCATCATGATGTTGGGTTTATGTGGCTGCATTCCGGAGTAGCGAACTATCGCTTTACTGGAAATGAAAGAGCAAAGACAAGAGGTATGCACGCAGCCAATCTGCTGGCCGGACGTTTCAATCCGAGGGGCAAATTCATCAGAGCCTGGAATGATGACTGCACAGGCTGGATCATTATCGACAGTATGATGAACATTCCGCTCCTATATTGGGCGAGTCAGGAATCAGCCGACCCAAGGTTTCAATATATCGCAACTGATCACGCGGATACAGTGCTCCGGCACGCAATACGGGAAGACGGTTCTAGCAATCATATAGCAATTCTGAGTCCTGAGAACGGCGAGTTAATGGAAACGCCAGGTGGTCAAGGTTTTGCAAGCGGTTCCTCTTGGTCGAGAGGTCAGGCATGGGCATTATACGGGTTCGCATTAAGCTACCGTTACACGAAGGATGAACGTTACCTGAACGCAGCAAAACGTATCGCACACTACTTCATCGCTAACGTATCTGCCACAGGATTTGTTCCTGTTGTTGATTTCCGCTCTCCGAAGGATCCTGTGAAATGGGATACAACAGCAGGCGTATGCGCGGCATGCGGACTGCTCGAAATCGCCGATGCGCTGCCGGAGCTTGAGCAGGATTTATATCGACATGCAGCAATTAATATCCTGCGTGCGACGGATGAACGCTTCTGCAATTGGAACGTAGGTGAAGATTCTATCGTGAACGGCGGAACGGCAGCTTATCACGGCGAGAGACATACAGAGGTTCCAATAATTTACGGCGATTACTTCTTCATCGAAGCAGTAATGCGTTTGACAGGCAAGCATGTGCTCATTTGGTAGAAGAAAGCATCGAATGAGAGTGATAGGGAAAGGAGCACATCGTAATGGAAAATGCACATCCTGCAATAATTGAAAGCGCTTCTGCGAAGCAGTCCAATATTAGGCGCACTTGGAGAGAGTATAAGAAAAGCAAGTATCTTCTCCTGATGCTGCTGCCGGTTCTGATCTGGTATGCGATTTTCTGCTATGGACCGATGTACGGCATTCTGATTGCTTTTAAAGATTTCAGTCCGGTTCTGGGAACTTGGGACAGCCCTTGGAACAACTTTACCTACTTTGATTACTTGTTCAATCAGTCACCTGAGTTTCCTCGAATTTTAAACAATACCGTTATCATAAGCGGTCTAAATATTTTATTCGGATTTCCAGCACCGATCATTTTAGCCCTTTTGCTTAATGAGCTGCGAATCACCTGGTTTAAGAAAATTGCGCAGTCGATCTCGTACCTGCCGCATTTCTTCTCGTGGGTTGTTCTATCAGGTATCGTCTTCCTGATGCTTTCGCCTTCAACTGGTCCAGTTAACTATGTTCTTGGATGGTTCGGTATTGATCCGATCTACTTCCTTGGGGATACGAGGTATTTCCGATTTAGTCTAGTTGTGACCAACATCTGGAAAGAGGTAGGCTGGGGAACAATCGTATACCTCGCTGCATTGTCGAGTATTGATCAGACCTTGTACGAAGCTGCGCGTATGGACGGGGCGAATCGCTGGAAGCAAACGTGGCATGTCACTCTTCCATCGATGCTGCCAATTATATCGATTATGTTTATTCTATCGCTTGGCGGCATTCTGAACGCTGGCTTTGATCAAATCTACAACCTGTACAGCCCAGCTGTTTTTGAGGTTGGGGACGTCATAGACACCTATGTTTACAGGCAAGGGATCGTGAACTTCCAAATGGGATTAACGACAGCAGTTGGCTTATTCAAAAATGTGGTCGGGATCACACTGGTCCTTGGCACGAACTATATTGTGAAAAAAATGGGTCAGGAAGGCGTTCTGTAAGGAGGGGAGCAAGATAAGATGAAAATGACAAGCGGTGAAAAGATTTTCCAAGTAATTCTTCTCGTGTTTATATTAATGCTTTGTGCAATAGCCATCTATCCATTCATCCATATTGCATCCATTTCCTTCAGTGCTCCTAAGGAAGCTGGCCGCTTTGGGTTCCATTGGTTCCCAAGAGACATTGACCTCTTCTCCTGGAAGCAGCTGCTGACACAGAAGAAGATTTGGATCGGGATGCGGAACACAACGCTTCGTACGATCATTGGTACTGTGCTTAGCCTCATTGCAATGGCGCTGGCGGCTTATCCGCTGTCACGCAAGCATCTGCCGCATCGCAGCTTCTATACGATGATCATTGTATTTACGATGTTTTTCAGCGGCGGATTAATTCCAACTTACTTGCTGATCAGAGACCTGCATCTCTTGAACAATTTCTGGGTGTACATCCTGCCTGGATTAATTCCAACATTCTCTATGCTCATTATGCGCAATTTCTTTATGACGATTCCGGTAGAAGTAGAAGAGTCGGCCAAAATCGACGGTGCGAACGATATGCGGATTTTATGGAGTATCATTCTTCCACTCTCGAAGCCGGTTCTAGCGACTTTAGGATTATGGGCAGCTGTTGCGAATTGGAATGCTTGGTTTGATGCCATTATCTACGTCACTGACACAGATCTGAAGACCATTCAATTCTTCCTGAGGGAAGTTGTTGTAACAAGCGCGGATGCCGAAATATTCGGCAGAGTTACAGGGGCGGCTAATCTTCAGTATGAGACCTCGATCAAGGCAGCTACTGTCATCTTCGCTGTTGTACCTATTCTAATTGTGTATCCGTTCCTGCAAAAATATTTCGTTAAAGGGACGATGGTGGGTTCTCTGAAAGGTTAATACAGTGTGATTTATCCGGATCTCTTACTCCGTTTAAATAATAGTCTATTACATGATAAAGGGGAGCAATAAAAATGAAGCATGGCAAAAAAGTGGTATTAGCGTCCGTATTGGCACTATCCCTTATGGCAGGCTGCAGCAGTAACTCGAACAATACACCAAGCAACACGGGCACCAATGCATCCCAGACGAATGATGCTAAAGCTACGGATACAGCGAATGAAAAACCTATCGAGATCTCCATCGGTTCGACATGGAATCTGCCATCGGCAGACGGCAATGCAACTCAGAAATATCTTGAAGAGAAATATAATGTGAAATTCATCAACATGAATCTAACGGATGAGAGCTTTAAGCTGAAGCTTGCTTCCAACGAGATTCCGGATATTTTCCCAGGTACGCTTCAAGAAGCAGATATGGCTAACTACGCAAGACAAGGGATTATCGCAACCATCTCTACGGATGAGATCAAGCAATATATGCCGAAATATTCGGCCGATATCGATGGAATTGACACTGCGGCATGGGGAATTGCACTTGTTGATGGCAAAAACTACGGTGTACCAAGAATTTGGCTGAATGGCCGATATGGATTTATCCCTACTTTTAATGGAGCTTGGCTGAATAAAATTGGCTATACAGAAGCACCAAAAACATTAGAAGAGTACGAGGATGTGCTGACGAAATTCCGTAATGACGATCCGGATGGCAACGGCAAGAAGGATACTTATGGCATGACAGGCCGCGGAAAAGCGGCAAGAAATCAGCTGTTTAATGAAGTATTCGCTTCGTACGGGGTTAACCCTTATCAATTCATGCTGGCAGCGGACGGCACAGTCACTTGGGGCGGTATTACAGACCAAGCCAAGGAAGCGGCTAAGAAAATTAATCAATGGTATAACGCTGACCTGATCGATCCGGAATTCCTGACAGACGATAATGATCAAATTACGACGAAATGGAACAGCCAGAAAATTGGTATAAAAGATACCTTTATGTACCATCATCTATTTGGCATGCTGGAGCAGGACAAAGCGAACGGCTTCCCGGTAGTATATGGAAAAGGTCTCATGGGTCCGGCAGGTAAGACATATGTCATGTCGAACGGTCCTCTTCAAACCCCGCTTATGTTCGGCAAGCAGCTCGAGAAGGATGACAAGAAACGGATTAAAATCCTGCAAATGCTTGAAGATCTAGCAACTAATGATGAAGTGTATCTCAAAACGACTTACGGTGAAGAAGGCGTTTCGTACGATATGGTAGACGGCGTTCCTGTGTGGAAGAAAGAATATTTGGATACTCCGCAGCTTCAGAACGATCTGGGCACAGGTGGTTTCTATAATCCCTTCGTAGATCGCTCGCTCTCCAATGCGAAGTTCCAAATGCCTGCCGACAAACAAGCATTCTCGGATAAGCTGAATACCGGCAATGAAATCATTTCCGATCTTCTTGGACCAACACCTTTGGAAGCGAAAACGCAATATTTGGCTAACTTGAATACACTCGAGGATTCTTTCTATTCCAAAGTGATGGTAACAAAAGGCGACGTGGATAAGGAGTTTGAATCCTTTAAAGCGGAATGGCTGAAAGCGGGCGGTCAGCAAATGCTGGATGAGGCAACCAAAGTATATCAAGAGCGTCAAGCGGCGTTAAAATAATAGGCCAAAGGAAGGCTTCTGAACGATCAGAAGTCTTCTTTTTTGCAGCTTAACAGCCTTTTAAATTTCACAAAAGATAGAGGGTAGATGATGTGGCGGATAACTATGCGGGCTATTTGTTTGCCTATTTCAAGGGCAATGAGACAGCAGATGAAGAGCAGGTATACTTTGCGCTAAGTAAAGGGAATGATCCACTGCATTGGCTGGAGCTAAATGGCGGACGTCCTGTTCTGACATCCAGATTAGGAGAAGGCGGGGTAAGGGATCCGTATCTGGCAAGGTCACCGCAAGGGGATAAATTTTATCTAGTGGCAACGGATCTGAGTATTTATAGAAATCCGGGCTGGAACCGTGCGGTAACCTCTGGCAGCAAATCTATTATGGTGTGGAATTCCTATGATCTTATCCATTGGTCGGATCAGCGAATGGTCGAGGTTGCTCCGAGTGATGCAGGCTGCACTTGGGCACCGGAGATCTTCTATGATGCGAGGCATCAGCACTTTAAAGTATTCTGGGCTTCTATGGCAGACAGCTTCCCTGGCCGTTATCATCGGATGATGTATGTAACAACAAAAGATTTTGTGCAATTCAGTAAGCCAAAGGTATATATGGATTATGGCTATTCCGTTCTTGATGCGACTGTAATTGAACATCATGGGCACATTTATCGGTTTACCAAAGGGAAGAACATTATCCAGGAAGTTGGACTGGGCTTCGAGCATGAGAAGTATACGATGATTAATCATCAGGTAGAGCTTGATTTTATGGTTCGAGGGGAAGGACCTATCATTTTCAAATCCAATGTGGAGGAGAAATGGTATCTGTTTATCGATGAATTTGGATTCAGAGGGTATATTCCGCTTGTTACTTCTGATCTGTCATCCGGTACCTGGCAGATGCCCGCTCATTATACTTTGCCTGATCGACCGCGTCATGGCTCTGTTATCCCGGTTACGGCACTGGAATATGAGAGATTACTGCAGGTTTATGGATAGATGTGAGAATCTATCCTTTCTATTTAAATTTGCGACAAGATCATATAAACTTTAAGAAGTTGCAAGCGTTATCATCATGGTAGAAAAGGGGCGGGATGACTCATGCGGCTGCTAATTGCAGATGACGATGATTACACCCGGGAAGGCTTAAGCGAGTCGATCGATTTCGAGAAATTTGGCATACAGGAAGTGTTCCTCGCATGCGACGGGGCTGAGGCATTAAAGCTCGCTGCGCTTAAGAAGCCGGATATTGTCCTGACCGACGTCCGTATGCCTAAGCTCAATGGCATCGAATTTGCTGAGAAGCTTGCCGAGACATCTCCGGGATGCCAATTATTATTTATGAGCGGCTACATGGATGTGGAATATTTGAAGAGCGCCATTAAGCTTTCCGCTGTTGAATATATAGAGAAGCCGCTGAAGCTGGCGGAAGTAGAACAAGCCATTCTCAAATCAGTTCTTAGCATTCAGAGTAAACAGAAACAAACGGCGGTTCTAAATCAGAAAAATGAGCTGGAGCGGCAGCGGCTGGTCGGGTTATTACGCGATACCGGAGCAGATCAGGACACCATTAAGGAGCTATGCCAGGAAACAGGTTTTCCTCTTGGCAAACGTTACGTGGGGATGATTCTGTTTAGCAGGAATGAAGATGAAAGCAACCGTGCCGATCTGGATCTCATCAATCGCTATTGGAGCAGCAACGGAGTAATGGCGATTGGAGAGCAGCTTGAACGATACCGATGCTTTGTTATCGCCGCGTATGACAAACAGGATTATAAGCGGGTTAATTTCTTGGCAGACTTGTTTGTACGGAAAAATGAGACATACAGCATCGGAATGGGAGTGGCTGCTAACCGGTTGGAAGAGCTTCCGGAGAGCTATCGCTGGGCTTGTATTGCAGCGGAGCGATCTTTCTATTATCCAGAGATTCGTTTCTACTCGCAGCAAGAGGAGAGAGAACAGAGCAAAGCTTTTTTCACGAATCTGCTCCCCGAATTTTATAAGCGTAAAGAAGAACATCCCGATCAGCTTCTGCAATGGGTGGATACCACATGCAGCATGCTGAGAGATCATGAATGTATAGACCGCGCACGAATTATTGCTTTATTTGAGACTGCTGCGTTAGCCTTGGTTGGCGGAAATCAGAAGCTGCTTATTCAACTGGAAAATGATTATGGCATTCGGAATGTGGAGCAAAGTCTGAGGGAATGCAGGACGCTTGATAGTTTGGAAATGATGATGCGAATAATCTGTACGACCTATATGGAAGAGGTTCAGGAGTCCTCTCCTTATTCCCGTCTCGTGCAGGATGTGATTGGGTATATCGCAGCTCATTACCGGAATCCAGACCTTGATTTGCGGACCATCGCCGACCAAATGCATCTGTCGACGGCTCATCTGGGGATGTTGTTCAAGCAGGAGACAGGTACATCCATCAAACAGTATATTAGCGATTACCGAATAGGTCTGGCAAAGAAGCTGGTCATGAGTGAGCATTATAAAATGAATACGATTGCCGAGCTGTGCGGATACGCCAGTGCGAGCTATTTCGCCAAGGTGTTTAAGGCTTCAACCGATTTGTCGCCACTTGAATATAGAAAGAAGACCTGATCAGGATGAACCTTATCCATACCGTCAATGACATGCCTTTGCGCAAGAAGATTATTATTTTATTCGCTTTAATCGGGATTGTACCGCTCATTATCACCTTCTTTATCTCTTACGGAGAGATTCGCAAGCTTGTTGTTAACGGACAGAACTATGCGGAGAATCAGAGCTATGAGCAGACGCTGACCACCTTAAACCGCAAGCTGGAGCATATTGAGGAATTATCCTCGATGCTGATCGTCAACAAAGATATGGAAACGATCCTATCCAAAGGGGCTGCACGTATGAGTGTTGCCGATCAGATTGAGGTCTACGGCAATATCGTGGATTATACACAGATTATGGTGTCAAGCTCGGACATCGACAACATCGTATATTTTGTGGATGATAACTATGCCTTTACAGGTGTAGATACCCTCTTCCGGCGTATGAACAGCATTCGACAGCAGGATTGGGCGCAGAAGGTAATTGATAATAAAGGCAGCCCTACCTGGACGTTAAATAAAGATATTGATACTCGTACAGGCCTGTCCTATCTGTCGCTGAACAAGCTGCTGTGGAACCCGGAAGACTATACCTCTGCGATTGGTATCGTATCTCTTAATGTGGAATTAAAGCAGATTGAGCAGAGCCTCACCAAATCCAACCCAGAACAACTCGTTTATGTGGAGACCGCAGCTGGTGAGCTTGTCGCAGGCAGCGGGAAGAAGGAGCTTGAGACGATGCGGCTCGAGGGGCCTTTTGACAGTAAGGGCTCCTATGTCAACGTATCACTTGCAAGCGGATCCTATATGGCAAGAGGGCAGGAGATTGGGGATACCAACCTGTATCTGATGTCTGTCATTTCCCACCGTGCTGCGGCAGATAGCATCAATCAAATTAAATATCAAATGGTCATGGTTTATTTGATCATTTGTCTTGTTCTTCTCTTATTTATTTTTCCAGTTGCCAAGTCTATTACACGCCGGATTTATCTGCTGATGAACAAAATGAGCCAGGTGAGGCAGGGCCGTCTGAATGAACTGGACATCCGTCCAAGCAAGGATGAAGTTGGCCAGCTGATCTTAAGCTATAACTATATGATTAATAGTGTGCAGGAGCTAATGGTCGAGCAATATAAATTAGGCCAGGAGAAGACGCAAGCGGAGCTGAAGGCACTCCAATCCCAGATCAATCCCCATTTTCTGTACAATACGCTTGATATGCTTAACTGGATGGCGCAGAAGGAAGAACGGGACAATATTCAGCAGATTATTTATGCCTTATCTGATTATTACAAGCTGATTTTGAACAAAGGTCATGATTTTGTAACGGTCAAGGATGAGCTCAAGCTGAGCACAATCTATATGGAAATCCAGAAGAAACGGTTCAAGAACCGGATTCAGCTTGAAGTTGAAGTTGATGAGCAGGTAATGGACTGTATGCTTCCTAAGATCACTCTTCAGCCGATTGTCGAGAATGCGATCCTTCACGGAATTTCTGAGAAACCGGGCGGAAGAGGGACGATTCGGATAACAGGCCGCATAGACAGTGACCGTCTCATTATAAAAATATATGACGACGGTGTTGGCATGCCGGAAGAGGGAAGCAATCACCAGCGCAGGCATCATGGAAGCGGCTATGGCATCAGTAATATTATGAAGCGGCTGGATCTATATTTTGGTCAGACTGCAGAGCTCACGCTGCAAAGCACGCCAGATGAGGGGACTTGTGTCACGATTGATATTCCGGTCACTCACCGATAGAGAGATGTTTGGTTTCAAGGGGGTTAGTATAGTATGCGATTACTTCGATTAATGCCGGCTTTGCTGGCTATTCCTATATGGATGAGTGGTTGTTCGGGGCAGGAGAATGATGCGCCTGATGTTACAGGTGTAAACGAGGTTATTAAGCCGGTTATTCAGCTCAATGCGATTACGATGGGCAGCCCGCCTGCGAGTGGTATGGATTCCTTTTATAAGCAGCTTGATGAATTGACCATACGGGATTTTGGAGTGAGGGTCCGATTTGACTTTATTCCTTGGGATGAAGAAAAGAGCAACATCGGCATGGCGATTGCCTCAAAGAAATATGATTTCTACGTGGGTGGTTCCTGGTCGGACTTCAAATCGTTTGCCGCCAAAAATGCATTCGTTAACTTGACCCCATTATTGAATCAGGTGCCAAAGCTGGTCGATCACTACCAAGGTATATTGGAAAAAATGAAGATTGATGGGAAGCTCTACGGCATTCCGCAATTAAATGTACCCGGGGCAGGCCGTGAAGGCATGTTTTATCGGGAAGATTTGAGGAAGAAGTGGGGATTACCTCCAATTAAGGACTTTGCAACAATGGAGCAGTATTTGTATAAAGCAAAAGGGGAATACCCGGACACGCCAATGATTATTGATAAGCGATACAGTGATAATTTGTGGTTTTCCTTAACCGGGGATAAATACTATAAGATAACCGAGTTCGCGGTTGCACCGGTTGATGACCCCTATAACGTGATGAGTATGTTTGATACACCAGAGTATAAACAGATGGTATCAAAGGCAAAGCAATGGTATGACGACGGAATCGTCGACCATGATATTCTTGGCGCGCAAGAGAACGAAACAACAAAGACACTAGGCTTAATGAAGGACAATAAGAAGCCGCTGGAATTTAACAATCATTTTGGAGCGGTCAGCAATTCTTATGTTTCAACCCTGCAATCTGCTTATCCCGAGCAAGAATACGGCTGGTTTGACTATATGTTTGATATGTTCCCGGGCACTGTTTTTATGCCAAGTACGTCTGTTAACGCCACAACGCAGATTTCGATAGGATCGAATTCCCGCTATCCTGATCTAGCGCTTAAATTTCTTGAAAAAGCCCATACGGAGCAAGACTACTACGATCTGCTCATGTATGGTGTAGAAGACGAGAATTATCATTTAAAGGACGGTAAGATCTCTTACGAAGGAATTAAGGATGAGAATAAAAAACAGTCTTGGACAGGCGTATTAGATGGTTATATGAATGTTCCAATTCGCTATCCTGATGAGTGGCAGAAGATCGTAGATAAGCTTACAGTAACGGAAGGACCTAAGCTTGCAGAGAAAAATGGCACCGATCCGTATCAGGATTTCCTGTTTGATACGTTATCCCTTTTCGAACAGCTGTCGAATCTGGAGACGGTCCAGGAACAGTACATTCAGCCATTAAATCTTGGAATCAGCACGGACATCGATCATGACCTTGCGGTTCTTAAGGAGAAGCTGAAGGAAGCGGGAATCGACTCGTATATGAAGGAGCTTCAAGCGCAGCTGGATAAGGTGAAGCTCAGCAAAAGCAAAAGCAAATAGGGAAGTGTAACGAATGAAGGCTATCCATGGAACAATGTCATTAAGGACTAAACCTAATGACGTTGTTCCATGGGGATAGTCTTTTTTGACTTCCTATCATCAAACAGTGAAAAGTTAAAGGAATCTTGCAAAATTGTGATAGGAGCGATGAAAGCGGCGCTCTATAGTTAAGATAGATGGAACGAAGGAGGGAATCTACTGTTTCAAAATTACAAGTTACAAGCCTAATTGAAAGCGGTGTCATTTATATTCGAGGAGGAGTTTATTGGTGCGAGATTTACTTTTAAGTAAAGTATGGATGCGTTTGATGTCCGTCATTTTAACCGTGAGTATGGTAACAGCGTTTTATCCGCAAGGTAAAGCCGCTGCGGCAGATGATGCTGATGAGGTGATCAGTTCAGGCTATACGGTAGACATCCAAGAAAGTATTAGCAGTAATGGATTTACCCATCCAGGTGCCGGATTAACGAAAGAGACACTTGAGAATATGAGGTCACAGGTACTGGCGCAAAAGGAGCCATGGTATTCCTATTACAAAGGAATGATAGCATCTACCCAAGCTTCCAAAACGGTCTCGATTAAAAATCAAAGCACAACGGATCCGATAAAGCCGGCTGCCAATTATTTCAACAGCCAGGGTATCCAATCCCGATTTATTAGTGATGCGCTGCTGGCATATACGCAAAGTATTATGTATTTCATTACTGGCGATGTAACTTACCGGGCTAATGCGATGCAAGCGATCCGGATCTGGTCCCAGATGGATCCTGCACAGTATGCATATTATACAGATGCTCATATTCATACAGGAATACCGCTGAACCGAATGGTTACGGCAGCAGAAATTCTGAGATATACAAGCAGCCCGATGCCTGAACTTGAATGGACGGAGCAAGATACGACGAGCTTCACGAACAACCTGATAAATCCGGTCATTGAAACGTTCCAGCACAGCAATAACTATTTCATGAACCAGCATACGTATCCACTGATAGGAGCGATGGCCGGTTATATCTTTACCAACAATAAAGAGAGGTACAACGAGGCAGTTGAATGGTTCACCGTGAATAAGACAGCGAATGATCAAGGCTTTAATGGATCAATCCGCCAGATGTTCCGAATGGTGGATACGAATGATTTGACAGGTGAACCGGTAACGCCGCATGCCCAGCATTTGGAGATGGGACGTGATCAGGCGCATGGCGGCGGAGACTTGACGAATGCCGTGACGATTTCCCGAATGCTCCTAGCTCAAGGAACAAAGGTGGATCCGGAAGATGGCACCGTGTCTGATAGCGCTGATGCAGTAGGGCCTTTTGAGTTTTTAGATAATCGTATTCTCGCAACCGCTAATTATTTCTGGCAGTATATGCTTGGCTATGATACCCCTTGGACACCGGTGGCGTATGCGATTTCACCGGACGGCACGATTAGAGATACGTATACCCATATTGCGAGCGGCTACAGAGGAAGGTTTAATACCGCAAACTTCTGGGATCTCTACTACTACTATACTTATGTGAAAGGGGAAAATGTGGCCGAGAAAGCACCGTATTATTATGAGGCTTTTAAGAAGAGAACCCCTCTTACTTTCTATTACGGCGGCGCCCTTAATAACAACTGGGATAACGTAGATGGCGGCGGTGACTTTTGGCTTTATATCCCTAAGGAAGCCGAGTCCGAAGGAGCAGCGAATCTGCCCAAGCAGCAGACAAGTGCATCCTTGCTTGAAGTGGAAGAGCGCTATACCTCGTTAGATAATCGTACGGAAACGGTGCAGGAAGGAGATACTTCCTTCGTAAGAATGAACGCAGCAGAAGCGGGAACAAAGATTGCCTTCCTAAGCTCAGGTTACGCTGCATCACAATCCTTTGGATTAAAGATCCGGACGAATGGTACAGCGACATTGGATATGCTTGGATCGTTATGGACATTGCCTGATACGAAAGGGCAGTGGACTTATTTCACCGTAACGGGAACGATGGGTGACATTGCTTATTTGACGTTAAAAGGGGCAGCTGGTTCAACCGTCGATATAGATCATATTAACGCACAGGCAGGGGCACAATTGACGCCGCCGGTATTTAAATCTGGCCGCACTGATTTGAACGTATTTACTTACGTGGGGACGGCACTGAACCTTGATCTATCTGCTGAGGATGCAGGCAGTACGGATGTTATAACTTATAAGCTTCAAACTTCTCCTGAAGGCTCGGCGATTAATGATGAGACAGGTGCGTTTACCTGGAAGCCGGAGCAAGCCGGGACTTCGTCCTTTGTTGTTACCGCATCAGACGGTATAACAGTGACAACTAAGAAAGTAACCGTAGTGACAGCTGGCGACAGGGCGTCTGCAGTAGAAGCAGCTATAACGCCATATGAATCAGATGAAGTTTACGTCTCCACCTCACTTGCTCATTATCAGTCTGTTTATGATGAGACGATGAGCTTGATCGGAACAGCATCGGATGAAGACTTTAACCAGCAGCTGGGAGAGCTTAGAAATGCAGCTGAGAGTCTGGAATTAACGACTCCTATAAGATCGGATGGCAGTATGCATTACTCCGATGTTGTTTACTGGTCCAGCTGGGGGACCGATGTGACCAAGCAAGATGATTTAAACTATGATACAGGCGGCTATTATGGACTCGCTCTTGGAACACCACCGCATCTGTACCATATTCTTGACTTTGGACCGGATTATAAGGTTTCTGCGAACAAATTTGGATTCCAAAGTAATATTTTCGCTGATCGTCTAGCTAATTCAACCGTCTATGGCTCAAATAATGGGGAGAACTGGACACGTTTGACACCTGGTGTTACGCGAATGACACAGGAATTCCAAACACTTGATGTAGATGCTGCTTATCAGAATGAAAAATACCGGTTTATCAAGCTGGAAATGATTCAGCCCTTGCCTGATGTTCTGTACGGCATCGTCAGAAATTTCCTGGAGCTGCCCGAATTCAGAATTTATGGCACACGTTATGAGATTGACAATAAACTCGAATCGGTCTCCATGAGTTCGGATCAGAGCGTAAATGGCAAGATCTCAACAGGGTATACGGTCAAATTAAACATCCAAGCACGTGAAGTTATTCAGAACGTGAAGGTTCGTATCCAAGGTCAAGATGCTGTCGTCAGTAAGCTAGATGATAAGAATTGGACGGCGGAAGCTAAAATGGAACCAGGTGCACCAACCGATCCTGTCAAATTTACAATCGATTATCTGAAGAGTGATGGTACAAACGGAGACACTGCGTTTTCAACAACGGACAGCTCTTCTCTATTCCTTGTTGACGGGACGACTTATCTTGATGTGACCAAGCTCGCCAAAGTAACAGCTTCCGATCCACAGTGGCCAGGAACTGGTTTGACAGCTGATCAAGTAGGCTATTTGTTGTTTGATGGAGATTCAACTACGTATGGGGACCTTACCAATAGTACAGGAACGTATACCGTTGATTTTGGAGAAGGTGTATCCGTAGAGCTGAATGAAATTGTCCTTATGCCAAGATCAACACATCCTGCCAGAATGAATGGACTTATTATTCAGGGCTCTAATGATAATGTGAATTGGACGAATCTTACGAAAGCGGTAGCCTCATCTCAGGCTAACAAATGGTTAGATATTAGTAAGGATCAGCTAATAGAGCATCAAGCTTACCGTTATTTCAGGCTTTATAATAGCACCGCATGGAGTGGTAACGTAGCAGAAGTTGAGCTTCATGGCACATATACGGCATCTGCTGAAGTTGTGGCATCCACAATCACAAGTCTTGCTGTACCGGCAAAAGGGGCTACCAGCTTAACGCTGCCTAAAGTCCCTGGAGGTTATTCGATCTCTCTTGCATCCACGGCACCTGAAGGAATTATTACATCAGACGGTACAATTACACAGCCTGATATGGACACGATCGTCTCGGTCGTTCTGACTGTAACGAGTGATGCGGATGGATCTACTGCCAATACAGTTGAGATTCCTGTCGTAGTGCCAGGTAAATCTGCTCCGATCAAAATCGATGTCATGAGACTGGCAACGGTTACGGCTTCAGATAATCAGTATGTGAAAACGGGTTCCGGCCTGACGAAGGAACAAGTTGGGTATTTGTTGTTTGACGGCAATACAACCACCTATGGTGATCTGATCACTGGCCCTGGTTCTTATTACACGATAGATCTCGGTACGAACTCTTCGATTAATCTGACCCAAATCAAGCTTTTCCCAAGAGCGACGATGGGCAGCAGATTAAATGGGTTTGTCGTTCAAGGCTCTAACGATAATACCAGCTGGACCAATCTGACGAATCCTATTTCGGGTGCGTTGTCCAATACCTGGACCGATCTAAGACTAGATAAGATTGTGGACCACAATGCTTATCGTTATTTGAGGCTCTATAATGCAGAGAGCTGGTATGGAGACCTTGCAGAAGTGGAGATTTTTGGCTATTACGACTATGACATCAATTCGAAGATTGTTGCTCCTGACAGCTATACCCAGGCTAGCTATTATAACTATTTGAAAGAAATCGACAACATCAAGGATGCATATAATCAGCCGGGAGCAGACAAAATGGCCATTCTTGACCAGCTCCTGAAAGCAAGAAATCTTCTGGTGTCCCTAGCAGACATTTATCCGAAGATCACTGTTACATCGTCTATGTCGCTTGCTTCATCTGTTTCCTGGGATGGAACAGCTGATGCGGTGACGAATGGCTGGCGTGCATTTGATGGCGATACGACCACTTCACCGGATACAAAAACCGCATCAGGCTGGGCTCGGGTGGATTTAGGTGCAGGCAATGAAAAGGTTATCGGCAGCATCCGGTTTATACCGAGGAACGGTAATATTCCACGGATTAACGGTGCTCAGATTCAAGGCTCTAACGATGGGACGAATTACGAGACCTTATTTACGATTAACGGAATAACGGATTTGAAATGGTATTCTCAGCTCATTAACAGCAGCAAAGCTTATCGTTATTTGAGATACAACACACCAAGTGGTTACGCCAATATCGGGGATATTGAATTCCATGAGAAAGTGGTAGATCGCACATTACTCGAGTTGTTTATTGAAGAAGCCAAAGCTGTAGATCTTGACCCGTGTACAGCTGATAGTATCACGACCTTCCGGACGGAATTAACGGCAGCGGAAGAGATGTTTAACAAACCTTCTGCAACGCAGGAGGAGATTGATACGGAGGTTGCAAAGCTTCGGCAAGCTCAATCGAATTTGGAAAAGCAACCCGTTCTCGCAAAAGGTGCTCCCGGTAAAGCTGTATTGTCCGATAACAACGGGTATGATACAGGCATTAAGGATGGCGACTATTCCGTCACTATGAATCTATGGTGGGGAGATAACGGTACCGAATTCAATTTGTATGAGAACGGCGAGTTGATCAAGACACAGAAGCTGACGGACAACTCGCCTGAGGCGCAAACCTTCAAGGTTGATGTTACGGGGAAAGCTAACGGAACGTATACGTATACCTGCGAATTAATCAATTCGTTTGGTACGACGGTATGCGATCCGCATGTTGTAACGGTCACAGAAGCGAGCCCTGGTAAGCCGGTTTTGTCCAATGACAATTGGGATGGTGATGGGGAATACAAGATCACCATGAATATGTGGTGGGGAACCAATGCAAGCGAATACCGTTTATATGAGAACGGTCAGTTGGTAGATACTAAATCTCTTACAGCTGGTACGCCAAATGCTCAGTCTGCAGTAACAAGTCTTACAGGCAGGGAACCAGGCGAATATGAGTATGAGGCTGTACTTGTTAATGCTGCAGGAGAATCGAAGAGTGAGAAAATGAAGATTACGGTGAAATAGTTTGGATCAAATAAGGTTGTTGACGAGACTGTCCCTAGGGCAGTCTCGTTGTTACAAATGGAAGTAATAAACAAGTATTGACAGTTATGTGAACTCGGGAATATAATAAAAACCAGACGGATGAAAGCCCTTTCATAATTGGTGATTGGCTGTTTATTTGCTGTACCCGCATCAGGGTATTTATTTTTCTACTTAATGAAACCCGTTTCATGAAATAGGTTTCAGACATGACTTTTCATATCTTGGCTGCCAATTCGGAATAGGAGGATATATGAATCATTCATTCGGGTCTAAGGCCATTCCTATCGTGCCTGCAGATGGTTACGACGGTTTTGAAGGCTGGGGTACTTCACTGGCATGGTGGGGACATATTGTTGGTCAGTGGAGCAATATAGACAAGCGGGAAGAAGTTCTGGACCTTGTATTTGACGCGGACAAAGGTCTTGGCCTCAATATTGTCCGGTACAATATTGGCGGTGGAGAGAATCCTGCGATCCAGCCGAATACGCTGCGCCCTGGCGGCGATGTTCCGGGATTTCAGCCGGAGAAGGGTGTATGGGATTGGGATGCTGATGAAGGACAACGGTTGGTTATGCTTGCTGCATTCGATAGAGGAGCAACCATTGCAGAGGCTTTTTCCAATTCACCTCCTTACTGGATGACGATCAGCGGCTCGGTTACTGGCGCAGTTGATGGCGGCAACAATTTGCAGGAAGAGTATTATGAGGAATTTGCAGACTATCTGACAGAAGTAGTTAAGCATTATAAAGAAGAATACGGCATCGAATTCCGGACGCTAAATCCTCTCAATGAACCAATCTCGAATTGGTGGAAGAAAGGCAATATTCAAGAAGGCGCTCATTTCACAATAGATAAACAGATGGAGATTATTAAGCGAACGGCTAACTCCCTTCAATTCAAAGGGTTAAGCGGAACAACGGTTAGTGCACCTGATGAGAATAGTGTGGATGAAACACTTGAGATGCTGCATGGTTATGATGAAGAAACGTTTAACAGCCTTGCTCAAATCAATACCCATACGTACACCGGCGTTCAATTGTCGGAGCTTCGCAGGTTTGCGGAGGAGAAAGGAAAACGTCTCTGGATGTCAGAGTACGGCACCGGCGGAACCGAGCCTCATAATCATGAGGATCTGAGCAGTGTGCTTGAGCTGGCGGAGCGAGTTATCACAGATTTGCATCAGCTGCAGCCCGCGGCATGGGTGTACTGGCAGGCGATTGAAGATGAAAGCGCACAGAACAACTGGGGCTTTATACATACGGATTTTAGGCATGGAGACGGCAGCTATGAGCTGACGAAGCAGTATTACGCAATAGCTCAATTCAGTAAGTTTATTCGACCGGGCAGCCGGATTTTGTTCACCGGTGATGAGCGTTCTATTGCAGCCTATGATGCAGCAATTAAACAGCTTACAATCGTCACTTGTAATACCGGTGATTCAAGAGAAGTAAGTTACGACCTAAGCGCATTCCAGATAGATGACTGTGCAGCCAAAGTTTATCGCACGTCAGAAGGTGATAACCTGGCTGAATCTGAACTGTCCATGTACAGTAACGGATTTACGTTAGAACTTGACGGACAGTCTGTAACAACTGTTGTTTTGTCGAATATTACATTCACCAACCAGATCTAGGGGAGGAATAGAGAGATGCAGGAAACGTTATCCAGTACGGATGGGAAAGTATATGCTCATACAAACTTAGCCGTTCAATATGACAAGTTCAGCTACAACATTAACGGACAGCAGATTTTCCTTAATAGTGCTGCCATTCATTATTTCCGTATGCCGAAAGAAGAATGGCGGGAAGTGCTTGTTAAGGCAAAGTTTGCAGGTATGAACTGCGTAGATACATACTTCGCCTGGAATGTTCATGAACCGGAAGAAGGGCAATGGAACTTTGAAGGAGACAATGAT
Organism: Paenibacillus sp. J22R56; assembly: GCF_056269375.1. NCBI lineage: Bacteria > Bacillati > Bacillota > Bacilli > Caryophanales > Paenibacillaceae > Paenibacillus > Paenibacillus sp. J22R56. The sequence goes on from NZ_JBWDNV010000012.1 coordinate 61,370, forward strand.
TGCGGCGCTTTTCTTGACCTATGTCACGAATTGGGGCTTTGGGTAATTGCTCGTCCAGGTCCTTTTATTTGCGCAGAATGGGATTTCGGCGGATTCCCTTACTGGCTGAACAACAAAAGCGGGATAAAATTCCGGTCCTACGATGAGCAGTATTTGACTTATGTGGACCGTTATATGGATCAGATTATACCGATTATTCGCAAACGGGAGATTGGCGAAGGCGGTTCTGTCATTCTTGTGCAGGTGGAGAATGAATACGGTTATCTCGAAGACGATGAAACAGCACGAGATTATATGCACCATCTACGAGACATGATGCTTGAGCGTGGAGTAACTGTACCACTGATTACATGCGTGGGCGGCGCTGAAGGAACGATTGAAGGTGCGAACTTCTGGTCAGGCGCTGATCATCATTACGGAAACCTCGTTAAGAAGCAGCCTCATACACCAAAGATTGTAACGGAGTTTTGGACAGGATGGTTTGAGCATTGGGGAGCTTCTTCCGCTACTCAGAAGACTCCAGCTTTATATGAGAAAAGAATGCTCGAAACCCTGCAAACAGGCTTCAGTGGTATAAGCCATTATATGTTCTACGGCGGTACGAACTTTGGCGGTTACGGCGGCCGCACAGTAGGCGCTAGCGATATCTTTATGGTGACGTCCTATGATTACGATGCACCGCTGAGTGAGTTTAATCGGGTAACGGACAAATATAATACAGCCAAGCGAATGTCATATTTCGTAACAGCTGTAGAACGGATGCTGCTTAATACCGTCGAAGGGGATTCTGCTCTCGCTGCACTGCCACAAGGCTTTAAGGCACGGGTAAGAGAGAATGGTAATGAACGGATCTGGTTCGTCGAAAGCTCGAAGGATGAGCGCGAGACAACAAGCATGACGATACAAGGTGGCCGTACGATCCCTGTTACAATCAATGCTGGGGCAATCCTTCCGGTTATCGATAGATTGGAACTGGAACCGGGGGTACAATTGACATGTAATACGTATCTTCTCGCCAATGAGCAGATCGACGGTATCCATACTTTAATCGTGTCGGCAGACAACGGCCAGCGTTCGTATATAGAGCTCGAGTCGGAGCAGCCCATTCTAGTTGAGTATGATGGAGTTAGAAGGCAGCAGCTATTAAATGGAGATAAAAAGGTCATTTTTGATCTCTGCCATTTCCAAGAGGCACAGATAATTACGCTCACCATTGGTAATAAGCCTTATCAGATTATTGCTATTAACAAAGAAACGGCCGACCGTTCATGGCGTATCATCGATAAGAGAGGCGTGAAGTGGGCAATTGGTTATGCTGACTTTGATTTGCTGGCGGACGGCACCTTCAAGGCAGCATTACAAGATGGTGTGGAGCAACCACTTCTCCTTGGAGACTGGAACATGGAACCAAACCATCAGATCGCTCCTTACGTTTGTCTGGAGGCTCCTTCACTAGAGGAGTGGAGCTCAGAGAATTGTGAGTTATCGGCAGCACAAGGTGAGGAAGCTGCCCAGCCTAAAGCATTCTCTGAGCTTGGTCAGCCTTATGGACATTTGCTATACGAAAGCGATTTTGTGGCAGGTGACCAGACGGAAGCCACACTCATCATCTCGAGGCTTGAGGATACCGCTCGGGTATATGTGAATGGTACGGAACAAGCGCTTGTAGAGAAAGTAGGCGCTGCGGCAGTTAAGCTTCAAGTAAAGCCAAATAGCAGCAATCGTGTGCAGCTTCTTGTACAAAATATGGGCCGCCTCAATTTCTCGCCAAATTTAGGTGAGGTAAAAGGGGTAGCCGGTGCAGTCTTTGCAGACGGCCAATGCTATGACCTACTTCCGGACTGGAAGAATGAGGAGACAACTCTCCAGCTGAATGAAGTGAACGAACTTGCCAGCGGAGCGATCATCCGCAGAACGTTTACGATGGATGGCGGTTACGACCGTGCTGTCCTGGTAGGAGCTGTTAGCGGGAAGCTTAGCATTAACGGCAGAGAGATTATAATGGAAGGTTATCAAGATTGGTTCCTGCACCATACGCTTGATATTTCTGACTATATTCAGGATGGTGTAAATGAGATCACTATGGCCTATGTGAAGTCACCACTTCAAAGGCTTGAACTGCTCGTCTCTTCCTCAGAGAAGGAAATAAATAACTGGCGAATCGCAGATGTCGAGAAGCTGAAACGCGAAGCTTATGTTGGCGAAACAGGCAGACCGGTATGGCATACCGTACAATTTGCTAAACCGTCGCTCCCTGAAGAAGTGAACGCCAAGTTAAAGCTTCGTTTAACGGGAATGAGCAAAGGTACGGTATGGCTTAACGGCTACAATCTAGGCCGCTATTGGCAGGTAGGTCCTCAAGAGGATTACAAGATCCCAATGGCATGGCTTAAGGATCGCAATGAACTGGTTCTATTTGATGAAAGTGGAGCAAGTCCATCCAAGGTACGTCTGCTTTACGATAAACAATCCAATAAACGCTGGATTTCGATCCAATAAGATAAAGCATAGTTAATAGGTTATAAACCGCTGCTTAGATGATGTTCATTATTTTGAATAAATCTGCTAGGCAGCGGTTTTTGTTTGGTCAGTTTGTAACCGTTTACATGGAAAGGAGTGATGCCAAAACGTCCATCTCAGCGAGAATCGTCATAAGACTGAGGAATCTCAAATAAGGAGAGGAAAACATGAGAAAGATGAAACGATTATTGGCCGGAGTTGCGGCAGGCAGTATGCTTGTGGGCAGCTTTGGAATGACTGCATCTGCGGCAGGCTCTTACACAGCAGCTGCTGATCCATCTCAGCAGTATCAGACGGTAGAGGGCTGGGGAACATCCCTCGCCTGGTGGGGAAAAGTAGTAGGCGGCTATTCGAACAAGGATGAGTATGCGGACAAAATGTTCAGCACGACAAGCGGAATTGGCCTAAATGTCCTTCGATACAATATTGGAGGCGGCGAAAATCCAAGCTTGAATTACTTGGAATACCGTAAAGCAGTGCCTGGCTTCCAGACGACACAAGGTGTGTATGATTGGACAGCCGATGCCAACCAGAGATATATGCTGCAAGCAGCCAAAACCAGAGGCGCCAATGTATTCGAAGCCTTCTCTAATTCCGCTCCTTATTGGATGACTAACAGCGGTAGTGTTACCGGAGCTTCCGGGGGTGCTAACAATTTAAAAACGGATTATTATGATGATTTTGCCGATTATTTGACCGAGGTCGTCAAGCATTTCCGCGACAGCTGGGGCATTACTTTCAAAACCTTAACCCCGCTCAACGAGCCGGTATCGACATGGTGGTCACTTGGCAACAATCAGGAAGGCATGCACTTTGATCGGGCGAATCAGAACACCATTCTAAGCCAGGTCAACTCTTCTCTGGTTGCGAAGGGACTTACAGGGACAAAGCTAAGTGCTCCGGAGGAATATAGCGTTGATGATTCTTCGGTTTCCTACAATAGCTATACGAGTGCCGTAAAATCTGCTATTTCGCAAATCAATACCCATACGTATGGTGGGACGAATAGGGCGGCTTTCCGTAATATCGCTGCCTCGAACGGGAAGACTCCTTGGGTTTCGGAATACGGGGACGGGGATGCCAGCGGCTTGACGATGTCCCGCACCATCTTGAAGGACATGAAGAACATGGGAGTAACCGCTTGGATTTATTGGCAAGCCGTTGATAGCGCAGATGGCTGGGGCTTTTTCAAAAATGTTCTCAATAATACTCAAACGACAAGCTATACCGTGAACAAGAAATATTATGTCATGGGTAATTACAGCAAATTTATTCGCCCGGGTTACAAAATTATTGGGATGAGCGATGCGAATACGCTTGCGGCGTATGATGCGGCATCCAGCAAGCTGGTGCTCGTAACGACTAACAGCGCAACAACGGACACGTCAGTTACCTATGATCTGAGCAAGTTTACGGCAACAGGCAGCTCAGCAGCAGTATACCGTACATCATCCACTGAGGATCTTGCCCAATTGTCGAACGTAAGTGTAACGAACAAGACGTTCACGGCTAACGCTAAGGCAAGCTCGGTCAACACGTATGTCATCTCCAATGTGACGTACACCGGAACAACGGGCTATCCTTCGACTGCCATTTACAAGCTGGTAAACAAGAACAGCGGGCTTGTCATGGATGTGAACAACGCATCCACAGCGAATAGTGCTGCTATTCTTCAATACACAGATAATGGCGGCAACAATCAACGCTGGCAGCTTGTTTCCGCAGGTAATGGCTACTATAAGATCAAAAATGTAAACAGCGGCCTGCTCCTTGATGTCAATCAAAGCTCCACGACAGGGGGGGCTGCACTTATTCAGTACCAGGATAATGGTGGTTACAACCAGCAATGGCTGCCGGTAGACGCGGGGGGGTCACTCATCTTGGTTAACCGGAACAGTGGATTGACGGCAGACGTCAATTCGGCCTCAACGGCAAGCGGAGCAGCGGTAATCCAATGGGCGGATAATGGCGGGAACAACCAACAGTGGACGCTTGTTAAAGTAAATTAGAACATAGTACGATAATTTCATAGAAAGCACGAATCAAGGCTGAATCGCTCATGAAATCAATTTCATTAGCATACAAACTTTGGTATAATTTTAGGTATATTAGTTGTACTAGAAGGGAACCAGACGATGAAGCAAGTTACCGTATACGATATAGCCAAAGAAGCCAAAGTATCTGTTGCTACGGTCTCCCGGGTGCTTAATGACACTGCTCCTGTACGCGCTTCCACGCGGGAGAAAGTCGAAGCGATTATGCAGAAATATCAGTTCCAGCCTAACGCGAATGCGAGGAGCTTACTGAAGAAAGAGACGGGGATTATTGGCGTTATATTGCCGGATATTACGAACCCCTTTTTCCCTGAGGTATTTTCCGGTGCAGAGCAGGAGGGGCGAGAGTCCGGACATACCTTTTTCCTTTGTAATACCATTGGCCTACATGACAAGGAATCTGAATTTCTAACCATGATGCAGGAAAAACGGGTGGACGGCATTATCTTTATGGGCGGGCGTATCAACTTGAAGGATTGTAAGCCAGCTTTAATTCAAGAGGTCGTCGAGCATGCGCAGAAAATTCCTTTGGTGCTCGTGAACGGGAATCTTAAGGATTCCGGTTTAATACGAGTACTAACGGATGAATATGCGGGCACCGTCCTTGCTGTCAAACATTTGATCGACATCGGCCATACGAAGATCGGATTTATCGGCGGCGAGAGTCATATGTCTACCACAGCGGTGAAAATTCGGGCATACAAGAAGACGATCAAGGATGCCGGATTGCAGCTGCATGAGGATTGGATCTTGCCAGGCAGCTTTTCGGTCGATTCAGGACGTGAGCTGATGGAGGCTTTATTGAAGCTGAAGGATAGGCCAACAGCCGTCTGCTGTGTTAATGATTTTACCGCAATTGGTGCTATTAAGGCAGCCGTTGAACAAGGTCTGCGTGTGCCGGATGATATTTCGATCGTTGGGTTTGATGATATTCCGTTAGCTCATCATGTTATTCCAGAATTAACTACGGTCTCGCAGCAAGCGAATAGTCTTGGACGTACAGCGGTTCGAGTGCTGCGTGAGCTCATGAATAAAGAGAAGGTCAAGAAGGTGTACTCGCTTGAGCCGGAGCTTGTCATTAGACAAAGTACGGCACCAGTAACAGATGGATATAAGATTTAAAAAACAGCCGTAGTAGAAAATCGCCTTCACCTGATTAGTATTCCCAGGGTGGAGGCGATTTATATGTCGTTATTCTGTGTTAAATCTTCAAGCTTGCGCAGCATAAGAAACTGCCTGGCAAGAAACAACGGGGTATAGGGCATGTCCGCCCGAAGCCAGGAAACGATTGTCCCAATTAAGGCAGCTGAACTATACCAGACGGCAATATCTTTTTGAATATTGTTTTTGGTAACAAAAGAGCTGTTTCCTCGCTTTTCAATTCCATCCGAGATGAGTTTAGTCAACAGTCTTAATAATCGATCTGTAAAGATTGTCGTACGATGGGATGCAAGAATGACCTTATAAAATTTCGAATGCTCCGCAATATGCTCGAGCAAATTAACAAGCAAAGTAGAATTAATTAATTCCGGTGAATCTGATTTTACAGTTGATTGATCCAATACGCGATGAATATCGTCAATCATGTCATCTGCCATCTTGTCCAGCATATCCGGGATGTCCTTATAATGAAGGTAAAAAGTGACGCGGTTAATCGTAGCGCGCTCTGCAAGGCGATTGACGGAAATCTTCTCAATCTCCATCTCCTCTAGCAGCTCAATAAAAGCATCTCTAAGCAGCTGACGTGTCCGTAGAATACGAGGATCTGTCCGAGTTGTTTTGTCCATTGATCAAATTCCTTTCTTTTAGTAGTAATTCCTTTAGTTGTAAACTACAATTTCATTTTTAATGTATTATTTTCGAAGGATAAACTACAGTTATTTGTATAACTGTCTACTAATTTACACTTTTGAATGGAATCGTCGCTTGTAAAGAAAGCCGCACGAGATATAATTTAATTTATACAATGTCCACTATACGACACGTTGTAAATTTAGTCTAGAGAGACAAGAAAGAAGGATGGAGCGGTTGAGTAAAAGTTTAAATTCAAGCGGCGTTTCTATCAAGAAGGGGCCAATTTTATTCGTTTTGATTATAGGCGCCTTTATTTCGACGCTGAACCAAACGATTATGAGTGTTGCAGGTCCAGAATTGATGAACGATTTCAGTATTTCGGCGGCAACGGTACAATGGCTGACAACGGGTTATATGTTGGTCAACGGTATTTTAATCCCGATTACTGCTTTTCTAATGCAGCGATTTACGACGCGTGAGTTATTCCAGACGTCGATGATTTTATTCCTTATCGGTACCATTGTATCGGCTATTGCAACTGATTTTAATGTACTGCTTATCGGTCGGTTAATTCAGGCGGCTGGTGCCGGTATTATTATGCCTCTTATGATGACGGTTATCTTGACCTTGTTCCCTCCTGAGAAGCGTGGCGGCGCAATGGGCTTGGTTGGTACCGCAATTATTTTCGCCCCGGCGATTGGACCAACTCTTGCTGGCTGGGTTCTGGAGAACTTTAAATGGGAAATGATGTTTTACGGTATGATCCCGCTTGCAGTTATTGTTATTGTGTGCGGTTATATCTTCCTTACCAATGTATCGGAACGTTCTTATCCTAAGGTTGATGTCGTTAGTATCATCTTGTCCACTATTGGTTTTGGTGCAGTATTATTTGGTTTCAGCCGGGCAAGTAGTGCCGGATGGGATAGCGTAGAAGTACTATTGTCGATTATCGTGGGCCTTATAGCTCTGGCGTTGTTCACTTGGCGGCAGTTAGCTTCAAGCAATCCGCTTCTTGAGCTTCGTGTCTTCAAGTACAATATGTATTCCTTAACAACCTTCATCAACATTGCCATCACTATGGTTATGTATGCAGATATGATACTGCTTCCGTTGTATCTGCAAAATGCACGTGGTTATACAGCTATGGAATCAGGTCTGCTCTTGCTTCCTGGCGCGCTTGTCATGGGCTTACTGATGCCTATAACAGGTAGACTGTTTGATAAATTCGGAGCGAAATGGCTGTCGATAGCGGGTATGGTTGTTGTCATCGCTACAACACTTGGTTTCATTAACCTGACAGATACAACCTCCTATACTTATCTGGTGCTCATGTCTACAGGACGCCGGATCGGCATGGCGCTTCTGATGATGCCAGTTCAAACGGCAGGACTCAACCAATTGCCTAACCGTCTGAATGCGCATGGTACAGCAATTTCCAATACAATCAGACAGGTAGCTGGTGCGATTGGTACATCGTTGCTCGTTACCATCCTGACGACCCAAACGAAATCGCATTTAACTGATGCGATGGCATCTGGTGCAACAGAAGGTGTGTCGCAACAGCAAATGATTACGAACGCTACGATCAGCGGTATGAATGATGCTTATCTGGTTATCGTAGGTATTGGTGTTGTAGGTCTCTTGCTCACCTTCTTCCTTAAACGTGTTCCACAAGCAACAGAGGAGAAAAGCACAGACACAATAGTAAATAAAGCTGCTGTTCAAAAAGGTTAATAGAAGATTTAGAAGAGCTGTCCTCGTGGGCAGCTCTTTTTTTATACCGTTTTGTCCTCCACTTTTACGACGTTTCCTGCTTTAGGCCGTAGTCCACAATCTTTTCGGGTGGTATAATAAAACAGTTAAAGAGGCTTTTTCCATCCTTTCCGTATGGTAGCTTGTTATTGGAACGAAAGGTGGCATCCCGTGAAAAAGAACCGCATGAACCTGCTGATTCAGCATCTTGTCTCTTATCTGCTGGTGCTCTTGTTTCCTGTACTGATCATATTAGCTTACTATTACCCACATTCTACAGCTGTCGTCAAACAGAAGGAGATGGACTGGAACACTCATCTGACAGAGCAAGTTATGAATTCTATGGATACGTTTACGCGTTATGTGTACAATTTGCCGTTCGAGCTCGTGAAGAACCGGGAGATCAAATTGTACAATACCGATGACAGAGACTATCAGCGGGTAATGATTGCTAATGAAATGCGCAAATATAATGCAACAGACGGCTTTATTGACAATACGCTGCTGTATCTGAAAAGCATGGGTTATTTATTCGCCAAAACAGGAAGCGCTTACAAAGAAGAGGATTTCTCGAAGCCGGGTATTGGATATTACTACGAGAATTGGCCGCAAAAACAGATGTTTGCACAGCTCAGTCATTTGAAAGCACCTATCGTGAGACCAGTAGAGGATGTTATCATACCGGGCAGTAATCATGTCCGTATGCTTACCTTTGCGCTTCCGCTGCCGATTGGCGGTTATGAAACTCCAGGAGCTGTTCTCATCATGGTTCGTGAAGATACGATAATCCGTATGCTTAATTCCATGTCTGAGATGTACAGCGGCAACTTTTTTATTATAGACACCGATGGACGCTCCTTGTTGTCTTCTAACCAGTCAGCTTACATTCCGGCAGATGAGCTTCAAGAATTTCTATCAGGTCTTGTAGAGAACGGGGAAGGAGCCGGCTTGTATAAAAAGGATGGTCATTCCTATATCGTCTCTCACACCGTCTCGGATAAAAATGGATGGCAATACGTTAGTGTGCTGCCTGTGACCGAAATGCTGCAGGGCATTCAGTCTGTGCAGCGTAACACAATCCTGCTTATTGGTTTAATGCTACTGCTTGAGTTTTTAATCATCTACATATCCATCCGCCGAAATTATCAACCGATCAAACGGCTGGTCGATTTCGCTGCCAACTTATTCGAGACGGTTGAGCGGAAGCCAATGAATGAGTTTGAGACCATCCGTTATGCACTTGGCGAGCTTGTATCAGCCAACAGCTCATTAGATGCCCGGGTGAAGCAAACGATGCGGGATAATTTATTGTTTGAGCTGGTCAGCGGGAAGACAGCATACGGACAGGATTATCTCGAGCAAGCCCGTACCTATGGCATTGAATTTCCATATCACTCGATTGCAGTGGCCGTTATCGCAATGGATTCATCCGTAAATGATGACTGTACAGCCGAATATTTACGTTCAATTGAAGGAAGACATTCAGACAAGATGACAGGCTATATGCTTAAGAGTATTTACAGTCATGAAATGATCTTCGTATGCTCACATGAGCCCTCTTATTCCATTAAACCATTCCTAATAGAGCTTTGCAGGGAGCTGGAAGAGAAGACGGAGGCCAAGGCTCATATCGGCATTGGGGTAACCAACAAGCCGGACACGACAGATACCGTCCATGTTGCTTATTTGCAGGCGATGCGGGCAATCGAGCATTTGAGGCTGCGCGGCGGTAATCCTGTTCTTGTATTCGAAGAACTTGATTCGCCCAAAACCGGGTCGATCTCCTATTTCGCTGAGCTGCTGCAATCGCTTGAGCTGGCGATTCTTAAGAATGATGCGGGGTCAGTCCAGAATATTACGGAGCGAATTAATTGCCAGCTTAGAAGTGAGGGAATGCCGCCTCATATGGTAAGAAGTGTCTATATTAACACGGTGAGTGCCCTTCTAAATGGTCTTCAGCGGTTTGGCCCTAATGATGATGGATTACTTAGACTTACCGATACAGCTTATCAGTACCGTTATACGGTTGAACAGATGACCGGTATTATCAGCGACAGTTGTATACGGCTCTGTGGAATCATTCAGAGCATGCTCCCGACTGTGCGCCATGCATCGCAAGAAGAGATAACCGACTTTATTGAGCAAAAGGGATTACATGCTGATTTTTCCCTCCAGCTCATTGCCGATCACTTCACGATGTCTGCTTCGAATTTCAGTCATCATTTCAAAAAAACAATGGGTCAGAATTTTAAAGAATACATTGATGTATTCCGTATTCAGACCTCCATTCAACTTCTGAGGAGTACGAATCAGACGTTGGATGCTGTTGCGCAGCAGACGGGTTTCTCCAATACCTCAAGCTTTATTCGCTGCTTCAAAAAAATCGTAGGAACAACTCCAGGGCAGTACCGGGAAACGCATAAGCTTATTTCCTGACCTGAAGTTGCTGCTTTACACCCCGGCCTGCCGAATTGATCGGCAGGCTTTCTGTTTGTTAAGTGGCAAGGGGCATTTTTTGAAGATATACAATAATTGAATTTAGCAAACGCTTTCAAAAATTGCTGATCGTTCGAATACTGTCCGTATACGGCTTCGTGCTGATGAGATTAGAGTGATTGTACCGGGAGCCAAAGTCCTGGCGCAGCGCTTCAGACTGATGCTGCTGCAAGTTATTAAACTTACTTATATGAGGGGGCAATGACATGCGGAAAAAAGTAGTCAGTTTCATCTCCGTCCTGCTGGCGGCAACGACATTGATGTCAGCATGCAGCAACTCGGGCGGCAACAATGGCAATGGCAATACGAATGCGGGAAGTAGCCCAACGGCTAACAGTTCCACAGGTACGGACAGTGGAAAGAAAGTTAAGCTGACCGCCATTATGACGAAGCATCCTTTGACGAAACCTCTCAAAGAAATGGAATGGCTGCAGCAGGTGGAAGACAAAGCAGGGGTCGAGATCGAATGGCAGGAGATTACGGCTGACTGGGATCAGAAGAAAGGGACGATGCTCGCGAGCGGCGATGTACCCGATCTCTTTATTGGTCCTAACGTGATTACCGATGCGGACTTCGCACAGTTCCAAGGTTTGTTCCAAGATCTGTCCGGTATGCTGGATCAAGCGCCAAATGTTACGGCGATGTTCGAAGCGAAGCCGGAGACGAAGAAAATTGCCGAGCAATCGGATGGTAAGATCTTTGGTCTTCCGAAATACCAGCGGTATTGGCCTTCCACGGCTACCCGTATGTACATTAACCAAAAGTGGCTCGATAATTTGGGTCTGACCATGCCTACAACTTGGGATGAATTATATGATGTGCTTGTTGCATTTAAAGAAAAGGATGCAAACGGCAACGGTGATCCAAACGATGAAATCCCGATGGACTGGCCGGGCGGAATCGGCGGTTATTTCAACGCTGCTTATTTACTGAGCGGTACAGGGATGACCCTCACGGACGGCAGCCCGCAAGGTTACTTTGTTGAAGATGGTAAAGTGAAAAACTATCTCGTCGACGAGCGTTATAAGACGATGGTTACTTTCCTGAACAAGTTAAATAAAGCAGGTCTCATTAATCCGGAAGTATTCACGCATGATTATACGAAATACCAGTCCGTTGCCCGCGGCGAAGGGGATATGGCGAAGGTTGGTTTTACGTTCGGATGGGTAGCCTCTGACCGGTTCGGCGAGCAGCTTGCTCCGCAATATACCTCGATGTCGCCAATAAAAGCTACTCCGGACAGCGCAGTATCTTGGAGCTATGACTATAACTCTTTGAACTATGGTATCAACCAAATTGTGATGTCGGCCAAATCGAAAAACAAGGAAGCGGTTATGCGCTTCATTAACGAGCTGTACGCTCCTGATATGGGGATGCAGGTACTCTTCGGATCCCTTGGACCAAACATTAAGGATAACGGAGATGGCAGCTATAGTGTACTGCCGCCGGCTGATACGAAAATGGATCCAGGCACATGGAAATGGACATCTACAATGGCCGATAATGGAGCTTTCTATATTCCGGATACGCTTCAACTGACGCTGGGCAAAGATATGCAGGAGGTTCTCGAGCAATCGAAGCCAATTGATGCCATTCAGATCGATGTAGATAATGACGTTTTCCCTGGTTTCCTCAAATATTCGAGTGCAGACAACAGCACGATGGGACTCAATAATACGAACGTCATGAATCTGGCGAATACCAACTTTGCCAAATGGGTTACAAAAGGCGGCATCGAATCAGATTGGGACAGCTATGTGAAGGAAAGCGAGAAAGCAGGTCTCAAGCAAAACCTTGAAATTATGCAGAAATACTACGACGAATACAAAAAGCAATAACGAGCAGGGGATCTGCTATGCCGCTTTCCAGAGCGGCGTAGCAGATCCAGCATGTAAAGGAGGGATATCAGCCTATGCGAACACGTGGAGGAGGACTTCGGATATTACGGCGGGATTATCAGCTTTGGATCATGATCGCGCCTGCTATTGCCGCTGTTCTAATCTTTAACTATATTCCGATGTACGGGATCCAGCTTTCGTTCCGGGACTTTGATTTTTCGAAAGGTCTAACCGGTGGCGAGTGGCGTGGCCTGGACTATTTCCGGCAATTTATTGACAGCTATCTGTTCTCGGATTTGATGCGCAACACGTTTCTGATCAGCCTGGCGACGATTATCGTTGGGTTTCCAGCGCCTATTATCCTCGCTTTAATCTTGAATCAGATCCGCCGTAAGCGGATGAAAACGTTGATGCAGACGACCGTTTATTTGCCGCATTTTATATCTATTATCGTGCTCGTTGGGATGATGAACGTTCTGATGTCACCGGAGACGGGTGTCATCGGTTATATGATGAAGGGACTTGGCTTAGGTCATATCAACTTGATCGCCTCCACCAATACGTTTATTCCGGTCTATGTACTCTCAGATATTTGGCAGCATTGCGGCTGGAACAGCATTATTTATTTGGCAGCGCTGTCAACAGTTGATCCGCAACTGTATGATTCGGCCAAAATTGACGGCGCGAGCAGATGGCAGCTTATCCGGAATGTAGATATTCCTGCTCTAATCCCAACAATCCTTATCCTGTTCATTCTGAGTATGGGGAATATTCTTAGCACTGGCTTTGAGAAAATTTTCTTGATGCAAAACTCGCTTAATTTGCCCGTCTCAGAGGTTATTTCTACCTATGTTTATAAGATCGGGATCATATCCAATCAATTCAGCTACGCTTCTGCTATTGGGCTCTTTAATACTGTCATTAACTTCGTATTCTTGTTTGCAATGAACGCCATATCGAAGAAGATGTCTAATACAAGCTTGTATTAAGACAGTTCTCGGAAAGGAGGGGGTCTACCTTGGCACTTAAAGGTTTAACCGGAAAGGAATTGGCTTTTCACATTGTTCTGTATGCTTTATGTGCGGTTATTTTTCTAATCATCGTATATCCGCTTTACTTTATCATTATCGCTTCCTTTAGCGATTCAACGCTGGTCTCGACGGGCAAGGTGCTGCTATTTCCGAAGGGGTCAAGTCTATTCGGTTATAAGGAGATATTCCAGGACAGCCGTGTGTGGATCGGATATCGGAACACCTTGTTTTATACCGTATTTGGTACATTCGTAAACATGCTGTTTACGATGCCAGCTGCGTATGTGCTGTCCCGGAAGGAATTTAAGGCGAGACGTCCAATCATGTTTTTATTTGTCATCACGATGTTCTTCAACGGCGGCCTTATTCCAACCTATCTATTAATGAAAGACCTTCATCTGACGAACACATTTTGGGTGTTTATTTTACCGTTTTGCGTCAATATTTTCTTTTTGATTATTGCCCGTACTTTCTTTGAAACAGCGCTGCCGGCAGAGCTGCATGAAGCCGCTGTGATGGATGGCTGCTCACATTTTATGTATTTTGCCAAGGTTGCGCTGCCTTTGTCCAAGGCTCTAATCTCTGTTATTGGCCTCTATTACTTAGTAGGGCATTGGAATGATTTCTTTACGGGACTGATCTACATTCGAGATAACAACCTGCAGCCACTTCAGATCGTGCTTCGAGACATCCTGTTGTCTAATCAGGTGTTCCAAAACGGTGCGGGTACAGGTGGTGGAGCTGCGTCGGGCGGCTATGCCCAGCGGTATGCGGACCAGATCAAATATGGCGTCATAATCGTATCGTCCCTGCCGATTCTTATGTTATATCCGTTCCTTCAGAAATATTTCGAGAAAGGGGTTATGATTGGCTCGGTTAAAGGATGATCTCATATGAAGCGAGGAGAATGTTCGAAGAATGCGAAAATCTTATAAGCTGATTTTGTCCACGTTAATTCTTACGTTAGCGATTCCAGTAACTGTGATGGGGAGCGGGGCAGCCGATGCATCTGACAAGAAGCCTGGCGCAAGTAGCGAGCCGGCTGCACCAACGTACAGCAATGTATCGGTCCATGACCCTTCGATCGTCAGAGACGGAGACAACTTCTATGTATTTGGCTCCCATATAGAGGCTGCCAAATCAACGGATCTGATGAATTGGGAGACGTTTACGAATGGATATACCACTCCAAACAATGTGATTTACGGGAATCTATCACAAAATCTCGCGACATCTTTTAAGTGGGCCGGGGAAAATGACTCCGACAGCAAAGGCGGCTTCTCTGTCTGGGCGCCGGATGTCTTCTGGAATGAGAGCTATGTCAATGAGGATGGAACGAAGGGCGCTTATATGATTTATTATTGCACCTCATCTACATACATCCGCTCGGCAATTGGTTTTGGCGTGTCCCAGAACATCGAGGGTCCGTATACGTATGTGGATACGCTCGTTTATTCCGGATTTACAGCTGGTGAGGCTTATGATGCCAACAGTGTTATTAATAAGAAATGGACAAACACGAATATCCCGCAGCTGATCGAGGGCGGGAAACTAAACGGCTCTAGCGACAAATGGTTTAATAGCGATGGCACCTTCTCCAATATTACGTATCCGAATGCGATTGACCCGCAGCTTATGTTTGATGAGAACGGAAAGCTGTGGATGTCTTACGGTTCTTGGTCAGGCGGCATATTCACGCTGCAGATTGATCCGGCAACAGGCAAAGCAATCTATCCGGGGAAAGACTCCGTAACGAAGGATGGCAGACTGGTCGATCGTTATTTTGGAACGAAGATCGCAGGCGGCTTCTACAAATCCGGTGAAGGTCCTTACATGGTCTACAACAAGCAAACGGACTATTATTATTTGTTTGATACGATTGGATGGCTGGGTGCAGACGGTGGCTACAATATGAGATTGTACCGCTCCAAGAATCCGCTTGGTCCTTTTGTAGACGCTTCTGGGAAAAGCGCTGTACTTCCAGGCGACACGGATGTGTCTGCATTTGGTAATAAGCTGATGGGGAACTTCCTGTTCAAGCGTGAAGTTGGCGATCCTGGAAAAGGCATCGGCTACGGCTATGTTTCGCCAGGACATAACTCTTTCTATCAGGACCCGGATACCGGAAAAATGTTTCTAGTCTTCCATTCCAGGTTCCCGCAGAAAGGCGAGGTTCACGAAGTTCGTGTGCATCAGATGTTTATGAATAAAGACGGCTGGCTTGTCACTGCGCCATACCGTTATTCGGGCGAATCGCTGGAGAAGGTGAAGCGCGAAGATCTAATCGGCGAATATAAATTTATTAATCATGGCAAAGGAACAACGGCTGACCTTGTAGAGTCCAGCTACATTACGCTGAATAAGAACAATAAAGTGACGGGTGATGTATCGGGGACTTGGAAGTCGATTGGTCATAACGAAGCGGAACTCACTTTGGATGGCAAAACGTACAAAGGTGTGTTCGTGAAAGGGTGGGATCCTAGCTCCGAACAATTCGTCATGACGTTTACAGCAATGTCTAATGAAGGGGTAACCATTTGGGGCAGTATTCAGGAGGATCTGAAAGACTCGCAGATCGTTGCAGATATTAAGGCAGATTTGAATATTGGAGATACCAGCCGTGTCATTGCGAATCTGAATCTTCCTTCTGAAGGCATGCGTCATGCCTCTATCACATGGACTTCCAGTAATCCGGATGTAGTGTCGGCAGCAGGTGTGGTTGTTCGTCCGGACTCTGGTTCAGCTGCTGCGACAGTAACGCTGACCGCTGTTATTACGAAGGGAACTTTGACAAGCTCGAAGAGCTTTAACTTAACGGTGCTTCCGTATGAAGATGCTACGCTTGTTGCGAAGTATTCTTTTGAAAATGATTTGACCGACTCCACGGGCAGCTTTGGTGCAGGATCGATTACAGGTAATCGGATCGACAATACGGGAGGCACTATCTCGTATACGGCTGGCGTTGAAGGCAATGCTGTGGTATTGGATGGAGCGTCTGGTGTACGTTTGCCGAACAAGTTGATTGACAGCAATCAGTATTCGGTATCGCTGTGGGTGAAGCCTGAGCAGTTGACGACCTATACAACTACTTTCTTTGGAGCAAAAGACGGCTACAACTGGGTTAGCCTGCTCCCTAAAGGGCCGGTTGGCGATAACACAATGGTATGGTCGGGCAGCAACGTCTGGTATGACGGGATCGCAGGACTAACTATTGCAACAGGCTCGTGGACACATCTAGCTTATTCCGTAGATAACGGGACTTTGTCCGTATATATTAACGGGGAACTGAAGTTTACCGGTTCGAACTTCCCGGATATTTTCACCGGAACCGATTCGGTCTTCAGCCTTGGTGTGAACTGGTGGGATACTCCGTTCAAAGGACAGCTTGATGAGCTGCAGGTATATGAAGGAGCACTGAGTCCACCTCAAATAGCAGAATTGGTGAACCCATAAGTCAAAAAAGAAAGATCGCCGGCTTAGCCTGTTTTATCAGGTGGTCGGGGATCTTTTTGTTGTACACTGGATTGTATCCAACATACTCGGTGTGTTAATCGTTAATATCGCGCCTAAGTTGGATTTCATGCAGTAAAATAAGCTTTAAAGCACCAAGTAGCATTATCTGCAATCTTTATGCTGGAGCGAATCCAACATGTGAACAAATAGAGTTGCTTAGCGATACACTCGGAAGAAAATTCGACTGCGCACGCAATTGACCGTTAACCCCCTGTGAATCTGACTACCCGATATTCATAGCTCCCAAGCGCAAGCAGGGTACCGGGAGCAAGCAGCTCCTCGCTTAACACATCGACGCTTGCACGTGGGATGGTCACACTGCCACCGATGCCGTCCATGTTGATGATAATCCATAGCTCATATCCGTCACCGCGTCTTGGAGCGATAATTGTACCGGGTGTCACATCCGAGCGCAGCGTAACACCAGCTTCATCCGCATAATGCAGGATGAGAGTTTCTAGTAAATGCTGCCCCTCGTCGCCTGTTGGCATGGAGCCAAGCATAACGATTTTACCTTTGCCATGCTGTTTCTCAGTGATAAATGCTAGGTCTGGTGTCAATCCGCTTTCAAGGGTGCCGATCACAGTGGCTCCTTCGGGCTTAAACACGCTGCTCCAAAGGGAAAGAGAAGCTGAATGTCCAAAGGCATGACCAATTGCGCCGCTGCCATCCATCGGGTAGGTGTAGACAGCTTCTACTCCAGCAAGCCGCTCCAGCTTGCCTAAGGCGGAATCGGTATGCACCGTATGCTCCTCCGTACGGCCGCCGGTGAGAGGACCGATGACCCAAATTCCACCGTCCTCTACAAATTCCGTTGCCCGATCGATAAATTCCTCTGACACGTAAGGGAGAAATGCAGTGAATAGCAGCTTATACCCGCCGAGCTCCGAGCCCTCCGGCACAACATCCCGGTGAATACCTGTGTTCAAGATCCTCGTGTAGAAGTCAGTCATGAGTCCGCGATGATTCAGCTTGCGGTGCGGCTCTGTTTTCAGGAATACCTTGGCTCGGTCCGAGTAGGTTAAAGCCACTTCCGCCTGCGCCGGTCGTGTGGACAAAATCACCGCTTCAATATCCCGCCTTGCTTGCTCCACTTCAAGCACATTCGTATATCCAACTGTTGGCTTGCCCCAAGCGCTTAGCACAGAGCCATGTGGCTGCTCACAGCCGGCAGGCTGCTGCCGCCAGAGCCAATAGCAGAAAGCTTCGGCACCTAGCGCATAAGCCGCAACAGCTTCTACCCGCAAGTAGCCGTTTGGATGAGGTTTTGCGTAGCTCTCAAGCGACCCTGCGAAGGAAGGGCTTGTCTCCATAATCCAGTAATCCCGTCCACGCTTGAAGCTGCGAAATAGATCATTGTTGATCAAAAAGGCTGGCACATGATCCGTTGTGGCGTAAGTATCAAAGGAGGCAAAATCCAATCCGCGGAATAGTCGTTCATTATCTACACTAAAAGCCATACTGCTGTTATGGGTAATTGGTGCATCGGAATACATCCGAATAATCGCTGTCTGCTCATCAGCAAACTCCGCAATCTTCTCCATCGAGAACTGCTGATACATCGTCTTAAGGGAGGAATTATGAAGAAAAGGCGCAGGACCGGGCTGAGGAACCTGATCAAAACGATGATAATATTCGCTCCAGATTTGTGTTCCCCAAGCATCGTTAAGCCGTTCGATCGTTCCGTATCTTTCCTCCAGCCAGTGATGCCATAACGTGAGACAAGTCCCGCACATACACTCGGATACATGGGCATTGAATTCATTATCGAGCTGCCAGCCAATTAGACCAGGCAAGCGGCCAACTGCCCTTGCGATATGTTCTGTAATGACAGCAGCCTTTTCCCGGAAGGAAGAATGGTTTGTACAAGCATGCTGCCTAGAGCCATGTCCCATTGTCTGCAGCTGCTCATTCACATACATTCGATCGGGATGGCCATGGCTATACCAGATTGGCGGTGTTGCAGTTGGCGTGCACATAATCGTCTCGATCCCATTCTCATATAACCGATTAATCATATGGACAAAAAAGTCCAAATCGATTTCGCCTTCATGAGGCTCCATGGTCGACCAGGCGAATTCACCAATCCGAATGACATTTATTCCGGCTTCCTTCATTAGTCGAATATCAACCTCAAGAACCTCTTCGTCCCAAAGCTCCGGATACCATGCAGCACCGTGGTAAAGCTTCTTTCCCATGTTCATCACCTATCCTTCATCATTCTTGCAGTTTCACTATAGGCGCTAGGCAACACCTGAACAATCGTACAATTTTGCTCCGTTTGACTGGGCTTTCTACTATTTTGACGGGTTTGCATTATCTTGATTTGCACCTGCAACCAGGGTTTGGAAGGGCTTACACAAAAATGTCTGATTGGCGGAAAGGCATTATCGGTTCAATAATAAGGGCATGAGAGGCAACCAATACTTGGAGGTGAACGTGGATGAAGCAGGCGGCTGCTCCAAGCCTGATCGAGATGATGCAGGAGACGAGTACAAATAAAATGAGAAGACCTAGCGTGATGGAGAGGCTCAAGAGAGATAAGTGGCTGTACTTGCTGCTAACTCCGGGCCTGTTATATTTCATTATTTTCAAATACGTGCCGATGTGGGGCGTAATGCTCGCATTCAAAAACTATCAGCCCTTTTTGGGCTTTTGGAAAAGTGATTGGGTAGGACTTGATCATTTTCATGTTTTCTTCACCAATCCTGAATTTTTCATGCTGCTGCGAAACACTTTAATACTCTCCTTATACAATCTGGTGTTCTATTTCCCGGCACCCATTATATTGGCTCTTCTATTAAATGAAATTAGGCTGGCTTTCTTCAAAAGAATCGTTCAGACGCTCATCTATATTCCGCATTTTATCTCGCTGGTTATCGTAGCAAGCTTGACCTACGTGTTTCTGACGACCGAAGGTGGTCTAGTGAACGAAATGCTGCAGAAGTATTTTGGCAGCAAAGTCGACTTCCTTTCTAGTCCCGAATGGTTCCGGCCGATGATTATTATGCAGACCATCTGGAAGGAAACCGGCTTTGGTACGATCATCTTCCTAGCAGCGCTGGCCGGTGTTGATGTAGAGCAATATGAGGCAGCGATTACGGATGGAGCGAACCGCTGGAGACAGTTGTGGCATATTACACTCCCATCGATTCGAAGCACGATTATTATTTTGCTGATCTTGCGGATGGGAGATG
Organism: Paenibacillus sp. J22R56; assembly: GCF_056269375.1. NCBI lineage: Bacteria > Bacillati > Bacillota > Bacilli > Caryophanales > Paenibacillaceae > Paenibacillus > Paenibacillus sp. J22R56. The sequence continues at coordinate 81,565 of NZ_JBWDNV010000012.1, forward strand.
TACTGGATAATGGATTTGAGCAGATCTTCCTGATGCTGAACCCCCTTAATAGGGACGTAGCGGAAGTGTTCGATACGTACGTGTACATGATGGGGATCACGCAAGGCGCATTTAGCTATAGTACAGCTGTTGGTTTGTTCAAGGCGGTCATTGGTGTCATCCTGGTGCTTGGGGCGAACTGGCTTGCCAAACGTTTTGGACAGTCCGGCATCTACTAGGTTGCTTACGAAGGAAGAATTACCACCCATGGCTGCATTCTTTAAGATTTTGCTTACGAAGTAAGAATCACCACCTATGGCTGCAACTGAGCCACAAGTGTGGCAATTCTTTTTAGGAGGAGAAGCAAATGGCAAAACAATATAGAAGTGTCTCTGGAACAGCGTTTGACATCACCAATCTGATCGTACTTAGCGTAATCAGCTTGCTTGCCGTGCTGCCTTTTATATACATCATAGCGGGGTCGTTCGCTTCTGACGCGGAATTAACGAAGAGAGCTGTGTTCCTCATACCTGAGACGTTCACAATAGCGGCTTACCAGTTTATTTTCTCAACGGATACGATATTGCAAAGTGTCAAAGTGTCCATGTACGTTACCGTTCTTGGGACATTAGTCAACTTGTTCTTTACCGTAACGATGGCATATGCGTTATCGAAACGGAATCTAATGGGACGTAATACGGTGCTCAATTTGATCGTCTTCTCGATGCTGTTCGGCGGCGGTCTTATTCCAACTTATCTCGTTGTACGTGACCTGCATTTGCTAGATTCCTACTGGGCTTTAATCCTTCCTGGTGCAATCAGCGCCTTTAACTTGATCATTGTGAAAAACTTCTTTCAGGAGCTTCCAGCGGAGCTGGAGGAGGCGGCGAAGATTGATGGATGTACCGAGCTTGGACTACTCTGGAAAATAGTGCTCCCGCTCTCGATGCCAGTGCTGGCAACCTTTACGTTGTTTTATGCGGTTGGGCATTGGAATAACTTCTATTCCGCGCTCTTGTACATCAATGATCCGCAGAAATGGCCGCTTCAGGTCATGCTGAGACAAATCGTACTCCTGTCGCAGACGGCTGCTGGCGACATCAATTCGATGGATCCTAATTTCGTGGCACCGCCGGATCAATCCATTAAGATGGCGGTTATCGTCATTGGTACCATCCCGATTCTGCTCGTCTATCCGTTCCTTCAGAAGCATTTTGCTAAAGGAGTCTTGATCGGTTCGGTCAAGGGTTAATACGGATTACGATATAAGCAATGATTAAAGTAATTACTAATGTATTTATTAAAAGGAATGCTTACGATGTAAGAATCATCACGAACTGCCAAACTTAGGCTGTTTTTATGAAAATTCTTTTTAGGAGGCGCTAATAAGTATGAACAAAAAGACGCAGAAATGGGTAGCAACAGCAGCTCTTGGAACATTGGCGGTATCAGCACTTGCAGGCTGCAGTGGCAATAAGGAAGAGAGCGCAGATCCCGAAGCATCCTCCGCAGCGACAACAGAAGCTTCGGCAGCAGCAACGGCCGAGACAAACGAGAAGCCGCTAAATATCAGCATCATGCTCCCGATCTTCAAGACAAACTTCCCGAAAGACGACGGTCCTGTCGTTACGGAGATTGAGAAAAAAACCAATACAAACATTCACTTTGAATGGGTTCCAAACGCCTCTTATGGAGATAAATTCAACATCACGCTGGCTTCTACCAAGCTGCCTGAAATCATATATGTACCTGGTTCCAAAGATCCCAGCTTTGTGAATGCCGTCAGATCAGGCGCATTTTGGGAGCTTGGCCCTTATTTGAAGGATTATCCGAATTTGAGCCAGGCGAACGAGGTTATTATGAATAACTCCTCAATCGATGGCAAGAACTATGGCATTTATCGAGGCCGAGCCCTAGGGCGTAACGGTATTGTATATCGTAAGGATTGGCTGGAAGCAGTAGGCCTCTCACAGCCTAAGACCATTGATGATTTCTACAACATGCTGAAAGCATTCAAGGAGAAAGATCCGGATAAGAACGGTAAGGATGATACTTACGGTATGGTGCTGGTCAAATGGACAGGCGGCTGGGCAAGCGCCTTTGATACGATCAAGCTGTGGTTCGGCGCATCAAACAAATGGGGTGTTGTAGATGGGAAGCTTGTGCCGGAGCATCAAACACCAGAATATTTGGAAGCGCTCAAATTTATGAAGAAGCTGTATGATGAGAAGCTGATCAATCAGGATTTTGCCGTATTTGATTCAGCGAAATGGGTTGATCCAATTGTTAATGGCCAAGCCGGTGTCATTGTAGATGTTACGGATACTGCCGGCCGGATTGAAGATAAAATTCATGCGGCACTAGCGAAGGAGAACAAAGATAATCCGGATGCGCAGTACATGGATAATATGATTGGGGTAACAGGTACGGATGGTGCTTTAAAAGCACTGCCGACATCAGGTTTCGCAGGCTTGCTGGCGATTCCTAAGACAACGGTTAAGAACGAAGAGGAGCTCAAGCGTGTATTGAAATTCCTTGATCAAATGAATGATGATGACCTTACGACATTAGCCGGCTACGGCATCGAGGGTAAGCATTATACGAAGGACGGCGAAGCTCTTGTTCCAAGCAAAGATGCAGCGCTGCTGGAATCGGAAGTAGAAGGACTTAACCAAATGCTCCCATACATCCCGGCAGGACGAGGACTTACTGTACAGCAAACGCCGCTTCGTCTTCACACTACTGAAATTCAGAAGGAAGCTGAGCAATACATCGTTCCAAATCCGGCTGAGCCGTTTATCTCTAATGTCTATTCGCAAAAAGGCCAGCAGCTCGACAACATCATCAACGACGCACGTATCAAATTTATCGTTGGCCAAACCGATGAAGCTGGCCTTCAAGCTGCCTTCGAAACCTGGAAAAAATCCGGCGGCGACGATCTTGTGAAAGAAATGAATGACCTTTACACTGCTTCTGCGAAATAAACCAAATAGGCGTTGTCAGAGCACCCATCAAAACTCCAATTGGAGGATGGGTGTTTTGGCATGAGAATCTCTGATTTTCGAACAAAATAGTCTGAATTTCCTGCTTCCATTTATTCCAAATTTATTATAAGGTCAAGTTTATAATTAAAAGAAACGGGGGAATTGGATGCTCCAAGGAAGAAAAATATGGCGGAACCGGACTGAAAGCGGTAAAGGACGGTTTTTCAGAAAAAGCTTAATTATGATCTTCATCGTTTCCGGTATTCCCGGACTTATTATTGGAGCACTTGTCTATTGGATGGCCGGCGGCCGTATAGAAAGTGAATTGCTGCAGCTTCATTACCAGCAGATTGAGCAGCGCTCTGAGCAATTAGACGATCAATTAAGCAATTTGGAGCTTCTGCTTTCCCACTGGGCTTTTGATAATAAATTTGACTATAGCTTGAATGGACTTGATTTTGTTCATGAGTTTAAGAGAACGGATGACATTACAAAGACGCTGATTGCGATGCAGGGCTCAAATGCCTTAGTTAAGAAGGCAGAGCTGTTTGTTGGCGGAGACAGCAAGGTTCTGTTTAACCCTGAATATACGCCGCTGCAAACCCAGCAGGATTTAAGCATTTATAATAAGCTGATTCACGGTAAAACGGTGACCTATTGGACGCAATGGGCCTTTGATCCTACTCGTCCGGATGAGAAGGATTTAACACTTGTTCACCATATACCTGGCGGCAGTCCAAATCCGTTTGGCGTTCTGGTCTTCCGATTCGATAGTGCCAAAATCGCCAGCTTGCTGCAGACGATGACACCATATTACGAGGGTGAAGCATTCATGCTGCAGAAATCAGGGGATCTTTATGTTTCTGCTAACGGAAGCGCTTCCAATTCTCCGTTTGTGCAGGCGCTTCGTGACAAGATCGACAACATGAAGGAGGAGAGAGGTTCATTCTTCTTCGAATGGAAGGGCTCGACTTACACCGTCTCCTACGGAAGCTTGTCCAGAATTTCGGATGAATGGCTGTATGTGTCGGCTTCGCCAATTACAAGCATTATGTCACCGGTGATGTTCATATCCAAATTGATTATTACGGTTAGTCTCATCGCGCTGCTCCTTGCAGCATTGCTGTCTTGGCTGGCTTCTCATCGGATCTACTCCCCTGTGAAAAGGCTGGCTACCATGCTTGGCGGTCATTCTGGGGAAACCGCATGGAGCAGACAGGATGATGAATTTACGCTGATCGAGCAGCAATATCAGCATCTTCATAAGGAGCGGCTTGAACTGAATTCGAAGCTTGCGGAGCAGCTTCCACATGTGAAGGAAAGCTTCCTGCATCAGCTTCTGCAAGGTTATATGTACGCCTATTCCGAAGAAGATTTGCTGCGCCGAATGGAGCATTTTAAATGGGAGGTACAAGGCCGTCAATTTGTCGTATTGTTCATCCAATTGAATGGGATAGCGAATATAGACGAAACGTTCCGCAGCGGAGATGAAGGGCTGGTAACGTTCGCCGCCGTTAATATGATGAAGGAGCTTGCTTCTAAGCATTTTGAACAAAGTGATACGCTCAACTTTCATGATTTGACGGCAGGAATTGTTCTGCTTATACCGGAAAGTTGTTCCCATAAGGCAGAGCTCGAAGCGTTTAGCGAGGAGTTAACGACCTCAGTTAACCGCATCTTGAGAATGCGGGTGACGATGGCAATCAGTCGACAAACAGCACAAATTTCCGATCTTCCGAATGAATTCGAGCGGGTGAAGCAGGCGGTCAGCTACCGTAACTTTGATAACGCCAATCAGATTATTGATATGGAGCAAGGTGTGCTGGACGGAGAAGCATGGGCGGAGCCGCAGTATCCGTTTGCACTGGAGCGTGAGCTTATTCAGGCGCTTCGGACAGGCAAAGAGGAAGAAGCGTCTGAGCTGCTGCAAGCTTTTATCGGTACATTATCCTGCCAAGGTGCCAAGGAAATTGATGTTCAGCAAGGAATGCTTCATCTGCTTGGCAATGTACAGCATGCGATTATGGTGTCCGGCGTCAATCCGAACCGGCTGTTCAAAGGTGTGAATATGTATGAGCAGCTATCGCAAATTCGCGAGCCGAAGCGGATGCAGGCGTGGTTCAAGGACAAAGTACTTGCTCCGTTCCAGAAGGAGCTGAGCTGCCGCTCGAATTCTGAAGTCAAACGCCTAATTGAAGGCGCGATGATTTATTTGCAGCAAAATTATAGACATGATATTTCGCTAGATAACTGTGCGGAGCATGTCGGTACAAATCCGTTTTATCTCAGCAAATCGTTTAAAGTCGTGACGGGGAAAAATTTCATCGACTACCTCACAGAGCTTCGTATTGAGAAAGCCAAGGAGCTCCTTCGTGATTCAGAAATGAAAATTAACGATGTGGCGGAACAGGTTGGCTATCAGCACAGCTACTTCAACCGGATATTCAAAAAGCTTGAAGGCATGACGCCAACAAGCTATCGGGAGCAGAGCCAGCACTTGTAAAACAAGATCGTACAAACCGTGCAATAATGTGCAAATCGCATCCGAGTACTCCTGCAATAATGTCTCATTGAGCGTTAACAAGTGTTTTTCTAAAATATAAGAAAGTATAAATTTACTCTATACTGCGCTTATATTTCACCCGCGAAACGTAGGCTGCTCCTCCTAAGGACGGCGCAGCCGTTTACGCTTGAAATGAGACCACATGGAAGGAGATGAGGGCATGGCTTTGGACAAAACGATTCAGTTGCACAGCTTATCGCAAAAGGTGTCAATGCCGGTTGGTATGACTTGGGGTGTTCCTTGGAAGGAAGGCGAGCTTCGCCGGGATGAAGCTTTGCATCTTACACGAACGGAAGACGGAACGGCCGTTCCCATGCAGCATTGGGCAACGGCCTACTGGCCGGATGGAAGTGTGAAGTGGACCGCTCATGCAGCGGCAGAAACAGAAGGCGGTACAGATGCTTATTCGCTGACCAAAGGTGAAACCACATCTCCAAGGAAGCAGATTATAGTAACACAGACAGATGAAACAATTCAGCTTGATACAGGTGTTATGGTATTAACGCTTGGAAGAAGCGGCAGTCAGTGGCTGCGCAGTATTACCCGCGGCGGTGCTCAGGTGTGCAGCGGAGGCGAATTGATAGGCTTGAAGGAAAGCAGCAGCGAAGTATCGGGCATCAAGATGACTCGCACCGAACCATTCGAGAGCAGCATTCACCAAATGACCGTAGAGCAGGAAGGCCCGGTTCGAGCTGTTGTGAAAATCGACGGCAGACATCGTGCAGCCGGCAGTTCGAGAGTATGGCTGCCCTTCTCTATGAGGCTGTATGTCTATGCAGGGCTGGAAACGATTCGGATCGTTCATACGTTCTATTACGACGGCAATCCGAATGAGGATTTTATTAAAGGAATAGGTATTCGTTTTGCTATACCAATGAGAGGCGAGCATTATAACCGGCATGTCCACTTTGCAGGCGACAGCGGGCTATTCGCTGAATCACCCAAAACCCTTCATACACGAAGAACAAAAGGGAAGTACCGAGATCTGTTCGAGGAGCAGACCCTAGGACGATCAGTCAGCTTTGATCTAGAAGAAGACGCTTATTTTCTCAGTTTGTTAGATGACTCTGCAACATGGGATAGCTTCAAAATGATGCAGCAATCATCTGAGCATTACCGAATTTTGAAGAGGACAAGTGAAGGCTGCAGCTGGGTGAAAGTGACGGACGGACGGCGTGCAGGTGGAGTGGCTTATGTTGGTGGTTCTAGCGGTGGCCTCGCTTGTGGTCTAAGAAACTTCTGGCAAAAGCATCCCTCCGGGTTCGAAGTCCATGGAACCGCACAGGAGCAAGCTTCGCTTACGGTATGGCTGTGGTCCCCTGATAGCGAAGCGATGGATTTACGACATTATGATACGAAGACACATGTGGAATCCTCGTATGAGGGGGCGGAAGAGCTTCGCGCTACGCCATATGGCATTGCCAACACGAATGAACTGACCTTGTGGTGTACAGAGGAGACTCCGGCACCAGAGCTGCTGGAACAAATGAGGCAGGAAACAGATCATCCATCACTGCTAGTGTGCGAGCCAGCTTATTATCATGAGGCTGGGGCGTTTGGGATTTGGAGCTTACCGGATCGTTCAACCGATGAGAAGCGGGAGTTGGAGGAGCGGCTAGATGGTATTATTTCCTTTTACCAAGATGAGGTTGAGCAGCGTAAGTGGTATGGGCTCTGGGATTACGGCGATTTTATGCACAGCTATGATCCTGTCCGGCATGTCTGGAACTACGATCTAGGCGGCTGCGCATGGCAGAACACCGAGCTTGCACCAAATATGTGGCTATGGATCATGTTTCTGCGTTCGGGCAGGGAAGATATCTTCCGGATGGCAGAGGCGATGACCAGGCATACAAGCGAAGTGGATGTCTATCATTTTGGCGAATATGCAGGATTAGGCTCACGCCATAACGTTGTTCATTGGGGCTGCGGCTGTAAAGAAGCAAGAATCGGAATGGCTGGCCTGCACCGTTATTTTTATTATTTGACAGCGGATGAGCGGATCGGCGATATGATGGATGAAGTAAGAGACTCGGATTACACAACGGTTAATCTGGATCCGATGCGGTATTATTTTCCGAAAGATGAGCATCCAACGCATGTGCGGGTTGGTCCCGACTGGGCGGCCTTTAGCTCCAACTGGATGACCCGCTGGGAGCGTTACGAGGACACAGCTTACCGGGATAAAATACTAGTCGGAATCCATTCCCTCAAAGGAGCTAATTACGGACTGATCTCAGGTCCAACTTACGGCTACGATCCGAAGACTGGTGTCTTAACACCGATGGGTGATGACAACTGGGGTCGGCATTTGGCCATTTGTATGGGTGGTCCGCAGGTCTGGTTCGAGCTTGCTGGTATGCTGAAGGATCCACAGTGGGAAGAAATGATGGCCGAGTTAGGCGTGTATTATAACAAGTCCCAGGAAGAAAAGGATAAGCTTACCCATGGACAGATCAGCACGAAGCGCTTCGAGCATCCGGTGCTTAGCGCGGCGATCGTCGCCTATGGCGCTTACTATAAGAAGGATGAAGAAACCGCTAGGAAGTGCTGGGAGATTCTACAAGGTAATCCGTTTGCGACCGTTCATCTGCAAGAAGAGGCTTCTATTGTGACCCATGTCGATACACTGAAGGAAATTGACTGGATGAATACAAACGAGGCTGCGCAGTGGTCGCTCAATACGATTATTGCTTTGGAGCTGATAGCCGACTATCTTCCTAAGCAGCAAGAGCTGAAGCTGCAGGAGCAGTCCAAATGACGGAATTAAGCAGGCTCATTCCCGCCGATTGGAGAATGACTTATAACAATCCGCTGCAAACAGCTGATGATGTACGGGAGTTCCGAATGGAGGGGGACGCAGCGGTCTCCTTTCCTATGGGGCGGATGCGGCTGGAAAGTACAAGAGACGCTGCTGAAGGACAGGCAGCTAATCTCGTATTTTGGTGCCCGGAGCAGTTCCCGGCGGACCTCGCGGTAACCTGGGATTTTTGGCCCGTGCGGGAGCCGGGGTTGGCTATTGTTTTCTTTTGTGCGATAGGAAAGGAAGGACAGGATCTGTTTGATCCGAGGCTTGCCAATCGAAGCGGGATATACGATCAATATCATCATGGGGATATTGACGCCTTTCATATTTCTTACTTTCGCAGGCGATACCCGGAGGAGCGGCAGTTCCATACCTGCAATTTGCGGAAAAGCTACGGCTTTCATCTTGTCGCACAAGGAGCAGACCCGATACCGGATATCACGGATGCTGCAGGACCGTACCGGATGCTGCTGATGAAGCAGAGGACCGAAGTGTTGTTTGCGATTAACGATCTGGTGTTGTTCAGCTGGCAGGATGACGGCACAACATGGGGACCACTTCTAGGAGAAGGCAAACTTGGCTTTCGTCAAATGGCACCGCTTATTGCTGAGTATGGAAATTTACAGGTGTATGCCTCATAAGGTTCATGCATCATCTTAGGAGGAAACGGAATGTCGAGAATATTGATGTGCTTCCCCGAAGGGCGTAACAAAGCATTAACTCTTAGCTATGATGACGGCAGGGTGGCAGATCGGCGGCTGGTTGATATTTTTAACCGCAATGGGCTTAAAGGAACCTTTCATCTCAATTCTGGACTGTTTGGTCCTGCGGAAAAGGTAGGAGCCAATGAGGTGAAGTCGCTGTACGAGGGGCATGAGGTGTCAGCCCATACGCTGACTCATCCAACGATCGCTCGCTGCCCAAATGAGCAAATCGTTTATGAGATTATGGAGGACCGGCGCAATCTGGAAAGTATTGTTGGTTATACGGTGCGTGGCATGTCTTATCCGAACGGCTCATATAACCGCAGAATTAAGGATCTGCTGCCTGGCCTTGGGATCGAATATGCACGTGTTGTTCCAAGCTCTGGGAATTATGGGATGCCAGATGATTGGCATGAATGGATGCCGACCTGTCATCATAACCACGATCTGATGAAGCATGCGGAGGAATTTGTCAGCCTTCAGAAGACGCAATATTTGTACCTCATGTATGTATGGGGACATAGCTACGAATTTGATAACGACAATAACTGGGAGCTAATGGAGCAGTTCGGCCAATATATCGGCGGCAAATCGGATATTTGGTATTGTACAAATATTGAGCTTGTTGATTATACAAAGGCATTCGAAGGGCTGAGGTTCTCAGCGGGACTTAGCTTCGTCTACAATCCTTCGGTATTAAGTGTATGGCTGAATGTAGACGGGCGAACGGTTGAGGTGAAGGGCGGAGAGCAGATCAGTTTTTAAAACGAAGTAAGAATTGTCACCAAAAGCATGTGCCAATTCTTTAAGCGAATGCTTACGAGGCAAGAATTGTCACAAAAATCATGTGCCAATTCTTTTGAGGAGGGAATAAAATGACTCTACTAACAACGAAAGAACCGTTTCTTATAGGGAAGATAGATATTAAGGCGGCAGGGCCTCATTGTAAAATGCTGCTAGGCGACTTGAATGGTGACGGACGGATGGAGGTACTGCTTGTTCAGCCGGATAACCGCCAAGACGTGCGTTACATTCCTCATCAGGTCCAATGCTTGACCGCCTTCGATCTGGAAGGGAATGTGCTCTGGCAGGCAGGTCAGCCTGATCCTGGCGCAGGCCGCCAAGGCTCGGATTATCCCGCTCAAATCGCCGATATTGATGGAGATGGTAAGCTTGAGGTGCTCTGCGTTATGGAGAACCGCCTTCTTATTATTAACGGTCATGATGGAAGTGTACGATCGTCACATGAATTACCTGATCCTCATGCGCATGACTGCATTATCGTCGCCAATTTAACTGGCGGCACACATGCTGGAGAGATTATTTTGAAGGATCGTTATCATCGCTTATGGGCCTTAGACCGCCATATGAATCTGATTTGGACTTATGAGGGTAATCCTGGTCATTTCCCGTGGGTCTATGATCTGGACGGTGACGGATGCGATGAAGTGATGGCTGGTTATGATCTGCTGGATCATGACGGCATGTTCTTATGGAGCTGCCATGATCTGGAGGATCATGCCGATTGTATATGGGTTGGCGATGTGAATGGAGACGGAGAACCGGAGCTCGTCATTGGCGGCAGCGTTACCGTCATGTATGACCGTAATGGCAAGGAATTATGGCGCTATGAGGGTTCGGTTGAATCCCAGCACATTGCACTTGGACGATTTCGAACTGATCTTCCTGGCCTGCAGATTGCAGGACTGGACCGGCTCGTACGAGAAGATGACGGCAAAGGACTAGTCGGCAAGGATGCCTTGTTCCTGCTGGACAGCACTGGTCAGGAGCTGTGGAAGGAAGATCGTAAGACACCAGGCTGGCTGACGATTATCGAGACTTTACGCGGCTGGACGGAGGTTGCTCCGGACTATATTCTTGCTTTCCGGCGAGGCGGCGGTTTGTTCCCAACGCTTTATGATGGAAATATGAATCCGATTGTAGAGTTTCCTACAGAAGGTTATGTTGTTCATGCTGACTTATGGGGCAGCGGTACTGAGCAGGTCATTATTTATAACGAGGAAACGGCTGATATTTATTCCAGCAAGCCTGCTATTCTAAGTGAGTGTGTGACGGGTTCTCCACTTCCGCAGCCGAAGCGGCTTTCCAGCTCAACCTTATACCCCGGCGGGGAAATTTAGTAGAGGAGACATCAGATATATGACACAATCCTATCGCTTTGATTTTGGAACTGGAGCCCCTGCAGAGGGGTATACGAAGATAACACCACAATCGGTATATGATTCATTTACGGGATATGGGTTTACTCGGACAGACAAGGTGAATGCCAAAGATCGTGTAGAACCCGGTGCTCTGCGCAGAGATTTTTGTATCCCTGTTGAAACAGCTTTTCTGCTCGATGTAGAGGACGGCACCTATCGCGTCTCTGTCCTGCTGGGAGATGAAATTACTGCAACGGAAACAACGATTAAAGCAGGTGCTGGCAGACTCATGGTACATAAGCAGCGAACAACGCCAGGAAGCTTCTCGCGTTTAAGCTTTTCTGTCTGGGTGACGGATGGTCAGCTTAAACTGTCCTTCTCAGGGCTTGCCCCGCGAATTAATGCGATGGAGATCGAGCCTGCGCCTCAAGCCTGCACACTCTTTCTGGCAGGGGATTCCACGGTAACGGATCAGCCGGATGATGGATATCCGTATGCAGGATGGGGACAAATGCTGCCAATGTTCGTAAAGCAGGATGCGGCAGTAGCGAATTACGCATTGTCCGGCCGCAGCTCCAAAAGCTTTATAAGTGAAGGCGTGCTGGACAAGATTTGGAGCAGAATCAAGCCTTATGATTATCTGCTTATCCAATTTGGCCATAACGATCAAAAGCATGATGAAGAGCGTTACACTGAGCCTTTTACCACCTATAAACAAACACTCAAGCTGTATATTGACGGGGCACGTGAGAGAAAGGCAGTTCCGATTCTAGTCACATCCGTGCAGCGCAGGTTCTTTGAGGAGGACGGCTCTCTTCGCGATACACATGGCGACTATCTAACGGCTGTAAGAGAGCTTGCATCAGAAGAGAATGTACCGCTCATTGATTTGGCCAACTCTAGCAAAGCGTTATATGAGTCGTTAGGTCCGGAAGCAACAAAGAACCTGTTCATGTGGCTGGCACCTGGGGAGTTTATGAATTTCCCTGACGGAGTCGAAGACAATACGCATTTCCAGCAGCTCGGCGGCATTGAAATCGCGAAGCTGGTGTATGAAGAGCTGAAGGCGATGCGCCTGCAGCCATTGATGCTCTATTTGAGATAAAGATTAATAGATCTATTAATAATCAATCTATTATTCCAGCATTAACCGACAATAGAGTCGAAATATATTTATCTTTTTTAAGAAGATAGGCGGTTGCCATTTGAGGGTGGAAGGAGTACAATGTCTCCATGAAACCGCTTTCTTCTGATTTTTGCTTGTTGAAGGTAAATTAGGTTTTATTTATTTTGACTTTCATGTAACCGGTTTCATGAAATGGGTTTCTGAAAATGGGGGTGAACTGCAGAAGGATTTGCATTAATACATGGGATTTACGTGTTAGTCGTGTTTGCTCGTACTCTACTTTAATCAAAAGGGGAGATCATGAAAGTGCGGAAAAAACCGATTGCTTGGCTTCTTGTCTTATCCATTTGTGTATCCTTCTTTAATTTCTCATCCATGCCGAAGGTCTCGGCAGCTAGTGCTATTGATTTCCAAGATGATTTCTCTGATAACGATTATACGGCTTCTCCGACATGGACTGTCGCCATCGATCCTGCTACCAGCAAACCTATTGGCACTTGGGTCGTTGCTTCGGATCCAACTGATGCAAACAACAAAGTGTTGAACCAGACGGATGCAGGCGAGGGCATTATTACAACGGGTGAGAATTGGGACAATTCAACCGTAACGATGCGAATTTACACGGGGAATGGCGGAGCTTATCCGGGTATTCTGGCTCGTGTTCAAGATTATAAGAACTTCTACTATTTCCAAATGCAGACAACAACCGGTGTCGTATTATCCAAACGGATTAATGGGACAGATACAACGATCAAAACAGTTCCGTATACGCTAAGCAAAAATAAATGGTACACACTGAAGCTGGTGCTGAATGGCAGCTCGATCAGAGGCTATGTCGTTGAAAATGGCGTCGATAAGCTTTTGTTTGATGCCGTTGATTCGACTTATTCCAGCGGCAAGATCGGCATCCGAAATAAGTGGCAGGCGGTTCAAGTAGATGATGTCAAAGTTACCGGGATCCCTGCTGCAAACACATCTGCTATTCAATCCGATGAGGCTGCAAAAACGACCTCGTCCGTATCCTTGAGCTGGAATTCGGTAGAAGGTGCTGCCAGCTATAACCTTTATCGCTCTACAACTTCTGGCAGCGGCTACACCTTTGTGAGGAACACGACGAATACCAGTTATGTAGATACCGGATTAACCTCGGATACCAGTTATTATTATAAGGTTGCTTATCTATACGGCGGTTTGACCGAATCACAATGGTCTTCCGAACTAAGCGTACGAACGGTAGGTGTACCGCCAGTGGCACCTGCAGGGCAAACTGCTGTAGCAGTTGACTCATCGACCATAAATTTGAACTGGACAGCTGCTACTAAGGCAACGGGCTACAAAGTATCTCGTTCTTCGGATGCAGGTCAAACCTTCACAAAGATCTATGAAGGGACAGCTGTTAGCTTCCAGGATAAAAATTTATCGCCAAACACGGAATACAGGTATCAAATTATTGCATATAACACGTTTGGTGATTCACCAGCAGCTGCGGCACAGACTACAACCTATCTATTTGATTCCCCAGCACATTTTACAGCAAGCTCAACTGCTTCGACTGTAACCTTGAATTGGGATGCGATGCCAGGTACAGCAGTCACCTATACCCTTAAGAAATCGACAAGCGCAACGGGTACATTCACCACATTGTACACTGGACCAAACACTACCTATACGGACACCGGCTTAACGCAAGGTGCAGGGTATTTCTATAAGCTGAGTGCTGTAGTTGACAGCGTAGGTTCAGCGGAGTCCACTCCGCTTGGCATCAGCGCTACTCGAACGGCAATTGTTCCGAGTGCAATTTGGACCGATACAAAGGGACTTGCTATTGATGCTCATGGTGCAGGCTTTATGTACGATGAGAAGACGCAAAAATACTACTGGTACGGGGAATATCACAAAGGTGCTTGGCCATCTGGCGGTGTTCGAGTCTACTCTTCCACCGATCTTCTGAACTGGAAAGATGAAGGCATGGCGTTGTCACTCATCCAGTCCAAGGATGATTTCACGAATGTAAACTCTCCAGTCTATGACCTGTATAAAGACAGAACGGACACGGACAACATTTGGGCGGATATCCGTAAAGGAAGAATCGTTGAAAGACCAAAAGTTGTCTATAACGATGAAACAAAGAAATACGTCATGTGGGCTCATATCGATGGCGACAAGAATGCTGACAATGATGCCCAGAACTACGGAAAAGCTCAAGCCGGCGTCGCGATCAGCGATTCGCCAACAGGACCATTCGTCTACCAACGAAGCTATCGGATGGACATGACACCTGCAGGGCAAACGGATTATCATCCGAGCGATAAAGGTATGGCACGGGATATGAACCTGTTCAAGGATGATGACGGTACTGCATACCTCATCTATTCGTCTGAAGAGAACTTGACGATCTACATCTCGAAGCTTACGCCGGATTACTTGGACGTTTCAGGCTGGCATAAGGACGGACTTACGGATGAAGATGGAAATCCTGTTCGGGATACCACTTACAAGTCCGTTTATGGCGTTGATTATGTTCGAGTATTCCCAGGTGCTCAGCGCGAAGCACCGGCGATGTTCAAATATAAAGGCAAGTATTATATGATCACATCAGGTGCGACAGGATGGGCAGCGAACCAGAACAAATACACGGTTGCAGATAACATCTTCGGAACGTGGTCTCCGATGACGGATCCTTTCGTTCGTACATCGGCAAGTGATCCAGATCCAACGAAAGCTTTTAATACACAATCTACCTTTGTTATACCGGTTGATGCGCAGGCAGGGAAATTCATCTATGTCGGCGACATCTGGAATGGCGGCAACTTCGCTAATGATGGCGCGAAATATGTGTTTCTTCCAATCGAATTTGGAATGGGTACAGATATTGCAATCAAATGGTACTCCAGTTGGACAACAGATCTGCTTGATGCGATGGGTCAGGTGAATGTGACAACTAAATTCCCTGAAGCCGTTACTCTTGGTGAAGTGCCTAATCTGCCAGATAATGTTGAAGTGCTGGAGAATGGTGGAACGGTCTCCACTCCGGTAACCTGGTCACTCGATTCCCATGCGCTATCCGCAGCAGATTTCTCGAAGCCGGGACCGGTTACGGTACAAATGACGCTTCCGAATTATCACAATAAGGTACAAAGCGTTAAGCTGGTTGTCATTCCGGACAATACATTGTATTTCGTTAATGCGGGTGGGTATGCAACTCCCGATTACAACCTGATTGCATCTTATATGCAAGATACACTAGCGAACAAAGGAGTTGTAGAACAGGCCTATAATCAAGATGACACAACACCATGGGGTTACTTAGGGACAAACTCTGCGTCTTCCGGATCGACTAGCGGTGACATTTTCTCAACCGTCCGTTATTTGAACGGAGGCAATGTAGCTAATTCTGCAGCAGGCACTGATTTGTCTTATAGGTTCACGTTAGAGAATGGCTCGTATGATGTTTACCTGGGCTTTAACGACCCCTGGACAAACACATCAAGAAAAGCGAATCTGCTGTTTAACGATACGGTAAAGGGTGCCATCACGTTTACGCCAAGTAATGTCATGGCTTATACCGGCGTTAATATCACAAACGGATCACTGAATGTAACCGTAAGAAACACCGCTGCACAGGATCCAATGATCAGCTGGATTATGATCGTTAAACCTGATTTAGCACCATCCGGGGACACTTCCATGGGCCTCAAGGCTGAAGCAGCGTCCTCGACAAGCGTTAAGCTGACTTGGAATAAAACAACAGGAGCACTTGGCTATAATCTGTATCGTGCGGACAGTGAAGAAGGCCCGTACACGAAAGTGTACAGCGGTACAGCTGGAACTTACACCGATACTGACTTACCATCAGAACATACCTATTACTACAAAGTGGGTGTGATTGGCGGTTCAAGCACGGAGTCGGCTGTGTCTAGTGTACAAAGTATCTTGATTGAACGTACAGCGCAGGAAATTGCTGACGGTATTACAGCAATTGAAGCACCAGCGAAGGATGCAGCTACACTAACGCTGCCACAAGTTCCAGCTGGCTTCACGCTTTCCATTCTCTCTTCGGACAGTGAAGTGATCGGCACGGATGCCGTTATTACACCGCCAGCAGCTGAAGCAACGGTTCAACTGGTACTGCGTGTGACTCGAACTTCGGATAACTCGACTGCAGATACAGAAGCCATCTCTGTTGTTGTGCCAGTTAAGAGTCCAGAAGCACAGGAAATCGCAGACGGGATTACGTCAATCGAAGCACCTGCAAAGGATGCGACAACATTGAAGCTGCCTGAAGTACCAGCAGGCTATACAATTGCCATCCAATCCTCTGACAGCGCCGTAATAGGGACGGATGGTGTTATCACGCCACCAGCAGCTGCAACAACGGTTCAGCTGGTGCTCCGTGTAACTCGTACTTCGGATCATACAGTCGCTGAAACGGCAGCCATTACGGTCATAATACCTGCTGCAAGTGAAAGTACGGCACAGAAAATTGCAGACGGCATTACGTCAATCGCTGCACCAGCGACAAATGCTAAGTATGTTACGCTGCCAGAAGTACCGGAAGGCTTCACGATTGCTATCCAATCATCAGACAGCAAAGTAATCAAAACGAATGGTAAAATTACTCCTCAAAAAACAGACACGACGGTTTATCTCGTGCTTCGAGTAACAAGAATCTCAGATGGTTCAGAAGCAGATACGGTTTCTATTGCGGTAATCGTACCTGCGAAGAGCCATGGAAACTCCGACAAAAAGGACTGAGGCTCCAGTACAACCAATACACCTGTAGGAGTTAAGTATGAGGGCAATCCAGAAGCAGGCAATCTGCTGGATTGCCCTTTTTTAGTAAGCTGTTATAATAGGCCCTATATCAAGGGGGTGTACCATAGATCATGCCGGATGTAATGTTTTACCGGGATCATTCCCTTCCATTCTTGGAAGCTAAGCATTGTTTGAAGAGTGATCTTGCTTATCAAAAGCATTTCCATGAAGAGTATTCGATAGGGTTGATTGATACAGGGGAGACATATGCGTGGTGCGACGGGTCAATGCACCGGGTGGACGCAGGAAGAATGATTAGTTTTCCTCCAATGATGCTCCATGCTTGTCATCCGGAAGAAGGCGCAGACTGGAGTTACAAGATGCTGTTTATTAAGCAGGAATGGCTTCAAGGTCTGAAGCAGCAGGAGCTTGACCAGCTACATATCCCTTTTTTACTTGGAGAGGGGAAAAACAAAGCTTGCCGACTCTATTTAAATCAAACGATGGATTCATTAGCAGGGTCAGGTACACCACTTGCGATAGAAACATCGCTAATCGAATTGATGCAGGCTATTGTAAGTCCTAATATGTCCGATTTTGAGCATAGAGGCCGCAGCATGAAACAAGATCGGAAATACGTTAATCTAGTAAGTGAATATTTGCATGAGCATTATACGGAAAAGATTACGCTAGACGACCTCGAGCGTATAACGGGTATCAGCAGATTTCATCTCATTCGTTTATTCAAGCAATCGAGCCATTTGCCTCCGCATGCCTATCAGAACTTGCTGCGAATCAATCATGCTAAGACAGAACTCATGAAGAAGCAGCGGCCGATAGCAGATATTGCGGCGGAAGCGGGATTCTATGACCAGAGCCATTTTTCGAGAGCCTTTAGCAGAATCGTAGGAGCTACCCCGCAAAAGTACGCCATATCTATGTAATAGAAAGAGCAATTTTATACAATACCGCCGCTCCGTTCTCACGTACAATGAGGGCAATTGAGAAAGGGAGTGGCATCATGGTTCAATATTTGGAACTGGAACAGCAATTTACAGCTGCATTTAAAAAAATGGCAAGGCGCGCGGATCTAAAAGCCTATGTAGAGAAAACCCCGGAGTTAAACCGGATTTTGCGTCAGGCTGCTTTGCGGTATATTGCTGGAGATAATCTTCAAGACGGAATTGCTGCCGGGACAAAACTTGTAGGAAGGGGTTATTCTCTTTCCATCGAATATATTGGGGAGAATACGCTAAATGTCTCAGAATGTGAACAGGCTGCAGCAGAGATGAAAGCGCTTATCTATGAATTGAAGAAGACTGGAATCCCGGCCAGGGTATCGTTTGATTTGTCACATATCGGGCTGTCCATAAGCAAGTCGCTCGCATATTCCTGTTTGATAGAATTGGCCGAACAGGCAGCAGATACGGATATTGAGCTGTTTATCAGCATGGAAGAGTCGGGAAAAACAGATGACATATTATCCGTCTATAAACAGGCAGCAGCTGTCTTTTCCGGTATTGGCATTACATTGCAGGCACATCTGCTGCGAACACCGGATGATTTGGCAACCCTCACATCGCCTTGTCGGATTCGTATTGTGAAAGGGGCTTATCAAGAACCGGAAAGCCTCTCAATCTCCCGGTCACCTGAGTTGAACCAACGTTATTTGCAACTGGTTGAAAAGGCAATCCAACAAGGGCATCTGTTTTCTATCGCAACCCATGACGAAGTGATGATTAACTCTGTACTGGAACGTGAATGGCTGGAAATTAATCAAGCTGAAATCGAAATGCTGTACGGTATTCGTCCGGACCTGGCCAGTAGACTTCAAAAAGCCGGTAAACCCGTACGTATTTATGCTCCTTACGGGCAGGAATGGTATTTGTATTTATGTCATCGAATTGCCGAGTATCCGCCTAATCTGTATCAGGCTGTTATCGATATGGTAAGCAAACAGGAATGAACAACAACTACTAGAATGGAGTGTGTTCAATTATGGCAACGAATAATTATCACATAAATGACGGTTCCTCACTTGCGCCAAGAATAGAGCTGCAGCAGTCCTGGTGGGCCATGATCGGCCTTGGAGAGAATGGCCTGGAGTGGACGATGGAAGAGAAGTTTGAGCGGATTGCGGCTGCCGGGTTCACCGGTATAAGTGCAACTATGCCGGCTGAACAGGATTATGCGGAATGGCATCGTCTGCTGGATAAGTATCAGTTTACCTTCAGTACGGTTGCTTTCCCATCAAGTAAGAGCGACATGAGGGATATCCTGGACACAGTGAAGCAATTTGGCAGGGTGCAATATATTAACTCTCAGGTCATGGATTCATTTGTTGTTGGTGATGAGGCTGTCCAATTGCTGCAAGATCTTCTTGAAGCGTCAAATGAAGCGGGTATTCCACATTTTATCGAAACACATCGGGGAAGGATCACACAGGATTTGCTCCGGACGACAGACTATGTACGTGCATTGCCGCAGTTACAGCTGATTATTGATTTATCGCATTACATCGTTGCCGGTGAATTAGACGGTGGTGTCGGCAGCCGCGCAGAGGCAGAGTTTGATGTTCTCTTGGAACGGACGGCAGGTATTCATGCCCGCATCTCGAACGGGGAGCAGGTTCAGATTGATATCGGTAAGAGCGGCAAACATCAGATGGTAGAGAATTTCAAACGCTGGTGGCGTAAAGGGATGCAGAACTGGTATGCGAATGCAGTCCCTGGCGATATTCTCTCTTTTGTTCCGGAGCTTGGTCCTCCAGGATATGCGATTACGCGGCTGGATGAGAATGGCCGGGAAATCGAAACGACTGACCGCTGGCAGCAGGCGCTTCTCTTGAAGCAAATTGCCGAGGAGCTGTGGCAAGAGGTTGTAGCCGAAGCTGCGTATAAGAATGCTGTACGTTAAATAGAGGCAAACGCTGCTGCTCACTCATGTGGGCAGCTTTTTTTGTGTTCAAAGACAGAAATGATCAATAAAATTCCCTGTTTTGCCAATTTATCTTCTAAATGATCAATCGGAATGAAGGTTTTGCCCATACCCAGATGAAGCATAGCCGTTCTATAATTTGGGTGTTTCGTCAGGAAAAAACAGGAAGGAGAGTTCAGTGACTTGTAATCGCTATCATTTTGAATCATGAGAAGGAGGAACTAGTGGATGAAGAAATTTTTATGGATGATGACTGTTTGTTTAGCGATAAGTACCTTACTGACAAGCTCGTTTGGAAGAGAGGTGCATGCAGCTGGAGAAGCGGTGCCTCCGGGAACGATCCCGCTAGGAGCAGACGGCCGAAGCCAGTTGTATCCGGACAATTGGTACCCGGGTTATGAGGATGGAGAAGGCAGATTCCTTCATGATTTCTCGTATGCGGGTTATCACCGGGGAGAAGCACTCATTCCGAATGTAGAGTTAACGGGCAGTATAGATGTAACTAAAGCGCCGTATCTTGCGGACTCTACAGGACAGACCGATGCGACTTCGGCCATCCAGCAGGCGATTAATGATGCATCTGCCGCTGGCGGTGGTGTCGTGTATTTGCCGGAGGGTACTTATAAGCTGAACCCGCCTGAGGGACAAGCTTACGCTCTTGGCATTAACGCAAGTAATGTAGTGCTAAAGGGCGCAGGTATCGGTAAGACGTTTCTGTATAATGCATCCGAATTTATGAAGCAAAAAGATATTATTCGGATTGGCAACGGAGATTGGGTGAAGACAGATACGTCAGTGAAGCTGCGCAAGTCTGTCACGAAACCAACCGTACTGCTTCCTGTTGAGAGTACAGCCGGATTTGCGGTTGGTGATTATGTTCTAATAACCTTTGAAACAACGCAGGAATTCCTCGCGGAGCTGGGAATGCAGAGTAAATGGGCCTCACGGCTTGGGAAAGTAGAGCCGATCTTTTACAGACAAATCCTTGCTGTAGATGAGGCGCACCATACACTTACGGTTGATGTTCCTACCCGTTACCCGCTGAAGACAAGAGATAATATTACCGTGACAAAGACACAGGCTCCAATCTCGGAGATTGGTTTGGAGGATTTCTCAATTGCGAATGTCCAGAACTCCAAGAGTGGTCTAGGTGAGGATGATTATAAGGTAGAAGGAACGGCTGGTTATGAGACAGATAACGCAAAAGCCATTAACGTTATTGCAGCTGCAAACAGCTGGATTCGCAACATCAGCACGTATAAGCCAGATGGCAATTCAACCTACCATCTTTTATCCAAAGGCATCATTCTTGACCGGACGAAAAATGTAACCGTCGACAATGTGACGATGCAGTACCCGCAATACCGCGGCGCGAATGGCAACGGTTATTTGTATCAATTTATCGGCAACGATAACTTGATTACAGATAGCAAAGCGATTGGTGCAAGACATAGCTTCACCTATGCGAATTTCTCTGCGAACGGCAATGTGATGCATAACGTGTACTCGGAGAATTCCTCGCTAATGTCCGATTTCCATATGTATCTGAGCATGGCGAATCTCATTGACAATATGACGGTAAACGGCGATGGCATCTCAGCTATTACGCGGGATTATGGTTCGTCAGCTACCAATAGGCATGGCGTGGTTACGACGGAAAGTGTGTTCTGGAATACGACAGGACTTGCCGCTCACAGCAGCAAGAACGGCATTATTGTGGAATCCGAGCAATTCGGGAACGGTTATGTCATTGGAACCAAAGGTCCGGTGAACGGTGTTAATGTTCAGATTACCGGTTCGATTCCTGAAGCAGACACCAAGCCGTTTGATATGGCGGAAGGCGTTGGTGAAGGAGATCGTTTATCACCGCAAAGCTTATTCGAGGATCAATATACAAGGCGGGAAAGTCAACTGGCAACAGGACTATCCTCGCTGCTCGTGAATGGTGAACCATTGGATGGCGTACAGTTTCTGAAAACGGCATATACGGTTGTTTTGCCTTACGGAACAAAGGATACGCCAACTCTTGAGGCTACAGCTCTTGCCAGCGATGCGATCGTCAAAGTCGAACAGCCGGCAGCACCTAACGGCACGGGTACGATTCATGTCACAAAGAATGGGCAGACGCAGGACTATAAAATAACGTTCCAAGTGGCTGCTAATCCCGCTCTTCCTAAGAGTATCTCGATCTCTCCTGATCGATCTGTTCTTGGCTGGCGCGTCACTAGTGATGCGATAAGTGTTGGTCATGAAGGAACGCTGAAGTCACTCATTACGCTGAATTATGGAGAGACGATCGATCCGGTTCAGGCGGACATTAAGGTCAAGTACACTGTTGATAACAAAGAATTAGGCAGTATAAAGAAAGGTAACGTGTTTAAAGCGAAAAAGCCTGGAACGGTGAAAATTACCGCAACAACCAAGATGAACGGCACCGAAGTTTCGGCTTCAAGAACATTTACGGTATTGGAAGCAATGGCTGAGCCGGAAGGTAAGCTTGCAGCAATAAAGCAAGTGACGGCAAGTGCAAATGACGGAAACCTTCCGATCAATACGATGGATCGTGATCCGGATTCCAGATGGTCGGCCGACGGCAGCGGACAATATTTGCTCGTCGAGCTGGAGAAGGTGAAGAAGATCGATCAGGTCAGCATTTTGTTTTACAATGGCAACACTCGCTACAGTACCTTTGATATTGAGGTATCTGAAGATGGTGTTCATTATGTGAAAATCCTTGATCATCAGAAGAGCAATAAGCCTTCACCAAATGCAGCCGAAAGCTTTGTTTTCCCTAAGCCGGTCAAGGCTAAATACATCAAATATGTTGGCTACGGCAATGAACTGAATGGCTGGAACAGCATTGTAGAATTTTGGGCACATGTAGCTAAGAAATAAGCTTAATTATCGGCAGGAGAGGGATATCCCTCTCCTTTTTCATATGATAGGATGCTTCCTGCCATTTCGGGAAAGCTAATCCTAATTATGGATAAAGGGGGCTTCCGCATGACAGGCTGGTCCAAATGGCTGCGAAGCCATCTGATTCCTTTCAAGCAGAATAGACTATTGCAGATTATTATCGCGGTGTTCATCGTGTTTTGGATCATCATGGCGATCCGGCCCTCAGACTGGAAAATCTGGGCGGTCGAAAACGCACTATTGCTTGTTTTCATCATTGTTCTGGCTATCGTATACCGTAAATTTCCGCAGAGTAATTTATCGTATCTTCTTATCGCCTTTTTCCTTGCCATGCATGCTTATGCTGCACATTATACGTATCAGAATACACCAATGGATGAATGGCTGAAGCAGGCCTTTCATATCAAAAGAGGCTTTTATGACCGGATCGTTCACTTTGCTTTTGGTCTGTTTATTGCTTTCCCAGTGCGGGAGGCTGTCCAGTATTTTCTGAAGCTTCGCTCGAAATGGCCGCCCTATATCGTGACGTTTACGATGATAATGACGGCAAGTGCCTTATATGAGCTGCTCGAAATGTGGTCGGCTTATCTGTTTAACCGGAAGATGGCAGCCCAATACATTGGACTCGAGGGCGATCCATTTGATGCGCAGAAGGATATGACATGTTCTCTCTTTGGTGTCCTGCTGGCTATTGTGATCTTTCCGATTTTACATAAAACGCTAAATAAAAGACGTACCCAATAACCCCTTTCAGCTCACAAAAGCTGAGAGGGGTTATTTGCTTAAATCAATGATTTAACAGGTATTGTTTGGGTGTCTTCCCGAAGGTGCGTTTGAACATTCGGATAAAATAACTTGTCTCCATGCCCACAATTTCGGCTATTTTCTCAATCGTGATACCAGACTGCTCCTGAAGCAGCTCCATCGATTTGCGCATACGCAGCTGCAGGATATACTGCTGGGGGGTTACTCCAAATTGCTCAACAAAAAGCCGGTGAAAATGCTGGACGGAATAACCGGCCGATCTGGCGACATTAGCCAGCGCAAGACGCTCATTGTAATGTTCATGCATTAACTGGACAGCGGTTTGAAGCGCAGCATTGGCCTGTCTGGAAGGAGATTCATTCTTGTTAGCCTTCTTTGATGCGGATTGCCCTTCCAGAATCGTGAGTATCATATTGTACATTCGTTTTGACGATTCCCAGTAGGCATGCTCTCCGTTCTGACTAATCAAGTACCACAGAGATTCTAGTTGATCCCATAAGCTGTCGAAATGACGTGTAGTTACCGTATTCATGAGCAGTTCGTCCATTTGCAGCATTAAAGGTTCAGCAGTATAACCCCGGAAAGCAACAAAGCCTAATTCCCAGTTCTCCTCATCTCGTTCAGGATAATATTCATGAGACGTATTGGCAGGCAAAATAAGGATGGTTCCAGGAGATAATCTCAGCTCCTGATGTCCATCTATACGGAATCGGCCATAGCCGCTGCGGGATAGGAAAATTTGATGAGCGGGATAACCTTCGGGCCTATCCAGATGCTTTTGCGCATGGCTGCCGACACAACAGACATAGAGCGGTAGAAGCTGTTCCAGATTGGCAAATTGAGCAAGCAGGAAGGGCATCATAACGGCCTTCATTCACCTCTTATGTTAAGATTGTACGATTTCTTGATGTAACTGTTATACGGATATAAGACTACTTCTTATTATAATCAGAAATAGATACGTGGATATAACGATTATTAGGGAGGCAGTCAAGTTGGTGCAAAACGAGAAGGTATATCGTATTCAAACCGATTCATATAAGCCAAAAGAAATCTATCCATCTTCCTTAAAGCTTGGAGGAGCTCATCCAGAAGGTGACCATATTTCGTTTACAAATTACTACATGGAACTTAACGGGAAGCCATATTTTGCGGTATGCGGTGAGTTTCACTACTCCCGTTATCCGGAGGCAGAATGGGATACCGAATTGCAAAAGATGAAGCTGTCGGGGATTACGGTTATTCCGACTTATATTTTTTGGAATCATCATGAAGAGATGGAAGGGGAGTTTCATTGGGAGGGCAATCTGAACCTTCGCAAATTTGTCGAGGTATGCGGCCGGAATGGTCTTTATGTCATTCTAAGAATTGGTCCATTTTGTCATGGTGAGGTCCGTAACGGTGGTTTACCTGACTGGCTGTTCGGCAGAGCCTTTGATGTCCGTTCGAATGACGAAGGTTATCTGAACTATGTGTCTCGTCTGTACAACGAAATCGGTAAGCAGGCAGCTGGTCTATTGTATAAAGACGGTGGTCCGGTTATCGGAATTCAGTTGGAAAATGAGTTCCGTGCGGCTGCAGCTCTGTGGGAGATGACGGCAAAGCAAGGGGACGAATATATGAGCGGAGGCACAGGCGGGGCAGAGCATATTATTCGCCTGAAGGAGCTTGCACAGGAAGCAGGATTAACAGCCCCAATCTATTCGATTACCGGCTGGGGAAATGCTCCAGTTCCGGAGGATGAGGTGCTTCCTCTGTATGGCGGTTATGCTTATACACCTTGGACCGTGAACGAGAAGCAGCCACAGCAGAAGCCAACTGCAGAGTATTTATTCACAGATTACCATAACGATACGAATGAAGCCCGAGATTTCTCTCCTCCCTATGCGCGTACAAAATATCCTTTTGCCTGCTGTGAAATGGGTGGAGGCATGCAGGCTTGGTATTTAGCCAGATTCCAAGTGGATCCTGAAAGTGTGCTGGCAATGAGCCTGGTCAAGATCGCCAGCGGCTGCAATTTTATCGGCTATTATATGTTCCATGGCGGGACCAATCCGATTGGCAAGACCGGCTATCTGAATGAAAGCACGACTCCGAAAATTACGTATGATTTCCAAGCACCGATTGGCGAGTTTGGGCAAATACGGGCATCTAATCATTTGATTCGGCCGCTGCATTATTTTCTGCAGACTTTTGGCGGACTACTCGCTCCTATGGGTACGCTTCTGCCGGAAGGTGCAAGCGGGCTGCGACCGGAAGATACGAATACCCTTCGTTATTCCGTTCGAACAGACGGGCATTCCGGATTTCTATTCGTAAATAACTATCAGGATCATGTCGAGATGTCCGAGCACGAAGGTGTTCGGTTTGCTGTCGAGCTTGGCGGCAAGACGTTGGTGTTTCCAAGAACGAAGCCTCTTACGGTCCGTCCTAATGCTTCATTCTTCCTGCCATTGAACATGAACTTAAATGGCGTTCAATTACGAAGTGCGACCGCTCAGCCAGTTACGTTGCAGCAATCGGGCAATGTGAATACCTATTTCTTCTTAATGCTGGAAGGTAATGAGGGTGAATTTGTCCTTGGTGATCAGGGAGTTGCTTCGATAGAAGTAGATCATGGGGTTATGGTGCAGGAAGAGAGCGGGGAATCCATCATAACGGTGACTTCCGATACTTCGAGCCTGATCCGTATTTATCGTCAAGATGGTTCAGAAGTGCGGATTTATGCGATGACAGCAGCAGAAGCGGCATTGATGTGGGAGCTTGTTATAGACGGTGAAAAACAAATTTTGTTCTCGACGGCTGTACCCGCATGTTCGGATAAGGGAATCGAATTTGTGACGAGCAGCTCATTCACAGCGCGGGGGTATGATGGAGCAAGCAAAAACGGATTTACTTCTTATCAGGTTCATGTTCCTGAGAAAAAGTCGGAGCTTTCAATTGTCCGCACTCATGAGCACAAGGTGGCTGTACGCTTTACGCCAGACGTTATGGACGATCTGGAGGATCTCATTCTGAACATTTCATATACAGGAAATGTGGGTTATGCTTTCTCTGAAGGGCAGCTATTCCATGATCATTTCCATAACGGAGACCATTGGGAGATTGGCCTCGCGAGATTCCCTCATGTGCTGCAAGCAGGTGAAATTATCCTAGAGACAACGCCGCTTCGGATTGGGAAGACAACTTTTTCAGATGATAATAATATGGCTGCTGAGCAGCACTTCGAAGGCGAGAAAATTGCTCTTTTCCACGACATAACAGCTGTGCCTATTTATCGGGTTAGGATGAATTTGGGGAGAAAATAGGATTGAAAACAAGATTTGCGTATGCTATGATGTGCAAAAGCGTTGAAGAGAAATACATGCAAGCCGCTTATGTTCAGAGAGCAGGGGGAACGGTGAGACCTTTGCCTTAAGCGATGTATGGAGTCGTCTCGGAGCTGTTGACTGAAGGCTGCGTTCGAGTATTCAGCTGTGTAGGATCAACCGGACTGGCACACGTTATCGTGCAGCAGGTAAGAGCAATCTTACTTCATGAGACCGGCATCGCAAGATAACCGGTAAATCAGGGTGGTACCGCGAAGAGTTAACCCCTTTCGTCCCTAGGTTAGATCAGCTATGCAGCTGAGGCCTAGGGAAGAAAGGGGTTTTTATTATTTATATGACTTTAGAAGCAATGAAGAGAAATAGCGACAAGCTGCTTATGCCCAGAGAGCAAAGGAAAAGCTGAGACCTTTGCCATAAGTAATGTCCGCGGTCATCTCGGAGCTGTTGATCAAAACGTCTCTTTAGAGTCGGAGTAGGTTCAACCGGAATAGCACACGTTATCGTGCTGCAGGTAAGCGCATAGTCTTACCTCTTGAGACCGGCATCGTAAGATTTCCGGTGAACCAGGGTGGTACCACGAAGAATAAACCCCTTCGTCCCTTATTGGCTTAGCAGCCTAGCTGCGTCAGTCGATAAGGGATGATGGGGTTATTTTAATTTACAGGGGGCTGCCGATTATGGAACAAACCATTCAAAAAACTCAAGCAACTCAAGCAACAGAAACGAAACAAACATGGATGACAGGTTCTGAAGCATTGCTGCAAGGATTACTGGATGAAGGTGTAGATACGGTATTTGGTTATCCAGGCGGAAGTGCCTTATATATTTATGACGCGATGACTCGCAATGCGGAGTTCAAACATATTCTTACCCGGCATGAACAAGGCGCTGTGCATGCTGCTGACGGTTATGCAAGGTCGACCGGAAAGGTTGGCGTATGTATTGCCACTTCCGGACCCGGGGCGACTAACCTTATAACGGGCATCGCGACAGCTCATATGGATTCCATTCCAATGGTTATTATTACGGCTAATGTCATGACATCTTTGATCGGGACGGATGCCTTCCAAGAGGCTGATATTATTAGCATTACGATGCCAATTACGAAGCATAGCTTTTCGGTACGTGATGCTGCGGACATTCCTAGAATTTTGCATGAAGCCTTTTATCTAGCCACTACCGGGCGGAAAGGTCCCGTGCTCATCGACATTCCGAAGGATATTTCCAATTCGAAGCTGTTGTATGAGCCTTACAAGGCAGAGGTTCAATTACGTGGATACGTGTCGAAGCCGGCTTTGGATAACGAGAAAATTGAGCAGTGGCTGGAAGCAATCGCCGAGGCCAAAAGACCAATTATTATTGCTGGCGGAGGGATTGTCCACTCGAATGCATCCGATGAATTAATCCAATTTGTTAATCAGACGCAAGTTCCTGTTGTAGCAACCTTACATGGATTAGGCGGATTTCCCAGCGGACATGAATTAGGGCTTGGCATGGCTGGCCATCATGGTAACTTCGCAGCGAATATGGCCATTCAGCATGCAGATCTCATTATCTCACTTGGTTCACGTTTTGATGACCGGCTGACGATGAAGGTCGACGGATTCGCCCCACAGGCGAGACGAATCGTTCATATCGATATTGATCCAGCGGAGATTGGGAAAATCATAAGCACAGATATTGGCATAGTAGGCGATTTGAAGGACATTCTTGCTTATGCCTGCACCAAAGCTAAGCCTTCTAAAGCGGCAGGCTGGATAGAGCAATTACGAAAGTATCGGTCGCAGCATCCTTTGCGCTATAACGATTCAGACACGGAAGTGAAGCCGCAATTTGTTCTTGAGATGATTCATGAAGCTTCGCATGGTGATGCAATCATAACGACGGATGTTGGACAGCATCAAATGTGGACAGCACAATTCTATAAGTTTAATCATCCGCGCTCGCTCCTGACGTCCGGCGGTCTTGGAACGATGGGCTTTGGTTTCCCGGCGGCGATTGGTGCGCAGATTGGCAATCCCGATCGATTGGTTGTCTCGATTAACGGGGATGGCGGGATGCAGATGTGTGCGCAGGAAATGGCGATCTGCGCCGTGCATCAGATCCCGGTTAAGATTGTCGTTCTTAACAATCGTGTACTTGGCATGGTGCGGCAGCAGCAGGAGCTGATGTATGAGAATCGGCTTAGTCAGATCGATCTTGCCGGAAGCCCCGATTTTGTTAAGCTGGCTGAGGCTTATGGCTTGAAGGGACTACGAGCAAGCAATAAGGAAGAGGCAATCGCTGCCTGGAAGGAAGCGTTAGAGACACCAGGGCCAGTGCTTGTTGAGTTTGTAATCCCAATGGATGAGAATGTTTATCCAATGGTTCTTGGGGGTACTGCTTTAGATGAGATGCTTTTAGGTGATTTCGAGTAAAAATAATAAACCAGGCGTAAACCAGTTGACAGCAATAACTGTATACATTATTATAACAGTAATAACTTAAGTTACAGTTACTCACTTTCGATTAAAGGCGGTGATGACCGTGAATTTTGAAGTCAGCGATTGGGTGCAAGGTCAAACGATCAGCGGCGAATTTATTTTCGGCTATGTCGAGCAGATAGACTTGGAGCAAGGTGTTGCAAAGGTTTATGTTGTAAAGTCGGATAACGAGGATTCTGCCGGTCGAATCGCGCTTGCTAAGTTTCATCATCTGAAGCAGCAGGCACAATGGTCTCCTGAAGAGGAAGATCTTCGTGGTCTTATTGATCTGGCTTTAGAGACGCAGGATCAAGCGTGGTTTTTGGAGCTCAGCGATCAGTTGAAGGATACGGTAAAAGGCGATTCCAAAGGTCGCAGCGTATTCTCGAAAAATAAAGTATCCCGGTTATCGACATATATTTAAGTGTTATAGGAATAAAAAGTGGCCGTGCAGGTTCAATTGAACTGCATGGCCACTTTTTGTTTTTTTTTTTCGTTAATTCGTACCCGTTAACGTTGTCTTTTCTGTTTTCTATTTTGTAATTTGCGCAGTCCTGTAAAATCACGGCAGCAGCAAAGATTACCGTAAACTTGACATCCCCCTTGCATACAACTCTCCGCTTGGCTGGGATCTATCTCAATACATATGACCCTATTCGGACTGTTACCAACACACGTAAGCAATGGGACAGACAACATGCCATTCCCAATTCGGCTACTAACCATGGGAATAGTTGATTTGCTGCACGACTTTTTGTAGTGCTTTCCTCTACATCCACATGAACATGACAAAGGGGATACACCGCCTTAATTGAAAGTTTAAATGGTGTATTGTATGCGTTAACTTGTAACGGTGCATGGACGACAACTATCAACAATGAGGTCGTTAACCAACTCGGATATTCCTACCCTGTCGCCGGGACTATTCGACTAGTCTTCCTTTATTTGCTGGCCATTCCTCAAATGCTCGTATTATAATAACGTCAATTCAGTTTCATGAAACCGCTATCATGGTTAGAAGGGGCGTTATTATGTTTTTTAAGAAATATCCGTGGAAGAAAAATGCGTTAAGAAGATTGATTTTCTCTTTTATTTGTATTCTTTTGCCACTCTATATTCTAAGCATGATTATCTACAGCTGGGGAGTCCGAACGCTGCAGGATGAGATTTCGAAATCAATGATCTCCCAAGTTTCTCAGTATTTCAGCGGGATGGAGGAGGATTTCAAGCGAATTCAAATTTTGCAATATGATGCTCTGAACGATGATAATTTGAACCGGCTTGGGGCGATTCCAGATTCGCTTAATGACATCGAAAAGATGCAAAGCATCCTTAGGCTTCAACAACGGCTTAACGCCATTCGCAACAGCAGCACTTATATAAAAGACGTATACGCTTATATTCCGGCCATACAGAAAAATGTTTCTGCGCTAACGATCACAACTTTTGATCAGAAGCAGTTTGATGCTTTAAGTCAATTCCCATTCGAGAAAGACTCTCCTGTGATGAATCTGAATGGCGGGATGTTCCTAAGTGCGGTGTATCCATTCACGAAGCCAAATAGTACGAGAGAGCCGTTGTTCATCATCGCGATTGAACTAGACGAGGGCAAGCTTGCAGAAAAGCTAAAAACGATGGTGAATTCCAACGAAGAGGGACTGATCTATCAAAGTCCGCAGTTTGTTATGACAACGAGTCAGGAGCCCTCTGTTAACAATGCCATTTCTGCCCATATGAACGAAGAGAAAAGCAGTAAATCCGTCAGCGTTAATGGCAAACACTATCTTGCTGTTTACACATCCTCTCCATACTTTGGGGCGGTATTGAGCAAATATGTGCCAGAGAATGCCGTATTCGAGCCGCTTCGCAAGTATCGGAATTGGTTCCTCATGCTGGCAGCGGTCTCTTTGATTATCATTGTTATCTATTCGTTATACGTCTATAAGTACATCCATAAGCCGCTCGACAAGCTGGTTAAAGCTTTCCGCAAAGTGGAATACGGTGACTTTAATGTTCAAATCGGTCATAAGCACAATGATGAATTCCAATATATTTACACCCGGTTTAATGTCATGTTGGACAATTTGAATTACTTGATTGATCAAGCCTATAAGCAGCAGATTCTAACTCAAAAGGCGGAGCTGAAGCAGCTGCAGTCTCAGATTAATCCACATTTCTTATATAACAGTCTCTTTATTCTTAACACGATGTCGAGGCTTGGAGACTATGACAATCTCGAACAATTTTCGAATCAGCTTGGCGAATATTTTCAGTTTGTCACCCGTAACAGCTCCGATGAAGTGCCGCTTGAACGAGAGGTGAATCATGCGAGGGTCTATACGGAAATTCAAGAAATGCGCTTTTCCAATCGGATTCGTATCGATTTCGGCGAGCTGCCGGATCATACCGGACACATCATGGTGCCGAGGCTTATTTTGCAGCCTATTATTGAGAACGCCTTTGAGCATGGACTTGAGAAGAAAGCAGAAAATGGCTTGTTGATGGTTCAATTTAAGAAGAATGATCAAGGGGTACAAATTATTGTAGAAGATAATGGCGGGCATGTTGAGGCTAGAAATCTTGAAGAACTTAAACATCGCTTAAACTATCCGGAGGATACAGAGACAACGGGTCTATTAAATATTCATCAACGAATACGGCTTAAATTTGGACAAGACAGTGGATTAACGGTGGAATCAAGCGAGCAGGGTGGCCTGAAGATCATTATGACAATGAATACCTTGGATGGAGGGGTATAGATGTACAGACTTTTGGTTGTGGATGATGAAGTGATTATTGCAAATGGGGTTAGTGAGGTTCTTCAGAATGTTGCTCATCTGGAGCTTGATGTGTATAAAGCTTATTCCGGGAATGAGGCGGTTAAGTTATTTGACCGTACCCGGTTTGATATCGTATTGACTGACATCCGTATGCCGGAAATCGATGGTCTGCAGCTATTGGAGAAAATCCGGGAGCGATGGCCGCAGTGTAAGGTTATTTTCTTAACAGGTTATAACGAATTCAATTATGTATACTCCGCTATTCAATACGAGGGAGTCAGCTATATTCTGAAGACCGAAGGCTATGATAAAGTGATCCGAATCGTCGAGCAGACGATAGCGGAAATAGAGACCGAACTAAAGGCGGAATCCTTGCTTAAAAAAGCGCAGGAGCAGCTGGAAGCAACGCGAGGTCTGCTCCAGAACGATTATGTATTGCGAATCTTGAAGGAGCAGCTTAATTTGCAGGAAATTAATCAGGAGCAGTTCGATGAGCTCGCTATTCCGCTGCGTGCCGATTGGCCTGTTCTTATTCTAATCGGACGAAATAACAGCCTATCAGAACGATTGACTTATTCGGAGAAATCCCGTCAGTTATACAAAATTAAATTAATTGCTGAGCAGTATTTGTCAACACATGCCTCCATAATCGCTGCGGTGAATGAGAATATGGATTTGGTCTGGTTAATTCAGCCTCTCAGGGAGCAGCAGAGTGGTGAAATGGAATGGGAACGTATGCTTACCTTCGTGAAGGGTCATCTGGAGCTTATTCAAGCGGGATGCCGAGAGTCTGCTGGTGAGATTGTATCCTTCGTCTTGGATGACAGCCCAGTAGAATGGGCGAATGTAGCCGATCGGTTTGCAACGCTAAATATGATGATGAATTACCGCATTGGACAGGGCTCCGGGATGCTGCTTCTCGATAAGCTTGTCATTGAGAAGCAGTCCGCAGGAAACCATCGGGATAAAGTCCGTCAATCGAAGTTAAATCTGCTTGCTGAGCAATTGGACAATGGACATCGAGCCGAATTCCATAACAGCTTACAAGAATGTGCGCTGCCTCTGCAGCGCATATCCAGCATGCATGATGTACCAACTCAAGAGTTTTATTATTCGATTGGCCTTATCTATCTATCTTATATGAATCGCTGGCATTTGGTAGAAATTGTGGCAGCTGAGATTGGCCTGCACAAGCTGATGCAGCCGGGCGAGCATGACAGTTGGAAAACCGCTTTTGACTATTTGGGGCATGTAGGTGAGATGTTATTTAATCTCCAAAATCAGGAGGAAGAGAGAAGGGCAAATGCAGTTATTACGCTCATTCAGAAGCATATTCAGGAGCATCTGCATAATCCGGATGAGCTGTCGTTAGTCCGGCTTGCGGAGCTTGTTTATTTTAATCCTTCCTATCTTTCTCGATTGTTCAAGCAAGTAACGGGAGAGAATTTATCCGATTATATTTCATCCGCTCGAATGATGAAAGCAAGGAAATTGCTCGAGAAGCCAGAGTTGAAAATTCAGGAAGTAGCCGAAATGGTCGGTTACGGTACAGCGACAAATTTCACTCGCTCCTTCCGCAAGGCTCAGTCGATGACACCACAAGAATACCGATCATCATTCATGCTTAAGTAAACAGCTGATTCAAAGGTAAAGACATGAATATTGTTTCCCTCTCGCCGGACAACTACCATTAGAGATATAGGGGCCCTACTAAAAATAAACATTCCAGGGAGGTTCATATGAAAAATAGAAATAAAGTGAAATCGACAGCAATTGGTGTTATGGCTGCGATGATGATGCTCTCTGCTTGCAGCTCCGGTGGTTCGAATAATGAGAACAATGCAACTGACAAACCTGATAATAGCACAGCTACAGCAGCACCAAATTCCGCTGAACCGGCTGTTGATCCAATGGCGAAATATGATCCTCCTATTGATATTACAGCTTGGCGTTATACGGAATCCACGTATCAGTACGAGAATGGAGATACGATTGAGAATAACATTTACACGAAAGCTTATGAAAGTGATCTAGGGATTAAGCTGAAATACCAGTGGACGGTTCCGGTTGAACAATTTGATCAAAAGCTGAATGTGTCCATTGCATCTGGTGATCTGCCTGATATTATGTGGCTGAAGAACAAGCAGCTGACCGATCTTGCTGAGAACGATATGCTGTATGATTTGACAGATTTGTTCGAGAAGTATGCTTCTCCGATTACGAAGAAAATAATGCTGCAGGATGAAGCCAGCTTTAATACAGCGAAAATCGGCGGCAAATTGATGGCCATTCCAAGTACGGCATCAGCTGTGGATGGCTTGCCAATCCTTTATCTTCGGACCGATTGGTTGAACAAGCTTAATCTTCCGGAGCCAAAAACGATGGATGATGTGATTAAAATTGCGGAAGCGTTTACAAAGAATGACCCCGACGGCAACGGAAAACCGGATACGTTTGGTCTTGGTTTGACAAAGACCTTTATGACAGATGGCCAGTTTGGCGGCTCCGGCTTCTTCTCCGGTTACCACGCTGCTCCGGAAAAATGGGTGAAGGATGCCTCTGGCCAGCTTGCATACGGCAGTATTCAACCTGAAATGAAAGCTGCTTTGCAGCAGCTTCAAGATATGTATAAGCAAGGTCTGCTGGATAAAGAATTTGGTGTTAAGGACCGTGCGAAGGTAACGGAATCAATCGTTGGCGGCAAGCTTGGCATGTTCTACGGTACGATGTCAGCTCCACTCTCGGTTATCCAAGAGAATGTTAATAGCGATCCAAAAGCAGAATGGAAGTCCTTCCCTCTAGTATCGTTTGATGATCAGAAAGCTACACCGATTGGTAAAATGCCGATCCAACGATACTTTGCAGTCAGCAAAGACAGCAAGCATCCGGAAGCGATTATTAAGCTCTTGAACTTCAGCATGGAAGGTTTTGAAGAGGACGCGGTTGATAATGGATTTGGTTACAGCAAGAACAACATTCCGGTATACCTGTACAGCTTGATTAGTGCAGAGCCTGCCAAGAAAAACCTGAATGCCCATCTGAATGCGATAGCAGCGCTGGAATCTAAAGATCCATCCAAATTATCGACAGAAGAGAAAGGCTATTATGACAAAATCGTAGACTTCCGTGGCGGCAATCGTGAGAACTGGGGGACAGAGCGCGTATTTGGCTCCCCAAGCAGCTTCGACGTCATTAACCAATATGTGAATGACAACAACTATACGTTTGATGCCTTCTATGGCGCATTGACTCCTACTATGGTGGAAAAGCTTTCTTCTCTGCAAAAGATGGAGGAAGAAGTGATTACTAAGATTATTATGGGTCAATCTATCGACACATTTGATAAATTTGTAGAAGACTGGAAGAAGCTCGGCGGCGATCAAATTACGAAAGAAGCTAACGAGTGGGCAGCAAAAAATAAATAAGATGGTGAAGGAGAAGTGGGAAGAGGGGTTACATCCGCTTTCCACTTCTTTGTCCATATAACGGAGGTTTCACAGTATGCAATTAAAGAAAAAGCTCCAGGAATGGCCTCTGCATCTCATGTTGCTGCCCGGCATTCTATTGACACTATTATTCAGCTACGTGCCTATTATGGGCATTGTTATTGCTTTCCAGAAATTCTCACCAGCCAAAGGGATTTTTCATTCCAAGTGGATTGGCCTTGATAACTTCCGCTATATGCTGGAGCTGCCGAACTTCACGAGTATATTGTGGAATACCGTTTTTATTGCTGTGTTAAAAATTATTGCTGGTATGATCGTGCCAATCGTGTTCGCGCTTCTTCTTAACGAGATTGCGGGAGCCTTCTTCAAACGTACGATTCAAACGATAATTTATTTCCCTTACTTTTTGTCCTGGGTTATCCTAGGCGGCATTCTGATCGATATTTTATCCCCGTCCGGTGGTATTGTGAATCAAATGCTGGGGATATTCGGAATCGAACCAATCTTCTTCTTGGGTAATGAGAAGTGGTTCCCTTACACACTGGTGTTAACGGATACGTGGAAGCATTTCGGATATGGGACTATCGTCTATTTGGCGGCATTGACTGCTATTGATCAAAGCTTATATGAAGCTGCAACGATGGATGGCGCTAACCGATGGAAGCAGACGCTGCATGTGACCCTGCCTGGTATGATGCCAATCGTGGTCCTTATGGGCGTGCTGAGCCTCGGTAATGTACTGAATGCAGGCTTTGAGCAGGTCTTTAATCTTTATAGCCCTATGGTCTACAGCACGGGCGATATTCTGGACACCTTTGTTTACCGGATTGGTTTATTGGACGCACAGTATGGGGTAGCTACAGCCGTTGGTCTGTTTAAATCGGTTATTTCCTTTGTGCTTATCGTCATATCCAATAAGCTCGCCGGACGTTATGCCGGCTATCGGATCTTTTAAGGAGGGCACATCATGCATAAGCTTACACTCAGTAGAAAAAGCTTTCTCATCTTCAACTATATCTTGCTTGGTTTAACGGCCTTTGTATGTATATTGCCGCTGATCAACGTGCTCGCGATATCCTTTAGCTCCAGTACGGCAGCCGCTGCCGGTTTCGTCAAGCTTCTCCCGGTTGATTTTACTTTATCTTCGTATAAATACGCGCTCCAGAAGCATGAGTTTGTTGACGGATTTTTTGTATCGTTAAAAAGGGTTGGTTTAGGTTATGCGATCAACATGCTGCTGTCCATCTTAGTTGCCTATCCACTTTCCAAGGAAAAGAAAGCACTCTCTCTGCGTAACTTTTACGCATGGTTTTTTATAATAACCATGCTGTTCAGCGGTGGTCTGATTCCAACTTACATGACGATCAAGTCGGTTCATATGCTTGATACGATCTGGGCATTGGTGCTTCCAGGGGCAGTACCGGTATTTAATGTCATCTTGCTTATGAACTTTTTCCGTGGATTGCCAAAGGAAATTGAAGAAGCTGCTTATATAGACGGGGCAGGTCACTGGCGTGTGCTGTGGAAAATATATGTTCCGCTCTCGATGCCGGCGATCGCTACGATTACGCTGTTTACGATTGTAACCCATTGGAACTCCTGGTTTGACGGCTTGATTTATATGAATCAGCCCATCCATTATCCGCTTCAAAGCTATTTACAGACAATTATTATTACAACGGATCCAAGCTTAATGTCTTCGAATGAGCTGCTTAATACAGGTGATGTCAGTGACCGGACTTACAAAGCGGCGCAAGTGTTTCTCGCAGCTTTCCCGGTATTACTGGTCTATCCCTTCCTGCAGAAATATTTTATGAAAGGCCTTGTTATGGGCAGTGTGAAGGGCTAAACAACCAGCCCTCAGAAGGGGAGAGTTTTGACTTTCATTGGTTCCGATATAAGCCCGAAACTTACTAACTGACAAAAGAGGCGAATGACCTTGCTATTAGAAAAACTTCGTGCAATTGACCTCGAGAATAAAGTTGGACAGATAGCTAAAAAGTCTGATGAACAAATAATTGCTGACTGGCAGAGTACCGGGGTTAAGTTCGCTGCTTCTTCAGAGCGGCTTCAGAATGTATATTATGCGGGCATTCGTAAGCTTCTTGACTGCATTGTACCTAATCATGAGAATCATCCCGTGCTTCAGGAGGGAGGAGCGTACGCAGGCTGCTGGCTGGAGAGCACAGGTACCATTAACGCGGAGCTGCTGTCTCGTTTTCTCCCTCGTGTATCCCATTCCACTTATCTCTTATTTGCCGAGTTTCAGAGAGAGGACGGCTTGATTCCCTATAAAGTTACCGCTGCAGGACCCGCATACCGGCAAATTCAGATGGTGACGCCGCTTGCTAGAAGCATCTGGAATCATTATTTGATGAATGGTCGTGATTCTTCGTTCTTACGGAGAATGTACCAGGCGATGTCCCGGTTTGATGATTGGCTTGTCCGATACCGGAATACTCGGAGAACCGGCTGTGTGGAAGCCTTTTGTACTTTTGATACCGGACATGATTTGTCGCCGCGCTTCTGGCATGTTCCAGATACGGCTCATTTGAACGATGTGCGTTTATACAGCCCGGAATCGCCAATCCTGCCGTTTCTGGCCCCTGATTTAACCGCAAATGTATACTGTCAGCGCAAGTATTTGGCGCTTATCGCAACAGAGCTTGGCGAGCCAGATGCTGATCAAGTGCGTTGGAACGAGAAAACAGAACAAAGCTTAAATAGCCTCTATCAATATTGTTATGACGAGGCGGATGAATTGTTCTATGACCGGGATCGGAACGGGGAATTTGTCCGTGTGCAGTCCGATGTATTGCTGCGCGTATTGGCCTGCGAAGTAGGAGATCGAAGTCGATTTGATACTGCGTTGAAGCGTTATTTGCTGAATACGAGCAAGTTTTTCGCCAAGTATCCGCTCACTTCCGTTGCGATGGACGATCCACGTTTTGATCCCTCTTCGGCTTACAACAGCTGGGGAGGACCGGTTAACTTCCTGACGATTATCCGTACGGCACATGCGTTTGAATACCACGGACGCTATGTGGAGCTGACATGGATCATGTTCCCAATCATAAGCGCGATGGCAAGGATGACTCGTTTCTCGCAGACGTTAAACCCATGGACCGGTGAAGAAGGTTATACGGATACCTATTCTCCGGCTATATTAGGTGTGCTGGATTATATAGAACGTTTATGTGGCATCTTGCCTACTCCAGACGGGGAACTATGGTTTACTGGGCTTGTCCCTTATCCGATGGACCATGGCGAAGAGGTGGCGGAGGAGACCGCTTATTCCCGAAAGGTAGACGGGGTTGAATTTGAACTGGTTAATACACGCCAGCGTTCAACGGTATACCGTAATGGTGAGGTGTTCATGCGGCTTCCATATGGAGTTCGTGCGGTCACGAATCGCAAAGGGGAGTTTATCGCTATCATCGGAATGCTTGCAAGCGAGGTGGAAGGAACGATTCAGCTGCTAGGGAAAGACTACGAGATTACGATCAAAGGCAATGAGCGGAAAGTGCTTGTTGGGGAAAGCTTTGCAACGATGTCGGACATCGGGCTGGTTGCGCCAGCTTATAGATAGACAAAAGGGTTCAAAATAAGCACATGGCTTATTTGAACCCTTTTTTTAATAATGCGCTTAATGGATTGTTTTTACCAAGCGGCAGGGAAGGGATAGAAGGCGAAGAGGGAGCCGTTTTTTTCGCTGCTGCAGGTGCTGTAGCCGTTGCTTTACCTTTGCTTTTGCTAATACTGTTGCTATTGCCTTTGTTGCTGCCCTTACTTTTCCCATTCATGCCCTTGACGTTCTTACTGCCATTGCCGCTATTAGTGTTTTTACCGCCATTGCCATTAGCTTGCTCTTCGGTTTCTCTACCTGTTTGTTCCATATCCTGCTCTGATGTTGTCGAGCCATTACCTGATCCAACCGAGATAGATTCCGGGGCGATCTGTTTCACAAATCCAAAATGAATGATACCACTATTATTTACGACAACAACCTTACCGATCCAGCAAAACATGTAAGACTCGCATCCCCTCATAGCGGTGGCTTATCTCATAGTTTATGGACAAAATGCTGGACCCGAATGGGTGTTTCGATAGGGAATAGAGCCTTTTTAAGGTTCAAGCATAGTCAGGTTTCACTGAGGAGAACACCGATAGTTCATCTTCTAGTAGCTGTATACTTTGAATCCACATTTCTAGAAATGCCTTCCCATCAATTAAACGGACATTGACCTCATCTGCATATTTGATGGCAAGATCACTGTAAGAGCATGTCGCAATGATTGCTGCTTTTTGTACCTGTTGTTTAATCATTTGACTATGTAATATCGCGACAGGCTCAAAATTAAGCTTCACATTAGGCTCGTAGCATTTTACTTGAATAAGCTCAACGCCATCATTCGTGTCATGCAATATGTCTATCCCTCCATCATTGCTGGAGGGTGTCACTGTACATTTCCCCTTATATACAACTTCTAAGGTTCTTGCGACAAAACGTTCGAAGTCATAAGGTGTATCTTCTGTCTTTCCTTCTTCTTTTTTGAATCTTTGATACATTCCGGCTAATAGAATTTTATGTACATCTTCTTTTGATTTAAGGAATTCACTAAGTTTGTTTTGCTGTAATCGAATCTGGCTGTCTTTTAGAGAATAAAGGTGAAAAGCATAATAACCAAGAGCAAATAACGTTAATACTAGCAATGTTTCAGGAACCAAAACGAATCATCTCCTTTTATGCAATCTAGTATTAACAGAACAAGAGGTATTCATAATGGAGATAAATAAATGAAAGGGGCACATTGGAATGTGCCCCTTTCATTTATTTATTGAGCTGCAAAGCGAGTTGCTGTGAAGGGGATTCCGGTTCCTTAACTAACGGTTTTACTTCAAATTTATCCCATTGAATGAAATTCTCTAAAATAATGACTAGCAAGACACCAATAATGAGGCCGTTAGAGAGAATTGGCGTTAAGAGCGGAGGGAACTCCGCGAAGGCTGAAGCGGGAATGTTCATAATACTGATCCCCGTTAATACGGGAAGCGCAACACGATAGATCGTTTTGGCGTTAAACGTTGTTCCTTGGAAGGAGCGAATCGCAGTGCCAAACATCTGCAGATAAGCAACAAATAATACCGCGTTCCCGACGGATAAAGGCAGTTGTGCCAGCCATCCACCTAGTGCGGGGAAGATCCCGACGATAATAAACATGGCAGAGCCTGCAATGAGTGCGGCACGGCGTAATACCTTTGTATTTTCAAGAAAACCAATAGATGATGCAAATGTTCCAAATGGAATAAGACCAAGACAGCCAGCCAGGATGGAGAAGCTGTTTGTGAATAGAATCGATCGTACAAACTGCTTATCTGATGCTTCTCTTTTGAAGAGTCTGCCTGCAGCCGTTAAGCTGGTCAACGTATTCGTCATGTTCACAAGACCGGCTAGAAGACCAACCATCATAATTCCAGGTTCAAATCCAGGTGTTCCCCAGGGCAGCCAATGCCAAATGCCGTTGCTGCTTCCAGTTGCTGCACCCATTCTGCTTTCGCTTCCGAACAATAAGGCATAAGCAATCCATCCGACGATGATACCGCCAAGCAGCGAGAACTGTCCCCATTTGCCCTTGCCTTTCAAATGAATGAGCGCTACAACCACGATAATAAACAAGGACAAGCCAGCTAATTGCAAATCCCATTTGCCGCCTTGATCATAACCAATCATCCCTTTGAAGAATGTATTGGCGAGCTGGAATGTAAGAAGCAGCAGGAAGACACCCATTACCATTGGGGTAAAGATCCGCTTCAGTACTTTCAGAAAACCGCATAAGGCGAGTACAATAACGACTGCACTGGACAAAATAAATCCAGTACTTAGGCTGGCAGCAACCGTGCCGATATCCATGCCCATTGCAGGGGCAGAAGCGCAGATACTAAGCACAAGCCCCCACCATACGCCAGCCGGACCATCCATTAGTGCATATCGATGCCCCCAGATTGCCTGAACGATACAGAGCAGACCGGTCAATATAAAGGAGCGCTGCATGGAAGAAGCGATATCTTCCGGCGCTAGTCCCAGTGCATGTCCGATTGAGAGCGGCACCATCACCGTATTAGTAAATATAAAGAAAAGCCACTGCATGCCCGCAAGCAGTACAGTAAATGAATCTTTTGTTTTTAACATGTTATTTCCCAGCTTTCCACATAATATCCGTACGTTTCGAGCTTTGATTTTCTCCCGAATGCTCCGTATATGGTATCATGGGCATAACTATATTAAAAATATTAAATAAATTGCGAAAGCATATGAAAATCATATAGCTGGTTTGCAGATCGGATCGGAACTGAAGATGGACATCAAACAATTACGTTATTTTATTGCCTTGGCAGAAGAGCTTCAAGTAACTTCAGCTGCGTATCGCCTACATATGTCTCAGCCTCCGCTTAGTCAGCAGTTAAAGCTGATGGAGGAGGAGCTTGGCGTGTCGTTATTTATTCGAAGCGGACGTCATCTCGAATTAACCGCCCCAGGCAGAACGTTGTATGAGCATGCTCTTACCATTACACGGCTGTTGGAGGAAGCGAAGGAAGAAGTAAAAGAATCCGGGCTTGGAGTAAGAGGGAAGCTGTCCATTGGCATCAATACGTTGTCAGACGAGCGGCTTCCCGGCGTACTCAGCGCTTTCCGCATGTTATACCCGAAGGTTACTTTCAAAATCCAGCAGAATGAGACGATCACCTTAACCAGACTTATCAAGGATAAAGCACTGGATTTGGCAATTGTCCGCCTTCCGATTAACCTTGAGGAATTTGATCATGTCATTCTTGGTGCTGAGCCATTGTTTTTTGTAACGGGAAGGGGAAGCGAGAACGAGGAGCACGAAGCGATAACCTATGATTACATAGCTGAGCATCCGTTAGTCCTCCCGAGTACAGAAGGTCTTGGTCTTTATCATTTGATTCTGGATCAATTTCATTCACGAGGATTGTCGCCGTCCATTATTGGGGAGTGCTCCGATATCGGTATGCTTGTGGAGCTTGTAGCTTCCGGGTTTGGCGCTTCCATTCTGCCGCGGACCTCAGTTAACCGGTATCAGAATCACCGCATTCGCGTATTCCCGATTGAAGGACCAGATGTCACCTCAAGCTCGGCAATTATTTGGTTAAAGCAGCATTATTTAAGCAAAGCCGCGCAAAAGCTCATTGAATTGATAGCGGAGCGTCCGATTACTTAAGGGGCAGGCGGCTACTTTCTGCCAAAATGCCGTGTCCTATCTATTTGAGTCTGAATTTATTAATAGGAAGGGAAGGTAAATACAGACTCGAAGGAGGGGATGTCATGCAAGGAAGAACCAAAGGTAACGCCCAAGGCATTGACGTATCCCATTACCAAGGAGACATTGATTGGCAGAAAGTAGCGGGTGCTGGCATTTCGTTTGCTTTTGTCAAAGCAACGGAGGGTGAGACCTACAAGGATCCAACATTCATGCGTAATGCCTCCGAAGCGGCAGCAGCAGGGCTTCTGGTCGGTGCTTATCATTTTCTGCGGGCAACATCTGCGGCAGCTGCCAAAAGAGAAGCGCAGTATTTTTATCAAACCGCTTCACAAGCCAACAAGCTGCTGCTGCCTCCCGTGATGGATTACGAGACGAATTCGGGTAACCTTAGCGACGCAAGCATGAGTGCTGTAGCAAAAGCTTTTCTGGAGGAGACGGAACGGCTATTTGGGGCCAAGCCAATCTTTTATACCGGTAACGCTTTTGCGAACCATTTTGATACCTCACTTAGCAGCTACCCGCTATGGATCGCCAGATATAATGCTTCAACACCACCTGACGATGCAAAGGCATGGGGAAGATGGACCTTTTGGCAATACAGCGATGGAAGCTCTGGAGGTACATTGCCAAACGGAAGCCGGAAAGTAGCGGGTATTAGCGGGAATGTCGATTTGAACGAATATGCAGGCACGGAAGAGGACTTGCTGAAAGCATATGGGCCAGAGGAGGATCAGCCAATGACAGATGCAGAAAGACAACAAATGGAGGAGCTTTC
The DNA here is from genome assembly GCF_056269375.1 of Paenibacillus sp. J22R56. Taxonomy (NCBI): domain Bacteria; kingdom Bacillati; phylum Bacillota; class Bacilli; order Caryophanales; family Paenibacillaceae; genus Paenibacillus; species Paenibacillus sp. J22R56. The sequence continues at coordinate 125,337 of NZ_JBWDNV010000012.1, forward strand.
AGAGCGGATCGCCGCTCTTGAGAAGCATGTTAATTTGTCGGGTGACCAAACGCCGCCGAGCTGGACGAAGACGTCGACTTCAGCTGCTATGAAGGCAGGTATTATCACCTCGGTAAACGATAAAGGGATGCCGGAGTTTATTACGATTCAAATGCTGTATAACGCAGGCTTATGTAATGCGGAATTAATCAAATTTTTCAAATTATTTAGTGCCAATACTCGCAAGGCGATCGAAGATCTGCTGAAGTAAGATGTAAAAAAATCCCCTCCGGTCTTGCCGTGAGGGGATTTACCTGTATTAACCTAAAGTTTTGATTAGCTCATTGCCATGAATATCAAAAAGAGAATAAGCTTTATCGACCATGGCTTTATCTTTCTCGAATAAATGAAGGGCTTTATCGCGGATTCCACTTGTTGTGGACACATGATTAAGCTGCTGCACCATAAATTCAGAGTTACATAAGGCAATGACCTTCTTGCTGTATATCGTTAGCTTTTGTTGAAACTCCACGGCTGCTTCTATTATTTCTGGAGAATAAACGACAACTTCACCATCTGCAGCCTTCATGTTGCGATGGTCGACTAATATATTTAACTCATCTCTGCCATATGCTGAGCAGATGCCTAATATGGTCGATGTTAAATAATCGACATCTTGCTTACCGCCAAACAAGCCATTAACCTGGAAGGCTAATATTTTCTTATCATGGTCCAGATGATAGCTGAATCTTTCTTTAAAAGGTACTGTAAAATCACTGGGTTGATAGGCAAGATTAGACGAGAATCTCTCACTTGAGAAAAGATATTGAATGGATACTCGAAGAGCGGCTGCGATCTTTTCAATATTAACCAAACTAAGATTGCGTTCTCCTCGTTCAACACCACTTATGTACGTTCTGTCGAGCCCGGAATGATAGGCCAGCATTTCTTGCGACATCCCGCTGCGGGCACGTAATTCCCTGACGATTTGTCCAAATTCGGAACGAATGTCCATGAAGATAGTCCTCCAGATCTGCGTTAGTAGCAATTGGAATACTTAATAGAAGAGAAAGCTTCGTTCATTCTATTGGAATAGGATGGAGGTGTCAATAACATGGAATGAAGTTTTCCCCTTAAAGCTGTTGTTGTTTTGCGGGGCATTCACGAAGTATAGTAAAAGTGGTGATCGCCCTTGAAGGATATTCCATTGTATAAACAAATTCAAGAAGCTATTAAAAATCAAATATCACTTGGAAACCTGCGGCCAGGTGACAGAATTCCATCAGAGATCGACTTGGCTGCCCAGTTTCATGTAAGCCTAATGACAACAAAAAATGCCTTGGCCGGCCTAGCAGAAGAGGGGATTGTTGTCCGCTCCAAGGGCAGGGGGACTTTTGTTGCCGGACAGGCTCCTTACAAGCTGTTTTTTTCGGAGGAGGAAAGCAGCGGGAAGAAGCTGCAGATGCCGATGAAGCATCAATTAATTGGCATGATTATTCCATCTATGCGTACGAAAGTCGAGCAGCGGCTGCTTGACGCTATTGAGAAGGCTGTTGACGGATTCGGCTATACGCTGGTGATTCGTGTGTCGAGAGGCAGTGCCGTGAAGGAACTGCAGTCGCTTGAAGATCTTGGTGCACTTGGTATCAGCGGACTCATCTTATTCTCGATTGGGGCTCAGAATGAGCGCCGGACGGTAGTGAGGGCAGAGGAACTAGAGTGCCCGGTTGTTCTGATTGACCGTTACTATACGGACATACCGCTAGTAAGCGTCAGTTCGAATAATCAAGCTGGAGCACGACAGGCTGTTTCTTATCTGGTAAGTAGAGGACATCATCGTATTGCGTTACTTACGCCGCCAATTGAACATAGTGTTATAGCGGATAGGCTTAGCGGATTCGACAATGCGGTAATCGAATACGGGATTGAGGAATCTTCTATTCTACGTTATACCGTTCCATATGAAGTATTTAATGTTTCGAGGAAAGAAGGGGCGGAGCGGATAGAGCATTGGATGCGGGAGCGGCATGCCGAATTTTCCGGACTAATAGCTACTGATGTAGAGCTAGCCAGGCTAGCTTATCATGCTTTAAAGCGGATGTATCTGATGTCTGGTAAACAACTGGTCACCTTCGATGATCCGGAAATCCAGGAGGTCGCTTATATTCGTCAGAATGAATCGGCAATCGGTGGGAGAGCGGTGACGCTGCTAATGAACCGTATCCTTCGCGGGGAGAAGCTGCAAGGCAGACATGTTGTTCCAACACGGCTCATATTCCCTTCATAAAAAAGAAGAAGGCGGACCTCGTCAGGGGTCTGCCTTCTTCGCACTTATGGATTGACCTTGAAGTTATCGAATCGTGTATGGTTGTTCATTGTACGCAATCCTACCTTACCGTGAGTAAATGGGTTGCTGCTGTTGTCCGTATAGGTGATCTTTGGTGTGGTCATATCGTTCACATATACTTTGATCGTTGTGCCGGAGGTTGTAACCTTCATATGATGCCAGGTCCCCGCTGCCAGCGAGATCGGCGAAGAGCCAACAGCCGCGTAATTATAATTCGTCTTGCCTAAGTAAACCCCGTTGGACTTGATAAAGGCATAATAACCTTGGAGATAATCTGGATTATTGACCAGCACAGTACCATTTGACGGATTATTCACTCGGACCAGCATGCCGGCATCGCCGGTAGTGTCCACAAGCTTAATATCTGACTCAACGGTATAGTCCGCCCAGCGCTCATTACCAATCGTCGTTTTGCCAAATACGCCTGCTCCTGCAGAATCCAGCTCACCCGAGTTAACAGACCAGTTGCCTTCAAACCTTGTCCATCCGTTGTCATTTCCGTCATTAAAGTCGTCAGTCAGGCTGGTGACAGCATCGCCGCGGGAGAAGGTCATCCCGGAGAAATCAAATTCCCCTTTAACAAACTCGAACCGGAGCTCGTGATAACCGGCTGTTAGATAAAGCCCTTTTTTACTCGCCGTTGTCCAGCTTTCCCAATCACCAGAGCTTGGTACATTTACAATGCCGGTCAGATCGGTTGACCCGTCCCATACGCGGAAGCTCGCATCCGTGTAGGTAGTAGCAAGACGAGTATCCAGATCGTAGTAGCCGGTCTCAGCAACATTTACTCGGTATTTCAGCCATTCACCGGTTTGATTCCAGCCTACGACATTTTTGCCCTCCGCTGCTGAGCTGCGGATATCTACCGAACCTGTACGGTAGGCTCCGCCAGTGTTGCCTGCGGTCAAGTCATAGTAGGCTGTTCCCTCAGCCCCATTCATATAATGAACAGCTTCAATTTTGCCTGGAAGAGGTTTGTACGCATTCCATGCGCTGCTTCCGTTCACTTTGTTGCTAAAAGCGGTGTAGCCAAAGTCGGCATGAGCATCCGTTGTGGTATACCCGATCTTGCCGCCTGCGATTCCACTTACGGTACGAGTCTGTTTTTTCATTCCATCCACATAAACAGTAAAGCTGGTACCTTCTTTCTCCACGCGGATCTGATGCCATTTGGTATAGTCGTATCCTGATGGAAGAGCTGCATATTGCCATCCTTGGCTAACGCCGCCAACAACATAATTCGTCTCTAGTCGGTTCAAGCTTCGGTTCAATACCGCTGTACCGTAGTTGTTCTCATCCGTGTAGGAAAATACAGCGCCATATACCGGGTTGCTAGTTGTACCCTGTTTGATCTGCTTCCCGTTGAACTCCGCTGTATAATCGCTTGCGGTGCTGGTACTGGTCACTTGGCGGTAAGTAGCTGCGCTGCCAATCGTGTCCTGCCACATCAGCTCCTGATTATAGATCCCCCATGTTCCGCCGCCGATATTCGTCCAGCCGGTTCCGATCGATGCCCGGTTGAAGCGATCTTCAAAATCCGCCAGCTCGGGATTTTGCTGGGAAGCCGTTGTTGGACCAAGCACAAGCATCTTGTCGCCGTTCCAGACAACGCGGTCCAAATTCATTTTACGGCCGGGATAGACCAAATTGCCTCCTGAAGCATGACTGTGATACACCATGAAGTCGGAATCAAGGTCAGGTCCTTTGATCATACTGTTATGTCCAAGACCGACATTCGATCCTTCCGTATCAATCAGAACGGGATTTTGGCTGTCTGCCGATGCGAAGCTGGTGGTAGGGCTTGTACTTGTTGCATAGTTAACTCGATATGCTGTGCTCCACACATGATTACCCGTATAGGTCATATAATATTTGCCGTTACGCTTGAAGGTAGTAGACCCTTCTGTCCAGCCAGCCATCGATAATCCAGTGCCAACAGCTGTACCAAAGGCTGTAGGGCTCGTCATTGAACGTGCATTAATCGTATTGGAGCCGGTCGAGTAGAAGTACCATTTGCCGTCATCATCGATAAAGACATTACCGTCAATGCCCATGCCGAGATTGCCTGTTGCTACGGTGAAAGGCCCGGTTGGACTGGTGCTTTGGAGTACATAATGTCCGCCGCCGCCCGGGGAAGTGTACATGTAGAACATGCCGTTCCAATAGACGACTTCAGGTGCATAAGCAGCCTTCGTGACCGCTTCTGTCGTGCACAATCCGCGGTAGGACCAATCTACGAGATTAGTAGAGGACCATACTTTGACGCCGCTCTGATCATCAACGGTGCTGACATAAAGGTAATAGGTGCCGTTAAATTTTAAAATATACGGATCGCCTTCACCATAGAAATCATTGTTTGCCCAATGCCAGGAATCTGAAATAGTAATCGGATTGCTGTACGCACTCACCTGGAGCGGCATCAGCATAACAGAAGCTGCGGCGCCAAGGAGCAGGGTTTTCCATTTCTTCATCAATGATCATCTCCTCAAATAGTGGAATAGACGCTTTAGTAAGCGTTTTCAAAACGTAGTATAACAGGCGACCGCCTTGAGGACTTATATCTAATTAGATATAAAAACAAGTACTTGGCGTGATTTTAAAGAAATATCCGGGCGACGAAATAGTCAGGCTTGAAAAGCCTTATTTATTATATTTGTAATAAATGATATATTTGTAGAAAGCGCTTACCTTATTAATTCATTAGGGAGGAACGACGATGAACAATCTTTATATGCGCAAAGAGGGTATCTCGAGAAGAAGCTCAAGCTGGGATCAAACCGGAGGAAATACGGACCACATTATAATAGGCCCGGGAGATACCAGCATTATTGCAGATCTAGCCGGTTCAGGTGTCATCCAGCATATTTGGATTACGATCGCTTCCTCTGACCGTCATTATTTCCGCAAAATCGTCATGCGTATGTACTGGGACGGCGAGCAAGAGCCAAGCGTGGAGGCACCTATCGGCGATTTCTTTGGCGTTGGTCACGGTGTGGCAAGCCATTACGTCTCTCTGCCGCTTAATATGATTACAACACAAGGGATGGTCGAGGATAAAGCGGCGATGAACTGCTTTTTCGAGATGCCTTTCGGCAATGGCGCGAGAATTGAAATCGAGAATGAATGCGAGAAGGAAATCGTCTTTTATTATTATGTAGACTATGTGGAGAAGCCGGTACCGGAGGACGCGTTCCGATTCCATGCCCAGTTCCGGCGGGAAATGCCAACGAAGGGTCTTATTCACCTTGAGGGATTGAAAGCGGAGCATGGCAAGTATGATCATCCTTTTTATGCGAATGACATTGTCAATGCTGTTAAAAATCTCGACGGGGCTGAAAATTATATATTGCTTGAGGCCGAAGGCGAAGGACATTATGTAGGCTGCAATTTGAGCATTGACCATATTGATCCGATTCCCGGAAACAGCTGGTTTGGTGAAGGCGATGATATGTTCTTCATCGATGGGGAGCCATGGCCTCCGCGTCTTCATGGGACGGGGACAGAGGATTATTTTTGCGCGGCCTGGTGTTATCCATCAGGAAAATATGACGGTCCTTATCACGGCATCTCGCTGGCTGCGCCAATACGTGCGAATGGTCATGCCTGGACGGAGAAAACACTCATTCCTACGGAGATGGATTACTCCGGCAAATGGACAACGTATCGGTTCCATATCGTAGATCCGATTATTTTCCGGAAGTCGATACGCTTTGGCATTGAGCATGGCCATGGCAATTGCCAATCCAATGATTACAGCTCGGTTGCATACTGGTACCAAAGGGAGCCTCATAAGGCATTTCCTCAAATTCTGCCAGTGGAGCAACGGCTTCCGCTGTCGGAGCGGGCAAGTATGAGCCATTTTCTGAAGAGCTTCTAGTCATCAACAGCATAGGGAGGAATTTCATGAATACGGTACTTCATCCTCTAAAGCAAACTCCCTTTGAGGAATTGCCACTAGGATCCATCCGGCCGATTGGCTGGCTCAAAGATCAACTTCAGATTCAAGCGGAAGGGATGACAGGGCATCTGGATGAGTTCTGGAGCCATGTCGGTCCAAACAGTGGATGGCTGGGCGGCACGGGAGAAAGCTGGGAAAGAGGACCTTATTATTTAGATGGACTTGTTCCACTGGCCTATCTTCTGGAAGATGAGAGATTAATAGCGAAGGTAAAGCCATGGATCGAATGGACGCTTGCAAGCGCTCGGGAAGACGGACAGTTCGGCCCATCCTCGAATGATGATTGGTGGAGCCGGATGGTTATGCTGAAGGTGCTCATTCAGCATGCTGAATATACCGGCGACGAACGGATCATTCCTTTTATGACCAACTACTTCAAATACCAGCTGAAGCATCTTCCGAATCGTCCGCTTGCCGAATGGGCGAAGGCGAGGGGCGGGGAAAACCTGATCAGCGTGTATTGGCTGTACAACCGTACCAGTGAGCCGTTTCTGCTGGAGCTGGCACAAATAATCAGTGAACAAACCGAGGACTGGAGGGGGTTATACGAGCAGTTCCCGTATTGGAACCGTCAAACCTCCTTCGATCACCGTGTTCATGTCGTTAATGTAGCAATGTCATTCAAGCAGTCAGCGCTCCGTTATTTGCAGACGGGGAATGATCTGGATAAAGCGGCTGTATATAAAGGCATTCGAAGTGTCATGACTTACCATGGCCAAGTAAATGGCATGTTCTCTGGTGATGAGTGGCTGGCCGGAACACATCCAAGTCAAGGGACGGAGTTATGTGCTGTTGTTGAATATATGTACTCCCTGGAGCATCTAATTCGGATAACCGGGGATGGTTATTTCGGGGATATTCTGGAGAAGATCGCGTATAACGCGCTGCCTGCTGCGATCAGCTCGGACTGGAAGGTTCACCAGTATGATCAGCAGGCGAATCAGATCATGTGTACACATGCCAAGCGGAATTGGACGGAAAATAATAATGAGGCCAATCTGTTTGGCATCGAACCGCATTTTGGCTGCTGCACGGCCAATATGCATCAAGGCTGGCCGAAATACTCGGCTAGGCTTTGGATGGCAGCTGAGAAAGGTGGACTTGCTGCCATCTCCTATGCACCTTGCCGGGTAACCGCGCAAGTTGGTGCGGAGAAGCGGACTTCGGCTGTTGTACAGGTTGAGACCTCGTATCCGTTCCGGGATACGGTCAACATAAAGGTTGAGCTAAGCTCGCCGGAGACATTTACCATGAAGCTCAGAATTCCGGAATGGTGCAAGGCGCCGGTACTGCTGATTAATGGCGAGCCTTATCCTTTGCAAGCTGTTCAAGGGTTCGCCTCGGTTCACCGATTATGGAGGGAGCAGGATGAGCTCTTGATTACGCTTCCCAAGCAGGCGAGGCTGGTTCCACGTGCAAATGGTGCAGTTGGCGTTCAATATGGTCCAATTATGCTGGCTATTCCAGTCAAGGAGCAATGGCAGAAGCATCGTACCTATCCCCCTTTTCATGATTGGGAGCTTTATCCGAGCTCCCCATGGAATTATGGTGTAGAGCTTAATGAGCAGTCTGTTTCGGATAAAGCTAGAATAATAGAGGATGAAGTCCAGAAGCAGCCATTTGCTGCAGAAAATTGTCCGATCCGTATGAGTGTTCAGGCACGCAGACTTCCTCAGTGGACAATGGAGATGAATTCCGCAGGCACACCACCGGTCAGTCCAGTTATTAGTAAGGAGCCGCTAGAAGAAATCGAGCTTGTTCCGTATGGCTGTGCGAGGCTGAGAGTTGCGGAGTTTCCGGTTCTTCGCGAGCTCTCATAATAGTTCTATCTTAAAGTCGGCCAAATGCCCTTCCTAGCGGGGGCTTTTGGCCATTTTTTTGTGCAAGCAGTCAGAGATTAGACTTTAAAGATTTGAATCCGTTTATATTCCTTCATGATCTCGTCATGCAGTGCATGCTCCTCTGGTATGCCCATATGTCTTCGAATGACATGATCTGCCCCTTTTTGGCCGATAGCAAGTTGCAGAATTTCGGCCTCCGGATCGGCATGGTAATCAAAATGCAGCGCTGAAGCAATAGAGGACGCCAGATTAGTTACGCCGTGACCCAGATTGTAAGCTTGAATGGCTGGCCTCACAAATCTCTCTGCTTCAGACAACTTACGCAGGGGAGAACGGCCGACACGGGTGATCGAATCGGTAAGCGCCGAATTGGAGAAACGACGCAGCGTTTGATCTACGTATTGCTGCTGCTCCTGTTCGTCGAAGCCGTGCTTATCAACGAGCAGCTTAGAGGTTTCCTCCAATGTCTGCTCTACCTGGCCTCGGATCTGATCATCCTGCATCGCTTCCTGGATCGTTGAGATTCCCTTCAAATAACCATGATAAGCGGCGCTGCTATGGCCCGTATTAACGGTGAACAGCTTGCGTTCAATATAGGGCTCAAGGGAATGGACATATTTGACGCCATGGATGCCTGGGAAACTATCTAGCAGCGCCTCTTGATGTATAACCCATTCACTGAAGGGTTCTACCACAACGCTAAGTGGATCTTTATTTTTCTGATGAGGAACGATACGGTCCACGGCTGTATTAGGGAAAGAAAGGAGACGGTTCGCTGCTTCATGAAGCTCGGCTGGAAGCAGCGCATATACCCATTTTTTTAATTGCGTGCTGGCTTTTAAGGCGTTCTCACAAGCCATGATGTGCAGCGGCTTGCTTTCGTTAAGAAGCCTAAGCTCGATTCCGGGTGCAATTTGCGCCGCCACATTTCTTAAGGAGGCTGCACCAACAGCCGTTGTTATTAGGTCAGCATCCGCGACTCGAGCTTTTACTTCTCGAAGTTCGTTTACATGAAGAGCCGTTACATGGTTTACCCGCCATTGTTCCTTTGTTTCGCCCGCCATCGTGACAACATACGACTGCTGCTGGCGTAATGCGGTGACCTGTTTATAGTTTCTCGTTACAAAACATATCTCGTAGCCGGATCTTGCAAGCATCAACCCGATAAAACCCCGTCCGATGTTACCTGCTCCAAAGTGTACGGCTTTCATGTCTATCACCTCTTTATTATTTGAATATTCAGATAATTAAGATGAGCTAAAGCCTGTGCCTCGTCTCAATGATAAGGCAAAGACTTAGGTAATTCATTAGACGGCTGGCTTTGCTAAAAAGCCGGATGGATCATTAATTAAATGCTCGAAGCTAATGTCGGCGAGTGATTGGCCATGCTGCGTAATATTGCCGAAATCTAGATGCTGCGTAATTTTATTAGGGAGAACGACACAATGGAGTCCTGCTGCAATGGCGGCTTTGGCGCCATTAGGAGAATCTTCGATCGCAATGGCATCTCCAGCTTGAATGCCAAGAATCGAAATCGTTTGAAGATAGAGGGAGGGATCAGGCTTTACCAGCTTGACATGATCAGCGGTTTGAATACATTCGAAATACGAGGTTAGCTCCAGCTTGTCGAGATAAGGTGTAATCCAGTCCAGCCTGGAACTAGAAGCAAGACCGATACGAAGGCCAGCAGCCTTTGCGGATTCCAGGAAGCTGATCACTCCAGGTCTCACCGTCTCCTGCTTCATCAGCTCAGCATGCTTCTCGTGTACTCTCGAACGGAATACATCCCGGTCGATGGCAATTCCACAATCGGTGATCAAATATTCATAAGGATTAAACAAATGAAGACTAGTTCCTATACATTGCGAATATTGCTCCAAGGTAAGCTCGACTTTATGCTCTGCATAGAGTGCTCGGAATGCCTCGTACCAGGGTGTCTCCGTATCTAGAATCGTTCCGTCGAAATCGAAAATTAACGCCTTTGCCAATTGCATCTCCTCCTTGCGCTTTCAGCGCTACGTAGTCGCTTTTGGGCGGTAAAAAGCAAAAAGACCCTGTGTACACAGGGCCTTGCTTGAGTAAGCAATAAATGATTGCAAGACCCTACCTGGTAAAGAATTACCAGCGATTAAGCGTAATTCAATCCTACTGGAAGGGGGTGGAAGTGTCAATGAATGCAATCGCTTACTCAGAAAATTGATTTATGATAAATTTTTAATGCACATTTTTCGGGCTAATTAGCTCTGCTGCGGTCTTTATAAAACACATGCACGACAATATCCTGCTTATAGTTGCCAAATTGCTTGCCAAACAAGCTGATACCACCGCAGTGGCGGGCTGTCTCCAGTGAGGCGAGCCTAAAGCGGAAGTCTTCCCCTAGTTTGATGCCCACATCATTCACAGTAACCTCAGATAGCTTGACACCATCCAGGTAAGTACCTGTTTCCTGAATCGTTAAGGTTTTGAGTAGACCGTTCTGCGTACCAAGCTGCCACCAGGCAGGTGTAAGAGCGCCGCGTTTGCTGCCGAAGTCGCCTGGACATGTCCAAACCCCAACTTCGATATCGTTAATAAAGAAGCTGATATCTGACGGCCAATTCTCGTCATAAGAAGGGGCCTCCGAGCAAAGCTCCAAGGAAATCTCAACTTGCTGAGCCGTTTGAGCAGCATGTAGATAATTGGGGATTCGGTATTCAACATAACCGCTGCCGAACCAAATATGCGCCGCATTCATCCGCTCCGGATCGGAGAAGTATCTCGGATCATCAACTAGACCTAATATCTTCGTGTCGGAAGCGAGTCCGCAGGTTGGTTTTACGGCATAATTCGAGTATTGCCCGATTGGAATTTCTATAGTGTATTTCGACTCTTTCTCTATTTCATTGTCCATAGAAGAAGTTCGAAGCTGCAGGGTAAGCGAATCAATGGCAAGGGAGCACATCTTTGGGCTTCCTCGAGTACCGGACAAGCTTTCTGTCTTAATCAGACCGCCGTCCTCCATCTTCTGAATATGTTTGGTCACGATAGCGGATGACAAGCCAAGTGTCTCTGCTAACTCTTTAATACTCATCGACCGGTCACTAAGGAGCTCGATCATTTTCACTCGCGTTTCAGATGAAAAGCATTCGAGCATTTCCATATATTTGGTACTAATTTGAATATGCACGTTATTTCCTCGCTTTCTTTCTACTCGGCTATTATATAACCATTAAGTTAATAAAACAACTTTTTAGTTGACGTTAATTCGGTCAGGAGATAAAATAAGCTCCAGAATCATATTTATTTGTTAATATAACAACTTATTGGTTAACTAACGGAGGCGTACAAGATGACAAACTTGCCAAGAGCAGAATATCCTAGACCCCAGTTCAATCGTGATGCATGGGTATGTTTGAATGGAGAATGGGAATTTGATTTTGATGATGCACGTGTTGGTAATGAAGAAGGCTGGCATAACGGGAATAAAGACTTTTCCAAGCGGATTGAGGTTCCATTCAGCTTCGAAAGTAAATTAAGCGGCATCGGCGATCCAACATTCCATGATGTGGTATGGTACCGCAGACAGCTTGAAATTCCGAAATCGTTCCAAGGAAAAAGAGTCGTGCTGCATTTTGGTGCAGTAGACTATGAGGCTTCGGTTTGGTTAAACGGACAGCTCGTTGCAACGCATGAAGGTGGACATACACCATTCCATGCCGACATAACAGACTCACTGCAGGCAAATGGCGACAACATGCTGGTTGTCAAAGCGGTTGATCATGGTACGGATGTATTCCTGCCTCGCGGTAAACAGTTCTGGGAAGAGAAATCCCGTGCGATCTGGTACACACGTACAACGGGGATCTGGCAGTCCGTATGGATGGAAGCGGTAGCACCGGTTCACCTTCTGAAGGTGAAATATGTAGCGGATATCGATATGAATGAAATTCAAATCCGCTCGTTTGTAGGCGGTTTTGTACAAGGGACGAAGAACGTAAGCCTTTCGGTCAAGATTTCTTTCGCAGGAGAGATTGTGTCGGAAGACACGTATCAAGTGCGAGCAGGCGAAGAGAGCCGAAAAATTAAGCTCAGCGGCTTAAACGATCATGGAATGGACCGGTACTGGTGGCCGGAGCGTCCAAATCTGTATGACGTGGAATACGTAGTGTCGGTTGACGGAGCAGAGGTTGACCGGGTGACAAGTTACTTCGGTATGCGGAAAATCTCGATCGAGAACGGCAAATTCAACCTGAATAACCGTCCTTACTTTATGAAGCTTGTACTTGATCAAGGCTACTTCCCTGACGGCAACCTGACTCCACCAACCGATGAAGCGATTAAGCTGGACGTAGAGCTGATGAAGGAAATGGGCTTTAACGGTGCGCGTAAGCATCAGAAGGTTGAAGATCCTCGCTTCCTGTATTGGTGCGACAAGCTGGGCCTTATCGTATGGGGCGAGATGGCGAATGCCTATGACTACTCCGAGGAGTATGTCCGCCGGATTACGAAGGAGTGGCAGGAAGCGATGGACCGTGACTTCAACCATCCTTGTATTGCCGTATGGGTTCCGCTAAATGAAAGCTGGGGTGTACCAAATATCCAGATCGACGAGCGTCAGCAGCAGCATGCGATGGCTATGTACCACCTGACCAAATCGCTTGACCCGACTCGTCCTGTCATCTCGAATGACGGCTGGGAAATGGTTGCTACTGATCTGTACAACATCCATGACTACGAGTGGAGACGCGAGGTGCTCGAGGATCGTTATGGCAGTGTGGACAAAGCAGTGTCGGCTATGCCAGCGAACCGCCGCCTTAGCGTAGGTGGTCACGAATATGATGGACAACCGATTCTGATTACTGAATTCGGCGGAATCGCCTACAAGAAAAGCGACTGGGAAGGCTGGGGTTACTCCGGTGCTTCGAACGATGAAGACTTCGTTGAACGTCTTCGTAATGTGATTCAACCGCTTATCTTCTCAGGCGTTGTTCAAGGCTACTGCTACACGCAGTTAACTGACGTCGAGCAGGAGATCAACGGACTTCTCACATACGACCGCAAGCCGAAAATACCGCTCGAGCTGATCAAAGCGATCAACGAAGGCAAGTAAGGAAGCGGAGATCACCACATTTCAGCGGAAATGGCTATTTTGATAGGCTTAACGATGCCGCACATCGTTAAGCGCATGAAAAAGTAGAGTTATGGCGTGCTTGACGATGCGACGCATCGTTAAGGTAACAGCCAGTATTTTAGGAGCAATAAATCAGCAGAAGCCCAGACAGCCGAGAATAAACTCCCCGCTGTCTGGGCTTCTGCTGGAAGCGAGCTTTCAAATGCATCTATAAATATGTCCATTCCTTCTAAAAAAGCGACATGGGCGTGCTATCCCCCGAAAGCTAGAATGAGAAACAGAAAGAGCAGCAAACACATTCTAGGGGGAAGCAAAATGAAAAAAACGACTAAGCTCTTAGGTACTTCGTTAATCGCACTTAGCCTGGTTGCAGCAGCGGGCTGCGGCAGCAATAATAACGGCGGGAATAATACCGATAGTAACAATCAAGGCAGCACGAATGCAGCAGCAGGCAACAGCACAAACGCTAAAGCCGAGAAAGCAGATATCCTGTTCTGGACGCCATTCTCCGGCGCTGACGGCGAGTTCATGAAGAAGATCGTTGAGAAGTATAACTCTTCCCAAGACACCTACAAAGTGAAACTCGTTATTCAGCCAAATGGTGAATATTATAAGCTGCTTGACGTGGCGATGAGTGCAGGCAAAGATCGTCCTGACCTGGCGATCATGCACGTAGACCAAATTCCTACCTATGTAAACAAAGGTCAGCTTCAGCCGATGGACGATCTGGCAGCAGCTTCTGCCATTAACAAAACAGATTATGTAGAAGCACCAGTAAATTACGAGACAATCGACAGCAAATGGTATGGTATTCCGCTCGATATTCACCCGCTCGTTATGTACTACAACAAAGACTTGTTCGAGCAAGCGGGAATTACAGCTCCACCAACAAACCGTGCGGAATTCGAAGCAGATGTCGAGAAGCTGACGAACAAAGATAAAGGCACATACGGCTATGTTGTTCCAACGCTTTGGCCGCAGCAGTTCATTTTCCCAACACTTGTATGGCAAAATGGCGGCGATCTCTGGAACGGAACAGACGTTGCTTACAACTCACCAGAAGCAGTAGAGATGGTGCAGTGGATGCGCAGCCTCGTAGACAAAGGTGTATCCCCGGGCAACGTACAGCAAGACGGCGAGAACACGTTGTTCCTGCAAGGTAAAAACGCGATCCAATTTAACGGTCCTTGGATGAAAGGACAGTTCGACGAAGCGGGTATCAATTACGGCGTAGCGCCAGTTCCACAAATTGGTAAAGCCAAGCAAGCGGTATATGCAGGCTCCCATAACTTCGTATTGCCTAAAGGTGTAACAGACGCAAATGTTGTAAAAGGCATCGGCGATTTCGTGAAATATGTATCGACCAACTCGATGGACTGGGCGGCTTCCGGCCAAGCGCTGGCATCCAAGCCAATGCTTGAAAGCGAAGAGTTCAAAGCTCTTGATATGCAAAGCAACGTAGCGAAAGCATTTGAATATGTTCAATTCGCGCCTAACGTACTGAACTGGGCAACGATCTCAGATCCGATCTGGGGCGAACTGAGCAATGCGCTGCTTGGCAAGAAGGACGCTCAAAAAGCGATGGATGATGCAGTAGCGAAGTCCAGACAAGCGATGAAAAAATAACCGTCACCTTTATACAATATGATCATTATGGGAGGACGAGGAGGCGAATAAAATCGCTTCTTCGTTCTCTACTTTTATCCTTAACCGGAAATGGAGGAGCTGCACTTGGTTAAGAGCACTTTGCAATCACGCTTAACGTCAACTTTGTTTGTACTGCCTTATTTGCTCAGCTTCTGCGCTTTTCTGCTGATCCCGATTTTGTACGGGCTGTATATTTCATTCCATGATTTCGAGCTTCTGTCGGATGATCATAAGTTTGTTGGCCTCGATAATTACATCAAAATATTTACACCTGGTTCCTATTTATTCGAGCAATTTACGACAGGTTTATGGAATACGGTCCAGTTCGTACTGTACTCCGTCCCGCTGCTTGTTGTTCTCGGTCTAGCGCTCGCCTTGCTGCTGAATCAGCTGCCGAAGCGAATTCGCGGGATGTTCCGCACTTTTTATTTCATGCCTTATGCGATTTCCGGTTCGGTAATGGCCGTTATTTGGCTAATGATGTTTGATACGAATGCGGGTTTCCTGAACGGACTCTTGGCTAAGCTTCATATTGATCCGGTGGCTTGGCTGACGGATATGCCGTGGGTCTGGGTATCTTTGGTCATGACTACGCTTTGGTGGACAATCGGCTTTAATATGATTATTTTCACCAATGCGCTGAATGAAGTGCCGGAGGATTATTATGAGGCGGCTTCGATTGACGGTGCGAATGCATGGAGGAAGTTCGTCAGCATTACACTTCCATCGATTCGTCCAGTTATGTTGTTTATCATCATTACTTCTACCATTGCTTCGTTTAACGTTTATGCGCAGCCGTTCCTGCTTACACGTGGAGGACCTGGCGACAGTACAAAGGTTCTGCTCATGAACGTGCTGGATGAAGCATTCAAAGGCAAGCAGGTTGGTTCAGCTTCCGCAATGGCAATTATGATGGCGATCATTATCATTATTGTCTCGGCTGTCCAATACCGGATTGCTTACGGAAGGAAGGAGTAGGCGGCATGAAAAAAACATTACTTGTTCTTGTTGCAGTCATAATCGCAGTTATTTTCCTGCTGCCACTTATTTGGATGATGTCCACTTCCTTCAAGAATGATTTTGAAGCGCTGGCAGGACAGTTGAGTCTTATTCCGAAGAAGCCAACATTCGAGAACTATCTTGACGGTTTAAAAGGAAACCTGATGAATGTTCCAATTACTCGCTGGATTACGAACTCCTTATTCGTAGGCGCTGCGGGTACAGCTATTGTGCTTCTATTCTCGTCGATGGCAGCGTTCGCGCTGGCTCGTCTGCAGGATTTGCCGCTTCGCAAGCTGATGTTCCCGATGTTCATTGGCTCAATGATGATTCCAGGCGTATTGACCTTCCTGCCGATGTACATGGAGTTTAACGCACTTGGCTGGATTAATACGTATGCAGCCCTCATTTTCCCTTATTCGAGCGGTGCATTTGGCGTATTTCTACTCTTTCAATTTTTCACGGCGTTTCCGAAGGAAATCGAAGAGGCTGCTAGGATTGATGGTGCAAACAAATGGCAGATCTACTCACGTATTCTGCTGCCAGCTTCGGTATCCATTATGGTGACGCTTGCGATCTTTACCTTTATGGGTATTTACAATGATTTCGTTTGGCCGCTTTATTCGACGACTTCGCCGGAGATGCGCACGATTACAGCCGGTATTGCGATGATGGCACAAGGCAGCTATACCCAAGCTTACGGCAAGCTGATGTCGATGACAGTTATTGCAACGCTTCCGGTGTTCATTATTTTTATCGTTGGCCAACGTTCATTCGTTAAAGCGATTACGCAAGCAGGAGTCAAATAGGCTTACGAAGTAAGAATCGCCACATATGGCTAGTTACTAGCCAAAGAGTGGCCATTCTTTTTAGGAGGTAGTCGAAAGTTGAACTCAAAACGATGGTCTGTTATAACAGCAGCTGTGCTGATACTTATAGCAGCTGGAATAGGGGTGTGGACAATGAAAGATCAAGGGCAGGAAGTACAGGAAAACACAGCCGTTTACAACGGACATGGCGGTACGTTCAAGAACACGCTCGCAGAGATCGATACGCCTGACCCAGCCGTTGTCTATAAGGATGGTTATTATTACATGACCTTCACCCACAACGGTGCCGATGTAATGGTCATGAAATCTAGAACAATCGACTTCAAGCAGGCAGAGCGGAAGACGGTCTGGTACCCGGATATGGGGACGAATTATTCGGCTGAGCTGTGGGCTCCCGAGATTCAATTTATTCAGGGGAAATGGTATATCTACTTCGCTGCTGACGACGGACTTAATGAGAATCACCGGATGTTCGTCTTAGAAGCTGATACGGATGATCCGATGGGAAGCTATACCTTCAAAGGCCAGGTAAAGGACGACTCTAACAAATGGGCTATTGATGGCCTTGCGATGGAGCTCGACAATAAGCTTTATTTCGTTTGGTCCGGCTGGGAAGGCGACATCAATGTACAGCAAAATACGTACATCGCGCCGATGAGTGATCCACTGACCATCAGTGGACCACGTGTCTTATTATCCGAGCCAGATCTCGAATGGGAGAAAGCCGGCGGCCCTCCTTATATTAATGAAGGGCATTCCATTCTCCATCATAACGGTCAAGTTCATATCGTCTATTCAGGCGCAGGCAGCTGGACGCCGTTCTATTCACTTGGCATGCTATCGCTGAAAGAAGGAACCGACCCACTTGTTGCCTCGAACTGGACCAAAGCAGAGCAGCCGATTCTCAAAATGGACGAAGAAGCAGGCGTATACGGTCCAGGACATAACTCCTTTGTTTCGTCGCCTGATGGCATAGAGCAATGGATTGTCTATCATGCGACAACAGCGTCGACGGATGGCTGGGGTAACCGCAAAGCACGTGCCCAGAAGCTGACTTGGGATGCGGAAGGCAATCTGCAAATCGGTAAGCCACTCTCGCTCGATACTGCTATTGAAGTTCCTTCGGGAATGGGAGTATTTAAGGCGGTACCGGCAGCAACGGATGTCACATTTAATCTGATTCCGTCCAACGTTCATACAACGGCTCCACTACTGATTCATTATCAGAATGAAACAGGTGAGATGCTTCTAGCTAAAGTAAGCGTGAACGGCGAGCAAGCATCAGAGGTTACACTTCCGAAGAGCAGCGGAGTGGGTTATGCCTATACCGATATCCCTCTTGCGGCAGGCATGAACAAAATCAGTATTGCAATTGATGGCGGGCAAGGAACAATTGAAGCGATTGAGCTTCCAAGATATGAAGCGGAATTTGCCTCGACAGGCCCGCAAGGAACGGCTGAAGAGAATCTGTTTGCCTCGGGTACAGGTAAAGTCGTTATTGCCGCAGGAGAAGGTGAAGCGGTACGTTTCGAGAACATTCTGGTTCCTGTTAGCGGCAAATATGAGATCCGCGTAGCCGCCGCGAATTCATCTGGTAATGATGCAGAGCTGCATATCCGAGTGGAGGATGGCAAAGGAAAAGGCGAAAGGGTTATTTTCCCATCCGGTAAGCGCAACAATTACCAGACACAATCTGTCACAATACAATTGAAGGCTGGCAAGAACGCCCTTATACTTGAGAATGCGACAGAAGAAGTACACGTCGATTATATCGACATCATGAGAAGTTCTACACTTACGAAGTAAGAATTGTTAGCAATTCTTCTGAGCTTATGCTTTCGAAGCAGGAATTGCTCCACAATTCTTTTTAGGAGGCGCTGGTCATGAGAGGCTTGTCCTTTCGAACAATCATTCTAACTGTAATTGGGGCAAGCCTTGCCTTGACTGGCTGCAGCCAAAAAGATAGTAAAGAGCCGGTATCCGCTGAAACTAAGGCGCCGGCTATTCAACTTAATTATTGGACCCCCTTCAGCGGGGGCGATAATTTATTTATGACCGAAATGGTAGATCAATTTAATCAAGAGCATGATGATATTCAGGTCGTCCAGATGAATTCACGTCTGGACGATTATTATTCACGGCTGAGAACAGCCATTTTATCGGGCAATGCCCCAGATGTTGCTATTATCCATGCGAGTTCGTTGCCCCAATTTGTGCAAAACGATTACGTTGAAGATTTATCTGAGCCTGCCGAAGAGGCGGGTCTTGATTGGAATGTATATAACAAATCGGTTATGAAAGCCGCTTTATTCCAGGGTAAACCTTATGCAGTGCCGCTGGATACCCATGTGCTTGTCATGTATTACAATAAAACCTTTCTAGAGCAGGCTGGCGTGCTTGATGATCAGGGTAAACCGGTGATCGAAGGCGGAGAAACAGGTTTTACGAAGTTTCTGACAACGATTAAGCAAGCTGTGCCAAGTGATATCGCACCACTCGCCCAGCCAAGCACACGAATTGATTCTGTCTGGCTGTGGTGGAGTTTGTACAACCAGATTCAAGGCGGAGGCAAGTTTTATAACGAAGACAGTACAAAAGCAGTGTTTAATAATCCGGCAGCGCTGAAAGCTTTAAGCTATGTGGAAGGGCTTTATAAAAGCAAGCTCATTCCGCCGAATATTCCTGATGCATTTAAGCTCTTTAATGAAGGGAAAGCAGCCGTTCTGATTAGTGGTGTATGGGCGACTGGTGCGCTTGAAAAAAATGATCAGTTGAACTTCGGCGTTGTTCCGCTGCCAACCATATACGATAAGCCGGCCGCATGGGCAGATTCGCATACATTAACGATTCCTGCTCAGCACGAGATGACACCTGAGAAGCGCGAAGCCGCGATGACCTTTATGAAATGGCTGGCCGAGCACGGTGCCAAATGGGCAGAGGCAGGCCATGTACCAAGCGTAAGTGCGATACTGGACACAGATGCTTTTCAAGCGCTTGACTACAGAAGTGATTATGCGGAAGCGGCGAACGCTGTAGCCTTCTGGCCGAAGCATACGAAGCAGCATAGCTTGATTGAAGTTATCATCCGACAGTTCGAGCGAATGATTTATGGTCAGCAGACACCAGAGCAGGCGCTTCAAGCAACTGAGGCGCAGATTAATCTCGAGTTGTCGAAGTGAGGGTGATAGGATGAATCTTCTTAAGCGTCCACAACAATGGTTCAAAAACCTGGCACTCGCACGCAAGCTCATCCTTATTAATGTACTGCTGATCGTTGTCCCGCTTGGGGTAATTGGAGCTTGGTCTTTCTCGATCTTCGCTTCCAAAATGGAAGAGCAGGTAGGTAAATATCAGCTTCAGATGCTGAAGCAAGTGACGCTGAATATTGATACCTATATGAATGAACTTAATCGGCTGTCGCTCATGCCGTATCAATACCAGGAGATTTTAGATTTTCTCGCTACCTCCCGAGATCCTGGGGAAGCGTTGACCTTGCAAGAGATCGATGAGCTGAACAACTTTGTCTCAAAAGTATTCCTGAACGGACGCGTCGATATTATGGGCATTTCGTTATTTGGTGAACATGGCGCCTCTTATGTCGTACTGCCGGAAAGCCAATATATGACGACCTATCAGCTTGGCGGTAATCCGGAATGGCTCGATAAAGCAAAGGGAAGATTCGGCCAGCCAACCTTCATCACGACACATGATGTGAAGTCGACAAGCGGAACGGTGTACAAGGTGTTCTCCATCGCCCGTGAGCTCCGCAGCTTTGACAGCGGAGATACACTTGGCTATATCGTTATCGATATTGATCCTGCGGCGGTCCGTAAACTGCTGTCACAGGTAAGCCTTGGAAGCAAGGAATCTCTGTACATGACTGACAGTGTGGGGGATCTGGTGCTGCGTAAGGAAAAAACAGCGATTTATCCTGTTATAGAAGGACTTACGCAGGAAGGGGTCTCGCATCATAAAGTAGATGGGAAAAGCCTGCTGGTTGCTCATGTCAATTCGGAAGTGACGGGCTGGACAACCGTTGGTGTCGTTCCTATATCAGAGCTTATGAAGGACAGTCTTGTTGTCCGCAACTCCATTTTACTCATTGGCGGAATCTGTATCAGCTTAGCTGTACTGTTGTCCGTCGTGATCGCCTTCCGGATTACGAGTCCACTTCGGATGCTGCGTACGTTGATGCGCAAGGTGGAGCGGGGCGATCTGAAGGTATCTTTCCCAGTTAAGCAATGGGATGAGGTTGGTCAGCTGGGCAACGCTTTTAACATGATGGTATCGCATTTGAGCGAGCTGGGTTACCGGTTGTATGAAACGGAGATTCGGGAAAAGGATGCCGAAATTGCAGCGCTGCAAAGCAAGATCAACCCGCATTTTCTATACAATACGCTTGGCTCAATCTCCATGTATGCCGAGGTGGAAGGCAACCAGGAGGTTGTTAAGATGACGAATAATTTAAGCCGTCTGCTCCGCTACTCGTTAAGCGGCCGCAAGGACACGGTGACACTGCGCGATGAGATGGATCATGTTCAAGGCTATATGACAATTCAAAAAATGCGCTACGAGGAACGAATTGATTTCCGTGTGGAGGTTGATGAAGCCCTGTACAGCTGCCCGGTTATTCCTCTTATGATTCAACCGATTGTGGAGAACGCCATTAATCATGGGCTGGACAAAGGGATCGGAGATGGCCTTATCCGGCTTTCCTGTTATCAGGAGCAAGGGGTATTGACCATCGTCATTGAGGATGATGGAATTGGCATGACCAGCGAGCAGCTGAGCACGATTCGTTATAGGCTGGAGAAAATTCATGATCTTGGCGGCACAACCGGAAACGGTCTCATGAACGTGCACCGCAGAATCAGGCTGCATTATGGGGAGCAATACGGACTTCAGCTGGAAAGTATGCCGTTCCAAGGTCTTAAAGTCATTATAAATATGCCTATCGCTTATTCCATGACAGGTTAGGGAGGACAAGCCAATGCCTACCATTCTTATAGTTGATGATGAGGCTATTTTTCGTAAGGGTCTTCGTAAAATCGTCGAGTCCTCTTCGGGCAGCTGGCAGGTTGCAGGGGAAGCAAGGGATGGGTATGAAGCACTTGAAATGGTAGAAAGCTTACAACCCGACGTACTTCTGACCGATATCCGCATGCCCCGGATGGATGGACTGCAATTGATTCAAATTACGAAGAAGCGGTTCCCCAATCTGCTCGTCATTGTGCTCAGCGGCTTTGATGAGTTTACGTACCTGCAGCAGTCGCTGCGCCATGGGGTTCGGGATTACTTGATGAAGCCGGTGGAGCGGGAAGAGCTGTTCAAGACGCTAGATCGACTCGAAAGTGAGCTGGCGAAGGTTCAGACGACATCAGAGGTTTATGCAGCGGAGCCTGCAGATGCACGGATGATCCGTCAGCATGTGAGCGAGCATCTGGTTGCCGGGCTTCTGAAGGGCTATGTGAATGAAGGGGATTTGGCGCTTCTAGCAAGAATCGGCCTAACCTTTACGGAGCCCAACTTTGCCTGCATGCTTATCAAGCTGGACAAGGATACCCTGGATCAAGAACGATATGATAAAGCAGATCCAAGCTTATTCCAGCTGTATATTCAACAGATCGTTCAGGAATTACTCGACCAGCGTGCCAAAGGTTTTTCGTTTATTTTATCGGAGACAGAAGTCGTTGCTCTTGTGAATGTGGCCAGTCAGCCTGAGGCAGGAAGTCCACTCTTTGAGCTGTCGGAGACTATTCGCAGGCGGATGATTTCGTTATCGAGATTGACGGTCACGATTGGCTTAGGTCGAACAGTTAGTGGGATCAAGGAGATCCCACGCTCGTTTCAGGAAGCGAAGATCGCGCAGCTGCATCGGTTAATTGTAGGTGGAGACCGTGTAATCAGTTATGAACGGATGAATGGAGCTAATGAAGAACTAGCGTGGAACTCAACAAGAGAGCATGCGCTCGAGCAGCTGGAGTCGTCCATTCACGAAGGGAAACCTGAGCAGACGATCCAGCATGTTGTCACCTTCATCACGAGTCTTTGTTCACAAGCGAAGAGTCCTGAGATCATTCATCAGCAGATCTGCAAGCTGCTTATTCATGGATACGAGGAAGCGGAGAAGCTTGGGCTTACAAAAAGCTGGCTCGGCGAACGAACCATTCAAGCTGTGCTGCTGGAGATTTGCTCGCTTAACTCACGCGCTGAGCTTATTGAATGCTGCCGTTCTTATCTTGGCAGACTGTCGGAGTGTATTGCGTACGGGCAGAGGCATTCCGATCATGATCCGATTGAAAAGGTCATTCGATTTGTCAATCAGCATTACCAGGAGCCGCTCTCACTGAAGCATGTGGCGGAGCATGTTTTCCTGAATCCTGCTTATTTGTCTACCTTATTCAAGCAGCGTACAGGAACATCTCTAGTGGAATATTGGACTGATCTGAGAGTGAACGATGCGAAGAAACGTCTTGTTACCTCGAATGAGAAAGTGACAGTTATTGCAGAGAGCACTGGCTTCGGGAATATCCGGCATTTCAACCGTGTGTTCAAAAGCGTCACAGGCTTTGCGCCTAACGATTATCGTGAGCAGGCTCGGTCAATTAAGGTATAAGTATTTTCGGTTAAAATCCAAACTACAGATAGCCATTCAGGTTTTATCACTGAACGGCTATTTTTTTATTTTAAGAATAGATGATTGAGAAACCTTCATTAATTGTTGACCACAGTTAATGGGCAGATTAATTTTAATAATGAGTCTAGCATCTTTCCTGAGATTAGGATATTATTGGAAGAATTACTTTGAGGAGAGATGCAGATGTCGGACATACAGGCAATTGTATTAGACCTGGATGGAACATTGCTCGGCAGCGACAAATCCATATCGCCAAGAAATTACGAGGCTGTTAAACGGTGTTATGATTCCGGAATCCATATTATCGTCGCCACGGCGCGACCACCCAGAGCGGCCAATCAATTTGTAAAGAATATTCCTTTTGTAGACTATTTTGTTTATTACAATGGTGCTCAAACAATATGCAGGTCTAAGCAAACTCTGCGGCACATTAGTATCCCTATGGAGATTAGCCACCAGATCAACAATTTCATTGAGTTACATGCACCTCAATCGATAATTAATTACGAGGTCAATGACTCATGCTACACGTGTACACCAGTTCCTGACGCGCAACTTAGTCATTTCGGTATCCGTTCAAATGATCCTAAACCCCTGGTTGTTGATAAGGGTTTTATTAGTTCACTATCCCCAACCAAAATATTGGTTCATGGTTACAGCACATGGCTGGATGTTATCGAGAATTTCGGTGATTATGTGAACGTAATTGCAACTGATGGAGGAGTATTGGTTCAAATCATGCAAAAATCAGCGTCAAAGGAAAAAGCAGTACGATGGGTACTGGACGAGATCGGGGTGAAGCCAGAAAATGCAATGGTGTTTGGGGATGATTTTAACGATTTGGGATTATTCCAATTGTGTGGATTCCCGATCGCCATGGGGAACGCGATTATTGAACTTAAAAATTGCGCAGCCCACGTAACCGATTCAAATGATAACGATGGTGTTGCTATTACTCTAGAGAGATTGGTGGGTGTAATCAGTTAGATCAACAATGCAACGGCAGTCTAATACTTTATTTTCTTTCAACAATAAGCACGTTTCTAACTTTTACTTTTATTAAGCTAAAGGGAAACTACAGTTGAATAGCCAAACAGATGAAGCTGCCGGCCACGATAGGCAGCTTTGTTGTGTTAAAGGGCAGATATCAAGGACAATCTCTTGTTCATCGATGCTTTCGGAAAATATTGACTAGGTGCTTACTTATGGTGTTCAGCGTAATGGGGCTATCAGCGATAATGCAAAAGCGTGAGTGACACGTATGCTATAAAAAAATTAACTTCAATTGTAACGAACTATTAATTTATTGGATATATAGTCGAAGGGAGTGAGGAAGTGGCGGAGGATATAGAAAAAATCTATAAAGATTATGCAAAAAGTGTCTACCGATATTTACTTAGCCTTACTCATGATGAAGATTTGGCTGAGGAATTAACAGAGGAAACATTTTACCGCGCTGTATACTCGATTCATACCTACAACGGCTCCTGCAAAATAAGTGTTTGGCTTTGCCAGATCGCTAAGCACGTGTGGTATCAGGAACTTGGGAAAAGAAAAAGGCATCTAAACCAAGAGTTACACGAAGAGATCCCTTCTCCGAATATGTCGCCGGAAGAAGTCACCTTGTTCCAAAGTAACAAAATGGACTTGTATCGAGCTATTCACAAATTGAGTGAACCTATGCGAGAAATTGTACATATGCGTATATCCGGTGAATTTTCCTTCGCAGAAATAGGTGAAATACTGGGCAAAAGTGAAAATTGGGCACGTGTCACTTTCTACCGAGCAAAACAAAAAATTATGGAGGTGTTATAAATGATCAAATGCCATATTGTCCAAGACCTTTTGCCAAGTTATATAGACGGCTTGCTCAGTGCGGAAACTGAACATGACATCCAGCAACACTTACAGGAATGCGAAGCATGCCGTGTGCTTCATGCTAAACTGTCCACTTCGATAGACAACGCCAATTTACATGTAAATAAGAAGGAAATTGATTTTCTAAAGAAGGTACGAAAAATAACAACGAAGAAAGTGGTAACGGGATTAGTAATACTCCTGTTGATTTTTGCCCTGTTAACTTACTTTTTCGCCATAGGCTCACCTGTCTCCAAGGCAGATCTCATCTATACAACCAACGTTGAGGGGGACATGTGGCAAATAAATATGAAGCTTACTAACGGCAAAGCCCTGCTTGTGAAAACAGAAACGATTTATGGCGAAAAAGACAGCAATGGTATCAAGCCTGTTATTGGTGTGCTTGTAAAACCTCGCGAATTGCTGCCTTCACCAATCCTGGAAAGCGACAATACCTCCTTTATGTTTGGCAGCACGACTGACAGCTTCAACAAGCTTGATTATAAAGTCATTCTCCGGCTAGGAGACGGTGACATTGTTTTTACATCAGATAACTATGACAAGTAACGGGACACGATAGCTTAATTAGGATAGCGCAGCAGCCGGTCAATAATGACCGACGCTGAAAATGATGAGATTTGTTATGTGTCTCTTATTGGCACGGATCCAGAGCCTGCTAATTGAATCGCATCAACTGGAATGACATAATTCCGGTAACTCAAGACTTTGTTGTTTATTCAGAATGGGAAGCGATTGATGTTGAAAGCGGAGACTTTGTTAAAAGTATACCTGATGAAAAAATACAGATTCTTCGTGAACAGGGTTTAGCCTAGCTATATCAAACTAATGAAGAACGCCAACACGACAGCAGCCAAAGTAATCGGCTGCTGTTTTGCTGAAGTAAGGGCAGGATTGCTAAATCACTGCACGAATACCTTAGATATGACTGATATTACTATGTTTGTAAAAAATAACTTTTGGAGTGATTAAATTGAAGCAAGGATTAATAGTTTTTCTAAATGGAACTTCAAGTTCCGGAAAGACATCCATATCGACAGAACTATTAAATCAAAATGAAATCTCATTTCATCATTTATCAATCGATGATTTTTTTCATGGATTGTTTCATGACTACATTGATTTTATTAACACTAAATGTTCAAAATCAGCCGATGGAGAAGATGTGGAAGTTTCAGTTCAAATAATTATTGATTCATTAGTTACTTTATTTTATTCAACAGTTAGTTTTATGTCGGCAAAGGGGATTAATGTAGTTGTAGATACAGTAAATGATAATGACGAGAGGTTTAATATATGTCTAGGTTCATTAATCGATCATCCTGTACTATTTGTAGGAGTAACTTGCTCCAAAGAGGAACTTATTAGAAGAGAAGAACTTAGGGGAGATAGAGAGGGTGGATTAGCAATCTCTCAATATGATAAAGTTTATTGCTTTAATGAGTATGACATTGAACTAAATACTGAAACCTTGAGACCAAATGAATGCGCAAATTTGATATTGAGTTTTATTAGATCAAATCGTGAATGCTCTGCTTTTAAGAAGTTAAATAAAAGAAGTGTTGGTGTTTCATAGAAGCCGTATCCTTCAGAGAACACCAAGTTCACGCTTCGGAAGCCTGACAATGGAGGGTACAACAATGTATTACAATGCGACGAGAAAGATTTTGTATGTAATGATTCTTGCAGGAATTTTTTTAATTATTCTTGGAATAACGTAATGATAGACATGTACTTTCTGCGCAAAATGAAGCCACCTAAGGATCGGGTGGCTTCATTTTTTGTTCCAACTTGCATTTAATATACGTATGCGATATATTGCATATATGAAAACGAAGAAGTAAGGATGATAACAATGCCAGTACCTAAAGGATTTATCTCGCCTGCACGGATGTCCGCTAAAGAAAGGGCCTTCTCCCAAATTCAACGCTGGATTATCGATGGCACGTTGCAACCTGGTGAAAAACTTATCGATGCTGAATTGGCTGAGTCGCTTGGCGTAAGCCGCACACCTATTCGGGAAGCATTTCAGCTACTTGAAGTACAGGGGCTCGTTTCCATGCATCCTGGAAAAGAAACCAAAGTAACGGAAATCGAGAAGGACGACATCTTTAAAATGTATTCTACGATGGCAGTTCTTCAGGCTTTAGCAGCAGAAACTGCCGCAAAAGTGGTAGTTCCTGAGCAGATCGAGCAACTGCGCGCGATTAATTTAGAATTTGCTAATGCTATTAAGAGTGGTCAAGCTTACCAAGCCATGGAGGTGGATGAACAGTTTCATAATTTCATTGTGGAGCTTTCCGATAATTCTTACGTTGCTTCATTCAGCGCATCGCTTCAGATTCATAAACGACGCTTTAAATACGTGTTCCTAAAACAGCCGGTTACTGCGACACAAGCTTCAGTTGACGAGCATGCTTTGATTATTACAGCTTTCGAAAAGAATGATAGTGACCTCGCTCAAGCCATTATGAAGCAAAATTTCATTCGTCCGATGCAGGAACTATACGGACTACTATAAACAGAAAGGGGCAAACAAAGATGGCGAACAAAAAAGATCTTCGTATTCGTAGCAAGGTAATCAGTGAGGGTGTCAATCGGGTACCAAATAGAGCGATGCTCCGAGCAGTTGGTTTTACTGATGAGGATTTCAAAAGGCCGATGATTGGCGTTGCTAGTACTTGGAGTGAGGTAACCCCATGTAATATGCACATAAATGAATTAGCGATTCAAGCCAAGCAAGGGGCGCGTGATCATGGTGGCGCTCCGCTGATTTTCAATACGATTACCGTTTCTGATGGCATATCAATGGGGCATGGAGGCATGCTGTTCTCGTTACCAAGTAGGGAAGCCATTGCGGATTCTATTGAGATTGTAACAGGAGCCGAACGCTTTGACGGTCTCGTGGCGATCGGTGGATGCGATAAAAACACGCCTGCCTGTTTGATGGCAATCGGGCGGATGAATATTCCTTCCGTTTACGTATACGGCGGAACGATTCAACCCGGCAATCTCGACGGTAAAAACGTTGATATCGTTACGGCTTTTGAAGCAGTTGGCCTATATCATGATGGAAAAATGTCAGATGAACAGCTCCATAAGGTGGAATGCAGCGTTTGTCCGGGTCCGGGCTCCTGTGGTGGCATGTATACCGCCAATACAATGGCCGCAGCGGCAGAAGCCTTGGGCATGTGCCTTCCCGGTTCCTCCTCTACGCCAGCGATCTCGCCTGACAAAGCGGCAGAATGTGCTGCGGCAGGCAGACAAGTCATATCGCTGCTGGAACGTGATATCTACCCCAAAGATATCATGACGAAAAAAGCGTTTGAGAATGCGATTACTGTGGTTATGGCTCTAGGCGGTTCAACAAATGCGTTTCTGCATCTGCTCGCCATTGCACATTCGGTAGGCGTTGATTTGACATTAGATGATTTTGAGCGAATCCGCCTGCGTGTTCCCCACCTGGCTGACCTGAAGCCAAGTGGCCGATATGCCATGCAGGATTTAAATGATGTTGGTGGCATACCGGGAGTAATGAAGTTGTTGCTCGCTGAGGGGCTTCTTCACGGTGATTGCTTGACGGTCACTGGTAAAACTTTAGCAGAGAATCTAGCCGAGGCTGCTCCACTACGAAACGACCAGGAGATTATTCGCCCAGTAGATAAGCCACTGAAACCGAATGGACCATTGGTTGTACTCAAAGGTAATCTAGCACCAGAAGGTGCCGTTGCCAAAATGTCAGGTATGAAAAAGCTGCGATTTGTCGGACCGGCAAAGGTGTATGACAGCGAGGACGAAGCAACGGAAGCCATTTTGAGAAATGAAATCCATAAAGGGGATGTATTGGTCATTCGCTATTGCGGCCCTAAAGGTGGGCCAGGAATGCCGGAGATGCTATCTGTTACGGCACTAATTGTAGGTAAAGGTCTTGGTGGAGAAGTAGCCCTTATTACGGATGGCAGGTTCTCTGGCGGCTCGCATGGATTTGTGGTTGGTCATGTATCGCCTGAAGCACAAGTAGGTGGACCAATCGCGTTGCTGAGAAACGGGGATACTATTACCATCGACAGTGAGACGCAGCAGATCACATTTGATGTCACTGACGAGGAGTTAGCTGATCGGGCGCAAGTATGGGTACAGCCTCCGCTTAAAGTAAATTCAGGTGTACTAGTAAAGTATGCAAGACTAGTGTCTTCTGCATCTAAAGGTGCAGTAACTGATATCTTAGAATAAGGTGTAAAATCGCTTTGTTCCTGTGATGGGTATGCTCCCTCGACGAGGAACGTTAGTTCCATAGGAATACCGTGGCAGCCGGCCAGATCGGCTGCTTTTTTGCGACTTGGATTAGTAGCAGCTAAAATTTTGTGAAGAGCTACTATTTCGAAAAGGTATCGAAAGCAAAGCCATCGAAGATAGTATTGACTATTTTAAAAGTATTTGTATGACAAGCCTCAAACTAGCATGCTAGGAGGAATAATCGTATTATGACCGATAAGAAGAACCATTTGGTGATTTCAGATGATGAGCTGGACAGGAGTATCATTGAACAATTTAAACAAGGTGTTAGCGGTAACGACCCGGAAGCTGTAGAGCGATTACTGCAACTTCATCCGTTGCTGGCTGTTCAAATTGATGAACCTTGGTTTGCTTTTGATACGCCTGCGATTGTAAGTGCCGCACATAGGGGAGACCGTAAGATGGTTGACGTACTGCTGGAGTACGGGGCGAATATCAATACCAAGAGCATCTGGTGGGTGGGAGGCTTCGGCGTTCTGCATCATGATCATTACGACTTATCCCGTTATCTTATCGAAAGGGGAGCCACCGTGGATCCGCATGCTGCGGCTGCACTGGGAATGCTGGATGCTCTTCGAAAAATGGTGGAAGAGGAGCCGGACATCGTCAATCTGCGTGGGCCGGATGGGCAGGTTCCTTTGCATTATGCTGGTTCCCAGGAGATCATCGATTTCCTGCTGAATCACGGTGCTGATATTGATAGGCGAGATTTAGACCACAATGGTACTCCTGCTCAATATGCTGTGAACAACCTGGAGCGGTGCAGGCATCTCGTGCAACGTGGTGCGCAAACGGATATTTTTATGGCTTGTAAGCTAGGGGACATCGAGCTTGTCCGCCGTATGTTGAAGGAAGATCCGAACTCGTTACAGGAACAGGTTGGAAAAGGGGACTTCACCGCTCCAGGAGGACATATTTATGAATACAATA
The DNA here is from genome assembly GCF_056269375.1 of Paenibacillus sp. J22R56. Taxonomy (NCBI): domain Bacteria; kingdom Bacillati; phylum Bacillota; class Bacilli; order Caryophanales; family Paenibacillaceae; genus Paenibacillus; species Paenibacillus sp. J22R56. The sequence goes on from NZ_JBWDNV010000012.1 coordinate 155,786, forward strand.
TTGGCGGAGCTATGAGACCACTCTTTTTCGCGGAGCGGCTAGGTCATGAAGAAATCACAGATCTTATGCTGTCGTATAGTTCAGTTGAGCAGAGATTGCTGCTTGCCTGTATGCGGGCAGATCGAAGAGCCGTCGATAGCCTATTAAAGGAATATCCGGGCATTGTTCAATCTCTTCAACCGGAAGAGCAGAGCATCATTGCGGATGCGGCATGGAATAATCAAACGGATGCCGTTCAACTCATGCTCGAAGTTGGTTTTCATGTCGATGCTCGCCGAAAAGAACGTTCTGCGACCGCCCTTCATCATGCCGCGGGACAAGGTAATGTTAAAATCGTCCAGCTGCTTATAGACCATGGTGCCTCTGTGGAGGTTTTAAATGAATTCGGGGGGACTCCATTGAACAGTTGTATCTGGGGATCGCTTCATACTCTAAATCCTGACGGGAATTATGCCGAGGTAGCGGAAAGCCTCGTTCAAGCAGGGGCTAAACTTCCAAATCAAGCAGCAGGTAGCGAGCATGTGAAACAGGTTCTTTTTCGGCATGGAGTATCGTATTAAAGCAAAGTAGTAAATATAGAATTGAAAAACAACCTTATCAGATTGGGAAGTTTATAGACAAAAATCTTAAGAGGCGGTCTGGGATATACTGAAACAAAATTGGCTGATTGTTCCATGATTTTAATTAGCAAATGAATTTATTTCAAGGAGGTATAACAGTGGATTTTAGATGGATTAATGAAAGCGCAATTACTGAAATAGATGGTAGAATAGAAATATATGCTACAGAGAAAAGTGACTTTTTCTGTAACCACGGAGCAGATTCAGATGAAGGAATTACACCGAAAACACTGTGTAATGCACCTTTTTACTATACCCAAGTATCCGGGGATTTCGTTATGCGAGTGAAAGTATCGCATGATTTTAAAGATACTTACGATTCTGCTTCCATCATGGTAATGAAGGATATGACCCATTGGGCAAAAGCTTGTTTTGAACTAACTGATTTTGATACTCATGCAGTAGTTAGTGTTGTTACGAAGGAAGAATCAGATGATGCAAACGGCTGCAATATTGATAATAATACGGTATGGCTCCAAATGTGCAGAAGTGGAGAATCATTTGCTTTCCACTATTCTACGGATGGAGAAAACTTTTATATGATGAGATATTTCACCTTACCTGTGGATGAGAATACTGTCAAAGTGGGGTTATTGGCACAGGCACCGCTAGGAAACGGCGGCAATAGAATTTATGAAAATCTGATTATTGAAAGAAAAACAGTCAAGAATATTCGTATGGGTAAATAATGATATCCTGTCGTGCTGAGCTTGCATAAGAGAGATAAGTAGAATAGAAGATTCTAATCAGTTATTCGAGAAATCATCCTAATTAAGTATCTATTAAGAAAAGCATACTAAGAATGTTCAGACTGTCGAGAATGTCTCGGCAGTCTTTGTTTTTGTCCAGTTTGTTTACCAAAGTCACCGTCGTCGTTATTGAAGTTTAATATATATATATATATATATATGCAACGACCGATGTTATCTCAAGGCATCTGACTGACTTGATAATCAGTTGCCTATTTTCATTGAAGTAAAGGGCAGGATACTTCCAATATCTGTAGAATATGACTTTAGTCTAAATCAAACTGAAATGTGGTGAATTGGGTTTAAACATTTTAAGTGAAGTGTTAGATGCATTGAGCGGAGGAGACTTGATAGATGGTCTTATTCATAAAATACTGGGAACAATAGGACTCGTACTTGTATGCCTTTTTGGATATAGAATAGTTAAATTAGTCATGCGAGAAAAATAATTGAATACTACAGTTAAGTAAGTTTTATTACGTTAACGAGGAACTTTAGTTCAGTGATCTAAGGGGCCGTTTATTTTCGAGGTGAAGAGACTACATGTGGGGGCGCATATAGAATAGCGATTGAAGATCAAAAGAGATTAAGAGAGAAATTGAGTCCTAAGAGTGATAGTAGACGAAAGACAGATTGAAGGTACTCAATGAAGGCGAGACCGTCCTATAACACCATATTCACGCTTCGGGCTGACGCCCTCGATCCGGCTGAGTGATTTCGGGGAAGCGTGGCAGCCGGACAACCCTGCGAGGCTAAGTCTGACGTCCCGTTCCCTACGGTCACTTAAGCCTCTCGGGCTCTGTGAATACCAGAACGTTAGCCGAAAGGAGTTCTTAATTTAGGAGGAGTCTATATGATATTAGAAAAAGTTATAAATACAATTGTAATACAAAGTGAATATAAGGAGTTTGTTGATAAGTATATAGATAATATACTTACTGAATTTAAAGGTAAGATTCATAGCATTTATATGTGTGGCTCGATTCCAAAAGGAACTGCTATACCTTTTAAGTCAGATGCAGACTTTACTATTGTATGTGTAAATCCCAAAGATATTGATTACGAAAGATTGACAAATATTAAAGATAGGCTTTTGGAAGAATATCCAGTAGTAACTAAGATTGATACGATAATTTGCTCGATTGACGAAGTATTAAGTAAACCAAATGAGTGGGGTTTTTGGGTTAAGATAATTTGTGTTTGCGTATATGGTCATGACGCTGGTGAAAAAGTACCACCCATAATTATTTCTCCAGAGTTCATTTTAGCCTTAAATACAGAGACCAAGGAGGAAGTAGATCGTATACAAAGTTTACTTTCTAATGCTAGTGATAACACAATGAAAACTAGATATATTAAAGGTTACTCTAAGAGATTAATTCGTGCATTATACTCTTTGGTTTTAGAAGATACAGGTGTATGGCAAGATGACATTATTAAGATGAAGAATGCCATATTAAACTATTGTGAGATTGACTCCGCTTTGGTTGATTATCTATATGCTTGTTACTTAGATAGTAATGTACTTGTTGAAGAGTTTCTGGGAATTGCAGATGAAGTATTTTGCTATTTTGAGAAGGCCTTAAATGCAATGGCTACTTCCAGAACTTCCTTCGGCTAACACCATATTGACGCTCAGGGTCACTCTGAGAAGCGAGTGACCACATCCAGCCCCTAAAGACAACTGATACACGAAACAATCGGATAAATCACGGTGAACCGTACCATAGATGACAGGTGAAGTCATTACGCTAACGGTGAACTTTAGTTCAATAATCCAGAAGCAGATTGCCGTCGCGGCAGCTGCTTCTTTTCATTTGACTAAAGGGCAGGATAGTGGAATAAAAAGGAAGGAATTGTCCGAACGCTATCGAATTTACCAATCAAGACTAGAACTAATAAGTAGGCGGTGGTTATATTGGATGAGTCTGTTTTAGATTTTTATGATGTGATGACCTAGCTGAAGATTACCATCTTATTTTCGTTGATTGGCAGCATGCCACTTCTTGGCAAGGTGAAGTTTTAAGCAAATTCATTCATTCAAAACTCCCTAGTCTTAGTAATGAGAAGGAAGATTCTCTTCAACGAGGAATAATGCATACAAGCTGCTTTGCCTCCTGAAGCGTCATAAAGTTAAATTTTTTTTACTTCTAATGTGTATGTATAGACGTTAATATTTATTAATAAAACAATTAACTTTTCATTTAAATGGAAAATTTTGGAGGTTGGAATGAAGAAAACAGTTTTAGTAGGTTTAATGAGTGCTGCTTTAATGGTTGGTCCATTGAGTTCTTATGCTGCAAATGATGATGTCGCTACTATAAGTCTAAAGGGTATCCTTTCCGAGGGGAGATTATATGCTCCTCTCCGTACAACAGGAGAGAACCTTGGCGCAAAATTAAGTTGGAATCGGGAAACTAAAACTGCTTCATTAACTAAAGATGGAAAAACTTTTACTGCTACTGTGGGTAATGGAGCATTGTTGATCAGTGGAAAGGTGCATGTTCAATTTAAAGCTTTGAATAACTTCTTCTATCCGAACGATCATATTGAATGGAATAAATCTACTATGACAGGAACTTCTGAGCACATTGAAGTTCGGGCTTATCCATTAACAGACGAACAAGCAATAAAGTTTGCTACAAATGCCCTGGACGAGATGCATGGGGACCAAAAGAGACAATGGAATAAATTTCTTATAAATCTACACGGTCTCATTGATAAAGAGATTCAGTGGAATAGAAGTTATACTCAATATACAGCGTCTTTTTATGATTCATGGGGTGGATATAGAAACGAAATTATAACTGAGATGACTAAGAAGGGGAATGAATGGACTATGACTTCATTCAAATCCTCAGTAAGATAGATATCTAAATAAGGAAACCTTCTCCTGACATTTTAGGTTATGGCGTTGAACGGGCTGCTAAATTTGTCCAACAATACCAATCGTTAAATCCTTTAATATTGGACTCAATTCAAGCTTATGCTGCTGATGTAAGAGATCAACGTTTTCCTGAAGAGAAACACTCTTTTACCATGAAACAAGAGGAATTAAAATGTTCTTTATGGAAGTAACAATAAATAGTGTAATCTTGAATTAAGCAAACGGGAGACTTTAGTTCAATAAACAGCGGCAGTTTTGGACTTAATATCTGAGTCCAAGGCTACCGCTGTTTCTATTTTTAAGCAGTCTAATCGATATTACTCGAGCATATCCCGCGACGATATGTTTCCTCAAACAGCGCATGTGGAGTGTGTGGTAAGGATATATAGGGATTGAAGAAAATGGAATATGATAATGATTAATAGAGCCGTTATTAACACTGGAAACTATGAAGTTGTATTTGAAGATGATCAATTAAAAGCAACTAATCTGAAAACGGGTGAAGAGTTTGGTCGCGTACCGGAGGACCTTTCGCTCGTTGGAATCGATGACAGCAGTCTCGCCGCGACGACCTACGAGGTTCCGCTGACTTCCGTCAAGTATCCAAGGCAAAAACTCGACAAAAAAGCCGCCGAGTTTTTGTTGAATATGATTCAAACCGATAGTCCGGAAAATGAGGGATTATTATACAGACTGTAATTGATAGCGCTTACATAGACAGCGGCACCAAGTGATAATGAAGCAGGTATAGACCAAAGCTCTATGTTACTGTCGTGTGTTTAGCAGCATCAGACCGGAGATTTTCTTTGTAAATAGAAGGAGACCCTTCCGGTTGGATATTGTCCAGCCGGAAGGGTCCGCATTTTTCTGTTTACGCTTTTACTTAGCCAAATATTCGACGAACCTTACAAAGATAGTGGCTACTTCGGCGCGGGTGCCGGTGGCTTTGGGGTCAAAGAGGTTGTCCGGCTTGCCTAATACAATGCCGATGCCCCGCAGCGACTGAACGGCCTCCAACGCCCATGAGCTGATCTCACTTTCGTCCGCGAAGGACTTAGATTGGCTTTCAAGTATCTTATAGCCCTTGTACTTCATATAGTTGTACAGTATCACCAGCATCTGCTCGCGCGTCATCGGTGAATTGGGGTCAAACAGGTCTGCGTTTATACCGTTGACTATGCCGCTTTCGGCCGCCCACTCGACTGCCGCCGTGTACCACTCCCCGTCCGTCACGTCACTAAAGCGGGAACTCGTGTAGCCGGAGCGGTTTACGTTCTCAAGATTGGCCAGTACCTGCACGAACATCGCGCGCGTCATTGAGGTGCCCGGTGAGAACGTCGTGGACGTCGTGCCGTTGAAAAGACCGTATGTGTAGGCGAAGTTTACGTAGCTGTAGAACCAGTCGTCCATGTTGACATCCCTGAAAGGATTGCCCGACTTCACGAGGAAGCCCAGCGGGGTGTCGTTATCGAACACAAGCTCCGTACCCTCATGGATGTTCAGCGACATGCCGTTGACTAAGCCGATACTCGCGCCGCCCGGTCCTACCACAACCGCGCCGCCGCTCTGTATCTTCGAGCCGCCGTGGATATCCACCTGGTTACCGTTCGGCAGGTTCACATGCGCGTCTCCGCCGCCCACTGTGACCGTACCGTCGCCCGCTATCGTCGAGCCGCCCGGAATGGTCACTGTGCTGTTGCTGCCGGGTAGTGCCACTTCGGCGCTCTTGCCCGCCGGAATGGTCACCTTATCGTTTGAGTCTATAGTTGTGCCTTCGGGTACCTTAATCTTCGTCCCACCCTTGGTCGCAATCTCGCCGCCGCCGGGTAGGGGGGTGTTGCCGTTTTTGTCTGTGACCGCGGGCTTATCCTTAGGTGTATTCACTGTGTAGTTCGACTTCGACAATCCAGCGTTTGTCCCGGTGCCCGTATTGCCGCTGTTGCTAGGAACGGGCACAACAGGAGTCGTCGTCGGCTTCGTCGGTGTAGCCGTTGCACTGATCTCCGCGCCTTCGCCCTTCGCATTTACCGCAACGATCTTGAAGGTGTAGGCTTGGTCGTTTGTCAGGCCAGTGAAGGTATATTTGGTCTCCGCCGCACCCAGTGTGACTAGCGTCACGCTGCCGTACCAGACCTTGTAACCCGATATCGCGCTGCCACCGTCGTCAGCCGGAGCAGTCCAGCTCAATGTGACCTGACCGTCGCCCGCCGTTGCCTTGAAGCCGCCCGGAGCACCGGGCCCGTCCGTTTTTCTCTGCGCGAACATCCAATCAAAGACGTTGGTGTAGTCATTGTTCCAAGCCGGCAATTTAGAGGACTGCGCCGTGGGAGCTATGCTCCAAGTCCCCATCGTTATCTGGTTGTAAAGAACCGCAGCTTCAACCTCGTGCGCTATATAATCAGGCAGGGCAGGTGTGTTGTCCGGATTCGGCCTCTGACTCGGCTGATCAAATTGATTGTAGGGCCATGTAAGAGCCTCATTGCTCTCAAAGCGGGAAGCTCTCGCGTTGGTCATTTTCGGCATATTGGTGTTTATGAAGGTAGCGAGGTTAGTCTGGTATATTCCAACGTTATTCGCATTGATAAACATCCAATAGGCCAGTTTGGCGTGAGCGTCGTTGGTGCTCGCGTTCGGTGATCCGTTTACCGGAGACATAGGTGCGGCGGCCGCGAAGAAGCCGGGGTAGTCGTTAACTAAGCTGTTCGTATACAGGCCGCCCCACGAGAAGCCCGCCACGTAAATACGGTTAGGGTCTACTGCGCCGCTGGCAACCAGGTCGTCTATAACCTTCTTAACATTGGCTGTAGAGGGAGTAGATGTGCCATTATAGGAAATATTCAGTATATGGCTGGCGTATTTCTCGGGATATTCCTCCATTTTTTTCATTAGAGCGACCGAGCCGTTGGCGGATTTCATGGCTGCTTTTTGGTCTGTTTCTGCGTTTGTGCCGCCGCGTGACCTGCCGTGAGTATAGACATACAGCGGCAATCGTTGCACCACTTTACCGTTTTCATCCTTGTGAAGGTAGAGCGCGCGATTGACCGAATCGCCCGTAGGTGTTGTAAACTTGTCAAGGATCGGATTCACAACTTTGTCCTGTTCAAAAACCACGTTGCGAAGCGAACTCCCATCTGTTAGTTGGATCTCGTCGTTCTGGACGATGTTGTAAACTTGCTTTGTCGAGTTACTGTTGCCGTCCAGTGTTATATTGCCGCCGCTCTCTGAATAAAACTCAAACTCAACTACGATGTAACGGCCGCTTGCCAGTCCTTCCTGATAATCCGGTGAATGGCTTACCGTCCCCAGATAGCCGCGTACCTTTGGTTCGTTGTTGGCGTATACCCTTGTGATCTTGCGCGTCCCTTCAAAGGTCACCGAGTCGCCATTCAGGGTCGTGTTCCTAGCCGAGACGGTAAACAAGCCCGGATTAAGCTCGGAGCCTAACGCCGCCTTCCCATCGCCTAAGTCAATGATGACAGCCGTCGTGTACTCACCACGGGCAAAGTTGTCATTCCATACGATAAAGGGAAGCTGCTTTGCGTCCGGATCGTTTTTGAATGTCACGTGAATTGTATGGTCAGCCGCAACATTTAGAAAGGTATAAGTGCCAGCAGCAGATAGAGTCACGGCCTTGCCGTCTACCGTTACGGTATCCACAATTTTGCCGTGATTGGGGGTAAACGTAAATTCTTTGCTTGAGCCCTTAGCTAATCTCAGAACATCGCCGGGTGGGTTCGGCGTTATTGTACCGCCCGATCCCGCCGTGGCGGTGATTGAGAATCTGGTGTCCACTTCATTGGCTGAAGAGAGCTGCAGGCTGTCTGTAAATGAAGCATCGCTGGAATAACCCGCGTCCGGAACTCCGAAAGAGGAAACGACTTCATAGCGATCACCGCCCTTGTCCGTCGAGTTATTGATATAGACCTCAAAGGTAAGCTTGCCTTCCTGTAAGGTCAAGGTTCCTTTGGGTATTCTCATCTCCACGATATATCCTGTATCCGTGATCTGGGTCCACGCAGCTCTGCCAGGAGCGGACTGCCCTGAAAACACGCCCGTCGCGCTGACACGCCATTGGTTTGAGCCTCCGGATCCGTTGCCGACATAAAACTCCAGGCTGTCGTACTGGTAATCTCCGCCGGCTCCCTTATATAGATTGCTGTCCTTCACAACTACGCGGGCATACAGGTAGTCGTGGTCCCACAGGATTCTGGCTGTGCCCGTGGCATGGGGTCTGGGGTCGCCGGGCACAGTGCTTTTGTTGATGAGATGCTCCATTGTCAAGGCCCACAGTGGGTCGTCTGACCCGAGTTCGGGAGTTCCGAAAATGGCGGTCGGCGTTTCATTCGCCTGCAAGCTTGTAAGAGTTGTAGAACTGAGGTCGCTATCAAGTGCTTCTGCGTACTCGATGTTGTCAGTGGCGGCGGCAAAGCTGGCAGGCATTAGCGACGCCACCATTACCAAGCAACAGAGGAACGCGAGCATTCTGCCAAATCGTTTTGACATAAATGAAAATCCTCCTTATTTTTCGATGTGGTGCGCCCACGGCTTACCCGCATCGTATTCGGACACATTGTCAATTTGACAAACGCCCAACTAATATGATGTTGTATATTTACCAGGTTTTCAACCTGTCAAAATATAGAATCTATGGAAACGCTTGCTCCGGGAAATCTTTAACAATAATCATGATTCAATTCAAATAAATGCTGATGTTAAAGTGGCTTATTTACCTCAGATTCAAGGCGAAATGCTAAAGGATTCTAATACAATACTTGAAGAATTCAACGATGCTGGGTTTAAAACTTATGAAGAGATTAGATCATATATTTCAAAGTATTGCTTTAAAGGTTGAAGAAGAAATTGTTAATCAAAAGATAGAATCTTTATCTTGCGGAAAAAAATATGCTTCAATTGGCTAAAGTTTCTGCCAGTAAAGCAAACGTATTGCTTCTTGACGAACCGACAAGTCATTTAGACACCTATACACAAATGTACATATGACGCAACGTGGGCAAATTTGCGTTCTAAAAACATGGGATTACTGGACCAATTGGATATTAAGCTAACTGGGAACGTTAGCCAATACAACAAAACGGCAACTGGCCTGATGATGGTCAGTTGCCGCTTTCATTCAAGTAACAAACAGGATATCGCAACTTTCAATCGCAACTTGCGTTTTAAATGGAAATATCTCAGGGAGGAAAAATAAAATACTAGGATTTATTATCTTGGGAATGATTATTGCTTACGTTTTAATTTTACCGGGTGAGATTGGTTTAGTATTGCTTGGAGGAGCTACTTTTGGGCTGCTTTTGTACATTGCAATTGCTATTACAAATTTGCATAAATCACAAACCTCTTCTACCAGTAGCGACAAGGAAATGTAAATGTTCCTCTACTACTTAATTTAGTTAAACTCCCTCGGTACGATAGCAGTTCTTGTTGTGGCTCCTTTTTGATTTATAGAAGTAAACGCGCAAGATAACGCAACAAAAAGCAGTGTATGAAGTGGAATTAAATGCAAGCTGACTAGATTGGCGTCATGTGCTACAATGACCATCGTCAATTTGATCAGAAAGGAAGTATACTTTGCCAAAGCACATAAAGATCTACGCCCTACTACTTATCATTATCATATTAATAGATGTTGCAGTGTACAGACATATGGAAAACCAGTCATCTGACAAGTACAACAGCCTCAATTCGCTTTATCGCCTGAAGAACGATTCGGGGTTTGCTTATTTAATAAAGCACGCATCGTCTACGATCCCTCTTGCTGACACACTGATGGAAATCAGCGAGTCGAAGGAAAACGAAGATCCTGCAAAGATTCAGAAATTGATTAATAGGGCTAAGATACAAGCGGATGAAATTAATGAACAGCTGTTAACACTCATTGAATTTAGTGATATCTACAGTAACAATGCTGCCCCTAAACTTTCAATTAATAATACGTCAATGACAACAGATGAGCAGCAGGACACGTTTATTCTTGCTTTTCAAGCGAATGTATGGCTTCCGTTATACAGTATAAGCTACTCGTATTGGAAGTCTAATCCTAAAACGATAGACACCAGGACCAGAGAAACTTTGCGCTCACTGGCGACGGAGCTTCGTGCATTAGACAATACTATTACGTCATTAAAAGAAACCGCAGATCAGGCAATTTACCATGAGAATTTGGAACCTGTAAAAGCGGATATGTTGCGGCAATTGAAACCACATCTTGAAAAATTGAAAAAGATCTATGGTGAATTTTCAGGACAGAAATAAACCTTGAGTCAAAAGGCTGCAGCAGATCGGAGGATCTGCTGCAGCCTTTGTTGAAGTAAAGGGAGTTTAGTTCCAATATGTGGTAGTATTATAGGTTTGCTCGGTATAAGTCCTCATATAATCAATAGAGTTGTAGAGGGAAATGTAACCAGTTGTTTTGGGCTCTACACTTTGTTTGTGTGGAATCATAGTTTAATCTCATCGCGAATATTTCAACAATAATATTTGTTAATAAAAGTTGGGGGATAACGAATGTATTCAAAAATATTTTTTTTAATAGGTACTTTATTTATTATTTGTAGTGGAATAATGTACTCGGTTGAAAGATTTGGTAGGCAAATAATGTTTGGTGAAATTCAGAATGGTTTTGCAACTCATGATGGTTCTATTGCTACAGATGTTGTAACCATAAAACTTGATGATAATGTAATGGTTGTTCCTTTTCTTATCGTAGGAATTGCTTTAATCCTAATTAGCTTTTCACTCATTATTATGTATCATTTTAAATACCAAAAAAAATAATCAGACTATAGAATACAGAATCATTCTTAACCAGGGCTACTTTAAAGTAACTAAAGTAAAATATTGATTAATATATGCGTTATGAATTGCGCTAAACTGGGAACGATAGCTTAAGTAAAAAACACACCTCCGTTAACTTTGAATCCGGCACTTACTCAATTAGGCAGGGTAGCTTCAGAAACTCTAAGAAAAAAAAATTACTTCAATCACTTCTTTGTCTTGAGGAAATATCGTAAGGATAATATTGGAAAGAGCAAGCTTAAAAGACCTCCGACAAAGAGGTCTTTTGTTTTATATTTTAGAGAAATATCGTTAGTCAGCTGTCATGGAGGCAAGAAGCTTGTAACGATTAGTAGTACCCTTTACCTGTGCCTACACCACCAACTTGTGGGCCGTAACCGCCGCCCCAGCCGCCAACAAAGCCACATCCGCAGACGATAATCACCAGCAAGATGAACAGTACAAGAATTCCGCCAACTTGATTTCCATGGCCAAACCCTGACATAATTCACAACACCTCCTCACGTCTGGATTATTCTTTATAATATGTATGGGGAAGTATGATGCTTGGGTATTTGCCTCAAAGGCATTTATCTAATTCCATTTGCCTCTCCGTTATGAAGGTCATGGAAGGTTGAATGTCCGGGGGAATGCAACCCTATGTTCCTAAGGATTAAACTAACTGGAAACAATAAATGAAAACAAGGAGCAGTTTGCCCGCCGGTATCTGCTCCTTTCTTTACTATAAAAGGGGTGTTAAGTGCAACATATGGAATTTTACAGCGTATAAACAACGATTCCATATTAAGGGTTATTAAAGGGGTGGAGATATCATTGAATATTTGCAAACATTGAAGAGGGCTATATTTGATAACGTAGAAAGAAGGGATTTAAAATATATGTTGGTTTTCAGCGTAGGGCTGCTTTTCATGTTTTTTGGTGTCACCATTGTTGAAAGTATCTTATAGCATGGACAAATCCTTAGAAGTAAACTGCACAAGGGGGCTTTATGAGAAGAATTTACGTTATGGTTATATGTCTAGCTGTTACATTTCTATTTGGTTTAGTGGGTTGCGGTAATTCTGTAAAGGAAGATTCAATTGATAAGACCTTGGGGTTAACTATCGAAGAAAAACTTGACAGTATTACTAATCCAAAGGATTTTAAAGTATCACTATCCTCTAGTCCATATACATATATTGAGGGAGCAGATAGTAACAAGGACTACAATTTCATTGTTTCACAAGGAGAACCTGCTTTAAAATATATGCTCAGTAAATTTGCTAATAGTGACAATGATGGATTGAAGGAATATATTATGGCACTCGCCTGTTCTGAAATTCTTAAAGAGAATCCAGCCTCTAAAAACTGGGCTTCTGGTAGGGAATGGTATAGACAATGGCAGGAAAACAAGACAGCAGGGCTAAATACAGAAGTGTCCATGAATAACTCGGTTGGTCAAGACAAAGATGCTGAAATAACTATGGAAAAAGCAATTCCAACACGTTTGGCTCCAGGAGCTATCTTAAAGTATGATGATCATAAAAAGCCAGCCATTACATATGATATCAAAGCTATAATAACATCACCTGATGCTGAACCAGTACCATCCGCTTCAGATGATAAACAGGAGAAACCTACACAATCAGAAGCTACAAAAGAAGATAATGAAGATAGAGCCAAAGAAGATGCATTTTTTGATTCTGTTAAAGAAGAAGCTAAGAGCTTACCCGTATTTAATCTAGGTTATGACCTTCCAGACCCAGAACCAGGGCTTGTGGTGATATATGGATCTGATGGATACATAAACAGATACTATAATGAAAATGATTATAAAGAAAATAGCTCTTCTTCAAAATAAAACTGCGGATAAATTGTTAGTAGAGGTTTATAAGTTTTTATAATGGTTAGACTATAAAAATAACTATCGATTGTGTTTAACTGATATTCATGACTAAACTGTGTAAGTCGGACCGTCTGAAGGTGCTGACAAAGGATATACATTAGATCAACGATAAATTAACCGCCAAGGCATTGTGCCCTGGCGGTTTTTCTTATTCAGCGGATTCTCCCCAAGAGATCCGCCACCATTAAAGTAAAGGGCGGTTTAACGCAACATCTCCGTTGTTATTTTTAAGAAATATATCCTTGCAGGGGGATCAGAAAAGATCTCAGATACTAACGGAAAGAATGTGAATAGATGGGTAAAAGGATTGCTTGTACTCATTGCTATCTGTATTTATTTCTTTGTTTTGGATACAACGGATTACAGCACAATTAAATGGTTTGGTTATATTCTAACCGACAATATCACTTAAAATAAGTAGATTCTAATCACTCTTAGTTTATTCTAATTGGCATAACGCGCTTGAATTGTCTATCATAGGTACATAACCTTTTTTTCTGCTCCTCTAAAGCTGCCGGGTAACCGCAGTTGAGGAGCTTTTTTTTGTATATGCACCCGTGTCGGACGACGACTAACCTAATCATTCAACTATCGGTGTACGTTTGACCTACTCCAGCAGAAGCTGTTCCATCTTGGAAACCGTTTGTGCATCAGCCGGCATATTAACCGTGACGGTATAGTGGGGAGCATCTGATACCAGAAAAGTAAGCTGGTTAAAAATCAGCAGCCCGGCTGTTGGATGGTAGTTAATCTTCATCCCTTCGGGTCCGTTCAGCACATCGTGCTGCGGCCACCATTCCCTAAATTCTTCACTAGCCAGATTAAGCTCGCTGATCATCTCCATCCACCAAGGATCTCCGGGGAATTTGCCGTAACCGGCACGGAATTGGGCAAGGCGGTGGCGAGCATGCTTTTCCCAGTTATGTTGGAGTACTTGACTAACATACGGCGACATGAAGGTACGCCATACTGAATTGCGCTCTCGATCCGACATTTCTTCATATCGGCCATAGACACAGCTAGCGGCTTTGTTCCAGGCAATGATATCTAATCGATCATTCGTTATAAAAGCAGGGCTTGTTCCTTGCCCGTTAAGGAAGCTCTGCAAATCATCGCTGACTATATTTTCTTCAGGGTTCAGCTCTGCCGGCAGCTGCTGGAGTGCCAGCAAGTACATATGCTTCCGTTCAGTAGCATCCAATTGGAGAGCATGCCCGATGTTATCCAGCACCTGTGACGATACTTGTATATTACGACCTTGCTCCAGCCACGTATACCAGTCGACGCTGACGCCTGACAGCTGTGCGACTTCTCCTCGTCTAAGCCCAGGTGTCCGGCGGCGTCCGCTGCTTGGCAATCCAGCCTGTTCGGGAGAAAGGCGTGCCCTTCGCGTCCGCAGAAACTGCGCAAGCTCACTTAATCTTACGGAATCATCCATGATCCGATACCTTCCTCTCCTTGTCTAATTCCTATCGTAGGAGAACGACTCCTAGGATAAACCCTCATCTTAATCTTGTATAGGGATCATTATACACTTTAAGAGAATTCGACAGGAATAGAATGAGAGGGGAATTACATTGAATAAACAAAGCTTCTCCAGCCGCAGCTTGTTGCTGCTGGGATTATCGCTTGGCTATTTTATGGTGCTGCTTGATATGACGGTTGTTAGTGTCGCACTTCCAGCCATCCATGCTGATTTAGGTGGAGGAATATCCGATCTTCAATGGGTCGTTAATGCCTATACGATTGTGTTTGCTGGATTACTGTTATCAATGGGCGTATTTGCTGACAAGCTGGGAGCAAAACGTTTATATATCGGGGGGCTGGTTCTGTTTCTTATCGCCTCGGCTGCTTCGGCAGTTGTCTCATCCATCAGCCTACTAATCGTGCTGCGTGCCGTCCTTGGAATAGGAGGAGCGGCTTTACTGCCAGCCTCACTGACGCTTATGGTTCATATGTATCCCGAACCTGCTGAACGCGCCAAAGCGCTGGGGATATGGACGGCGATTACCGGAGTGGCTATGGCGGCCGGGCCGGTAATCGGTGGAGTATTGGCTGATTCAACTGGATGGCGAAGTATATTCCTTCTTCAAGTTCCTGTTGCTGTGGTGAGCCTGCTGCTGACAGGTTTTCTTGTCAGAGAAACTCCTCGGTCGCAGCAGAAAAGCTTTGATATAGGGGGACAGGTGACCGCTATTGGGGCCATCGCCGCCTTATCTTTTAGTCTGATGGAAGGACAAAAATTTGGCTGGCAGTCTTTTCAGATAATAGGCTCGTTTGTTCTAGCATTGCTCTGTATCCTCTTGTTTGTCTATCTTGAAGCAAAAGGAAAAGCACCACTTTTCCCGCTGAAGCTATTCAGGAACAGAACCGTATCGGCAGGCCTGCTTGGCGGTTTGTCTATTAACTTAGGTCTGTCAGGGATTTTATTTGTTTTTCCTTTGTTTTTTCAGCAAGTTCAAGGTCTGTCAGCCCATTCAGCGGGGCTTTCACTTCTTCCGTTGATGCTTCCTCTGGCCTTTAATCCGATACTGACTGGACGGCTCGTCGGCAAGGTTGGCGCACGTATTCCAATGACAGCTGGGTTCTGTCTCGGGGCGGCTGGGTCATTTCTGCAAATATGGACGAATGAGAATACGAGTTATGTTTGGACGTTTATCGGATTGTTATTAATCGGTTTTGGGGTTTCTTTAACCATTCCTTCGCTTATGTCAGCAGTTATGTCCTCTGTTCTAAAAGAACAATCCGGTGCTGTTTCCGGTGCCTTGAATTCCAGCCGCCAGCTTGGATCGGTATTAGGGGTCGCGCTCATTGGCTCCATTCTCAGCGGCAGCCAATCATTTATGACTGGCATGCATGCCGCTTTTATCCTCATCACAGTTGTTCTGCTTGCAGGTATACTTCTCTCCCTCTCGATGGCAGGGAAGAAGAATTGAAGAAGCAGTCCATTTGTATGTAAGGAACTTAATATAACACCTAATATTCCCAATAATACACCTCGTCCTGTACCCCCTCACCCTCTAAGATGAGAGATGCAACTATCCTTGAACAAGACCGAGGGGGAGTACGGATGGCACGAAGTAAGGTGATGCTGTCTGCTTTGATGGCGCTGCTGCTGTTATTTACAGCGTTTCCGGTATATGCAGCAGATGATGAAGCGGCCAGTACGGTTAGCAGCGGATCAGACAGTTATGTACGGATTAAGAACAAATGGAAGAGCAATTATTTGTATGAAGGTTCTGATGGCGTAGTACGCTACGGATTTACTGCAATAGACAACGAGAATTCACATTGGCAAATAGAAGAGAGCAATGGCATAACTAGAATTAAAAACCGTGCAACCGGCCATTACATCACAATGGAAGAAACGAATCAGCGCCGTGATCCTTTATACAGCCGCAGTATTACGGAGAACACGGAGGATGATCAGTGGATTATAACCGACTCGAGCCGTGCTGGTTATGTCATCATTAAGAATGCCAGCGATCCTTCAGCGAATCTGGTCATCCATCAAGAGGATCAGCTCGGATTTGCAGAGGTAAGCGGTGATATTAATATTACTTTCGAAAGCCCACAATGGGCACTTGAACCGGTTGATCCTGCGGGTATTCCTGTTCGTATCGTGAACCAATACAAGGCAGGACAATATCTGTATGAAGATGAAGAAGGCTTCGTCAAATTTGGCGTTGCTGGCGGGATTACCGACCAGAGTACTCATTGGTATTTCGAGACGGTGGTAACGAAGGAAGACGGTACATCGGTCATTCGTTTGAAAAACCGTGCAACCGGCCATTACATCACCCAAGGTGCAGAAGGCTGGATGCAGCTTAAGGCAACAGCTCAGGATGAGACAAAAAGCGAATGGACGATGGGTCCAGCGGCTAGTGTGGGCTACCTTACTTTTACAAGTGTGTTTGCAACTGAAGGTGAAACACCTCTCAACTATGTGTTAAATACCCAGTTCCCGGATGATACCAATGTGCGGGCGAATGACTGGGCGCAGCCTTCTTGGGGAAGTGCCCAGTGGCGTCTTGATAGGGCAACGGATGTTCAACCAATTCGAATTGCAAGTTATTCCGATGACCCTGCAGGAGCTGCGTACTTATATGAAGACAACGGTGTTGTAAAATATGGCGTTCTAGACAACTCAAATGCAGGCGTGTATCAGTGGATTTTAGAGGATTATGATGGTAAGACACTAATCCGCAATCTGGGGACTGGTCATTATATTCATAACGGTGTTTCAGAGCCAACCGATCCTTTGACAGCGGAGGATGCCTCGGACATCGATTCTTCTTATCAATGGACCATCGTATCTTCGAATATTTATGACGATTACAAGACGATTAAGAATGACAGCGGAACGAATGTTTATCTGCATAACGCAGGTGCAATCGGAGCTGCACAAGCAGGTACCGTTGATCCTGATACAAACCCGGCACAATGGCTTTTCGCCGACCCGTCTGTATCAACTGATGGCACCCCGCAGTTTGTACGCATTATGAATGAGTGGCAGTCTATGTATTTATATGAAGATATGCAGGGCAATTTGAAATACGGCAATCTAAGAACCGATGATGAGCGGGATCAATGGGTGGTCGAACGCTTTCAAGGCCGCAAACGGATTAAAAACCGCGAAACGAATCATTATATCAATCTGCAAAATGTAACGGACGGCCATATTAAAGTAACTGACGTCGAGGACGATTGGCGAAGTGCGGTATGGGTAATTGAGGATATGGGCGGCGGATCACGGCTGATTCATAGCGTACTTGATGCGAATGATGAGGCAGGTGCCCAAAAGTATATTAACTTGCAAAACCTGACCAAATACGGTGAATACGGCATTATTAATCCAAACTGGGGAAGTCCGCGCTGGCGTTTCGTTAATGTTCCTGCAGAAGCGCCAAGCAACATCCGGATCAAGAGCAAGCTGACAGGTGGTTACTTGTATGAAGTAACAGATGCGAGCTCGGAAGATCTAGGTAAGGTTAAGTTTGAAGGCCTTGCGGAATCGGATACCTCGTCCGTCTGGTTCCCTGAAGATACGGGGGATGGTGTAGGGTCTGTCCGACTGAAAAACCTTGCAACCGGCCATTATTTGTCCATGGAAGGGGTAGGTGGTGCAGTTGAGCAGGATACGCCTGATTTCAAGCTGGCATCTGAACAAATCTATCCGCAATGGGGCAGCGCCAAATGGTATTTGCAAGATAGTGCAAGTACGGGCTATATCAACATCAAGAGCGCTTGGGCTGGCCACTATGTCTATGAGGCAGCCGGTGATAAAGCCGGGTACGCGCTTGTCAGCAAGCTTGTCGCTGGCAATGATGAAGGACAATTCGCGGTGGAAGAAGTTGAAGTGCCTGAAGCCCCTCTGCCAGCTGTTCCAGTCCGAATCAAAAATGCGGCAACCGGCCAATTCCTATATGAGAACCATGGAGGAGTCGTGCTGTATGGCAATGTGGACTTAGAGAACGGATATTCACATTGGCTGCTTAGCGGTGATAACGGATCTTATCGCGTTACGAACCGTGTAACTGGACATTACATCGCCGTAGATGACAACTATCGGTATATTATTAGCGGAGAAGGGGAGGCCGTTGCCACAAGAGCAAACTGGTCTATAGAGCCGCAAGGTTCGAGCTATCTAATCCGCAGCTTATACGACAGTTTTGATGATGAGTATATCAATGTGCAAAATAGTGCGGGTTACGCGGAACGCGGCTTATTCCCAGCCTCTTTCGGAACGTTACAGTGGAGCTTTGAGAACGCAACGGAGAGATTCACAACGCAAGTGTTGGGCGAAGAGCGTAACGAAGTGACTAGCACACCTATATTTGATGACACCAACTATGTCACGATTACATTAGACGGCAAGTCACTTGCAGCATCTAATGGTGCTGCGGTTGTTACGGCAAGTTCTGGTACGGGTAATCCAAGTGCCGAATGGCTGCTGCAGGATTACAATGGGCGCAAGCTAATTAAGAACCGGGCAACAGGGAAGCTTTTATCGCTCGATCTTTCACTCGTAGACAGAAGTGTAATAACGGATACTGAGCAGTGGGTCGTGGAAGAACATCTTGGACGCCTCGTGATTACGAATGCGGCTGAGAAGACCGGAGCGCTCTATTTGGAAGACGATCAGCTTCAATATGGTGAAGAAGGCCTTACAACATCTGCCGCATGGAACTTGACTCCAGTCAGCGGTAAAGTGATTTATGAAGCAGAGAATGCTTTCCATAGTCAAAGTTTATCGACAGCTTCTTTATCCAATGGTCATACAGGCACTGGCTATTTGGAAGGAATGACGAAGGAAGCTGATCTCATTCGTTTTGTTGTTAATGCGAAGGACGCAGGCTCTTATGGGGCTTCGGTCCGCTATCTAACAGGCCAGTCTGGTAAACTTAAGCTGACTGTAAACGGCAGTCCAATGGATTCAGTTACAGTCGAAGCAGCTGGAAGCTGGAGAAATGCAGCTGTAACGCTTGACCTCCGGGCAGGCATTAATACCGTAACGGTACAGAAGGATTCGGCGGGAAGCGGAAGCCTTTCCATCGACTCTTTCACGGTAGATAATGAGGTTAACCTTGACTATCGCGGTGCGACAGTACCATACGTTACTTATGAAGCTGAGCATGCGGCCACGAATGGTTCATTCATAGGGCCTTCGAGAGTGTATCGCGAGATGGCATCCGAGGCTTCCGGCAGACAGGCGGTTGAACTGGATGAGACAGGCGATTATGTCGAGTTTACTTTAGCGGAAGCGGCAAACTCTATTGTGTTACGTTACGCCATCCCAGACAGCGCCGATGGCAGCGGACTGCAAGAAAGCTTAGGCTTGTATATCAATGGTGAGTTCAAACAGAAATTACACTTAACTTCCAAATATGCATGGGAATACGGCAGCTACCCTTGGTCAAATGATCCAACGCAAGGCAGTGCGCACCGCTTTTTTGATGAAATTCATGCGATGATTGGCGATGTTCCTGCTGGTGCGACAATTAGGCTGGAGAAGGATGCAGACAGCGCGGCTGATTATTATGTCATCGATCTGGCCGACATGGAGCAGGTTGCAGATTCGTTTGTGATGCCAGACGGTTTCCTCTCGGTGGCGGACTATGGCGCGGCGGCAAATGATGGAGCGGACGATACGGCTGCTTTTAATGCCGCAATGACAGCAGCAAAGGCATCTGGCAAAGATGTCTGGTTCCCGGCAGGAACGTTCGAGCTTCGTGAAAGCTTGCTGCATGTAACTGATGTGACAATCCGTGGTGCTGGCATGTGGTATACGACTCTGCTTGGTGCACGGTTTATCGGGGATGGCGGCAACATTCAAGTATATGATCTTCTTGTCGATGGCGATTTGAACATCCGGGATGACGAAGCAAGCACACATGGCTTTGAAGGTGAGTTTGGTCCAGGCTCCGTTATTCAAAATGTATGGATCGAGCATTCCAAGACAGGCCTCTGGCTGACGCGCCTCAAAGGCAGTACAGGATTTACCGACAGCCTTCATATGATTGGCCTGCGGATGCGTAATTTGATGGCGGACGGCATTAACTTCTGTGTAGGAACGAGCAACAGTATGCTGGAGCAAAGCGATATCCGTTACCCAGGTGATGACGGTATTGCCATGTGGTCGGCAGAAGGTGTAGCCAGCGTTAACAATACGGCTCGCTTTAATACGGTATCTCTTCCTTGGCTGGCGGATAACATGGTTATTTTCGGCGGCAAGGACAACAAGATGACGGATAATATTGCAAAAGACACCATTACAAATGGTGCAGGCTTAGCGGTATCGACTCGGTTTAATCCGGTTCCGTTCAGCGGTACTACTGTGGTGGAACGTAATACGCTGATCCGCACTGGCAGCTTTGATTCCGGTTATGGAATCAATCTAGGTGCGATCTGGGTATTCGCAAGCGAAAAAGATTTGAACGGTACGGTCAACATCCGCAATAATACAGCCATTGACAGCACATATGCCGGATTGATTGTTCATGGCGAGTTCCAAGTAAATGGCGTAACGATCGAGAATACCGTTATTGATGGAGCGGGAACGAATGGTGTGGATGTCACGCCAAATGTAAAAGGCTCAGTCACAATTGATAATGTGATTGTCCGTGGAGAACGGATCTCCGTAGTCAATGATACGAATCCGAATTTTGCCTTCCAGGAGCAGAACGAAGGATTTGCTAATCTTCAACCATTCCAGTTCAGCTTAGGTGAACTGAGCAGAGGACCATTCGTTCTTGAGAAAGGCGCTGCTGAGAATGTACATGTATATAGCCGCAACGGGGAAGAGGTTACGAATGATGCGGTGATTACCGTAGATAACACCAATATCGCTAATCTGGAAAGCGGTGTATTGAAAGCAGTCCGGCCGGGTAATGTGAAATTAACGGTTGTTTACAATGGAAAAACCCGAGTATTTACCCTGCAGATTAATGGGAAGGAAGAAGGCAGCACAGGAACGAATCCAGGTTCGGGCAGCTCAGGCACTGAAGGATCGAAGGCAGTTGCTGCTTCAGCGAAGCCGGAAGATAACGACAAGGCTTTAAGGGATGAAGTGAAAGCTGGCCAGCATGTCATTACATTTGATATCAGTGGATCTGCAATCTCCGGAAAAGCGGCATTTACCGTAAAAACGCTGTTGGAGCTGGCTGCATCTAATTCGGATCTGACTGTGTTGATCCAGAATCAACAGGCAAGCTATACATTCCCGTTGAAGCTGCTAGCACAGGTTCTTCAAGCGAATGGCATTACGGATACAGCAAACGCGGTTTGGATGTTCTCTATTCAATCGCCTGCTGTTGATGCTTCATCAAAGCTGAACAATGATGCAGCCATTCAAGGCATCATGCCCGTTGGCAATGCCATTGATTTCAGCATATCGGTTCAATCCGGCAGCCAGACGATTGTCATTACAAACTTCGGCGGTTCGTACATCGAGCGGACAATAACGGTTGATGGAGCTCAAGATACCGGAAAATTAACAGTACTCGTTTATGATCCGGTCACAGGAACATTCAGCTCCGTACCCGCCGTCATTTCGGTGAAGGATGGCAAAACCGTAATTACGATTAAAAGTATGGGTAACAGCATCTACACAGCTGCCGAGATCACTCGCACTTTCTCGGATACAGCCAACCACTGGTCAAAAGTAGATATTGCATTGCTCGCAGGTAAGGGAATCCTTAATGGTACATCTGCTGGTAAGTTCGAGCCGGAACGCGCCGTAACACGTGCGGAATTTGCCGCCATGCTGGTTCGTGCGCTTGGTATTCGTGAAATGGGTGAACCACGTACCTTCAAAGATATCACAAGCGGCAGTTGGTATGCGGATGTCATAAAACTTGCTTCTGGCGCAGGTATCATTAACGGCTACGACGACGGTACCTTCCGTCCGAATAACCAGGTTACCCGTGAAGAGATGGCTGTTATGTCTGTAAAAGCTCTGGAACTAGCAACAGGCATCAAGCTGGTTGCAGTGGATTTGAGCTATAAGGATTCGGGCAGTATCTCAAATTGGGCATCTAATGCCGTTGGCAAAGCAACAGGCGCAGGTTTATTAAAAGGCAAACCAGACGGCTCCTTTGCACCTTCAGGCAGCGTGACTCGTGCCGAAGCAGCAACTCTATTAAAAAGACTTCTTGTTTCCTCTGAACTAATCAGTGAGTAAACGCCAAACAAAAGAGGTTGTCCCAAGCTATTGGGGCAGCCTCTTTTTCATGCTCTAGCCTCTGCTTGCACAACCTCTAACGAATCCTCATCATGCTATTCGTGCTATATGGATGGTCTAGAAAATGTAACGAATCCTCCTATCACTATTTCCCTCTCAAGTGCTCTGTTTTGCTTCCAACTAACCTAATAGCATTATCAGGATTCGTTAGAATCCTGGTGTTTCTATTTATCAACAAATAAGCATCTGACGCTTCGTTACACGAATTATTCTATCTTTTAGTTGAAGACACTCCTTTCTAATTAGGAGTGTCTTTTTTGTTAAAAATAGGTTAAATGCAAACGGAGCATTTCAAATGATTCTGGAGAAACGATAGTGTTCGCTTTTGTGAGGGGATTCCAATCCTATTGGAATAGTTCAAGGAATCCCCGAGCAATGGCGATCGGAAGAACATTTGAATGCGTAGTTTGATTTTACCTCAAAGGAAGAAGTCAATTCTAACAAGAAAAAAGTAAAAATAACGGTATAGGTTGCGCTCTAGCATTCCCTATAATAAACACAACCACTACTATTCTAAGAAATTCGAGGTGCTTAATATGGAGACTTCACCACAAGTAATGGGAAAGCTGGAGAAGCCGAAAAAAGTACGCTCGCTGCAAAGCGGAGAAACGCTTGCCGGTTTGCTGTTCGTGAGCCCGATGCTCATAGGCGTATTTGTTCTCGTCCTGCTCCCCATCATAGCAACAATTGTACTTAGCTTTGCGGATTGGAATTTTGTTCAAGGCTGGAAAGGGATTGACTGGGTAGGCTTCGGCAACTTCAAAAAGCTGTTCCATGATGATCAATTCTTGCGTTCCGTACGCAATAACTTTGTCTTCCTGCTGGCTGTACCGGTCTATATGCTAATCTCCATGGTGCTCGCCGTTCTCATCGACCGCCATGTCTATTTGAAAAGCTACTTCAAGGTTGCTTACTTCATGCCTTATATCTCGAGCATCGTTGCTGTTGCTGTCGTATGGCAAGTCTTGTTCCAACCATCTTATGGACCCATTAACCAGGTGCTGCACACCTTAGGCTTCAGCAACCCGCCGAAATGGATTGCCGATCCGCATTACGCGCTTATTTCTATCATGATGATCGTGGTTTGGACTTCCATCGGCTTCAATATGATTATCTACACGGCTGGGCTGCAGTCGATTCCGAAGGACCTTTATGAAGCGGCTGATATCGACGGAGCGAACGGGTGGGTCAAATTTGCAAGAATTACATTCCCGCTGCTGTCGCCAACATCGTTCTTCCTTCTTGTAACCGGTGTCATCGCAACCTTTAAAGTGTTTGATATTATTGCCGTAATGACGCAAGGTGGTCCGATTGGGTCTACCTCGCTGATGGTCTGGTATTTGTACGATACGGCATTCGTTAATCTTAAAGTTGGTTATGCCTCGTCAATTGCGGTCATGCTGTTCGTCTTCGTTCTTCTTATTACATTTGGACAATGGATCGCACAGAAGAAATGGGTTAATTATTAATCGCGGAAGGAGCGGTACTTCATGCCAACAACAAACACAGGCTTCAACTGGCGCAAAGGCGTTATTACAGTCATTATGTTCGCAATAAGCATCATTTTCCTGATGCCATTTATATGGATGCTGATTACCTCTTTTAAATTGGAAAAGGATGTATTCGTTTATCCCATTGAGTGGATTCCGAAACATTGGCATGCTATAGAGAACTATAAGGAAGTATGGGTGGGAGATTATCCCTTCTGGAAATACTATCTTAATTCGATTAAAGTAGGCGTTACGACTACGTTTATCTCGGCTCTGCTTTCATCGTTTGCTGCTTACGGTTTCTCCAAGATTAAGTTTAAAGGAAGCAACTTCTTGTTCCTGATTGTACTCGCTACGTACATGGTGCCAAGCCAAGCGATTCTGATCCCGCAATTTATTTTGTACCGTCAGATCGGCTTGTTCGACAGCTTGTGGGGTCTTATTCTTCTTAGCAGTTTCAGCGTACTCGGGACCTTTATGCTTCGCCAATTCTTTATGGGCGTCCATCAGGAATTTATTGAGTCAGCTAAAATTGATGGGGCGAATCATTTCCGGACTTTCTGGAGCATTGGCCTTCCGCTTGTGAAGCCTGCCGTTGCAACCTATGCGATTTTGCGCTTTATCTGGACATGGAATGACTATCAGAACCCGCTTATTTTCCTGCGAAGCGACAATCTGTTTACTATTCCACTGGCCATGCAAAAGTTCACCTCGCTCAGCGGCGAATTCTACTCGCTAATTATGGCGGCTGCGGTATCTGCGATCCTGCCGCTCCTGATTGTATTTATCATTGGTCAGAAGAGTGTTATCGAAGGTATTGCACTTGGCGGCGTAAAAGGGTAATGAAAGCGTTAGCAGAAAGTCGAATTTGTTGCATTTTAGGTAAAGATAGTTTCATCCTTACCTGACATCTGCTCACTATAATGAAAACTATCAACATCCTATTTAGCATTTCAGAGAGGGGCAAAAGAAATGAAAAAGAGATGGGCTTCAGGATTAGCGATTAGTTTACTGCTTACAGGAGTACTTGCAGGATGCGGAAATTCTAACAATGACACAAACAACAAGAATGCTAATGCATCGGCTAATGCGAATGCTACGGCAAGTGCAGACGCTGGTTCGAACAACACAGCAAGTGGAGATCCGGTAAAACTGCGCCTGTACACTTACGGCACAGAGCAGGCGTATAACTGGAAAGCAACACTTGATGCTTACCATGAGAAAAATCCGAATATAACGGTAGAGCTTGTACAGCTGAGTGAAAAAGGCGATACGCAGGAAGCGATGAAAAAGCTCGACCTCGGAGTTGCATCCGGTGAGCAAATTGACGTCTTGATGTTTAGTGATGCTGCCGGCTATGCACAACGTGTAGCACTTGGCATGGCTGCTCCACTTGATGACTTCCTGGCTAAAGACGGCTACAAGGTGGAAGAGGACTATAAAGTAGATACGCATCTGAACGGCAAAGTATATGCACTGCCAGGCAAATTCAACCCTTGGTACGTTCTTCTGAACAAGGACAATCTGGACGAAGCAGGACTTGCTGTTCCGACGGACTGGACTTGGGATGAGTACGCGGACTACGCGAAAAAGCTGACAAAAGGCGAAGGTGCTACCAAACGTTATGGCACCTATTTCCATGGTCCGCAAAACGGCGGCTGGATGGAATACTTGAAGCTGATGATGGAGAACCAGCCAACAGGCTCGGAGTTCTTGAAAGCAGACGGCACATCTAACCTGGATGATCCTAACTTCAAGAAAACACTTGAGCTTCGTGTGAAAATGGAAAAAGAGGACAAATCCTCCGTTCCTTATTCGGATATGATCTCGCAAAAGCTGGCTTATCGTAACCAATTCTTTAACCAATCCGCAAGCATGCTGACAATTGGTTCTTGGATGAACACGGAAATTGGCGGTACAGATACACTTCCGCTGACCTTCCATGTAGCAGTTGCTCCATTCCCGAAAAACGCGGCTGGTGACCAATCCGGCATCACACCTGTAACAACAGACTATGTAGCCGTATCGGAAAGCTCCAAAAACAAAGATGAAGCTTATAAATTCGTTCGCTGGTATACAACCGAAGGTCAAGTTGTTCAAGGAAAAAACATTCCAGCATGGAATGGTGTAAGCAACGATCAAGTGGCCGGTATTATCGATACAATCCTAAGCGGTACTAAAAACCCTGAGCTTGTCGATAAACAAAGCTTGGTAAATACACTTGTTAATTCGAAAGCAACTGAAATTATCGCACCAGCATCTTATCAAGCAGAAGTGTACAAAGCAATCAACGAAGAGTATGAAAAACTCATTCTTGGCAACCAGGATATCGACACAACCGTTGCGAACTCCAAGAAACGCGTTGACGAAATTATTGCAGCCAACAAAAAATAATAATCAGGTATAATAAGTTTCAAAGGGGACGGGTATTACGTCCCCCTTTTCTATCTAAGGGGGACATCATGGATGTACCGCATCAGATCCTACTTTCATTCCGTACGAGGGAAGCTTTCATTAGTCGCTGTGCTTTGTATTCTCATACCAGCCGTATTAACGATGCTCATCTATAATTCCCTAACGAGAGAGGCTGTTGAACAGCAAGCGAAAGAAAATGCAACCGATTCCATGCAGCTGGTCAATGGATCCGTAAAAAACGTGTTCCAAGGGATGCTGAATACGGCCAATTACTTTCAAGCAAATACGGATATGAAATCAAGCTTTATTAAAATGATAAATACGGATCAAATTGATCCCTACGATAAATTTATGGCCACGAACCGGATTATGCAGCAGCTTGAGACACTGACTTATATCGGGGAAAAGAGCTATATCACGATTATATTGACCAATGGTGAAACGTTTACGAACTATTCCAAGGATGAAATGGATCCGCTGCGCTTTCAGAAGGAACCTTGGTTCGAGAATTTGAAGCAGTTAACTGGATTGCAATCCTACTGGGTAAGTACAGCACCAACGATGTTTCCTTATGACAAGATCAGCAGTCCTTATCAAATTTCGGTAGCAAGGACGTTGAGGTTCGATAGTACCCGGATTTACGGGTACGTCATTGTGACGATGATGGAAAACAAGATCAGCCGTATCTTAGGCAGCTTGACGGGCAGCCAGGAAGTGCTTCTAGTGGACGGCGATGGACGGATTTTGTCTTCACCACGTCAGGAGCAGATTAATCAGACGTTCCAATACAGCAGGCAGATGCTGGAGAGTGACCCTCAGTCAGCGTCGTCCATTATTAAAGATGAGAATCAGAAGATTTTGCTGACAACTGCTGATCTTTCATTTATTGACTGGCATTTGGTGGCGACGGAACCCTATCAGGATGCAATCGTAAATATCAGCTCGATTTTTAACCGGGTATTTTTATTCCAGGTTATTTCTTTTATTATCTTTCTCGTTCTGCTGCTGGTGTTGATGAGACAACTGACGAAACCGCTAATCCGGCTAGGTAAGGTTGCCTCAAGTGTACAACGGGGTAATCTGGAAGTCCGCTCGAGTATTCGTGGAGCTGATGAGATCGGAAGATTAGGCTTTTTGTTCGACCAAATGCTTGACCGTATCAAAGAGATGCTTGCAGAGGTTTCGCTGACTCAAGCGCGGAAGCGTAAGGCAGAGCTTGCGATGCTGCAGGCTCAGATCAATCCGCATTTTCTGTTTAATGTACTCAATTCCATACGGATGAAAGTCATGCGTGGCGGTGATCAGGACAGTGCGAAGATGATTGCTTCCTTATCTAAGCTGCTGCGAATGACGATCAGCCGGGATGAGGACGCGATTATGCTGCATGAAGAGATTGAGCTGCTGACGCATTATGTGGAGTTAATGAACCTCAGGCAGAAGGAAGAGGCGCGGCTGGTTGTGGATGTTGAAGTGACATCCTTTGATATCAAGGTACCGCGGTTTATTTTGCAGCCACTGGTTGAGAATGCGCTTATTCATGGCCTTAATCAAAGTGCAGGAACGATCCGCATTACGGCAGTCAGAAATGATCATTTTCTGGAGCTGGCCATAGAGGATAACGGGAATGGAATAGATCCTGAGGCGCTGCAAAGTTTGAGGGAGCGCCTGACGACAGCAGCCATAGAGCCCGGCCAAGAGACAAGGCGTACGAAAACACCTGGCATGTCCGGAATTGGCGTGGCGAATGTAGCAGAGCGAATGCGGATTATGTTCGGCGATGCCTTTCATATAACCGTGGATAGTGGGAAAGGAACCCGTGTTATTATGCATATCCCTATTCGAGAGGAGGGTCGTCCTCATGTATAAAGTGATGCTCGTAGATGATGATTATCCGGTCATTGAGCTGTTGTCGGAAGTGGTAGATTGGGAAAAGCTTGGCCTCGTCTTGTGCGGAAAGCATGAGAACGGGCTTGCAGCATGGGAACATATGCAGGAGGAAATGCCGGATATATTGGTAACAGATATCGGGATGCCGAAGATGGATGGACTCGCACTGGTCACTAAAGTCAAGCAGATGAACCCTAAAGTTCGAATCGTCATCTTATCCTGTCATAGCGAATTCCAATATGCCCAGCAGGCGATGCGGCTTGATGTACAGGATTATTTGCTGAAGGATCAGCTTGATCCGGAGGATTTAGTAGGGCTGCTGCAGAAGTTTAAGGATGGTTTTGACGGCGAGAGCCAAAGGCTGAATGAACAAAACCAAATGCAGCGAATGGTCAGTGAGACGCAGGAACTGCGGAAAGAAAAGTTGTTCCGGGAGTTCGTTCAGCAGCCATTAATCTCTCCGAAGCAATGGCAGCGTGACTTTAGCTCCTACGGCTTATTCCAGAACGGAGAGTTATGTCTTCCTGTAGCCGGCTTTATTGAAAGCTACAATGTCATCAAGAACCGGTTTGATTCGGATCAAACCTTGCATTTTGCCATTAGCAATGTCATGGAGGAACTGCTCACGAATCTTCCGCTTCGAGTTGTGCATATCGGCTACAGCAGCAGGCAATCGTTATTGCTTTTTGCGTTTAAGCCAGGACTAAAGCAAAATGTGTTCGATCAAGTACAGACTAGTCTTCAAACGATCCAAAGAACGCTTGGTCAAGTGCTTAAGGTGAAAATGGCTTTTCTGATCGGAACGAGCTGTGACAGTCCGCAGCTGCTCAAGATGGCATTATGTAATCTGCTGAAGGCTGATGAACAGCGGTTCTATTTATCTCAAGCGGAAATCACCAAATGGCAGAAGGACTTGGAGCAGGCATCGGGTCTCCTTGCAAAGTACGATCAGGCTGGAGCTGAAATCCGTGAAGCACTGATGGCGAAAGATGGAGAGAAAATCAATTCCTTGGCGGGCAAATGGGAAGCGCATATTCGTGGAGAACGGTATTCTTCTGAAGAAGTCAGAGACTGGGTGCTTAAGCTGCTCATTGATATGCGGTTAAAGCTTCATGCTATGCTGTTTGCTTCGCCGGCTTTAACAGCCGAAAAGCTGCATAAGGAGATCGTTAATTTTGACTCGTTATGGGGCTTATTCCAATGGTTTAATACGCAGTTGTTATCCTACATTGCGGCTAGAGAAGATGCATTGCCAGTTAGCAAAAGGCGTGAGGTATCAGAAGCATACAAATATGTGTCGATGAATCTGGGCAAAAGGATTACACTGGAGGAAGTAGCTGCTCATTTGCATATGAATCCCAGCTATTTCAGTCGTTTCTTTAAGAAGGAGACGGGCCTTACCTTCATTGAATATGTAACGGATCAGAAGATTGATCGGGCCAAAGAGCTGCTCGACCAGACGAATTATTATGTGAGCGAGATTTGTGAAATGCTTGGCTACGATAATCAGAGCTATTTCATTAAGACCTTCAAAGCGCAGACAGGCTTAACACCAACCGAATATCGCGGTTAGTAGGAGGGAATATGCGAATCATCTATGAATGGGAACCAGAAACATTAGCACAATGGCTCGCTGATCAGCCTGAAGTGGAGGATAATATCTATTCTCTCACCGGGAACCGGATCAATTGGCAGGAAATGAACGATTCTTCTCTTTATGCAAGCATGATCAAGGAGATAAGAGAGGAAGGAGAACGCCTGCTTGAGCGTTCTATCCCAGTTCTGACCGAAGAGATTTACAAGTTGTTTGAGACTAATGGTAACCGGCTTATTTATGAAGGACTTTATTTCGAACGGCGCCGTCGTCTTACCTCATTTGCCTTTCTGCATTGTCTTTTTCCTGATGAGGACCGGTATCGTCAGGCTTTAATAGAGATCATAGAGGCGATTCTCGAAGAGAAAACCTGGTGTCTGCCTGCCCATATGAGAGGACAGCAGAGTAATCGCCATATTGATTTATTTGCTTCGGAGACTGGCTTTGCACTTGCTGAAATTATAACGATTACTGGGCAGTCCTTGCCTACGGCACTTCGTGAAGCAATGATGGAGAAAGTGGAGCGGAGATTGTTTACCCCTTATCTGGATGATCAATTCCCACCTTATCATTGGGAGAGTGCAGACCATAACTGGGCTGCCGTTTGTGCAGGCTCGATTGGATCGGCAGCTTTGCTGCTGGAACGTGATCCTGTTCGGAAATCCGCAATTATTCATCGGGCAATCGGGACAATGAACCATTATTTATCCGGCTTTGGTGATGATGGTGCTTGTGCGGAAGGTCCGGGTTATTGGAATTATGGCTTTGGTTACTTTGTTTATTTTGCTGATCTACTGAAGCGCGCGTCGAATGGGAACGCTGATTTATTCGTCTCAGAGCTGGTACAGACGATCGCTAGGTTCCAGCAAAAGGCTTACCTGGTGCAAAATCGTCCGGCCAACTTCTCAGACGCTTCCTCTCATGTAAGCGTAAACATCGGATTGTCCGATTATCTTGCTGCTCAGATCGAGGGAGTCGAGTATGCGCCGTTATCGATTAGAGCGGGCTTTACGGATGACCACTGCAGTCGTTTTGCACATGCGTTACGCAATCTGGTTTGGTTCCGTCCCGACGCTCCAAGGCATACAGATTGGGCAAGCGGAAGCTGGTACTTGCCTGATGCCCAGTGGTTCATTTCGCGAAGCACAGGGAAGACGGGCAGCTTTGGCTTTGCAGCCAAGGGGGGCCATAATAATGAGCCACATAATCATATCGACGTAGGTCATTTTATTTTGCTTGCGGATGATGATCCGGCGTTTGCCGTTGATCTTGGCAGCGGTGAATATACAGCGCAATACTTTGGCGATGGCCGTTATGAATATGATTGCACAGGAGCGCAGGGGCATTCTTTGCCGATTATCAAAGGACGTTATCAGGAGGTAGGCGCGAAGAGCGCAGCTAAAGTGTTGCAGCTTGAGCAAGGGGAAACCGAAGATCGGTTTACACTTGAGCTTGCAGCTTGTTACCAGGACAGCGGGCTTGATTTTTATACTAGACAGTTTGTTTGGCATAAAACCGACCTTCCGGAGCTCGTATTAACGGATACATTCCGGTTTGAGCAGCAAGGTGGAGCCATTACAGAAGTAATCGTTAGCAAATGCGCACCAGTTGTCCTTCACGATGGGCAAATTCAACTGAAGGGTAATCGACATACGGTACTTTTGGATTTTGAACCTCTTCATCTGGATGTCTCAATTGTTGAGCGCGTTTATTCGAATCATTCCGGTCAGGAAGAAAGCTATTATCGGATTTATCTCATATCCAAAGATGAGGTATCCCTTGAAAAGACGTTTAAACTTACATTCAAATTTCAAGAATAGGTGGAATCAGAGGATGAATACAATTTCTGAGGCGAATCGCATTGAAACGGCTCCATGGGTGAATGAAGCTTGGGAACAAACCATTAATAAAGTAAAACGGACAAGTGCACGTATTGGTGCCGAGTTCCCGCATGCAAGTCAAGGTGGTACTTATGTACTTGAATCTCCACACTGGTGGACAGCTGGTTTTTGGCCAGGACTGCTTTGGCTTCTTCATGAGGGGGAAGGTAGTAGGGATACAACGTTCCGTCCTATTGCGGAAGAGTGTGAACTTAGACTAGATGAAGTGCTCGACGGCTATGATCGATTGGATCATGACATCGGTTTTATGTGGACGTTAACGAGCGTGATTAACTATAAGCTATATGGAAGTGAATTATCCCGAAGAAGAGCGCTGAAGGCGGCTAACTATTTGATGGGCCGCTTTAATTTGAAGGGTAATTTCATCCGCGCATGGAACCCTTGGAGTGAAGGAGAAGACAACAGCGGGTGGGCGATTATTGATTGTGCGATGAACGTACCGCTGCTGCACTTTGCAACGCGTGAAACAGGAGATCTAAGATACAGTCATGTTGCCGAAGCGCATATGGGGACGGTTCTTAAACACTTCATTCGTAAGGATGGATCGGTCCGCCATATTGTTCGGTTTGACCCGCAGTCCGGCGAAGTAGCCGAATATATCGGCGGTCAAGGTTTTGGACCTGAGTCGGCGTGGTCCCGTGGAACGGCGTGGGCGGTATACGGTCTTGCACTTGCTGCCAAGCATACAGGTAGACAAGAATATATCGATGCGGCGAAGCATGTTTCTCACTTCTTCCTGTCGCAGCTGCCGGAAGACAGCGTACCAGTATGGGATTTCCGAGCACCGGAGGAAACCAAAGTACTTCGTGATTCATCAGCAGGAGCTTGTGCAGCCTGCGGGCTGCTGCTGCTCTCCGAGCTTGTGCCGGATTCGGAAGCTTCCAGCTACCGGAATGCAGGGGAACGTATTCTGAAGTCTCTGTACCAGAACTATGGTGCCTTTGATCAGGATGAAGAAGAAGGACTTATTTTACATGGTACAAGCCATTATCCGGAACGTAAAAACATGGATGTACCACTTATTTATGGCGACTACTTCTTCGTGGAAGGTCTTGCGCGGCTTAGAGGAGGCGCGACGATTCCATGGGAATAAAGCCAATTGCAGCTAATCCTCTGCAAAGTAAAAGGGATCTGGAGCAGGCATTCCGTGAGCTGGCGGAGCCGCTTCTTCCCTTTTATTCTACTGGTGGAGCACGTTTGGAGCTGGACGGTTCTGGTGCGGGCCAAACGGTCGACGTTGCCGGCATGGAGGGCTTCTCCCGTATTATCTGGGGCTTGGCTCCTCTTGCTGCAGGAGGCGGCACAATTGATGAAGATTTGCTGCAGGTTATACTTAAAGGAATAACGAACGGAACGAATCCCGAGCATGAAGAATATTGGGGAGCGGTGTCCGATTATGACCAGCGACTGGTTGAGATGGCATCTCTCGGATTAGCGTTAGCGATCGCACCTAATCGTCTTTGGGAACCTCTCAGCCAAGCAACAAAGCAGCATTTCTATAACTGGTTAAATCAAATCAATGAACGCAAGGTTCATGACTGCAACTGGCTATTTTTCCATGTACTCGTTAACGTCGGCTTCTATAAGCTAGGACTTCCGTATGCAAAGGATCAACTCGGAGCGAATCTTGACCGTCTTGAACAGTTCTATTTGGAAGAAGGCTGGTACGAAGACGGTACTTCGGGTCACTGTGATTATTATGTACCACTTGCGTTCCATTATTGCGGATTAATCTATTCCGCCCTTATGAAGGAAGAAGATCCGGAGAGGGCGAAGCGTTTCGAGGAACGAGCTATATTATTCGCTCAGCAATTTGTACATTGGTTCTCGGAGGATGGCCGCGCGATTCCATATGGCAGAAGCTTAACTTATCGGTTTGCGCAGGGCGCTTTATGGGGGGCCTTTGCTTTCGCAGACGTCCAGCCATTTGAGCTAGGTGTGATTAAAGGTCTGTATATGCGCCATTTGCGCTGGTGGTTCCAGCAGCCGATTATTGCTTCAAACGGAGTGTTAACAGTTGGCTACGGCTACCCGAATCTCATTATGGCGGAAAACTATAATGCTCCGGGTTCGGTCTATTGGGGACTGAAAGCCTTCTTGCCGCTGGCATTGCCAGATAACCATTGGTTCTGGCAGGTTGAGGAGCTGCCGCTTCCTGAACTTCCAGCTGTATCGGTTCAGCAAGCTCCTCATTTAGTCATCTGTCGAGATAGTGATCGAGATCATATTGCCGCCTTTAATACCGGTCATTTAACTTCTAATGAGCATACCCATACGTCTGCAAAATATGAGAAGTTCGTTTACTCCGCTTCCTTTGGCTTCAGTGTACCGCGGGCGGAATGGGGATTATCGCAAGGAGCCTTTGACTCTATGCTCGCCTTAAGTGAAGGCGATAATCTTTACCGGGTCCGTAGACGGAATGAACAAACATCCATCGACGGTGATCTGCTTACTTCGGTATGGAAGCCCTGGCGGGATGTTACAATCACGACCTATTTGACTGCAGGTTTACCGTGGCATTTACGAATTCATCGAATCGAGACGGCTAGGGAGCTGGATGCGGCAGAAGGCGGTTTTGCCTTGCCGCTGGATCTTTCACTTGTCGTATCGCAGCACAGTGTAAGTGTATCAGGCATGACCGGATTTGGCAGCAGCGGGATAACGGGCATCCACGGACATGAACGGGCAGAGCTTATTTATGCCCAGTCCAACACAAACCTGATGTTCCCAAGGACTGCGATTCCAACGCTGCGTACGAAGCTTGAGCCAGGTAATCATGTATTAATATCTGCTGTTTATGGGGAGCCAGGCAAGGATGATGCGGTTCAATCTGATGATTGGAAGAAGCTGTTCCAAGTTACTATCAAGGATGATCAAGTAAGAGTTGTCAGTCCTTTAGGTAAAGTCATAACGTTTACCCTTTAAATACGAACCGCCTTCGCCCAAGCTGCATATCCTAATGGCAGAAGCCTACTGGGGGAATGCCAATGAAAAGCATTGCAGCGCCAATTGGACGCGGGCCGTCTATTACGACCATTGTACTTGTGCTTTATGTGCTTCTTGTCGTTCTGCTGTTTTTTTGTTTCATCTGATAATAAAGTCTAATACAAAAAAGTCGGTATCGATCATTAAATCGGTACCGACTTTTTTTTGTGTTAAAAACCTAGATACTGAGGCTCTTCACTTTCAAGCTCTTTAACTCGGCCAGCTACTTGATCAACAATGGATTGCGTTTGCTGTGCCGCTTGCTCGAACATTTGCTTGGCCGATTTATTTTCAGTCGACAGAGCAAATTGCTCCAAGCTAGCCTGCGCGCTCTTCAAAGAGGCTACGCATGTTTTTACATCGGATGCTACGGTCATGTGAAACACCTCCTTATGAATGGGCAACAGAACTAATATGGCAGGCTTTTACACTTCACATTCATGGGAAAAACCTCCATGAACCTGAACCATTTTCCTTCTGTGGAAAATGGTTATTCGTGTTGCCGTCGGCCTTTTGACAAATAATTTAACCGTAGAAATAAGCGGACAGGGGGACTCGAATTGTGCAGGATTGGTTAGAGATAACTCTTCGCACTTTGCTCTCGATATTTGTTTTATTCTTGATGACGAAAATCGTGGGGAAGCGGCAAATATCCCAGCTTTCATTCTTTGAGTACATTACCGGTATTTCAATCGGCAACCTTGCTGCATACGTGTCGCTTGATCTTGAGGCCACCTGGTATTTGGGGCTGATTTCACTTGGCGTATGGGTTGCTGTCTCCGTCGGGATCGAGTTCTTGCAATTAAAGAGCAAGAAAGCCCGCGACTTGATTGACAGCAAGGCAACCGTTCTGATTAAAGGCGGTAAAGTACTTGAGGATAACTTGAAGAAAGAACGGTTAACGACCGACGAGCTGCTGGAGCAGCTGCGTAAAAAAAGTGCTTTCCGTGTGGCGGATGTCGAATTTGCCATTATGGAACCAAGCGGGGATATCAGTGTGCTGCTCACTAGAGAAAATCAGCCGATTACACCTGCTCATCTAGGCATAAAGGTAGCTCCAGAGCACGAACCTCAGGCAGTCATAATGGATGGCAAAATCTTGGATGAACCGCTGTCCACAGTTGGTCTAAATCGCAGATGGCTGACGACTGAGCTAGAAAAAATCGGAGTGACCTTGGACAATGTGTTTATCGGTCAGGTTGATGCGTACCGTCAACTGTACGTCGATTTGTACGATGATCATATTAAAGTACCCCAGCCTCAGCTTAAAGCGGAGCTATATGCTTTACTGAAAAAGATTGAAGCGGATTTGGAGCTGTTTGGTCTATCGACGAAGAACAAGGATGCGAAGCATATGTATGAGCGATGTGCACAAGAGATGCAAAATGTCATCATCAAGATGAAGCCGCTATTGCATCACTAAATAAGGAGGCAAGCTGATGTCGAGCAATGATAAGAAATTTACACCGGTGCAGCAGGAGTACCAAACACTTGCTAAAAAGCATGAGCCCAAACGCCCCGTACTAATAAACTGTTTAAAGGCTTTTCTGGTTGGGGGCTTGATCTGCATTATAGGCCAAGCGATCCAGGAAATGTTCGTGCATTGGGCTGGTTTTGATGAGAAAAAAGCCAGCAATCCGACTGT
The DNA here is from genome assembly GCF_056269375.1 of Paenibacillus sp. J22R56. Taxonomy (NCBI): domain Bacteria; kingdom Bacillati; phylum Bacillota; class Bacilli; order Caryophanales; family Paenibacillaceae; genus Paenibacillus; species Paenibacillus sp. J22R56. Next base: position 192,402 of record NZ_JBWDNV010000012.1, read on the forward strand.
AGCGGTTCTGATTTTTCTATCCGTCGTCCTTACCAGCTTAGGAGTTTACGATAAAATCGCACAATGGGCGGGAGCAGGTTCGGCTGTTCCGGTAACCGGCTTTGCGAATACGATGTCTTCTGCAGCTATTGAGCATCGAAGTGAAGGACTAGTGCTTGGAGTAGGCGGGAAAATGTTCAAAATCGCTGGTCCAGTTATTGTATTTGGCGTAGTTGCTGCATTTGTTGTTGGTATTGTTCATCTTATCCTGAATCCGCATGAGCTTGGAGGAGGGTCTTAATGCTGAAAGGCCATCAAAGCTGGATTTTTGAAAATAATCCCGTTATCGCTGGGACTGCCGCTATCGTGGGCCCATTTGAAGGACAAGGTCCACTTGCGCATGATTTCGATATCGTGCACGGCGATCTCAGGCTTGGTCAGGACAGCTGGGAGAAGGCCGAACGGACATTATTAGAGGAAGCTGCAAATCTGGCGATCGAGAAGGCCGGCATCACGAAGGAATCGATTAATTTTCTAATCGGCGGCGATTTGATGAACCAGATTATCAGCTCCACCTTTGCAGCAAGGACACTCCAAATTCCTTACATTGGTGTGTTTGGCGCCTGCTCGACATCGATGGAAAGCCTCGCGCTTGCCGCTAACCTTGTGAACTCAGGCTCCGCCAAATATGTCATGTCCAGTGCCTGCAGCCATAACGCAACTGCGGAGAAGCAGTTCCGTTATCCGACAGAATACGGTTCGCAAAAACCGCCAACCGCTCAATATTCAGTGACCGGAGCGGGAGTGAGTGTATTGACCCAGCATGGTGAAGGTCCTTACGTAACCTCCGCCACAATGGGCCGAGTAGTCGACATGGGCATTACGGATCCATTTAACATGGGGGCCGCTATGGCTCCTGCAGCTGTCGATACCATTCAGGCACATTTCCGGGATTTGCAAATTGAACCTGGTTATTATGATCTTATCGTAACGGGGGATTTATCCAAGGTTGGTTATGCGATCGCTAATGAATTGTTCGACAAACATAAGTTTCCGATTCATCAGACGGTATATAAGGATTGCGGCATGATGATGTACGACTATGAGAAGCAGACCGTGCAAGCAGGAGGGAGCGGCTGCGGCTGTTCGGCAACTGTAACTTACGGTCATCTAATGCGCCGAATGCGGGAGAAGGAATTAAACCGTATTCTTGTGGTCGCAACTGGAGCACTGTTGTCTCCTATTTCCTATCAGCAAGGGGAGACCATTCCGTGTATCGCACATGCGGTTTCCATCGAGAACGAGGTGAGAAAGCTATGATTTTTTTATGGGCTTTTCTAGTTGGTGGAGGGATTTGTGTATTTGGGCAAATCTGCTTTGATGTGTTTAAGCTGACGCCTGCTCACACCATGACACTGCTTGTTGTACTTGGTGCCATCGGGGACGGTGTAGGAATATACGATCCCTTAATCAAATTTGCCGGTGCGGGTGCTTCCGTTCCGATCACAAGCTTCGGTAATGCTCTGGTCCATGGCGCCTTGGAGGAGATACAGAAGACGGGCTGGATCGGCGTTATTACAGGGATCTTTAAAGTCACTAGTGCAGGTATTTCGTCTGCGATTATTTTCTCCTTCCTTGCTTCGTTGTTTGTTAAGCCAAAGGGCTAATCTTCCAATGATAACGACCGTGCAGTTATAATCTGCACGGTCTCTTTTATTTTTTTACAACAAACGGAGCATTTCGAATGATTCTGGAGAAGCGTTAGCGTTCGCTTTTGCTCGGGGATTCCAACCTATATCTCTTGTTCAAAGGAATCCCCGAGCAATGGCGATCGGAAGAACATTCGAAATTCTCCGTTTGCTCCCACTGGTTCTTTTCACCGCTGATACATATCCTTTCTTCCATTGACAAATAATGTACCTAATATGGTGTACATAAAGGAGTGTAAGGTCATGGCAGTAAAAAGCGCAGGCGGCGGTAAATACCGCAAAATGTCGATGTCGCCAAAGGAGTACCAAGCCTTTGCTAAAACACGCGAGCCGTCGCGTTCCATATTCGGCAATTGTATTCGTGCATTTATTGTAGGTGGTGCCATCTGTGTGCTGGGGCAGGCCATCCAGCAGCTTTTTATTCATTTGGCTGGTATGAAGCCTGAGGATGCCAGCAATCCAACAGTTGCCGTGCTTATTATCATTTCCGTTATTTTAACGAGCATGGGAGTCTATGATAAAATCGCCCAGTTTGCGGGGGCAGGCTCAGCCGTTCCGGTGACTGGCTTCGCCAATTCAATGTGTTCTGCTGCACTGGAGCACCGGAGTGAAGGACTGGTGCTTGGCGTAGGGGGCAATATGTTCAAGCTGGCTGGCTCTGTTGTGGTATTTGGTACTGTGGCTGCTTTCTTCGTTGGTATCGCTCATCTTATATTTGGTACAGGCGGTGCACATTAGAATGCTGATGGGTAAGCAAACATGGAAATTTGAGAATCGCCCGGTCCTTATCGGGGCGGCAACGGTTGTTGGCCCCGATGAAGGCGACGGACCACTGGCCGCAGATTTTGATCTGGTCCACCCAGAGCTCGATATGCAGCAGAAAAGCTGGGAGAAAGCAGAGCGTTTGCTGATGGAGCAGGCATCGGAATTTGCGCTGAATAATGCCGGCATTGAAAAAGATCAGCTGCAGTTTTATGTCGGCGGCGATCTGATGAATCAAATCATCAGCAACAGCTTTGCCGCGAGAACACTTGGCGTACCCAATATTGGCGTGTTTGGAGCATGTTCAACCTCAATGGAGTCACTTGCGCTTGCTTCTCTGATGGTTAACTCGGGAGCCAGCCAATATGTACTTGCAGGAACCTGCAGCCATAACTGTACAGCAGAGAAGCAGTTCCGTTATCCGACAGAATACGGCGCGCAGAAGCCGCCAACAGCGCAATATACGGTGACCGGAGCGGGAGCGGTTGTAGTTGCAGCAACCGGAGAAGGTCCTGTTGTGGAATATGCAACAATCGGCAAAGTGATTGATCTGGGTATCAAGGACCCATTTAATATGGGCGCCGCTATGGCACCTGCTGCGGTAGATACGATTCAGGCTCATTTTAATGACACCGGACGAACACCAAAGGATTATGACTTAATCGTAACTGGAGATCTGGCCAGTGTGGGTCATCCGCTTGCGAAGGAGCTTCTGCTCAGGGATGGCGTACCGATGGATGATACGACGTTCAAAGACTGCGGACTGATGGTCTACGATGTAGACCGGCAGAAAGTACAGGCGGGGGGGAGCGGCTGCGGCTGCTCTGCCGTTGTGACTTATGGCCATCTGCTTAAGAAGGTCGCAAAAGGTGAGTTAAAGCGCATCTTAGTTGTGGCAACCGGGGCATTGCTGTCGCCCCTTTCCTTCCAGCAAGGTGAGAGCATTCCATGTATCGCACATGCCGTTGCGATCAGCGGCGGAAAGGAGTAACGAGTATGCAATTTCTATGGGCTTTTATCATAGGCGGCGCCATCTGTGTGGTGGGGCAGCTGTTGTTCGATGTAGTGAAGCTGACACCAGCGCATACAATGGCAACCCTTGTTGTTGTTGGCGCGATTGTCGACGGGGTAGGCTGGTACGAGCCACTGGTTGATTTTGCAGGTGCGGGTGCCACAGTACCGATTACGAGCTTTGGTAATGCACTTGTTCATGGTGCGCTGACCGAGCTGGAAAACTCGGGTTGGATCGGCGTTATCTCCGGTATCTTCAAGGTCACAAGCGCCGGGATTTCCGCGGCGATTATATTCTCCTTCCTGGCGGCGCTCGTTGTGCGCCCTAAGGGCTAGACTTACAAAAAAGCAGGTTTACCTTAATAAAGGGTAACCCTGCTTTTTCGTTTATTACTTGGTTATTCAATCACTTCTGCCGCGTGAGATCATTCTTGTCACCTGAATAATCAGCTTCAGGAAAAGGCTGTTCTGTGGGAAAGCCAGATAACGGGGCTCCCATTCTGGATCGAATTTATCTTTGAAGCGGCGTATGCCCTGGAATCCGTAGAAATGACTTCCTTTTAAGAACACCCATCTTGCAAGCTGTTCTCCGCGATAGGCATACATGGACTCTCCTACGCTGGCGAGTGGAGCCATTCCAAGATTGAAGACGTGATAGTCTTCCCCTTTAGCCCACTGCAGTATATGAACGAACAACACATCCATTACTCCGCTGAGACCATCTCGATGACGCATCAAGTCAATAGAAATGGATTTACCTTTATCATAAACCGGCATCATGCTGGCAAACGCAGCAAGACGATTCTCGCTATCCCGCAATACGGCAATAGGAGCAAGCTCAAGATATGATTCTTGAAAAGTGCCAAGCGAGAATCCTTTTTCTTTACTATCACCCAGCCATTCATCAGATACAGCTTTCAGTTCGGACCACAGCATGGGAGTGAAGGGCGGCTTGATGATTTCGAAAGTAAAGCCATTTCTCTCATAACGATTGCATGCCGCACGCAAATCCGCTTTACGCCGGCCAGATAATTGGAATTGATCCAGTTGGACGATGGCTTCTTCTCCAAGCTTGAAAAAACGATAGCCGAATTCATGATATAAAGGCAATTGTTCCGCTTTCACTTGATAAAAGACTGCTGTTGCTGCGTAACGGTCTGCGTAATCGCGGAATTGGCGAACAAGCAGTCGAACGGACACAGGATCACCAATCGGATCGCCAAGTGCAACTAAAGTTTTTCCAATACGTCCATATACGAGTACGGCTTTATGATCAGGCGTCCACATAAAGCTCTTATCACCCATGTACATCAAATGCGTCAAGAAATTGCCGGGGTGACGTTCAAGAAGCTGCTGCAGCTTCTCCCAATCCTGCGGACCGGGAGTAGGGGCAGGAGGAAGACTAGGGACAAATAGTCTTCTTACCGATAACAGAATCCAGCTGACAGCCAGTGCGAGCACCGCTTCCCGCAGCAGCTCGTCATCCTTTAGCGAATAACGGGCATACCATTTGGCATGGGCTAATACACCAGGTGGAATTTCATTCGTTGAGAGTCCTACAGATAAGTACAACACGATGACAAGCAGCGATATTCCAGCCCAAGTGAACGTTTTGCGTACTGTGAAGACGGACTCTTTTCGATTAAATCTGTCTTTGGACAGCCATAAAAGCAGGCAGACGAACAGAAGGAAGATCGCCTCTTCATATTCGAAGCCCTTCAGAATTAAGGCCAGCGTTCCGCCGACCAGCAGAATCAAGGCCATATAGTAAGCCCGTTTCACACGGAAACGGATACTTTCTGAGACCAGGATCATTAACAAACCGATCAGAACCGTAAGCTGATGTGAGCCTTTCATCGTAAAGGGAGTGACGAATTGCTCAAGCATATGCATACGATGCCAGTTGCCTGGAGTTGCAGCTGAGACAAGCAGCAGTACACCACTAATAAACACAAGTGCAGCGAGAGCCCAGGTACTAATATCACTTAGGACGGCTGTTTGGCTTGGCCAATTCCATATGGTATGCCATCGTTTGATGGCGGGTTTTAATACCTGCTGCTGGGTTTGTGCCCATTTTTCCTTACTAGGAATCCATTCCGTGGTAGCGAAGGCAAGTCCTAATGCCCAAGGAAGGAAGCAATAAAAAATCCGGTAAAGCACAATAACGGCGAGTCCTTGGTCCGGGGACAAGCCAAGATGTTGGAAGGCAAGCAGTACAATGGCGTCAAAAGAGCCTAATCCGCTTGGTACAAAGCTTGCCACCCCGGCAACAGCTGCGATGACATAGATGCTCATCGATTCACGTAGTCCAATAGGCAGACCCATCAGGTGTACAATTAACCAAAAAGATAGTCCTGCCATCATCCATTCTAGGAGGGAGGCTGCAATCATCTTTAATACCGGAGTTTTAACGATATTTGCCTCTTCTTGCTGCGCCGTTAGTCCTAGTATATTTCGCAGCTTCGGGAGTCTGCCAAGTGACGCGAACAACACGACATACAAGGCTACCAGGATTATAGCTATATACAACCATGGATGATGAACCAGCAGGCTGTGATCATTCCACACTCCTGCTAGCAGCAGAAGAGATAGAATAGACAGTCCTGTTAAGCCGGCTAACGATTGGTATATCAGAGACCGCAGCCAGTGCGGACCTTGCAAGCCCCATTTGCGGTAAAGCGTCAAGCGCAGCCCCGCACCGGTTAAACCAGCGAATCCGATGGCGTTATTAAATGAATTGGCGATCCAGCTTATTTTGAATAAAGCAGTATTAGGCAGCTTAGCGCGGTTCCATTTCATTAATATCACATCATAAGCTGACATGACCGCTACCGACAGAAAACAGAGAATACCAAGCTCGAGGTGATCGATCCAATGCAGATGCTTCAGCAAATGGAGAGCGGCGGCAGGGTGGATCTCTTTAATGAAGCCGCTGGTTTGCGTGTAAAGAAAGAGAAGGATAACAACGGGGAACAGGAATTTAAATACATTTTTGAACCGGTTTGTAAAGCTGGTTAGTTGAGTGAGCAACGATTGCACCTTCTTATGCGTATATAGGGATAAGAGTGTAGATATTGCCAATATATCATATGGAATTATCAATTCCTACTTTTCACAAATACGCCTTGTTTAGATGTTGGATTATGTGGAATCCTCCAATTTTTTTTGGCAGTTCGTTCATTTGTGCTAGCCAAAGGTACTGCTGTAAAATAGTACTAAATCCCCTTATTTTATACTCTTACTACTCTGCAGGAGGTATGTCTATGGAAACTCGTCTCGCCGATATGCAATTATGTTCTTCAATCCTTAGCAGCTTAAATGAATGTATCTTGGGAAAAGAAAATGAGATTGAACGACTAATGATAGCCGTCATCGGCGGCGGACATGTTCTGCTTGAAGATGTACCAGGCACAGGTAAAACTCAATTAGTGAAAGCGTTGGCTAAAACAATAGGTGGTCAATTCCGCCGTATTCAATGTAACCCTGACTTGCTCCCAACAGATATAACAGGCGTATCAATCTATCATCCTAAGCAGGAACAGTTTATTTTCCGTTCAGGACCAGTCATGACTAATGTACTGCTTGCCGATGAGATCAATCGGGCGACGACCAAGACACAAGCTGCCTTACTCGAAGCTATGGAGGAGGGGCATGTTACTGTCGACGGTGATACGTATATGCTTCCTAGTCCGTTTATTCTGCTGGCCACACAGAACCCAATTGACTTCGAGGGGACCTATTCCTTGCCGGAAGCACAGCTTGACCGGTTTATGATGAAGCTGTCGCTTGGTTATCCGAATGAAGCAGATGAACAGCGGATGGTGCTGTCAAGAGAAGGTGTTCATCCATCGGATCGGATGGAGCAATTATCCACTATCGAAGATATTGAACGGATTCAAGGACAGGTGCTTGCTGTTCATATGGATGATGCGGTCGGCAATTATTTAATTCAGCTCGTCCGGTCAACACGAACACATCCACAAGTTGTTCTTGGTGCAAGTCCTCGTGCGGCCATTGCTTTGTCCCGAGCGGCGAAAGCTAGCGCTTACCTGCAGCAGCGAACGTTTGTTACGCCGGATGATATTAAAAATCTTGCCCCATATGTGTTATCCCACAGAATGCTGCTTCATACAGATGCACGTATGAATGGGCTCAGGGCCGAGGACATCGTCGCCCAGCTGCTGGATATGGCCAAAGTTCCGGTTAGACTGGAGCGTTGATCCGATGAGCACGGTCGCGAAGACACGTAAACGATGGAAGCTTATCGCGTTTATTTATGGCGCTGCGTTATTTTATTTACTTTTTCAAGGTGGCAAGACTGCCTTGATGTTGTTTATGATTTTGAATGTTCTGCTGCTTTATCTTGCATTAGGCCGCTGGAGCGGGATTAGTCATGTATCTGGCAACCGGACCTATCGCCAGACAGGAGCGTCTGCCCATATCGAACAATCTTTGACGGCAGGCAGTACGCTTGATGTCCAGCTGTCGGTGAAAGTTCCTGGTGTATACCCAATTCCCTATGTACTGATTCGAGACAGGCTGCTCCGGCATAACGGACAGCGGCTGCATTTCGAGGCTTCCTTTGTTCCTAATTTCAAACGAGCCGGCGAGGTCTCGTACCAAACTCCGCCGCTGCAGCGCGGGGAATACCGCTTTGAGACAACAGAATGTATTTCTCATGATATATTCGGACTGTTCGAACATTCGGGCAGCTTCGGCTCGGAGACGGTATTCAGTGTTCTGCCTCAGATTATTCCGCTGCGTCAATGGCACAGCGTCCAAAGCGGCTTCCGTGGACCTTATTCCCATGCCGTCGCGCCTCGCGCAGCGAAAGAAACGACACAAATCAATGGTGTTCGTGAATATTTGTACGGCGACCGGTTATCGCGTATTCACTGGAACGCAACGGCGAAGACAGGAGATTGGAAGTCAAAAGCGTTCGAGAGAGAATCTCTTCCTCGTACCCTCCTAATTCTCGATCGGTATGCTGCTGATTATCCAGAACCTGCAGCAGAGCGGTTCGAGCTTGCTGTCTCTGCTGCAGCCTCTCTCATTGACAGCGGTTTGAAGGGAGATACGGCAATTGGCCTCATGTCTTCAGGCAAGAAGCTGACGATCCTGCCGCCAAAGGCTGGTGTGGAGCAGCGTGGCACGCTGCTGAAACATTTGACCTTTGTTGATGCTGATGCGGAGCAAAGTCTGTATAAAACTTTGCTTGCAGCAGATTCCCGGCTTGAGCCAGGTTCCTTCGCGGTCATTATAAGCGGTACTTCCGGGAAAGAAGCGATCCGCGCGATGGAATGGCTGTCCCGCAAAGGGTTGACGCCATGCCTTATGCATATTGGCGGAGTGAAGCGTCTTGAAGAGCAGTCGCGGCTGATGATTCGTAGCAAAGGCTGGACTTTATTTGAACTCAAACAGCTGCAGGAACTGCCCGCTGTTCTGGAAGGAGGCCGAGCATGAGCGTCTTTCCGCGGTTGTTTGCGTTTTGTCGATATGTAATGGTTAAGCTGACTCCGAATTGGTACTTGAAGCTGTCGCAATTGTTTATTGCACTTATGATTATGAATACCCTGCAAATATTTGAAGGCTTCTGGTGGGAGGAGACCTTTGCTGTCGCTACCTCTACGCTGCTGCTTGCCGTCGTCGTAGATTGGCTGCTGCCGCAGCGCATGAGAGTTATGCGCATTATCATTCAATCTCTGCTTGTATTGCTTGCCACCATACGTTTTGCTGAGCTTAAAAAGGTAACACCTGTACAGGAGCAAGACCAGGCGAACTGGACATTCTTCTTCGAGCGGTTATGGGGTTACGCTGAGCAGCTTCATCCTTTTATATGGATTAGTGGGGCTTTATTGCTGCTCTATATTTTGTTTGTACAATGGGTGACGACAAGACCTCGGTTATTTGGTTTTATAAGCGTAAATATCCTTGTCTTGACGATTGCGGATTCCTTTACTCCGATCTGGTTATGGGACGAGGTTGCTTTAATTGTATTCTTGAGCCTGATCTGGCTGGTAGCCAATCATTTGCATAGGCTTGAGCGCAATCATCCAAGCAGCTGGAAGGAATTAATTGAATATCCGCTGCAGCTGCTGCTGCCGATTGTTGTTGTACTGTCTGTCCTGATGACTGCAGGAATATTGATGCCAGGAATTTCGCCAATCATCCAGGATCCATACACGATGTGGAAAGAGTCCAAGGGTGAGACGGTTAATGTGTTCCTCGGTGATAAAAGTGTTGCATCCCCTGTTGATGTGAGCAGCAGCGAGTCAAGCTCCGGTTATGGAAGGGATGACTCCTCGCTAGGCGGAGGCTTTGATTTCGACTATTCACCGGTGATGAACATCACGACTTCGCATCGCAGTTATTGGCGCGGGGAGACAAAGACGGTGTATTCCGGAGCAGGCTGGTCGATCGACGACTCGGAGCTTAATCACATTACCACAGTGGGGAAAGACAAAGAGCTGCCACTAGTGCAAAGCCGTGAATTAGCAGAGACGATAAAGGTGGAACAGCAGGTTAGAATGGTCCGCAATGATATTTATCCTGTATTATTCTCTTCATATCCTGTTACATCGGTGCATTGGATAGATGATCCGGATGCGTCGGCTTTGCCGAAAAGCCTGCAATGGGCGGTTGATGAACAAGAGCTGATATGGTCTGACCGTCCGCTTAAAAGATTTCCGCAAAGCTATTCGGTTACTTCTGAAGTGACGGTATTAAATGAAGAAGGACTACGCAAGACGGAAGCGGCGTTTGCGGATGCAGCAGAAAATAAGAAATATTTGCAGCTGCCGTCTGATTTGCCCGGCCGTGTGAGAGCTCTTGCCGAGACCGTTACGGCGGAAGCAGTAGACGACTATGATAAAGCTAAGCTGATTGAGACGTATCTTCGTACGAACTTCCAGTATACGAATAAGCCAGATAAGTCGAAGCTGAGCGATGACAGTACGGATTTCGTTGACCAATTCCTGTTTGAATTGAAGGAAGGCTATTGCGATTACTTCTCGACAGCAATGGCAGTCTTGTCCCGCTCGGTTGGTCTGCCGGCACGCTGGGTGAAGGGCTTCTCCCCAGGAGTTCTCCCTGCATCCGAATATGTACCTTCAGCAGGTGGAGCCCCAAGTGAGGCGGAACTAAATCCAGATGGTGCAGGAACTTATACTGTTCGTAACTCTGATGCCCATTCCTGGGTCGAAATTTATTTTGATGGTTATGGCTGGATTCCATTTGAGCCAACGGCTGGATTCACTTTCCCGTACTCATTGCCTGAAGTGCAGGAGGAAGCATTGCCAACTCCAACGCTGGATGTGAGCACGGATACTGCGCCAGAGGAAGTGCCTGCAAGCAAGGATATTAATTTGTCGGCAATACTGTGGAGCACCGTTTCAGTCCTTGTTGTTCTTGTGATTGGATATGTCATGATCCGTTTCACACGGATACGCTTATGGCGACGTCCTTATTCTGGTAATGACAGGATTGTATGGGAGACAGAGAAGCTTCTTCGTCTCTGCAGACGCAAAGGTTATGAACGGCAGGAGCATGAGACGCTCCGAGAGGCAATTCAGCGATGGTCGCCAAGTCATAGGCGCTTGCAGAGCCTGCTCCGTGAAGTGCTTGATGAATTTGAACGTGCGAAGTATAGCACCGTACAAGCGACAAGTGTAGATACCGATCGATTTATTCTAAAAATTAAAGCGGTTAAAGAGGAATTGTAATTGTGCATGATATAGGTAAGAAATACCGCTCGCCTAATGGGAGCGGTATTTCTTTGCAACAAAATCCGAATATATGGTATAGTTTCGTAAGATAGCAGGAGAAGAGCGATAGAGCAGGGGGACTTTGGCAGAATGTTCGAGAGATTATTGCCGCATTTACGCGTAAATTCGGTGTATGAGATCCAGCTGGACGAGCTTTATAAGAAGGGTGTCCGCGGGATCATTACCGATCTAGATAATACGCTCGTAGGAGCACGTGAGCCGCTTGCAACGCCTCAGCTTACGAAATGGCTGGATGAAGTTCGAGACTTTGGCTTTAAAGTTGTGATCGTGTCGAATAATAATAAGACGAGAGTGTCGAAGTTCGCAGATCCGCTGGGCATTCCGTTTATTCATGCCGCACGCAAGCCGGCTAATAAATCGTTCAACAAAGCGCTTAGCGTATTAGGTCTGCCTGTGGAACAAACGGTTGTCTTAGGCGACCAGATGCTCACGGATGTGCTGGGAGGCAATCGTATGGGATTGTATACGATTCTGGTTACGCCTATAGCTCCTGCTGACGAAGGAATAATGACCCGGGTGAACAGGAGAATTGAGCGGTTTGTGCTTTCCCGTTTGCGTAAAAAAGGGACTTGGTATGAGGGGGAGACAAAGTGAGAGAAGAGCAGCAAAGTCAGTCGCATGCATGCGCAGGCTGCGGAGTGCAGCTCCAAACGGAGCGCCCGGAAGAATCGGGTTATTTGCCTGAATCGGCGATGGACCGGGAACCGGTCATCTGCCAAAGATGTTTCCGGATTCGTAATTATAATGAAGCTTCATCGATAACGGTCGATCAGGATGATTTCTTACGCCTGCTTGGCAGCATTGGGTCGACGGACAGCCTGGTTGTCCATATCGTCGACTTATTTGATTTTGAGGGCAGTTTAATTTCCGGCCTGCAGCGCTTTGTAGGCAATAATCCGATTGTGCTTGTGGTGAATAAAGTCGATCTGCTGCCGCGGTCGATGAATTTGAACCGCCTTCGCAATTGGGTGCAGCAGCAAGCCAAAGCAGAAGGGCTGCGGACCGTGGATATCGTCCTTTGCAGCGCTAAACGTAACATTGGCTTCGAGCATGTGATTGAAGCGTTAGAGCGCCATCGTAAGGGCCGGGATGTGTATGTCGTTGGCGCAACGAATGTCGGCAAATCCACGTTGATTAACCGTCTTATTCATGACTACAGCGATATGGAGCGCGAGCTGACAACTTCCCGCTATCCGGGAACAACGCTTGATGCAGTCCATATTCCGCTGGATGACGGCAAAGCCATTATCGATACACCGGGAATTGTGTATTCGACACGTATGACGGAAATTGTACCACGCGGCTTCCTGCAGTCTCTGCTGCCGGACAAACCGATTAAGCCACTTGTCTACCAATTAAATGATCAGCAATCGTTGTTCATCGGCAGCCTTGTGCGATTCGACTTTGTTGAGGGCGAGCGTCAATCGTTTACCTTCTATATCTCGAATGCGCTGAATGTACATCGGACGAAGCTGGAGCGGGCAGAAGAGCTGTATAAGGATCATCGCGGCGAGCTGCTTGGTGCACCATCTCGTGAAGAGCTTGATGAAATGCCGCCATGGACTCGTCACTCCATTCGTGTTCCACGCGGCGCGAAGAAGGATATTTTCTTGTCTGGTCTCGGCTGGATTCAAGTGAATGGTACTTCAGGTGCGATCGTTGACGTCTATGCGCCAAAAGGCATCAAGGTAGTGCTTCGCGATTCGCTTATATAGGAGAGGGGAACGGGAACATTGACGGGATCCGCGCTTGACACTGGAATTCCGGGTAACCGGATTGACAGCCATACCGTGCTGTATGGCGTTATCGGCGACCCTATTCGTCATTCGAAGTCGCCGATTATGATGAATCGCGCTTTTCGCGAGACAGGGATTAACGGAGCCTATATGGCCTTTCATATTACACCGGATAAGCTTGGGGAATTTGTAGCGGGCATTCGGGCAATGGGCATAAGAGGAGTTAATGTGACGATTCCTCATAAGCTGGATATTATGAATTATATGGACGAGATTGACGCTGGCGCCAGGACAATCGGCGCGGTCAATACGATCGTGAATGATAATGGTCGTTTAATCGGCTATAACACGGATGGTATTGGGTATGTTCGTTCCCTGAAGGAAGAAGCAGAACCAAATCTGGCAGGCAAACGGATTGTTGTTATCGGGGCTGGCGGCGCATCACGCGGGATTGTGTATGCGCTGGCCGGTGAACAGCCTGAGAGCATCACCATTGCCAACCGTTCAGTAGAACGGGCAGAGGAGCTTGCACAATCCTTCCGAACCCTGGCAGATATCCGCGCGACTGCGATGGATGAACTGCAGGGAGCTTGTCAGGAAGCGGATATTGTCATCAATACAACATCGGTAGGTATGCATCCTCATACGGATGCAAGTCCGATTGACGGATCATGGCTGAAGGCGGGCGCTGTCGCAAGCGATTTGATTTATAATCCGCTCCGTACAAAGTTTCTGCTGGATGCAGAGCAGCGCGGCTGTCGTGTACATGGCGGACTTGGCATGTTTATTTACCAAGGGGCGTATGCTTTCGAGTATTGGACAGGACAATCTGCACCTGTAGCAGCTATGCGTGAAACGGTATTACAATCCCTTGCCTTATAATAGGTACTAAGAATTATGACAACCCTATAGAGATGAAAGAAGGAAACAACAAATGTTAACTGGCAAACAAAAACGACACCTCAGATCGCTCGCTCATCATTTAACGCCGGTCTTCCAAGTAGGTAAAGGCGGCACGAACGAACAGCTGGTTCGTCATATTGAAGAAGCGATTGAAGTTCGTGAATTGATGAAGATATCTGTTCTGAACAATTGCTTGGATGACCCGAAAGAGATCGGAGCAGAAGTAGCGGAAGCTGCAGGTGCTGAACTGGTACAGGTTATCGGTAAAACGATTGTTCTCTACAAGCGAGCAACAGATGAGAAGAACCGTAAGATCGAGCTGCCAAAGGCTGCGAAATAACAGCCCCTTTATAGGAAGAGAAAGGTAGCGCGAATGAGAAGAATCGGTATTATGGGTGGAACATTCGACCCTATTCATATCGGCCACCTGATTGCGGCTGAAGCTGCACGTGATAGCCTCGGGCTCGACGAAGTTTGGTTTATCCCCACCTATCATCCTCCGCTTAAAGACAATCAGCCAGGCGTAAGCAGTGAATTAAGACTTCAAATGGTACAAGAGGCATTAGGAGGTAATCCGTGCTTCAAAGCGCTTGATATTGAGCTGCAGCGCGGAGGAATGAGCTATTCGATTGAAACAGTTCTTGAGCTGAAGAAGCGGCATCCTGATGACGCCTTTTCCTACATTATCGGTTCGGATCGGATCAATGATCTTCCGAAGTGGCATCGCATTGAAGAGCTGACCGAGCTTATTACTTTCATTGGGCTCGAGCGGGAAGGAACGCCGGTGCAGTTAGAACAGCTTCCGGATGATCTCCGCCAGCGTGTAACGATGTCTGCGATGCCGCCAATTGGGATATCATCGACCGATATCCGCAGCAGAGTACAGTCGGGACGTTCGATCGAATATTTGGTGCCGGACACCGTTCATCAGTTTATAAAGGGGAGAGGGCTTTATGAATCGTGAACAAATGATTGAGTCGGTCAGATCGCAAATGCCGGAGAAGCGCTGGAAGCATGTGGAAGGTGTTATGGCGACTTCTATTATTCTTGCAGAGCGGTTTGGGGAAGAACCGGTTAAAGCGGAGCTTGCAGCCATTTTGCATGATGTGGCGAAATTTTGGCCAATTGCCAAGATGGAACAGATAATCAGGGAGCAGCAGCTCGACCAAGGTCTGCTTACGCATGATAAAGCACTGTGGCATGCAGAAGTTGGCTACTGGGTAGCTGAGCATGAATATGGTGTCAAGGATCAGGATATCCTTGATGCGATTCGTTATCACACATCAGGCCGGGTCGGAATGACGAAGCTGGACAAAGTGGTATGTCTGGCGGATTATATAGAGCCTGGACGAGAGTTCCCAGGTGTAGAGCGAATTCGTGAACTAAGCGAGACTAACCTCGAACAGGCGTTGATAGCAGGTTTTGATTCCACGATCTCCTTTCTTGTGGAAAAAGGGAACCGGATTTATCCGCTTACAGTTGAGGCCCGTAATGATTTAATTGAACAGAAAAACTAGGAGGCTGAGCTATGACCGTACATTCAGATGAATTATTGCAAATAACGGTTGCAGCTGCGGATGATAAAAAAGCGCAGCGCATCGTGGCATTAAACTTGAAAGAGATTTCACTTGTGGCAGATTATTTTGTCATCTGTCATGGTAATTCAGATACACAGGTACAAGCGATTACGACGGAGATCCGCAAACAAGCTGAGATGCGCGGCGTACGTGTACGCGGCATTGAGGGTATGGATTCGGCACGTTGGGTACTGATTGACCTTGGCGATGTCATCGTTCATGTCTTCCATCGTGATGAGCGTGATTATTATAATATTGAGCGTTTATGGTCCGATGCGAAGGTAGTGGAGTTCGCATGAGTTTGGTAGCCGGTACAATTCTAACATTAAGGGTGGCACGTGAAGTGTCGCCCTACGGTTATTTTTTGACCGATGAAGAGTCGGAGGTGCTGCTGCACTATACCGAGCTTGTCGGCAAAAAACCAAAAATCAATGATCCCGTTGAAGTATTTATCTTCTTTGATTCCGAGGACCGGATTGCTGCAACGATGAAACGTCCTGCGCTTCTCCTTGGTGAGATGGCACGACTTAAGGTTGCTGATGTTCATCCGCGCCTCGGCTGCTTCTTGGAGTTTGGTCTGGGACGTCAGCTGCTATTGCCAATCTCTGAGCTGCCTGAGAAGTTTGAATTCCGTCCGCTACCCGGCGATGAAGTTCATGTCGTACTTGGCCATGATAAAGCCGGAAGATTGCTTGCAAGAACAGCCGGCGAGGATGAGCTGGGGCCATTAGTGTTCGAAGCTCCACAAGCATGGCGCAACCAATGGGTAGAAGGCTGGGTAACCAAGTCACTCCAGATGGGCTCATTCGTGCTAGTTGATGGAGGCGTTGTAGGATTTGGTGTATATGGACTTATCCCAGCACCAGAACGTGTACGTCCGCTTCGCTTGGGTGAGCGTGTATCTGCACGTGTCACATTCATTCGCGAGGATGGTCGTGTCAATCTATCGATGGCTAAGCTGAAGCAGGAAGGACGGCTTGAGGATGCTGACCGCATTCTCGCATTCCTGAAGGAGCGTCCAGGCGGCGGTATGCCTTATTCCGATGAATCGCCCGCAGATACAGTTAAGCAGCGGTTCGGAATCAGTAAATCAGCCTTTAAACGCGCGTTAGGCAAGCTGATGCGTGAAGGTTTGATTACGCAAAAGGGAAGCTGGACCTATCTGGCAGATTCGGCTGAAGCAGATTCTGCAGATTCCGAGGCAGGTACTCCGGCGCATCGTATGGAGGAATAGCAAAATGGATGCATACGGTCAATTCGCATCGGTCTATGACAAGCTGATGCAGGACATGCCTTATGAAGAGTGGCTGCAGTTTGCCCATGACAGCTGGGAGCGCTATGGTATGCCAAAGACCGTGGCGGATCTTGGCTGTGGAACGGGCAGTATAGCCATTCCACTCGCTCTATCCGGATTAGAAGTTTATGGTATCGATCTGTCGGCAGATATGCTGACCGTTGCCCGCAGCAAATGGGACGAGTCTTCTTCCCAGGTAGGACGTGCGCGTGGCACGGCGACGTGGCTGGAGCAGGATATGAGAGACTGGACGCTGGCGGAGCCCGTGGATACTGTCATCTCCTTCTGTGACTGCATCAATTATTTGACCGAGGAAGAGGATGTTGAAGCTGCTTTCCAGGCAGCATACGACAATTTACGTGAGGGTGGACTTTTTTTATTTGATGTTCATGCTCCTAAAGTGTTCCTTCGTTATTCGGAGGAGCAGCCTTTCGTGCTTGACGAAGATGAGGTCGCCTATATATGGACTTGCGAGCTGGACGAGTCCCGCACTCAGATCGAGCATCATTTGACGATCTTTGCGGAGGAGAGAAGCGGCAAGTTCGAGCGTTTTGAGGAAATGCACGCGCAGCGTGCATACGACCGCAGCTGGATGGAAGCTGCTTTGAAGAAAGCGGGTTTCCGCACGGTGGATTGTTATGCGGACTTCGAGCTTGAGCCAGCGGGGAATGATTCGGAACGTTTATTCTTTGCAGCGGTGAAATGATAAAGTGATATTAAAGTAAACAGGGTTGTCTTCCTTCACATCAAGTGAGGGAGACAACCCTGTTGTTGTTTTCGAATTTAAGGCGCCGTAATCGTATCTGTACGCTCGTCAGATTGTTCCTCCGTCACCTTGTGGGGAGGAACGAAGCAACGACGGCAGCGAGGCTCGTAGCTCTCCGTATCGCCGACCAAAAACACGGGGCCAAGTTTTGCCGGCTGCCCATTCACAATACGCTGCGTGAAAGTGGCTTCGGCATCGCCGCATACCGCGCAGAAGGACGTTAGTTTGACAATTTCGTCGGCAATGGCGAGCAAACCGCCGATATATCCGAACTCTTTTCCTCTGTAATCCATATTCAGGCCATCCACAATAATGTGTTTGCCCTGATAGGCTAGTTCTTCTACTAGAGCGATGATAGGTTTGCCGAAAAAGGATGCTTCATCAAACGCGACGACATCAGCGTCCTTGGTCTCGCGTAAGATCTGTTCGACGGAAGCAGGAGGAAGTTCCCCTGGCACGTTGGTTGCCGGAAGACGGTAGCCGATCCGGCTGACGATCTCCTCCGTGCTGAAGCGATTATCTTCAGCCGGCTTATAGGCCTGAACCTTCTTACGCCCGTATTTCATCAGCTTCTGACAGCGTCTAATGAGCTCCCCTGATTTCTCCGAAAACATAGGCCCGATAATGATCGTAATGAAACCTCTATCCATGACTTATCCCTTACCTTTACTGATTGGTTGTATCATTTTAGCAGAATAAGTCGTAAAAGCAACAGGGGTATTCGACATGTTTTTTCGAAAGTCGACACTAGATATTGATTTTGCTCTAAATCTTTCCGGTCGAAATACCGATCTAATTATTATTCTCTTAATGCATCCTTCAATCTGCTGTTCATGCTATCGAGGGAAGAGGATCCACGGGCAGCAGCTAGTCTCAAACGTTTCAACTCCTGCTTTAAGCGGTCATTCTCCTGCGTTAGTCCATCTATGTAAGGCAGCAGAGCGGGTACCTGGTAGCCCGCATCCTGGAACAGTTGAAGCACAGCTTCACGCATCTGTTCTGGCGTTACTTGCTTGTCCATTTGAACCTCCATATTAGCAATAAAATGTCACTATCCCATCATATCCGCATCTGTTAAAATAGTCGAGTGCCGAAAAAGGGCGAATAAATAATTTCTCCATATTTTTCATTGACGGAGCCTATATCTTGATGTAGAATCAAATTCAGCAACTAGATATTGAGTTATGTAGTCAGATTTCAACGGAATTGTCAACTAGCGCATTTGACATCTTTGCTGTCAGAAGCGCTTTTATATTGCTGAATTTCGGCAAAAACGCTGTTACAAGACGGATGCTTACGAAGTAAGAATTGCTTCGCAATTCTTTGAAGGAGAGAGAGACATGCTGGTAGTCTATGAATCAAGAACAGGCAATGTGAAACGCTTTATCAATAAATTGAATATGAGAGCGGTGCCCATTACTGAGCTTGATTTGGTGGACGAGCCTTACGTTCTGGTCACGTATACGACTGGATTTGGTCAAGTACCGGAACGTGTCATGTCCTTCTTGAACCGGAATGGTGAGAACCTTCGCGGGGTATCCGCAAGTGGGAATCGTAACTGGGGAGACGGGTTTGCGAAGAGTGCGGATACGATCTCGAGCCTGTTCGACGTGCCTGTAATATCGAAGTTTGAATTATCCGGTACCAATCAAGATATGGAATACTTTGTCGAAAGGGTGCGAAATATTGAAACATATCGAACTGAACAACGAATTGATGCAACGCGGAGCGGACGGCTTCTATCAATTGGATAAAGATAAAGAGGCGGTTGTCGCTTTTATGGAGGAAGTAGACGCAAAGAGCGTTAAATTCGCTTCCCTTCGTGAAAAGCTGGACCACCTTATAGAGAATGATTATTACGACAATGTATATGAGAAGTATACATATGAGCAGATTGAAGCGGTGTTCCTGCTTACAGAGAGCAGTGGCTTCCAATTCGAGTCTTATATGGCAATCTCGAAATTCTACAAAGACTATGCCATGAAGACTAACGATAAATCGAAATACTTGGAGCAATACCATGACCGCGTAGCAATTGTTGCGCTGAGCCTCGGCGAAGGCGATGCTGATAAAGCACTTCGTATAGCGGAAGCAATGATCGAGCAGCGCTTGCAGCCGGCTACTCCAACGTTCCTGAACGCTGGCAAGAGCCGCCGCGGCGAAATGGTGTCCTGTTTCCTGCTTGAAATGGACGATTCCCTGAACTCGATTAACTACGTGCTTGGTACTTGCATGCAGCTGTCGAAGATCGGCGGCGGTGTTGCGGTCAATCTGTCGAAGCTGCGTGGACGCGGCGAAGCGATTAAAGGTGTAGAGGGCGCTGCAAAAGGCGTTATGCCGGTACTGAAGCTGATGGAGGATGCCTTCTCCTATGCAGACCAAATGGGTCAGCGTAAAGGCTCAGGCGCAGGCTACTACAACATTTTCGGCTGGGACATTATTGAGTTCCTTGATTGTAAGAAAATTAATGCTGATGAGAAGACACGTATCAAAACGTTGTCGATCGGCCTGATCATTCCTAATAAATTCTATGAGCTGGCTGCTAAGAACGAAACTTTGCATGTATTTGGACCTCATTCCGTTCATAAAGCATACGGCAAACATCTTGATGACATGGATATGGACGTTATGTACGAAGAGCTGCTTGCTAACGAGCAAGTTGTGAAAAAAGCAGTAATGAACGCACGTGATATGATGACGAAGATTGCTTCGATTCAATTGGAATCCGGCTATCCTTACATTATGAACAAATCGAATGCTAACCGTGTCCATGCTTTGAAGGATATCGGTCAAATCAAGATGTCTAACCTCTGTACCGAAATTTTCCAAGTGCAAGAGACTTCGACAATCAATGATTACGGCATGGACGATGTAATTCGCCGCGACATCAGCTGTAACCTGGCTTCCCTGAACATTGTGAATGTCATGGAACGCAAGAAAATTAAAGAATCGGTTCACGTTGGTATCGAAGCATTGACGACTGTCAGCGACGTATCGGAAATCGACAATGCACCTGGTGTGCGTAAAGCGAACGAAGAGCTGCATTCCGTCGGCCTTGGCGCGATGAACCTGAATGGCTTCTTCGCTAAAAATAAAATTGCTTATGAGAGCGACGAAGCAAAAGAATTCGCGAGTGCGTTCTTCATGATGATGAATTATTATTCGATTGAGAAAAGTATGGAAATTGCAAAAGAGCGCGGCAGAACGTTCAAAGACTTTGATCGCTCGGAATATGCAAAAGGCACTTATTTCACTCGTTATATCGAGACGGACTTCCGTCCAGCATCGGATAAAGTACTAGCTCTGTTTGAGGGCATGGACATTCCAACGCCACAAGATTGGGCAGCTTTGCAAGAGAAAGTACAGAAGTACGGCTTGTACCATGCTTACCGTCTGGCGATCGCGCCAACACAAAGCATCTCGTACATCCAAAACTCTACTTCGAGCGTTATGCCGATCGTAGAACATATCGAGACACGTACGTATGCGAACTCGACGACGTATTATCCAATGCCTTACCTGGCTCAGGAAAACTACTTCTACTATAAATCGGCTTACAATATTGATCAGTTCAAGCTTATTGACCTGATTTGGGAAATTCAGCAGCACGTAGACCAAGGCATCTCGACGGTTCTGCATGTAAACAGCAACGTTACAACTCGTGAACTGGCTCGTTTCTATATTTACGCAGCTCAGAAGGGTCTGAAATCGCTCTACTATACGAGAACGAAGCGTCTTTCCGTTGAGGAATGCACAAGCTGCGCCGTATAATTCGAACTAACGATAAGGCTGCTGGATGATCCGTGTCGGAAAGCAGCCTTCTACCAAAGGAGCAGGATTTGATGAAAGCAGTAAACTGGAACCGTCCAGATGACGATTTTACTCTTACATTCTGGCAGCAGAACGTTATGCAGTTCTGGACAGATGAAGAAATTCCACTCTCCGATGATAAAATGGACTGGATGGAAATGAGCGACATCGAGCGCAGCGTATACAAAAACGTGCTTGGCGGCTTGACGCTTCTCGATACAATTCAAGGCGGCATTGGCATGCCTAAAATTTTGGAGCATGTAGAAGGCCTGCAGCGCAAAGCAGTATTGGCGTTTATGTCGATGATGGAGCAAATCCATGCGAAGTCGTACTCCAGTATCTTTACAACACTGGCATCTACAGAAGAGATCGATGCAATCTTCCAATGGGTAGAGACGAATGAGCACCTGCAGAAGAAAGCGAACCTTATCGCTTCCTGGTACGCTGGCATCGAGACTAATCAGCAGTTATACAAAGCGATGGCAGCTTCGGTATTCCTCGAAAGCTACCTATTCTACAGCGGCTTCTTCTATCCGCTATACTTGGCTGGCCAAGGCAAAATGACGAGCAGCGGCGAAATCATCGACTTGATCCTGCGCGACGAAAGTATCCATGGTCTATATGTAGGTGTGCTTGCACAAGAGCTGTTTAATGAGTTCAGCCCTGAAGAGCAGGCGCAATTGAAAGAAGAGGTATATGCACTTCTGAACACATTGTATGAGAATGAAGTCTTATACACAGACAGCCTGTACAGCCCGCTTGGTCTGGAGGAAGAAGTGAAGACTTACGTCCGTTACAATGCGAACAAAGCGCTTATGAACCTTGGCTTTGAACCTCATTTCCCTGAGGAGCCGGTTAATCCGATTGTCTTCAACGGAATCAGCACACATACAAAGCAGCATGACTTCTTCTCGAAAAAAGGTAATGGTTATGTACGTACCGTTCACATTGAGCAATTACGTGACGAGGATTTCGTGTTTAATATGTAAATCGATGTACAGTCGGCTCTCTGAGCCGGCTGTTTTTTTGCATGAGAGCAACCGGAAAAAACAATTATAACACTATCCTAAAAATGGCAGCCATGTTACACTATTGGCGAATAAATGCTCATCCCAGCTTCAATTCTTTGAGCAATTGCTTACGAAGTAAGTTTTGCTTCAATTCTTAGAGTTTATAAATTTCCTTATAAACTTGGCTTAGAATTCACCGGATTGAAACGTGCTCTGCCGCCTAAGGACGGCGTTGCCGTTTCACCTTGGCAAAACTTTTTAGGAGGAATTTGCTTGGACAACTGCTCCATTATTACGAAGCCTGCTATTCATTTGGCTGGAATTAGTTACTGTGGACCGTATTCTTCGTTTCCGGATGAAGCGATCCGGCTTCAGAGCGAATTTCAATCACGCAAACATGAGTTAAACACCGTATCCAAATCACCCGTATTATACAGCCCATACTTCGGGAACGAAGTATTCGCATCTTATTGGGCTTGTTATGAAGTTCATCATATGGAGGAGCTGCCACGCGGAATGGTGCAGTTCACCATCCCAGAGCATCGATATGCAATGGTTGCAACAACAAACAAACGGATCGGTGAAGCGTATGAGCAGTTATTCACCTGGATGAACGAACGAAAGCTGAACAAGCATGACAGCGCACTCGCCATTGAAGTCTTTTATATTGACGAACGGCATTTGGAAGAAGAGGAAGTGGAGCTTCTTATTCCTCTTCAGGATGAGTAATGATAAACAGGGTACCCATGGGTTCAATGTCATTAAGTTTAAGCTAACTTAATGACAATGACCTTGGGGTTGTCCCTGTTTTTTTCTTTCGTTTATACTGTACAAGAGAGAAGGAGGACGGAAGCGATGAAGCCGATATATATCGTTGATGCATTTGCAAGCGAGCCATTCCGTGGAAACCCGGCTGCGGTCTGCCTTTGCGAACAACCGGAGGATGAACGGTGGATGCAGCAGGTGGCGGCAGAAATGAATTTGTCCGAGACAGCATTTCTGGTTCCGATTGATGACGGCTATGACCTGCGTTGGTTCACGCCGGAGACGGAGGTTGATCTTTGCGGGCATGCAACGCTGGCTGCTGCCTATATGCTTTGGCATACAGGGAGATTGAGCTACAATCAGACAGCCCGGTTTGTCACCAAAAGCGGGGTTCTGACGGTTACCTATGATGCGGTCGACGGCTGGATGACGATGGATTTTCCGGAGGAGGCGCCTCAGCCTGTACATGCGCCGGAGGCGTTAATTCAAGGGCTGGGGCTTATTCCGAGATATACGGGCAAAAACCGCATGGATTATGTCGTTGAGATTGACAGCGAGCAGACGGTACGAAGTTTGAAGCCGGACCAGCAGCAGCTTATGGCGGCAGGAGGCAGAGGTGTCATTGTGACGTCGAAAGCGGCCGCAGGTTCGCCGTATGATTTTGTCTCCCGTGCGTTTTATCCAAGTGCAGGTATTATGGAGGACCCGGTAACAGGTTCGGCTCATTGTGCGCTGGCGCCTTATTGGGCAAGGAGACTCCGCAAGCAGGAGTTGACGGGCTATCAGGCATCGAAGCGCGGGGGAATCGTCAAGGTGGCATTAGCGGGAAATCGAGTCCTGCTGACGGGTCAAGCGAAGATGATTATGCAAGGTGCACTTGAACTATAGCTAATTACAACAAGCAGGGAGCACAGATTGTGATGAACTACGATGTTATTTTATTTGATGCTGACGATACGCTGTTCGACTATAGGAAGGCTGAGGACTTTGCGCTCACCAGTGTATTTGAGGAGTTTGGGATACAGTCACCCGATACCGATTTTGTAGCCCTTTATAGGACCATCAATCAGGAGCTATGGAATGACTTCGAGAAGGGCGCGATATCGCTTGCTGATCTCCGAGTAGAGCGGTTCAGTCGACTGTTCACAGGTACGGGCTTCACTATTGGCGCTGATGAGTTCAGCAGCAGGTATTTGGGTTACCTTGGGTCTGGCGCCTACTTACTTGATGGTGCAGTGGAGTTGGTGGAAGAGCTGAAGGAGAAACTCCGACTGGCTATTATTACGAACGGTATTCGTGAGGTGCAGCTGTCCCGGTTTGCTAAGGCGGATATGGCCAAATATTTCGAGCATATTATCGTATCCGAGGATACAGGATTTCAGAAGCCTCATCTTGGCATATTTGAATACACCTTTAATAAGCTAGGGATCACAGATCCAAGCAGAGTACTGATCGTTGGGGATTCGTTAACCTCTGATATTCAAGGCGGATTGAACAGCGGTATCGACACCTGCTGGTACAATCCGAATAACAAGCCGAATCATACCCTCATTAAGCCCAAATTTGAAATTAAAACATTATCCGAGGTGCTAACGCTGCTATGACGCATTACTATTCGCATATTTTATTTGATTTGGACGGGACACTAACCGATCCGAAGCTTGGTATTACAAGTGCTATCCAATACGCGCTTAGTAAATTTAGCATTGAAATTGATAATCTAGACGTTCTTGATCCTTTCATTGGACCACCACTTGCAGGCTCGTTCAAGGAGTTTTATGGGTTTACGGATGAACAGTGCTCTCAAGCAATTACGTATTACCGAGAATATTTCGCTGAAAGAGGTATGTACGAGAATGTGCGCTACGAGGGCATCAAGGAGTTGCTTGCTGCCTTGAAGGAACTAGGGGCTAACTTGTTTGTTGCTACCTCGAAGCCAACCTTTTTCGCTGAGAAAATTATTGCGCATTTCGAGATGAGCGAATACTTTGATTTTATTGGCGGGAGCAATTTGGATAATACCCGCGTTGATAAAGGGGAAGTAATCGAGCATGTTATGCAAACCTGCGGTATCGCACCAGAAGATGCCATTATGATCGGTGACCGCAAGCATGATATTATCGGGGCTAAGCGGCATGGCATGGACTCCATTGGAGTGGGCTATGGGTACGGCAGCGAAGAAGAATTGAGGCTTGCGGAACCGACATATTTGGCGGGAACGGTTGAAGAGCTAGGCAAGCTGCTTGCTGGATTGGTAAAAAATAATTGATTTCTTCAAGAACTTCAAGGCGATCGCTTGTCGGTCGCCTGAAGAATACTGGTTCTTATGACCCCTTTGATTCCCCCTGGACGCAACGCTAAGCAAATCCCCATTAAACCGATTCAGGTTAGTTTTCATTCTCTTTAACCTCCCCATGTACGAACACAACTTCCTTCCATACGACATTAGTCTGAGTCATGAGCCTCAGACTATGATCAGCACTTTGGACACGTCGAATAGCCCTGCTGTCCCCTCCACACCGTCCGCTAACGAACGCGGCTCGAGCGAAGATCTGAAGCAAGGCTCGCCAAACTTAAGACCAATGCGCATTCATGTCTGTCAGTGTTCCGGGGGGCCGAACCGCTTGATGGAGCGAATACGAGCGCGTTCGATTTCTACCTTACGATTGCGCTGCGGGCTGTTTGTCACCAATGTGGACAACAGCTTCTCCGCGGCTGCGGCCACCTCTTGAATGGCCTGCTGAAAAGCGACTTCATTAGCCTTGGATGGTTGATTGAAGCCCGACAGCTTCCGGACGAACTGCAAGGAAGCCGCCTGAATTTCGTCCGCCGTTGCGGGCGGATCGAAGTTGAATAACGTTTTAATATTTCTGCACATGACCGATCACCGTCCTCGTTATCTTTTGTTTGCCAAGACAGGAAATTCTAGTCTCTTGCCGCCATCATATCACCGTTTGACAAGATTGGGAAAGAAGGACCAAATCTTCGGTTACGGGATAAGCAGCAGGACCTTTGCGGAAAACTAACGGCCTGAAGTCCGATTGACATTAAAGATTGTTTTAGTCCATAATATTTCGCATGCGAACTAATTACGGAGGAAGATACAGTGGAAGAACAGCGGATCGTGGACATTTTTCAAGCTTATCGCGAAATTAATCAAGCCTTCTTCCAAATCTTGTCCAAGGCGGCGAGCAAGCATAACTTGACCGCTCTTCAGCTCTTGGTGCTGCGAATACTGCACGAAAATCCCGATATCCGTTTGTCCGAGCTTGCCGAGAAGCTGAATGTAGGTAACAGCACGATGAGCGGAACCGTGGATCGGATGGTAAAGGCAGGCATCTTGGAACGCGAACGAACGGAAGCGGATCGCAGGGCGATGACGATGAAGCTGACGGAGAAAGGCAAGGCACTCTGGCGCGAGACGGATGCAACGCGTTTGAATATGATGCGTCCGCTGTTGTCGCTTACCGAACAAGATCATCGCGAGCTCAGACGCCTCCAGAACGAAGTATTACGCTTATTAAAACAATCCAAGGAGGAAGCTTAAGCCATGACAACAATGGTGTCCAATCAATTGCGCAAAGGGCCGATAATGGCCTCCTTGCTCATCGCTGCGTTTGTGGCATTGCTGAGCCAAACCGTGCTTAACGTCGCGCTGCCAAAAATGATGGCAGATCTTGACGTCGGCGAAAGCACGATCCAATGGCTGTCCAACGGCTATATGCTAGTGAATGGCGTGCTTGTCCCGATCAGCGCTTATCTGATCAATCGGTTTACGACCCGGAAATTGTTCCTGGTCGCCTCGTCCTTATTTGCGATCGGTACGATCGTATGTGCCCTGTCGGGCGACTTCAGTTCCTTGTTAGCCGGCCGTCTCGTGCAGGCATGCGGCGCCGGCATTCTGATGCCGCTGATGACTATCGTCACCTTGACCATCTTCCCCGTCGAAGAGCGCGGCAAAGCGATGGGACTTATGGGCGTTGCGATGATTTTCGCACCAGCCGTCGGACCGACGCTCTCCGGCTGGGTCGTCGAGCACTACGATTGGCATGTGCTGTTCTATATCGTATTACCGCTCGCGATTCTAGCCGTTGTATTCGGCGCCTTCTCGATGAAGGATGTCATACAGACGTCCCGGCCGAATCTTGATATTCTGAGCGTGGTGCTGTCCACGCTCGGCTTCGGCGGTCTATTGTACGGCTTCAGCGAAGCCGGTACGGAAGGCTGGGACTCCACCGAAGTTATCACTTGCCTGGCTGTCGGCGCCGTTGCACTTATTCTGTTTATCGTCCGTTCGATAGTCATGAAGGCTCCTCTGCTTGAGATGCGCGTCTTCAAGTATTGGATGTTCTCGCTTACCGCGTTGATCAATGCCATTATCACAATGGCAATGTTCTCCGGCATGATCCTATTACCGATCTTCCTGCAGAATATCCGCGGCTTCACGCCGCTCGAATCCGGATTGCTGCTGCTGCCGGGCGCCATCCTGATGGGCATCATGTCGCCGATCACCGGTATGGTGTTCGATAAAATCGGCGCGCGCTGGCTGGCCGTCATCGGCCTTGCCATTACAGCCGTTACGACATACGAATTCAGCCATTTGGAAATCGATTCGTCGTACAATCACATGATGCTCTTCTATACGCTGCGGATGTTCGGCATGTCCATGCTGATGATGCCGATCCAGACCGCCGGACTTAACCAGCTGCCGCGCCGTCTGAATGCGCACGGTTCAGCCATGTCCCAGACGCTCCGGAACGTCTCCGGTGCGCTTGGCACCGCGATCCTCGTCACCATCATGACGAACAAAGCCGCGTCGCATGCGAAGGAGCTGATCATCGCCGGCAACATCGATCCGTCCGATAAAGCGGCAATGGGAGGAATCACCGTACAATCGACGATTTATGGCATTAACCAATCGTTCGTCGTCGCTACATGGTTAACAATCGCTGCACTCGTACTTGCTTTCTTCATCCGTAAGGTTAAGCCTGCTGAGGACGTAATTCAGGTGGTGGATAAAGCTGCAGTAGCGGAGATGGAGGCGGCACCTGCTGCGGAGCTGGCCGTCAAAGAGAAAGAGGATCGTTCCGATCGGCAAAGCGCAGACGGCGAATTCCGCAACGCTATTCGCGGGTTCCTCGCGCCTGAACCGGTGAAGGACAACGAACAATTTGACGATCAGGAATACCGGAAGGCGATTCTTCGTTTAAAGGGTACTCCCGCAAAGGAAGACCATCAGGAAGAAATGAATGATAAAGCGTACCGGGAGTCGCTTAAGAAGCTCAGCAGACCGCTAAAAGAAAAAGAGTGAGGAATCGCGCTTGATTTCAGAGCCAAGAGAGGAGATTAATCGATGAAAATTTACATTGTTTATGATAGCGAAGCAGGCCACACGGAACAACTTGCCCGCTCCATTGCCAAAGGTGCTGAACGCGTGGAAGGTGCAGAGGTCATCATAAATCACGTCAAAAAGGCGAGCGTCAAAGACCTCGAACAGATGGATGCGATCATCTGGGGTTGTCCCGGACACTTCGGTACGATCAGTTCCGGCATGAAAGAATGGATCGACAAACTCGGCTATTTATGGGCCAACGGGAAGCTGGTCGATAAAGTCGGAGCCGTCTTCTGCACGACGGCAACCATTCACGGCGGGATTGAAGCCACTTTGCTGAACCTGATTACTCCGATGCTGCACCAAGGGATGATGATCGTCGGTTTGCCGGCCAATATTCCCGAAAACGCGCTGTACGGCAGTTATTACGGAATAGGCGTCACATCACCCGTCGAGGATACCCATGATGCGCTGAGCCAATCGCTCTTCGCGAAGGGACTGCTTCTGGGCGAAGCCCTAGGAACGCGCGTAGCTCATGTGGCGGGTACCTATTCGTTGGGCAAGAAAACGCAGGGGACAGTTTAAGCAAGCAACGCGGGCCGCATAATGAGTTAGCGCAGGTCGCATGTATGGGAGCGAAAATGCCCCCGGAGATGGACGGAGATGCGCGGGTTCATTTTAAAGCGCAGGCATATGCAAGTAACTAAAAACAGGGTCTAGTCCCGGGCAGCATTCATGCTGCACCTCAGGCTAGACCCTGTTTGGCTTTAAGTAGACAGTGCTTTTTTCTTGCTGGACGGTAAGGAGCTGAATAGGGACACTTTGTTTTTGCCGGTTGTTTTGGAATGGTACATGGCTTCGTCCGCTTGTTTAATCAGTTGGACGACTTCATGACCATCCTTGGAAGTGCTGACGCCAACACTTACGGTGACGATCGTTTCCTTTTCGACGCGGCTTCGAATCGATTCGGCAACTCGATCGGGCTTAACCCGTTCCATCGATATGCAGGCTAGAAGCTCTTCACCGCCATAACGGCCGGCGGCACCAATACCTGCTGATTCTTCCTTCATAATCTCTGCAACTTGCTTCAGAACACCGTCTGCTTTATGATGACCCTGGGTATCGTTGAGTTTCTTGAAGTTGTCGATATCGCAGAAGATAACGGCTAATCCTTTTTGTCTTCGCATCAGCTGTTCGGCCTTCGTTGTAAAATGACGCCGGTTATAAAGACCTGTCAAACCATCTGTTATAGAAGATTGGTAGGTCATCATAAGCCGTTCGATCACCCACTCGAACAGCAAGAGGAATAGCTGCATGAAATAGACGATAGGCAGGAAGTAGCTGAGCAGCACCAGCCAGTCTACGGAGCCGTGGAACACATAACCGTCTGCTATTCTCGACAGATCAAGAACAAAATAGGTAATAAGGCTGGCGGAAAACTTGCCGTTCATTTCGGCCCCTTTTGTGCCAAGCAGAACGAGGAAGGTTACAATTAAAGAATAGAAATCGAGAGCAAGAAACCGGTATTGTCCACCAGGCAGCACGGTTTCTGAAGAAGGCTCGATGAATAGGGACTGCCCTAAGGCGATAACGAATGTCAGGCCAATCAAAATAAGGAACGGCATAACTTTAATCTGTGCTCCACGATGAGTATATAATTTCATGAACACAAAGTTTATAATGATAAAAGAAACAATCTGCAATACAGTCGAGACGATATGAAGCCATGGAGGAAGCTCCTGCTCTGGATAAGCCAGCATAGCGAGTATCGCGTTCTGAATCATAAACAGCGGGATCGTAAGCGTAAGCAGCCGGTAAATTCGTTTGTTCCGGTAGCTGGTGTATAAACGTGTCGACATAAAAAGCATGAGTACCAGGATAATAATGACACATGCAGAAGAAATAATTTGGCCATTCGGGCCGGTCAGCCAGGTTAGAATTGTCATAATTGAGTATCACCATATCCCGTCGAGTGTTGCTTTACAGAAACATATGTTCTAATATATCATGATTTACGAGATGGTAAAAGCATGATGCATAACGAATCTGCCTTTATAAAGCGTCATATCTAATAATTAATATCGGTTTTTGCCATGGTAAAATTAAAGATGATGTAGAAGTGTGTACTTATGAAGTGAGAAGTGCTTCACAATTAATGCTTACGAAGTAAAAATCATCACTACTGGCCAATAAAAGGCCAGAAGTGTGATAATTTTTTTTAGGAGGAAGGACATTGAATATACTACAGGCATTGTTTTTTCCGCCGGATCAACCGGGCGGCGTGTCCTCCATGGTGCCTTACATTCAAGAACGGTTTTTGAAACTGGGCTGGCAAATGGAATTATTCTCGCTTCCGAAGCGGGTTAGAGGCAAAGGACAAGAAGATTTTATATTTGAAACTTTTGATATAACACCGTTCCTCGGCGATCCAATCGTCGATAAATATTTGCAGACGATGCGGGACTATATTTGGTGGACGAAGCTTCGCCTTAAAAAGTCTTATGATATTATTCATGCTCATCATCCCATTGCAGCGCTTGTCATGAAACAGCTGTATCCAGATACACCTGTTATGATGACGATTCACTCCAGCTTCGAGCGGGAGCTTGTCCTGAATGGGAAAATTAAAGAGAACAGCACAGCACATCGTTTCCTGACCTCGATCTATGGGGAGCTGGAAGCGAAGCTCGATCGGCTGCTGACCGTATCAGAATCCTTCCGTACTTATCTGTCTCCATATATGAAGGATACTTCTGTCATTAAAGTTATTCCGAACGGCTTTGACGAGAAGCGGTTCAAGCCGATTGCCCATGAGAATGCCGTACCGCAGTTTATTACGGTATGTCGTCTTGTGCCGGCGAAAGGGCTGGATATTCTGCTTCACGCTTGCGCGGAATTAAAGCGGCGCGGCCATCCGTTTGTTCTTCATATTATCGGGGACGGCCCGATTCGGGAAGAGCTAGAGCAGCTTGCTGTACAGCTGGACCTATACGATGACATTATTTTTTACGGATATATGCTGCATCCTGAGGAGTTTATGCCGTTCTTTGACGTCTTTGTGCTGCCATCACGTGCGGAAGCCTTTGGTTCGGTATTCGCAGAAGCAGCTTTATGCTGGCTGGCATTGGTTGGTACAAATGTAGGCGGGATCGCCGAGCAAATCGACGACGGTGTGAACGGACTTCTAGTACCACCTGAAGATGCACCTGCACTGGCAGATGCGCTTGAGAAGCTTGTAACAGACCCAACTTACCGTTATAATCTTGCGCGTTCCGGCTGGGATAAAGCGAAGAAGGTCTATTCGCTCCAGCGTGTCATCTCGCAGATGAAGAAAGTTTATCTATCGTTGAAACCGGAGGAATAAGGGTGACGGTTCCTTTTCGATTTATACACGCAGCAGACCTGCATCTGGATAGTCCTTTTCGCGGGATGAGCAAGGTTCCAAATGAACTGAAGGAGAAGCTTATGGCTTCTACATTCGGGGCATTACACCGATTGACGGAGACGGCTATCCAGGAGCAGGTAGATTTTATCGTGCTTTCTGGCGATTTGTACGATGAGGCAGACCGCTCGCTTAAGGCGCAGCTGCTTCTTTTGAAGGAATGGGAACGTCTGCAGAAGCATGGAATAGCCGTGTTTGTTATACATGGTAATCATGACCCGCTTAATGGTGCAAGAGCGGATCTTAAACTTCCATCCAACGTAACGCAATTTGGTTCGGATCAAATGGAATATCGGCCGGCTTACTGCAGAAACGGTGAGCTGGCTGCTTTTGTTTACGGGATGTCCTATGCGCGGCGTCATGTAACTGAAAATTTGGCAACAGGTTATTTTCCACAGGCGGATGCTCCATTCCATATCGCAATGCTGCACGGCAATGTGAATGGAGATGAGGCTCATGATCCATATGCGCCTTGTTCCTTGGAGGAGCTGATTGGTAAAGGCTTCGATTATTGGGCGCTTGGCCATATACATACGAGGAAGGTACTCCATGAATACCCGCATGTTGTTTATCCCGGCAATATTCAGGGACGTAATCCAAGAGAAACGGGGCCAAAAGGCTGTTATATCGTTGAGGTATCAGCAGCTCGTGCCGTGAAAATGACGTTTGTGCCGCTTGATGAGGTCCGATGGCTTGAGGCTGAGCTTTCCATTGCCGGACTGGATTCTGAGCAGGATTTGTTGATCCGGCTCGAAGAAACGGCAGAACAGTTTTCCTTGGAAGGTAACGGACAAACGATTATGGCGCGTCTACAACTGAAGGGTCAGGGACCACTGCATCATAAACTGATTGAGCCGGTTATTATCCGCACTTTGCTTGAGCAGCTGCAGGATAGTCACTTCTCGCATGGAGTATGGATATATGCGATTGAAGCTGGAACAACGGCAAATATAGAACTATCTGTCCTTCAGGAGGAAGATAGCTTTACAGGTGAGCTGTATCGATTAACGAAGCGATTAGAGGCAGACCGGGAAGCGTGGAACAAGGAGGCGGCAGCGGCTGTTGCTCCGCTGGCTGGTCATGCGAAGCTGGGCAGACTGCTGCGTGAGCAGTGGGACGAGCTGCCTGAACGCTGGCTGGAGCAAGCTAGGGAGCTGATAGTTGGGCTGCTGGCGGCAGATGTCAGTGAAAGGAGGAAGGAAGAGTGAGGCTGCTTGAGGCTCGAATTGACGGCTTTGGCCAGCTGCAGGGCCTGAACTGCCGGTTGGATGCACCTTCTGTTGTGTTATATGGGATGAATGAAGCCGGCAAAAGCACGTTGTTTGGATTTATTCGGACGATCTTGTACGGTTTTGCAAGGCGAAATCAACCAGCAGAGCGGCAGGAACCTATTCATGGAGGCAATCATGGCGGGCAATTGGTGTTCCAGGATGACGACGGTTATAACTATATCGCTGAGCGGTATGCGAATGAGAATGCTGGCCGTCTGAAGCTTAGACGGATGAGCGACGATCAACTGACTGAAGAAAGCTGGCCAACACAAGAGGAATGGGAACGGCGTTTTTTAGGCGGAGCTAGTGAGAAAATGTTTCGTGAGCTGTACGCCATTACTTTAACCGAGCTGCAGGAAGTTGGGGCTTTGTCGCATGACGAGCTGGGACGATATTTGTATCATGCTGGCTGGGAGAATGGCAAAGCGATTATCGCTGCCGAGAAACGGCTGCAGCAGGAGATGGAACAGCTATTCAAACCGCGGGGTACGAATCAGCAGATGAATAAACAGCTGAAGACGCTGGAGCAAACGGAACAGGAGCTGCGAAAGCAAGCGGATGCGATTCAGCTTTACAATGAGTTAAGTGGTCAGCTTGAACAATTCGCGGTAGAACTTAGTCAGTTGGACGAGCAGCTGCCTCTTCAACAGTCGGCTGCACAGTTGGCAGGAAAAGCTCATGCCATTCGGCCAATCTGGCTGAAGAGTCTTGCGCTTAGCCGCGAACGGGAAGGGATTGCAGATGCGAAGCGGATCTCAGCAGAAGCAGATTTGGAGTGGAATGAGCTGCAGAAGGAGCGAAGCAGCCGGAGTTATGAGCTTGAGCAGCTTGAACAACAGAAGCAACTGACGCAGCAAAAGCGTGAGACTATTCAGGTAGATCATGAGCTTCTAGCCCGAACAGAAGAAGTAGAGTCAATGCTGCTGGAGAGCGAGAGAATGCAGCTGCTGCGGGAGGAGAGGATTAGTCTTCACGCAGAGCTAGAAGCAGATGAGGAAGCGCTGGTCCGATTATTGCGCCGAATAGCTCCAAATTGGGGAGAACAAGAGCTCTTAGATTTGCAGCTTACGGTCTCGGACCGGGAGTATGTACGAGGGACAAAACAGCTTGAAGCAGAAGCAGGCCGAGGTGCAGAGCGGTTAACTGCTGATCTGCACTCGGCAACGCAGCAGGAGCGCGAAGCCGCACAGCTGCTGGCTGAAGCAGAAACGGAGCTTGCACGTGCTGAAGCTGCAAGCGGTCGTGCAGCAATTGGCGGGGCAGCGTTCCTGCCGCAGACGAGCGAAGCGATGCGCGCGGCATGGAACAATTGCGATGCGGCGCTGCGCGAGTGGGAGATGGAGCGGCTGCAGGTATCAGCCGCGCCTGTTGAGACAGGCCGGGGCGAAGCCGGCCCGTTATGGATTGGCGCCGCGCTGGCAGGCGGCGCCGCAGTGGCTTTGGCCGCCGCCGAGCTAAGCGGCGGCGCTTTCCCTGGCGCAGCCGGCGCCGCTGCTGCGCTAGGCGCGCTTGCGCTCGCGCTGGCTGCGCTGGCGCGAGGCCGCGGCCGCCGCGCGGCTGCTGCGCGCAGGCCGCGGCGCACTCGCGGCCCGGCGCCCGCGGCAGCGGCAGCGCTGCAGCCGCGCGAGCAGCGCGTGCGCGCGGCACTCGCGGCGCTCGTCAGCGCGCCCGCGGAAGCTGCCGCGGCGCTGCTGGCGGAGCCGCCGCACGCTGCTGGCGCCCGCGAGCAGCTGCGCGCCGCAGCCGAGGCGCGCGCGTCCGCGCTGCAGCGCAGCGAGCAGCTTGGCGCTGGCCGCCACGAGCTGGCGCGCCGGCACGCGCGGCTTCGCGCTGCCGCCGGCGAGCGCCGCGAGGCAGCAGCCGCCGCGGCAGAAGAGCGTGCAGCCGCTGCCCGGCAATGGCGCGGCTGGCTGGATGCGCTGGCGCTGCCGGACATGTCGCCGGATGCAGCGCTCGAAGTATTCGAGCTCGCCGAGCAAGCTTTGCACCGGCTCCAGCAGCGGGACCGCCGCGCGGCGAAGAAAGCCGCCGCGGACACCCAGCTCGCCGCCTTCGAGGCGAGGGCGGCAGAGCTTTGCGCCGGTTTCCCTGACGCGGCGCTAAGACTGCCAGCCGAGCCGGCGCTTGGGCTGCGGCTCCTGCAGGCAGAGCTGCGCCGGCAAGCAGCGGCGCAGGAAGAAGCCGCCCAGCTGGATAATCGGCTTAAGACCATACATATCGCAATTGCTGCAGCACAAGACAAACAGCAGCAGCTCACTATTTCCATCCAGAAGCTCTACCAAGAGGCAGCATTTACGACTGAAACAGAATTTGCTGCTGTCTTAGCTTATCGGACGCGATTAGAAGCTGTCGATGCGGAGCTGGATAAGCTGCAAATCGAAATGACCGCCGGTTTGTCGAGGCAGCGGATTGAGGAGCTTGAACAGCTTCTCGATGCCCATGACGGAGAAGAGCTTGAAAAGCTTCATATGGAGCTTCAGCTTAAGGTACGGCAGATGGAGAAGAGCAAATCGGAATGGCTTGATCGACGGGGGAGAATGCGGCAGCAGCTCGAGGATTTACTTCAAGAGGACAAGCACCGGGAGCTGATTGCGGTGAAGGAAATGACCATCGCTCAGCTTTCGCAGGATGCGGAGCGTTATGCCGTGCTTGCTATCAGCGCCTCGCTTATCCGGGCTACAAAAAGGATCTATGAGGAAGAACGGCAGCCTGCGCTGCTGAAGCTGTCGAGCAGCTTTGTCCGTCAACTGACTGAAGGAAGATATATCCGGGTTGTAACAACACCTGATTTGCCATCTATACGTCTTGAAACCTCGGACAATAAGCTGGTGGATTCGGTTATGCTCAGCCGAGGTACAGCGGAATTAGTCTACTTAGCTATGCGTCTTGCGCTGGCTGTAGAAACAGCAACAGCAGCGAAGATGCCGCTGCTGTTAGATGATCTATTTGTTAACTTCGACTGTCAGCGCATGCATGCAGTTGCCGGTCTGTTAAGCGAACTATCGGAGAGTAGACAGCTCATCCTGTTCACCTGTCATGAACATATCCGGGATGCGCTGCAAAGTCATATGCCTCATGCTATGCTTGTTCAGTTGCCTGGCGCTCGCCGGCAGTTAGTGAGCCATCTTGCGCCTGATCACCAGGAATAACCAGCCTAAGCTGATCAGGCCAAAGATCGGATAAAGCGTTGAGAGCAGTGGACCAAAGCCGATTTGGCTGGCCACGAAGCAGAAGGCGAGCACAATCATCGTCAGCACGGAACGAGACCATTTCAGACGTTCCTGCAGCTGTAGGGTTAAGCCGTAAATATCAGCTATGAGTGTAGTGAAAATTTCAGCAAAGATCAAAAAGATATAAATATACTGCACAACAGAGCCAAGTTGTTTGGCGATCCCGCCCATTGGAATGGCATACTGCTGAATGCCGGGCATATGGACAGATAATGCGATATGTCCGGCAAGCAGCATAAAGCCGATGCCGATCCCGCCAACCCATGCGCCAAGTACAATCGTTTTGCGGTCTTTAATCTCTGCTCCTAGCGGGACAAGCACCGCTTGTGACATCGAAAGGTTAAAGGCGGTATACAGAAATGGCGCAGCCCATGCTGCCCATATCGAGTGATCTGTGACTATCGTTGTAAACCTGTCGGATTCCGGAGTTTGGAACGTGTCGATCATAATAATAGCCGTGAACAGCAGCATGATGGGGACAACGATCGCATTCACCGTCAAAATGGCCTTCATGCCCTTGCGCAATAGGAAGTAGCATGCAGCAATCGTGATAAGTAATCCGGATTGATACGAGATATTCCAATTCTCATAAAAGATCGTGCCTGCACCGGCGAGCATGACGGCCGTTACACCAAGCAGGACGACCAGCATGAAATGACTAATCCATTTGCCATATCTGTCACCAAACAATGCAATATTCAAGTCCTCATAGGATTTCGCCCCGATTTCGCTTGCAATAATCATCATTTTACCGCCAAGCCATATAAAGAGCGCCGTCGCGACGGCGATTGTAAGTGTACCCCAATAGCCGAAGCGGGTAAAAAACTGCAAGATCTCTTGTCCAGTCGCGAAACCGGCGCCCACAATTGTGCCCATATAAGTAGAAGCAATTTGCAGTACCTTACCTGTACGCTTTAACATGGCATGTCCTCCCGAAATAACCTTCTATAGTAAAGGTATGTCCGAAAGAGGACGAGCATGACAGCTTGTTAACAACTTAAGTCACAGCCAATAGTTTGATGGAGACGATCTTGTCATGATCCGGATCCAAATCAATCTTTAAAAGTGAGTCTTTTCCTTCATAAGTAATAATGAAGCTATTTTGCGATGACGGCTTTCCAAGCGCTTTAAGGACAGCATCCGAACGATCTTCTACATGAACGCCACTTAATCCGGTTACGATCGATTTATCATAAACCTCTATATATTGGATGGTATGCTTATCGTTAATACCGACGGCGAAACCTTTATATTCATGTACTTCAATGGATTCCGATTCATCCTCCAAGCTGTAAATATCATCTGCCTTGCCAAATCGTTCTGCAACCAGCTTATTAGAATCTCCGATGGATAGGCCAAGCATGATGGGGTGAGAGGCGTTCCAAGCAGAAGCTTGCTTTGTGCTGCTGCCCCCGGTTGAAGCTGCGCTTGTATCTCCGCCTTCATCAAGCGACATAGGTTCTGATCCAGTTTGTCCTTCTTCTTGCCCCTGAAGATACGTTTTCTGTGGAGTATCACCTGATAAATAAGTGCTTGATTGATCATGTGAAGGTTGTACATAGGACTTAGAATTAGGAACTAATTCATTGGAGCAGCCTGTTGCTGCTATGAGTGTGAGGGCAAGGACAGCTGCCCATTTTACTGCATCATATTTCCGCGTTCTCTTGTTCATGCTCTGCGCTCCTTTTGGGTCGCTATTCCATTTGTCTTATCAATATAAACGTCCATAACTGGGAAAAGTTTCTTCCTTAATATATCACTTCTATATAAAAGATTCCGCCTTATCTGTCCGCAAAAAATTGAAAAAGCCGGGTTGCGTTGTTTGCCCATCCTATGGTAAGTTATCGAAAAGAGATTTTGGTGGAGGGAAATAAAGATGGATATTTTAAAAGAACGAATTTTAGAGCAAGCATCGGTGCTGTCAAACGATGTACTGCGGCTGGATTCTATACTTAACCACCAGGTCGATCCTGCACTTACGATGGAAATGGGACATGAATTCGCAAAACGATTTGCTGACGAGAACATTACGAAAGTTGTTACGATTGAATCTTCGGGTATCCCGGTTGCATACGCAACTGCTTATGTACTAGGTGTACCACTTGTATTCGCACGTCGCAAGAAAACTTTAATCGCGGACCCGGATGCTTATTCGGAACGTGTTCCATCCTTCACAAAAGGTATTGTCACTGATATCATGGTGTCTAAGCAGTTCTTAGCGAAGGAAGATAAAGTATTGTTTATCGACGATATTATCGCTAACGGCGATGCTGCTCGTGGACTTATTAAAATCATTGAAAGATCCGGTGCAAGCTTGGTTGGTATGGGCATCGTGCTGGAGAAATCGTTCCAGGCGGGTTCCAAAACACTACGTGAGCAAGGTGTTCGTGTAGAATCACTTGTAAATGTTACTTCTTTGAAAAACGGGCAAATTCAATTCGACTAAGTTATAATGAGAGAGTGAAGGAACCGAGGGGAGGCAGCAGCAATGTTATCTACTGAATTTTTGTCTGCGAAACTGGAGGACGCGAAAGTTCACTTCGAACGCGCGCTGGACTGCAAGCATACGGAATTTGATGATTTGTATCCTTATATGATTGAGCATCCGCAATTTTTCTGGTACAAGCGTTATGTTGCATGGTCAGAACTTCTTACGATTGTTAAGCTTTGTGATGAGCTCGAACAGGAATGGAAAAGTTATTTCACGGAACGTCAGGCTGAATATATTGCAAAACGCGTCATGTCCTCAAGAGTGCTCGATGAATGGTATGAAACAGAAACAAATGATTCGAAAGAGCATGTCGGTTAGTTTGTTCGGAGGTTATAGCGGTGATTAGTGAAGAGCAGTTAGACCAATTCCGTGTGAACGGTGAATTAGTCCGCGTTATACGTGATGAAATGGAAGTAAACGATGTGGTTGGGATTCTCGTAGCATGGGATGATACGTCGGTTGTGATCCGTCGGGCTAACAGACGGGTTGTTAAGCTCAGCCGCGGTTATCGTTTTGAGCTTGCTTCAAGCGAACGTGGTTCCACCATTTAATATGAAAGAACTTTTGAAAGCAGAAGCCCTTTTAGTAAAGGGTTTCTGCTTTTTTATTTTAATTAGTAACCTTTTATCTAAAAAGCTCGTCTTTTAGGTAATGGGAGGAAACAATGAAACCAATCATTCTGCTTACCGTCTTTACTTTATTAATTGCAGGCTGCTCAAATCAAAATGGTCATTCAAGTGGTGAAAGTAAACCTTATTCCTATGAAGAAGCCATTAGTAAAGGTGATGTTGTCTTTTTTAACGATGTACATAATGTCGAGAAATTCAATCAATTCTTAACGGACCTGGGCAATAAGAAAGTGAGCAGTATCCGAGTCACAGGCTATACCGATGAGGGAGATCCGATCTTTAAGGATTTGAAGTTTGATGGGGAAGTGATTCATTACACGTACGATAATTCTAATGATAAATTTGGTGGGACTCAAAAGGGTGTACGGACAGATACATGCTCGGAAGTAACAAGTGAGAAGGTGGAAGAAGAAGTGCAAGTATACACTTGGTGGGTGCACCAATAATGATACTGAAATGAGTTATTTTCTCCTTCGTACGAAGAAGAAATAATGGCTGCCCCATAATCCAGCTAACAAAAAAGGGCTTTGGTTCGTCTATTGCTAGACTTCCCAAAACCCTTGAGTTATTTAAGTTGGTGCGGTCGAGAGGACTCGAACCTCCACGGCTGTTACACCACTAGAACCTGAATCTAGCGCGTCTGCCAATTCCGCCACGACCGCAAATGTTACTGACGAAGGTTATAATAGCATTTTTTCTTAGTTGTAGTCAAGCGTTTATTATTCTATTCAGAATTGCCGGACAATAGAGCGCCAAGAAGCCAATACATGCTCGCGGTCTTTCTCTGACGAGATATAACCCTGCAGCTTGCGCAGCGTGTTCGAACGGTTCCATTCTGTTCGTTTATTGAAATATTTGCTTGCTAGTCCGTAGAACAGATGAGGAAACAATAGATCAGCATAGATAATCTGACATTCTTCCTCCGACAAAGGATGGACCTCGCGGTAAGCGCGGAGCATGCTGGCAGCTTTGGAGCTGTTCCAGCCGTATTTTTTCATCACTTTATTAAAGATTTTGCGGATATCTCTAGCCGGCAGATCAAATGTAATGGAATCCATGTCAATAATGACAAGCCCTGAACTCGTCTTGATCAGATTAGCTGCAGCGAAGTCCTGATGACAGAGGTTTTTCTGAACGGCCGCTTTATTGACCCAATTGGCGTAATAAGGGCCTTGCACCAAGGACAAGGCTTCTTTGCCTTGGCTGATATAATGGTCGACATGCTGGACATACAGCTTCTCGAACTCAGAGCTGCTGCTTTTCATCAGGCTCTTGAAGCGGACAAGCTCTTCGAGATGACGTTCGTAGCTTAGCGCCCAGCGGCCTAGATGAGCACGTTCATTGGTTGTGCTGTTGGACTGAAAGCCCCGTGAGGCGAGGTGAAATCGTCCAAGCTCCTTCATAATCGAAAGTAGATCCCCGTTCGAATAGGACGGCTGAGTGCCAGAGATCGCATCGGATAAAATATAGCAGCTTCCCTCATTATCCTCGGCGTAATCTTTACCTGCAGATGTTGTAACCATAGCAGGAATAGGGGCGCCGTTGTTCTGCAGATGCTTAATCGCTTGGATGAGGAAGAGCAGGCGTTGTTTGGCTGCGGGGGACTTTTTTAATATCTTTGTTCCTGCACCAGTGGATACTGTCCAGGCGGCTTTTTTACCTTTATCACTAATAAGAGAGACGTTTTTTATTCGAAGCGGATATTGGGTTAGGACGGCTTGAACGTTATCTAGCATATTCAGTGCCTGCCTTTTTCCCTTTACGAGAGGCTGCTGCTTTTTGGATTAATACCGTTGGCTTGCTATTATAAGCTTCCATATAGATGCTCTCGAGCCGAGCGGCTATTTTCTCGAACGTATGATTCTCCTCAACAAACTTCCTTGCTTTTATAGCCATTTGCTTGGATTCATCGGGGTTACTGAGTACATGGTTGATGGAACTGGCGAAGGAGGAAGAGCTCGTATAATCTTTTACCAGATAGCCGTTTTCTTTATGCTTGACGATTTCGGCATTTCCGCCTCGATTGGTTGTTATAACCGGGATTCCTGCAGCCATTGCTTCATAATGAACACGCGCCAGCGGCTCTTGCCACTGCGAGCTGCAGACGAAGACATCGCCCATTGTGAAATAGTCAGGAATGTCGGAAGCCGATATATAACGAGTGAAAATGACACGGTTGCCATAAGGCTCCGCGAGGTCAAGCAGCTTTTCCCCATAACTATCGACGGTATTATCGCTGAACCATTTGCCTCCTACAATAACTAGGACAGCGTTAGGATGCTCCTTCAACACTTCGGAGAGCGCTTGAATAAGGAGATGAGGGCCTTTCTTGACGCTTAATCGTCCAACGAACAGAATTACCTTCTTATTCGACACGCCATAACGGCTCCGAAGACGACTGCGGATTCGGCTGCCTTGCTCTGACCAGATCGGCGAGTAGCGGCTTGGGTCATAGCCCGAATAGATAGCTACTGTTTTACTCTCGGCTTCGGCGACCCGTTTTGTAATCGTATTTTTAATGTACTGACTGACTGTAGTTAATTTATGAACATATCGAACGGTGAGGCTGGCTTCTTTGTCCGTAATTTTGCCGGAGGCAAACATCTCATTATGAAGACTAACGACAAACCGGCTGGAAGGCGCCGCTTCTTTGTAGAAGGGAATAAGTGCGGGGCGGTTAAAGACATGAACAACGTCATATTGCTGTTCCCCTAGTGAATCAGTTACATCATCTACATAATGATCCCGGGAAAATCGAATATATTGAATTCCGCCGCGTTTCTCCTTGTTAGGCAAGCTGTCATCGGTAATGGAATAAATGGTTACCTCATGTTTTTTGGCAAGGAAGGGAGAGATCCCATCCATCATAATTTGAATCGCTCCGCCTCGAATGGCAGGGGAGGGCAGTTTTTCCGTACAGATTAAGGCAAGTCTCATCACGAGACCTCCTCCCGTCAGAATCGAAGTATTGGCTTCATTTTATATGGTGCTTTCCGGTCGACCAATTCCGGTATATTCAAAACCAAGACTTTCAAGCTTTGCCCGATCAAGGCGATTGCGAGCATCCACAATCACAGGGCGCCGCATAGCTTGCTTGACGGTGAGCCAATCAGCCTCCATAAATTCCGGCCAGCAGGTTGCAACAATAAGTGCATCTGCTTGCTCCACAGCTTCATAAGCACTTTCGCACCAGATAACTGAAGGAAGTGATGGATGGGCAAGGGGATCATAGGCGTATACATGATACCCGAGCTTTGTCAGCTTTTTCATTAAGGCAATGGCTTGTGAAGCACGAATATCGTCCGTATTCTCCTTGAATGTGGCTCCCCATACTGCAATTCGCTGGTTATGGCTACATTCGCCTAGCTTTGATTTCAGTTTATTCACGTATAGAGACAGTTGTGAGCGGTTGATTTTCTTCGCTGCGTTCAGCATCCTCATCTTCATTTGCTTACTTTCAGCCGCATGAATAAGTGCGTCCACATCCTTGGGCAGGCAAGAGCCCCCATAGCCAAGGCCGGCCTGCAGAAACTGCGGCCCAATTCGTTTGTCGAGACCAATTCCCTCCGCTACTCGGGTAATATCTGCATTAAAGGCTTCACAAACCTTCGAGATCTCATTAATAAACGATATTTTGACAGCGAGAAAGGCATTAGACGCATATTTAATCAATTCAGCTTCCCGATTAGTAGTCAGCAGGAAGGTGGTAGTAATGGTCTTATATAGCTCTTTCACTTGTAGGGCAGCTGATTGTTCGACAGCTCCAATTACAATACGATCGGGATGCAGCGTATCGTAGATAGCGGTTCCTTCCCGCAGAAACTCAGGATTGGAGACGATATGGAATAGGTCCGGACTCACTGGATGCGCGAGCAGCCATTGTTTGATTTGGTCTGCTGTTCCCGGAGGAACCGTACTTTTTATAACTATCGTTTTAGGTGAACGAATCATGTCTGCTATATTCCTTATTACACTGTAAATAGCGCTTAGATCGGCACTTCCATCTTTGCTCGGAGGAGTGCCAACTGCAATCATAAGGATTGGACATTGAGAAATATAGGCAGATACACTTGTATCAAAAATAAGCTTTCCCGACTCCATATTACGAAGGAGCATGGCGGATAACCCCGGCTCGTAGACCGGAAT
Source organism: Paenibacillus sp. J22R56 (assembly GCF_056269375.1). NCBI lineage: Bacteria > Bacillati > Bacillota > Bacilli > Caryophanales > Paenibacillaceae > Paenibacillus > Paenibacillus sp. J22R56. The sequence goes on from NZ_JBWDNV010000012.1 coordinate 236,049, forward strand.
GACGCCTTGTTTCAGCTGATCAATCTTCGCTTCATCACGGTCTGTGCAGAAGACTGTATGACCGATGTCTGCCAGAACCGCTGCTGTTGTAAGTCCTACATAACCGGCCCCAATGATACAAATATCCATTCATACACCATCCTCTCGTTAATGTTGCAGTATATGATTTGACTGCAAGGGAAGGTAACGGCGCATGCTCATGAATCTAGTAACAACAGCGAAATAGAAAAGACTCTCCTCATAAGAAAAGGAGAGTCTTGAAAAAGTAAAGATCCTTACTCGACGTCTTCATCGTCTTGCCAACGGGAGTCGCCACAGTGATCTTTATGGTGATCATCCTTGCAGCAAAATTTACGGCGCCATTCTTCATAAGCTTCACGATCCCACCGTACATCGTTGTTGGAGAGATTGTCCGAAAAATTGTTTGTGTGCACTTCTTTTTTCATTCGTATGCCTCCTCACGTATGTGATAGTTCAGCATATGAATATAAGTTTTATAGAGTTATAGATTTTATAGGCAAACAAATAAAAAAGGCTCCAGCTCATGCGCTGAAACCTCTTATGTATGGTGCGGTCGAGAGGACTCGAACCTCCACGGCTGTTACACCACTAGAACCTGAATCTAGCGCGTCTGCCAATTCCGCCACGACCGCATACATGAATATGTTCCTTATGGTAGCATGTCCCCAATTCATTCGTCAACCTATCCAATAAAGTTGCAATATTCAGCATATTTTTCCTCAATTGGACAAACAATGAAGGGGATAACTGACAGGAGATGCTAAGGGGTGTATATCATGAAAAAAAAGATATTAATCATATGGATGCTTGGGTTACTGCTCATGCTGCCAATCAGCAGCGGACAAGCGATGGCTGCTGAAGAGCCGGATAAGGCGGTGAGACAATTTGCGATCGTGATTGATGATTTCGGCAACGGAATGAACGGAACCGCTGAGATGTTGAAGCTTCCCGTCAAGTTTACGGTAGCGGTTATGCCCTTTATGCCAACGACGAAGCAAGACGCGGAAGAGGCACATCGGCTTGGACATGATGTCATCGTCCATATGCCCATGGAACCAAATAAAGGCCTTAAGAGTTGGCTTGGCCCGGGAGCGATTACGGCTGATCTCAGTGATGCCGAGATTCGGAAGCGGGTAGAGGAAGCGATTGATAATGTGCCTTATGCCGTTGGAATGAATAATCATATGGGCTCCAAAATTACGGCTAATGAGCGGATTATGCGGATCGTCCTGACCGTCTGCAAGGAGAGGGGGCTGTTCTTCCTGGACAGCCGTACGACCTTTAAGACTGTTGTTCCTAAGGTGACGCAGGAGCTTGGTGTACCGGCTTTAGGTAACAATGTATTCCTCGATGATGTATATACGGAGCAGCATGTCGCGAAGCAAATGACAATTGCCAGAAAACATCTGGAGTCTAATGAGACTTGTATCGTAATTGGTCATGTTGGTCCGGCCGGCTTAAAAACGGCGGCCGTCCTAAAAGCATCGATTCCAACGATGCAATCGGACGGCCAGGTACAATTCGTTAAGTTGACGAGTCTGCTGCCTTCTTTATCGGGTGATCCATTTATACTGCCGAATCCCTGAAGCAATTGCAGTTGCAATCTTAAGCTGTTGACGTGGATCAGTGAGCATCGTTCGATCTGCAGAGTTGCTGATAAAACCCATCTCAACAATAACAGCAGGCTGATCGACAAGACGAAGCAGATAGAATGGCTTGCCTTCCCTAGGGTAAAAAGCGGTCTGCTGCTGCCGATTCAGTGTATCTTGGATGCAAAAAGCGAGTAATGCACTTTCACCGGAGGATTGATGAAGAACAATTGGACCATGCTTGGAATTGTCCCTCGTCCAGTTCACATGCAAACTGACGAGCATTGTCGTCTCAATCTCCTCCGTTAATTGGCGCCTCTGGGATAAATCACGTTTATGACGGGATCTGCTTAAATGCCATCTGTTATCTTCGCTTAAGGCATAATCTCCCGTACGATTTAGAACGGCAGGGATACCTTGGCTGTTAAGCAGCAGGTACAGCTTCTGGGCAATGGCGAGATTAATGTCCTTCTCCAAGGTGGGACCGGCCGTTGCTCCGCCGTCTATACCTCCGTGTCCAGCATCAATTAAGACAACCGCTGAAGGCATTGTCCAGCCATCTTCGGGAGCCTGTGTGAGCTGCTGATCGTCCTCGGGTACTGCAGCTGATAATGGTTGTGAACAGCAAATTAATCCGATCAGCAGGACTCGCATTATTTTGAACAACAACTTTATTCCTCCTTCATCATGCCTGGAAGCCGATATCATGCAGCTACCGATAGAGTGGCTTAATGAAGGAAAACTCATGCATGTTTATGATTTGACGAATTCGGGCAAACTTTATGTAACAAATAATTCACCTGAGGTGATCTGTATGGCAAATGGACATGATCTGATTAAATATATGACCGTGGAAATTGTGAACTATATCGATACGCCTAAAGATGAACGTAAGCAAGCCAAAGCGTCAGCCAAGGCAACAAGGGAGCATTGGCTGACGCGCTGGTTCGGCTGGGGGCCGACTAGTGTATTGTTATGGTGGAGAGGTCGTACGGGACGTTAAACGTTAATGGTAAAATGATCCGAGCTCGGCAAGAAGCTTAAGGGGGATATACCTTTTGCTGATGCCGAGCTCGTCTGTTTCCAGCGCGGCGTAGACAGTACCGTTATCATCCCAGCTGTGATAGCCGGTAACGGACCAAACATACAGCATTTCCTTATTGTACCTCTCAGCAACATAACGGAGCGGCTCCTTGGAGCTTAAAGCCTTCAGGACAATACTTGTATTATCCGCCGATGCCACGAGTGGTTTCTCTGTCAGCCATGGCATTCTGCTATAAGGATCAAAGGAACGGCTTCGAACAGCTCTGCCAATGGAATTTCCTTTTTCGTCGTCCAAAGCATACTTGGCGGCGAATTCTTCTTCTGCATTTGCTGTTTTATTCCACGTTGCTTGCTGAAGCGGCAGCCATTCTCCACTCGCACCATCCAGGTAAGTCTCCTCCGCAGCGCCTTTTATATGCCACACAGCAAATAACGGATGGATATACAAAGCTTCATTTGCCTCTGATAAAGAGGAGATAAGTTCAAGCTGCACCAGCGATTGCTGCAGCGTGTTCTGGTCAAACAGATAATCCCCCGTTCCATACTCTCCAAGGGCAAAACCGCCATCTTTTTTCGCTTGAATAACGAGATAACCAAGAGATTTCTCCTTTGATTTCACAATCGTGATCCAGCTATGTGTTCCGGGACCAAGTGGCTGCACGATAAATTCGGCCTTGTCCCAATCATTGAAGTCAGGCTGCTTCGCTAGCTCGTCCATCCAGCCGCGAACAGTGGTCTGGAGCTGTTCTTCCTGAGAAATAGAAGGTGGTAGATCTTCCGCCTGTATAGCTGCAACAGAGAAAAGGAACGTAGACATGATTAAAGCGGCCATAGTTGTATTTCGAATCCACTTACGCATAAGGCACACCCTTTCCTTGAATCTACATAAATTACGTTCTGAATGACATGATTCAATTATATTGGACAAGCCCGCAGAAGGCTGTTGGAACCTGTCGCGGGCATCATCTTATATAACGTTCTAATTTTGGCGTAAACCTGCGAATGCCGTCTGAATGACTCTATTCAATACCTTCCAGGTGGAAAATACCGCAGTTAATGGCGGAAGCCGTCACCCGGGGTTCATATTGCCATTTGATCTCCGTCTGGCGTTGATTGAATTGTTCTTCTACCTTTGCCTTAGTCTCGTCATCTGCTGCATGCTGAACCAACGGATCATAATAATGGCGAATGCGATCCAGCTCTTCCGCAAGCCTTGCAGCTGCATCAACCGCCCAATTGTAATCATATCCCTTTAGTTTACGTTCAAGGGAAGTCTCGACGATTCCTAATGCTTTGGCAAATGACAGTCCGTTCCGTGTTAAATGAACATTGGAAGGAAGCCGAGGTGTCAGCTTCAGGTTTTTCAAACGGTCATAGAAATTCTCGACAACCATGCCTGTTGCGAGGGAGACACCATAGCTGTGAATCTCCTCGCGCTTCCGGTCACAGGCGAATTCGACACGCATGTTAACGCCTAACCATGCTGTGTATGGAGTTGATTGAAAAGGAGTATTGGACCGGCGTTCAGGCTCCTGGAATAGATTGACGTAGCTACCCGATGATTTGGCTGCTCCAAACAGCTGCTCCAGCTTGCGAGAGCCAAAGTATAGATCTTCTCTTGGCGTGCGTGCACCGCTGGCCAGATTGTTATTAACGAACCCGAAAGAACGGTTTAACGCAGCATCAACCGCAGAGCTGGCCTGCGTTGGAGCCGGAGTTGGCGCAGCCAGAATTTCTTCATATTTCTCCTTATCGGTTACGAACAAATAGGTCATCGTCTCCGGCTCGGTGTCCGTCCGATCAACAAAGCTCCAATAGAAAGGACGGTTCGTCAGCTCGCGATCAGCAGCAGGGGAGAGCTTAACGGTGAAATGAGCAGGTGACTTCTCAATAATGGAGCATTGCGTTGCCTCCAGGAAACGCTGTACGTATTTATGGACCTGCTTTGAATTCACGGTCTCACCTCAACTTTCTGGCCGAGTGCGGTCATCTGGGCTAGAATCGTTGGTCCCTGTGGCTTCTCAGGCGTGTCGGTTTCTTTGCGAAGCTTGGAAATGGTTGAACCAAGATGGTTAAGCTTCTGCTCCAAGTGTGCAGTATCGCCTCCGGATTCAAGAAGCAATTTAGCCAGCTGCTGCTCAATGGAACCTGCGTCGGTCTCGATTCGCTCGAGAATATGATCCAATTCTCCAATAACAAGCTCGAACAGATTGATTTTCTCATGCAGCAGGTTCACGATATGTTCTTCGATTGTCCCAAGGGTACACAGATTGTATATCTTCACATCTTCCGTTTGACCAAGCCGGTGCACCCGGCCGATCCGTTGTTCAACCCGCATTGGGTTCCATGGCAGATCAAAGTTGATCATATGGTGACAGAATTGAAGATTGATTCCTTCACCGCCAGCTTCAGTTGCAATTAAGATTTGGGCACGCCCGCGGAACAAATCCATCATCCAATCCTTCTTGCCTCGGTTCATACCGCCCCGGTATGGTACAGCCAATATGTTGTGGGAGCGGAAAAACTGCAGCAAATATTCCTGTGACGCCCGATACTCGGTAAAGATAATCACTTTATCATTAATTTGCTGGACTAACTCCATCACTTTTTCGGCTTTTGTATTGGCCTTGATCTGTTTGATGAACTCGATCAGCCCCCATATTTTCGGGCGGATGGGAGAATCCTCTGAAGTCTTTTTAAACAAATTAACAAGCGTAATAAACACCGCATCCCGGCTGCTGCACACTTCACGCTGCAGCGTGACGAGCGGAAGCATACTCATCATATCGACGCCATCTTCCTTATAGCGGTCTCTGACGAAGGCTGTGACAGCGTCATATAGAGCTTTCTCATCCGTGGACAGCTCAAGAGGGATATTTTTCACGATACGTTTCGTAAACGAAATACCGCCGTCCCCCCGCCGGTTGCGGATCATAACGGAAGACAAGGCGTCCTGAAGCTGATCCTCGTTCTTCGGAAGCCGCTTGTCGACAACGAAATTTGCGGCGAATTCACTTTGGCCGCCAAGCTGACCGGGCTTCAGCAGCGTAATCAAGTTGTAGAGCTCATCCAGATCGTTCTGAATTGGTGTTGCGGTTAGAAGGAGACAATATTTTTTGCGAAGCTCCAGTGCAAATTGATAGTTTGTTGTCTTCTTGTTCTTCAGCTTATGTGCTTCGTCAATGATGATCAGGTCATAATCCTGGCCGAGAATTATATCGCGATGTGGATCACGCTTTGCCGTATCAATGGAAGCGACTACGACATCATATTGCCACGTATGCTCTTTCTTCTGGGCAACGGCGGAGATGCCAAACTTTGAATTTAGTTCTCTTACCCACTGGAGGACAAGAGAAGCGGGAACAAGAATAAGCGCTCGCCGGACGAGACCGCGTACCATGTATTCTTTTATAACGAGGCCAGCTTCTATGGTTTTGCCTAGGCCAACTTCATCGGCAAGAATCGCCCGCCCGCCCATTTCATGTACGACCTTCCGTGCCGTATCGATCTGATGCGGCATTGGTTCGAAGGAAGGCAATGATCGCAGACATTGCAGCTGCTCGAAGCTTTCGACTCGCTTCGCTTGCTCGGCTTCCATCGATAATTGGTAGAGCGTCCAATCGTCCCAAGGTCCATTTTTGGCAACACGGTTTTGCAGCTCGTCGAACCAGGTACGGTCGCATTGCAGATCAACAAGCGGATGCAGTTTGCGCCTTACTATGGTGTCCTCGGAAGAAGCGGTATTCGCATTTGCCTGATTGTTATTAGTAGAGGTCACGATGGCAGCTCCTTTCGATTTCCAGCAATTAGAGAGAATTGTCACTAGTATGGCCTTTTTCAATCATTCTTAACAAGCAAGTGTCGAACTTTGGAGGAGGCCGTATGCGCTTCATGGTGAAATATAAATATTTAATGAAAATGAAGACGTTTCTCCATGCTAAAAAACGAGCTAAATTAGGGAGAAGACAAGCAATAGAAAGAGAATAGGCGATGTAAGCGCAGAATAGCGGTGAAATAGGTGAAAATTGGGGTGTATACCGATATGTAGTATAGTATAATGAACAGTACACACAATATATGGTGCCCGGTTCATACAATAAAAAGGTGTGCAAAGCAGTATAAGGGGACATGGGAGGAAGGACCAATCGTGGTAATGATGCGGAAATTGGAAGGCCTTAGCGAGAAGATATTTTTGGATCGCTATGCTTGGAAAAATGCCGATACAAGTAAAACAGCAGTAGGGGATGTAGTTCTGGTCCTGACGAAGGACGATCCGAAATTTCCGGCCAAAGAGGTTGGAGAAGTGATTGAACGAAACGGATCTGAAGTAACGGTAAAGCTTAGAAGCGGAGATACGATGACAACCAGCGTGGAGAAACTCACGCTTACAATAGAGAAGACACCGGAAGAAATGTGGGATCGTCTCGCAGGTGCGATGGCTGGTGCAGAATCAGGGAATGAGAAGCAGCAGCTCTGGAAAGAACGCTTCCGTCATATTCTAGATGATTGGAAGCTCGTGCCTGGCGGTCGTATTGCGGCAGGGGCAGGTGCAAGTGAAGAATTGACACTGTTTAACTGCTACGTTATTCCATCGCCGAAGGACAGCCGCGGCGGCATAATGACGACGCTCTCTGAAATGACGGAAATTATGGCTCGTGGAGGCGGGGTTGGCATTAACTTATCTTCGCTTCGTCCTCGCCGCGCAATCGTAGCAGGTGTTAACGGTTCGTCGAGTGGTGCTGTTTCCTGGGGTGGATTGTTCAGTTATACAACTGGATTGATCGAGCAGGGCGGCAGCCGCAGAGGCGCGTTGATGCTGATGATTAACGACTGGCATCCGGATGTACTTGATTTCATTACAGTGAAACAAACGATGGGTCAAGTGACCAATGCCAACCTGTCTGTCTGTGTCAGCAATGGCTTCATGAAGGCTGTGAAGGAAGATCTGGAGTGGGAGCTTGTGTTCCCGGATACCAAAGATCCTGAATATGATGAGCTTTGGACAGGTGACCTCGACGCATGGAAGAAGCTTGGTAAGCGAGTTGTTCCTTACAAAACAGTCCGTGCACGTGAAGTATGGCATACGATTATCGAGTCTGCATGGAAATCAGCTGAACCTGGCGTTGTCTTCATGGAATACTACAACCAGATGTCGAACAGCTGGTACTTCAACCCGATTATTTGTACAAATCCATGTGGCGAGCAAGGTCTTCCAGGCTGGGGTGTCTGCAATCTTTCGGCGATTAACTTGTCCAAGTTCTATGATGAAAGCAAGCATGAGGTAGATTGGGAAGAGCTGGCGAAGGTTACCCAGTGGTCGGTACGTTTCCTGGATAACGTTATTGATACAACACCTTATCACTTTGAAGAGAACGAGAGGAACCAGAAGCTCGAGCGCCGCGTAGGCCTTGGTTCAATGGGACTTGCTGAGCTGATGATCAAGCTTGGCATCCGTTATGGCAGTCCAGAATCGCTTCTGTTCCTCGATAAAATATATGGATTTATGGCTCGCGAAGCGTATCTTGCTTCTGCTGAGATTGCAGCGGAGAAAGGTTCGTTCGAAGCCTTTGATGCGGAGAAATTCTTGCAAAGCGGCTTTATGAAAAACATGGTGTCGGAGTTCCCAGAAGTGGGAGAAGCGGTTCTGGCAAAAGGAATCCGTAACGTTACCGTCATCACTCAGGCGCCAACAGGCAGCACGGGTACGATGGTAGGCACTTCTACAGGCATCGAGCCTTACTTCGCTTTCGAATACTTCCGTCAAAGCCGCCTTGGCTTCGACAAGCAGCTCGTGCCAATCGCGCAAGCCTGGAAGGATGCGCATCCGGGTGAGGAGCTGCCGGATTACTTCGTAACGGCAATGGATTTGTCCGCGAAGGATCATATCCGAGCTCAAGCGGCAATTCAGCGCTGGGTAGACAGCTCGATCTCGAAGACGGCGAACTGTCCAAGCGACTTTACGGTCGAAGAAACAAAAGAGCTGTATGAACTCGCGTTTGATCTTGGCTGTAAAGGTGTAACGATCTACCGAGATGGCAGCCGTGATGTACAGGTGTTGTCGACGAAGAAGGATGACAAGTCGGATGCGTCAGGTGAAGCAGCTGCAGCAGTTGAGTCGATAGAGGATCAAGATTCACTCGAGTCTCTTAACACGACTTTGAATGCGAAAGTCACGCCTCAAGCGGAGCAGGACTTTGACAAGCAATACAAACGCCGTCCGCAAATTCTACGCGGCGCAACCTATAAAGTAAATACGCCATTCGGCATGGCTTATATTACGATTAATGATCTGAATGGTATTCCAGGTGAGATCTTCCTGAACGTAGGCAAAGCGGGCTCTGACGTGTTTGCGATGGCTGAAGCGCTTGGCCGTGTCTGCTCCTTGTTCCTCCGTTATGGTGATCATGGTAACAAAGTGAAGCTCTTGATCAAGCATCTTAAAGGCATTGGCGGCACAGGCGCTATCGGATTTGGAGCGAATCGTGTTGAATCGATTGCCGACGCTGTTGCGAAGGCACTTGAGATTCATATTGAAAGCACAAACGAGCAAGCGGCAGCTTATGAGCCAGTGAAAGCTGCACCTGCGTTGGCAGCTGCTCCAGCTCCTGCTGCAGTTGATTCGCATAATCATGGCGAGGTAACCTCGCGTGATCTTTGCCCGTCTTGTGGTTCAGCTTCCTTGCTGAACGTAGAGGGATGTAAACAATGCAGCAACTGTGGGTATAGCAAGTGTAATTAATAAAAACGGCGAATAATCTAATGTAATGAAGAAGACCTGAGCGATTTAATCCTCAGGTCTTTTTTTCATGGAATAAAGGATTGACAACGAAGCGAATTCTAAAGTAAATTAAAACAATGATTTAAACACTGTTTAAAACGTTGTTTATCCAAGATTATGAACGGAACGGAGTGATTCCATCGACTAAAGAAAAAATACTCGCCGCAACGATGGATTTGATTAAATCCGAGGGTCTGGATGGGGTAACCATCCGTAAAATTGCAGGTTTGGCAGGGACAAACGTCGCACTCGTTAATTATTATTTTGGTTCAAAGGAGAAGCTAATCAGCGAGACGCTGAAGCTTCAGTTATACTCCTTAAGGGCAGCGTTCTCCGTATTTGATGAAATGGAGCTTCCTCCGCTTGAAAGAATCAAAAAGTTCTTGCTGTCGTATACCGCTTCCCTTCAGGAACATCCGGATTTAATAAAACGGATGCTTGGCCAGGAGCGGATTTTCGAATCGCAGACAGAGTATGCAGCGTTCCTCAAGAGTCAGGGGTTTGAGAAGCTGGGCTCGACCATAACGGAAATAACAAGCATTACGAACAGAGATACTATCGTGCTTATTCTTCAGCAGATATTTGGAGCCATTTTATCACCAATCATCAAAGCCAGCTTTAACCACAAGACTGAGATGATGGATAAGCCCATGTATCAAAGCAATAGTTCTGTGGAAGAACAAATTGATCTGTTCTTGGATCATTATTTTTATAAATATACAACTCAGTGAAGTAGAAAGAAGATGATCGAGCATGTCAGCAAGAGCACAAACGAAACCATTAACGAATGGTGGCGACGACTTTTCATTTAAAGCCATTCTTCCACCGCTTTTGGCCATTATCGTAGGTATGATTATGGTTATTTTGGACAGCACTGTAGTCAATAATGCAATTCCCCATCTTGTGGATTATTTCGATACAGATCTCAAGACCATTCAATGGACAGTTACCGGTTATACGCTTGCATTGTCCGCTGTAATTCCACTTGCAGGCTGGTTGACAGATAAATTCGGTTCCAAGCAGATTTTCCTGTTGACCATTACCCTTTTCACCATTGGTTCAGTCTTATGTGGTATCGCTCAAACTCCGGAACAACTGATTATTTTCCGTGTTATACAAGGCTTGGGCGGCGGTATGGTATCGCCAATTGGTATGGCGATGGTATTCAAGCTTGCACCTCCTGAACGCCGTGGATCAATTATGGGTGTACTAGGTATTCCGATGCTGATGGCGCCGGCATTTGGTCCTGTCTTGTCTGGATGGCTGGTTGATTCGGTCAGCTGGCATTGGATCTTTATTATTAATTTGCCAATTGGAATCTTAGCATTCATTCTCGGAATGAAATATTTGCCGAAATCCGATCGTCATAAAGCACCTCATCTGGATGTCATCGGTATGTGTCTTGCTCCAATTGCATTCGCTATGCTTGCTTACGGTGTGAGCGAAGGAGGCACAAGCTGGACTTCGACCTCTACAATTACAGGATTAGCGGTAGGCGGAGTTGCATTAATTGCGTTTATCTTCGTAGAACTGAGACAGAAGCAGCCGCTTCTGGAACTGAAAGTATTTAAATCCTCGGACTTTACGCGCAGTATTATCTTGACTTGGATTGTACAGCTCGCATTGTTTGGCGCGATGTTGATTGTTCCTCTGTACCTGCAAGGCGTTAAACATTATTCTGCGCTTGAGACAGGCTGGATTCTGATGCCACAAGCGATTTGCGCAGGTATCGGAATGCCAATCAGCGGACGTTTATTTGATAAAATCGGCGCAAGGCCGCTTGCATTCTTTGGTTTAGCCGTCGTTTCAACGGCGTTGTTTATCTTATCCGGTGTAACGGTTGATACTAGTCTGTCGCTTATTATCGTGTCGATTTGCCTGATGGGACTTGGTATGGGCTTCTCCATGATGCCACTGAATACTCATGTACTGAACTCAGCACCTCGCCGCTTGGTGAGCCGGGTTACGCCGCTTACTACGGCTGCACAGCAAGTTGTCGTCTCGTTCGCGGTTGCTGGACTTACGGGTTACCTTACTTCACAAATTACATCCCACGCTGCTAGTTCAGTTAGTGCAGGGGAGGGCGCAGGCACTATTCCACTTACTGCGGTTGTGGCGGGTTACGGCGATACGTTCTTCCTGTCTGCATGTATTGCATCAGCAGGTGTAGCCCTTTCGCTGATCCTTCGTAAGCCTCGATTGAAGGAAGAAGATCAAGCAAATGCAGGTGATGCACCAGATCCAGCAATGATGATGGGACACTAAGAATCCTACGTTATTTTTGTAAAAGAAACAGACTCCAGTGTGTGCCTTGCGGCATGGCTGGAGTCTGTTTTATTAATTCTACAGTGCTAGGTGCCTGTCTTACTTTAAGGGAGTACAAATGTATTGAGATTGTTTAGGATGATGAGGCGATTGAAAAGCACTTGGTACCGACGATAGGTAATATAATATTCCCCTGGTTCCATTGCTGTATTTTAGTTTGATGCATGGCCTGGGTCCATTGGACACAGGCCTTTTATGCTTGTCACTATTGAAAATTTATATGTTAATTAAGTGCGCATGCTCAGCTTGAAAAGGGAACAATTTCTGAGCAGTCTCGATAAATGTTCTTACCGCAATGGTACAGTCCTCCACAGGACCGGAGGCAATGTGAATATCCCGGTAGGCAGCGGGAGAGATACGCTTCAGCGTGATACCTGGAGGAAGGTCCAAAAGGGACAGCTCGGACATCACAGCTAAGCCTTCACCTGCAAGAATCATTTGGAGCGCGGTTCTGTAATTGTAGAGAATGTATTTTATATTGGGCTCCTCCCCAGCACTTTCAAACCAATTCAGGACAGGAGGCTCATAACCGGCTTTGCAAATTAACATGGGTTCTTCTCGCAAATCTTCAGGAGTAATCACGCTTTTCTCATTCAGCGGGTGATCGTCTCTCATGACCGCGTAGATGCCTTCCCGGTAAAGAGGGTAAGAATGAGTGGTTTTATCTAAAGGGATGAGTAGACCGATATCAATTTCCCGGTTCTCCAGCCATTCCTGTACATTTGCAATGGTACCCTCTACAATGCTGAATTCCAACTTTGGATATTGTTGTTTGATATGGCTAATCAGCTTTGGAACAAAATAAGTAGCAGCAACCGGGAAAGCTCCGATCCGAACGCTGCCGGTTTCCATGCCTTTTTCACTGGCGATTTCCTGATCGACCTTATCATACCCTTGAAGAATCTCCCGGAAAATGCGGACGATTCGTTCTCCAACTGGTGTAAGGGCAACGCCAAGCCGCCGATCTCTAATTAGCAGCGTTATCCCAAGATCGCGCTCTAATGAGGTGACTGCACGACTGACGGCTGGCTGTGTCATATTCATTTTTTCTCCGGCAGTCGTGAAGCTTCGAGTCTCCGAAATCGCAACAATTAATTGAAGAAGTGATTTGTTCATATCAAATTTGATATCTCCTTCATGATTTATATTCATTTTATTTATGATAAGGTTTATTGTAACATGATTATAGAACAAGAGAAAGAACAGTGTAGATCAGGCCGTTAACAAGGCATGTAGTGACCTGAGAGCTGGAATAGAGTGGGGAGAGGTGTCTCGTTATGAAAGCAAAAGCATGGATTTTTCTAGTATTGGCAAATTTGTTTTGGGCGGGTAATTTGATCTTCGGCAAATCGGTTACGTCCGATTTTCCATCAATCTGGGTATCCTTCTTACGTTGGGCGATTGCAGCCGTCGTATTAATACCGATGGCACATATAGTGGAGAAGCCAAATTGGCTGAAGGTGTGGAAAAACAACTGGGGTATATTACTATTCTTGTCGCTGGTGGGCGTCGTGTTCTACACTCTTCTTACCTATACAGCATTGCAGCACACTTCATCTACAAACGGCAGTCTGATTAACAGCCTGACTCCAGCTGTCATGATCGTATTGTCCCTGCTGTTCCTGAAGGATAAAGTTTCTATCTGGCAGGGAGCAGGATTGCTATTATCTTTCTTGGGTGTTTTGACAGTGTTGACGAAAGGACATCTTCTTGGCGTATTTAGTACGCATTATAATCAAGGAGACGGCATCCTGCTGATTGCGGTATTTTTGTGGGCGATCTATTCCTTTATCAGCAAGAGAGCGCAGCATCTTCCTCCGATTACGTTCGTGGCATTTACGGCTTTTATTGGCGTCATCTGCTTAATTCCGCTTCTGTTCATCCAGCCTTTGCAAACAAAAAATATAACTTCAATTGGTATTATAGGCATTATCTATCTGGGTTTGTTCCCTTCCATTGGTTCATTCTTATTCTGGAACCAAGGTGTTAAGATACTTGGACCAGGTAAAGCAAGCATTACAATGAATCTGATGCCGATTTTCACGGCTATTCTGTCTGTGATGACTGGTCAGGAATTGTTAGCTTCCCAGATTGTTGGCGGCGTAATCGTCATTATGGGGATGCTGTTGTCGGCTAATCTGGTTTCCCGGGCGGGAAGAGCTGGAACTAAAACTATGACTAAACGTCATAGGGTCGAAGGTTAAGGAGATGCGGCGGAGTAAAAAAAACGGCCATCGGTCGGGGAAATCCCGGTTCGATGGTCTGTAGCGGTCCAACATCTATTATTTTTCAATTCTATTAAGGTCTGGACATATTTTGTTGACATCTTCTAGACAAGTTGAACACAACTTCTAGACATTCTCGTAACAATTGGACGGTACACTTTTAGTTAATAGAGAAGTTTTATTTCAATAGACGAGTTATGTTATTATCGACTCATTCACGCAAGCGCGATTTGGACTTGTACAGATTGGAGCCTCATAATGGATAGAACGAAAATACTCATCATCGAAGATGAAGAGGCAATCGCCGATCTGCTGGCCTACGGCCTTGGACGCGAAGGCTTCGAGACCCGCATAGCGGGCAGCGGCTCAGACGGGCTTCGGGAACTGCAGCTATTCCAGCCTGATCTGCTGGTACTGGATTGGATGCTGCCGGACCGAAGCGGCCTCGATATCTGCAGGCAGGTAACTGCTCAATATAATATCCCTATACTCATGCTTACGGCGAGATCGGATATTACGGACAAAATCCTCGGCCTTGAAGTAGGAGCAGATGATTATATTACGAAGCCGTTTGATCTGCGGGAGGTCGTGGCTCGTATCCGTACGATACTCCGCCGGTTGGCACAATCCCAACAGGCTGTGGAGGAGACTGCACCTTCGGTTATCGGCTTCAGGGACATTATCATATCGCCTGCCGAGCGGCTTGTGACCAAGGATGGCGCGACGGTTGACCTTACGCCGAAAGAATTCGATCTGCTTATGGCGCTGCTTGGTGTCCGGGGCAAAATCTTCACGCGCGCGGAGCTGCTTCAGTTCGTCTGGGGCTACGATTTCCCCGGTGATATGCGGACGGTTGACACCCACATTCAGCGGTTACGCAAGAAGCTTGACGCAGCGGATCTGATTACAACCGTGTTTGGCATCGGCTACAAGTTTGAGAAAAGGACGGACTGACAGTATGCTGCGCACACTACGGGCAAAATTTGTCATCGGCTTTTTCCTGATCTTTTGCCTGTCGTTCCTTGTTCTGAACGTCACGCTGAAAGAATATATACGATCCAGCAACCGGAGCATTATAACCTCAGACCTTGTTGAGCTTAAAAATAACAGCAACATTTATGTCCTCCAAGCTTTTCTCATTAATCACTTCACGAACAACGACCTCTATTTCGGCCAAATGGCCGAGGAGATGGTTGAGGACCTTCACCGCGCCACTTCAAGTGACGTCAGCGCCTATACGGTCGAAGGCATTTTACTGTATTCGTCTGACGAGACAAAGTTTTCCGGTCGTTCGAACGAAGATCTCAAGCTGGCGCTGAGTGGAAAGACCGCTTATACGATTACGTATGAAGGCAGCACCGGCTCCGTGCTTTATTCTTATCCTGTCGTCATCGACGGGGTAAAGGTTGGTATTCTGAGATTCGCTAAAGACTTCTCATCACTCTACGAGCAGACGGGACGAATTCTTAACCTCCTCTTTTATCTTGCACTAACGATTTTCCTAACTGCGTTCCTGTTCTCGTACATGCTGTCCCGTCATATTACGATTCCGCTCGTCAAGCTGACTCATGCTTCCACGGAGGTTATACGGGGCAATCTGAACATCCGCTTGAAGTTTAGGCGTAAGGATGAAATTGGGCGGTTGGCGGAAAACTTCAACGATATGATTGAGCGGATCGACAGGCAGATCGCAACGATCGGCCGTGACCGCGACAGGTTGAAGGCACTTAATGAGCAGGAGAAGCGATTCTTTGATAACGTCACGCACGAGCTGAAGACGCCGCTCACGTCCATTCTTGGGTACGCTGAGATTATCCGGGAGAACGGAGAATCGGACCCCGGTTTCTTCGACAAAGGGATGACACATATCGTGGATGAAAGCCGGCGGCTGCATGGTATGGTACTGAACTTGCTTGAAGTGTCGCACCGTAACGCTGCTATGGATGAAGCCACGCTTGTCGACACTGGGACGCTCCTTCGTGACGTATGTGATTCGATGGAAATTCGTGCCAAGCGCTACAAGAAGCGTATTGTCCTGGACGTGGAGGACGGACTTGTCGTACTCGGACAAGCGGACAGGCTGCGTCAGTTGTTCATCAATCTGCTCGACAACGCAATCAAGTACAGCGCACCAATGGCGGATATCTCGCTTGTTGGGGGGCGAAGTACGAAAGCGGAAGCTATCCAGTTCATATTCCATAATCCAGGCGAGACATTGTCGCCTGAACAGATCGCAAGCGTGTTCGAGCCCTTCTATTCCGGTGACAGAACGTATAAGGAAGAAGGGAGCGTTGGCCTTGGTCTCAGTATTGTAAAATCTATTGTTGACGATCACGGCGGAACGATCCATATGGAGAGTATTGAAGGGAGTACGACCGTTTATGTTGAGCTTCCCGCTGCCGGAAAGAAGGGGAGCGAATAACGATGCTTATTAAGATAAAGAAGTGGAAGCGGCTTCGAGTTATTGCTGTTTCGCTCATGACTGTCATGCTTCTAATGGCAACCGGCTGTATGGGGAATCCCCGTTCAGAGACGATCGTTATTCCGGAGGCAGAAGGCGAGAAGCCGGCAAGTGAAGCAGGCGTTGGGAAAGAGTTTCAGGTGAAGAAGATTTATCCGCTGCCTGTATCCTCAGCATCCGACCTGCAACTGCTCGGCTGGACTAGCGGGGAATCAGTCATCGGATACTTAGCGGATAATGTCCCTTCAGTCGCTGCCTCTAACGGTCTGCAGCTGTTTGTTCCTCCGTATGAACAGTCCAAGCAGCTCGCAAGTACAACGAACCTCGATATGAAGAAATTTGGCCTGTCACCAGACGGGAATATGATTGCCGGGCTATCGGAATCTGGGAAAGGCACTTCTTTGACCCTCGTGAAATTGGATGGCAGTCAGATGAAGCCGGTCCCTGATACGTCTATTGATAAACAGAGGCCGCTGCATTCGCGCATCCTACACTGGTCGAATAACAGCCGATTCATCTCTTACCTTGTGGCAGGAAATAGCCAGGGACAGCTGAATGTTGTTGTTTACGACGTGGTGGAGAGGACGTCAACGCAGTTCCCTTTGCTGGGTTTTTCCCTTGATGATCGCAATGCCTCTGTCGTGCTGTCGAACGACGGAAACAGCGTTCTAATTGAAGACGGGAACCTGGTTACAATGGCAGAGCGGGACGGAAACGGGAGCTTTGTTGTCCAATATGATCATCCGTCCGGGAAAGGCGGAAGTACATGGGTTGACGATGACCGGTTCATGTTTCTCGGCGCTGACAGCACGTTGTTCCAGTACGATCACCGTAACGGCGAGCTGTCTGTTCTGCTGGAGAAGGTTGGAAGCTTCAGCGTGTCACCAGACCGGAAGTTGCTCGCATATACACGAAATAATGAAGAGGCAATCTATGCCGGCAAACTGCAGGGCAACAACGTGCTGTACCAAACGGCCGTTTACCATGGCATTGTCCCGTATCAAATGATGTGGAGTTCAAGCGATGTGGCGCTTCTGGTCGACGGGAGTAAATCATACGCCACTACGGCACAGGAGATTGCTCCGGCACCAGCGGTGGACCAGGAACGATTGCGGACATTTGTCATTCAGTTTCAATGATGGCTCTAAGAAGTAGCAAGAATACCCCTCACCTCATAAACAGCAGGTTGGACGAATTATCGTCTATCCTGCTGTTTTTTATTTGAATTTTAGAGACATTTTGTTCACAAGACGATGAAGGTTTTGAGATATCTCTTTTCTATAATGTGGACAAGTACCCGGTGAGGTGGGCAGAAGGATAAAATACCAATAGCAAAAGGAGAATCAAGCTATGAAAAAATACGGAGCCTGTATCGTTGCGAGCTGCCTGCTCGCCTTAACATTGACTGCTTGTAATGGAGGCGGAGGGAACAACGGGGTTGAAAACCCCGAGAATGATGCAGCAGCTACAGGATCATCAACCACCGCTATAGATGATGGAGGGGCATCGCATGGCAGTGGCAAGAAGACGATCATTTTCTCAAGCTTCTGGCATGATTCCAAATACGAGGCAGCAGTTAAGGAGTACGAGTCGCTCCATCCAGATGTCGAGATTAAGCTGGAAAATGTAGATTACACTGACGCAACTTTGGAATCGGACATGGAAAAGTACGTATCGACCATGAACGCGGCTATGCTGGCTGGTAAAGGATCTGATTTGCTCGCAATGGATATTTTACCATCGGACAGCTACGTCAAGCACGGTTTATTGGCTGATTTGAGTCCGATGATGGAGCAAGATCATCAATTCAAGAAGGGCGATTATTTCGCAAACGTTCTTGACAATGTCCGAATGGGCGATTCGTTGTACTCCATGCCTCTCTCCTTCTTCCTCATGGGCTTTGCCGGGGACGAAGGTGCCATTGCCAAGACAGGTGTCAAATTTGATGACCATTCTTGGTCGTGGAGTGAGTTCATGAAAACGGCAAAGGAGATGACAGCAAGTGGTGGACTTCCATCCGCGTTGTCCTATGAAGGACCTGAGTATTTGCTCGGCGAGATGGTCAGCGACAATTACTCCCTGTTCATTAATCCAGGCGAACACAAAGCGCATTTTGATTCGGCATCCTTTACAGGCCTTATGAAGCAGGTAAAAGCAATGTTTGACGAAGGTCTTATCTCCAAGATTGGCCGCGGGGCGAACGCTTACTTCCGAAGTGTTCAGATCAATTCGCCGAAGGATTATTTGGAAACGATGAAGGTCTCCGGTCTGGAGATGAAGATGTTCGATAAGGAAGACGGTGATCACATGAAGTTGTATGCGAAGCCGCACGCGCAGGACACGTCAGCAGGAGGTTACTTCAAGACCTATGGGAGTGTCGCAATCAATGCTAAATCAAAAGTAAAGCCGGAAGCGTGGGAATTCGTGAAATTTATGATGTCAGAAGACATACAGTCCCCGTCAACGACAACTGGTTTTCCAATTAATAAGGCAGCGTACGCCAAGCAGATCGAAGAGCTGAAGAAGCAAGGGTCATTCAAGTCGGCCCAAGAAGGGCCTCTTCATGGCGCGATGATTGAATCGGACGGCACGATGCTGAGCGGACTCGATGCCTTTGTCAACGGTGCCGTACACCCTTCACAGGATGATGATTCCGATAAGATGCGGGAGTTGATCGTCGCAGAATCTAAAGCCTATTTCGCCGGGCAGAAGTCAGCTGAAGCCGTTGCTAGCCTGGTTCAGAATAAAGCGATGACCTACCTTAACGAATAATTAAAAGTAAAGGAATGATAGAGATGAAGAAAACGGGACTTATTCTACTTTCCGTTGCACTTTTCCTACTGACTTTGGTAGCTTGCAGCAGTAATAGAAGCACCTCCGGGAACGGTGACACGGCTGAGGAAACAGGGATGATGAATGATCAATCCGGAACAACAGGCGTAAATTCCGGTGAAGAAGCTACGTCTTCCAACGGAAAGAAGACAATTGTCTTCTCTTCGTTCTGGCCGAACGAGCAATACGAGCAGGCGGCTAAAGCGTACGAGGCGGCTCATCCGGACATCACGATCAAGCTTCAATACGGGCTGAGCGAAGAGTATAGCGATGATGGGGGAGGAGAGCAGACGGATGCGGACATTGAGAAGTTTACTGCATCCACGAACGCAGCCATGCTGGCGGGCAAAGGGCCGGACCTGCTAGACCTTCGATATTTGGCCGCTGACGATTATGAACGGCATCATTTGCTGGTAGATCTGCAATCAAGCATGGACGGAGACAAAACGTTTAATAAGACTAACTACTTCGCAAACGTGCTGGACGGAGGACGGTCTGAAACAGGTCAATTCAGCCTTCCATTGTCGTTTAGCCTAAGTGGTATGGTTGGCGACAAAGCTGCTATCGCCGCGACCGGCGTGAAGTTTGATGACCGGGCATGGACGTGGGATGATTTCATGACGACAGGTAGGGAACTTGTCGCGGCAAAGGGTAAATACGACGCGGCTATCGTTAGTGGTGAAGGATATCAAGTAGGCGGTAAGGATTATTTTGTGCGCAGCATTGTCGCGGACAATTATGGCAGATTTGTGGATGAAACAAGCCAAAAGGCGAGCTTCGATTCACCTGCCTTCACCAGCTTGCTGAAGCAAATCAAAAGTATGTATGACGATGGCGTCGCGGGTTCTAACGGCCGTGGTTATTTTATCAATGTTTCGATCTTATCCCCGGAGGACTATTTGACCAGCTTGCATGCTTTTGGCGATGAAAATGCCTTTTACGTGAAGCCGCATGCGGACGAAGAGGCTGCGGGTACTTCCTTCGAAACGCGAGCAGATATCGGGATAAATGCCAATTCCAATGTGAAGGACGCAGCTTGGGATTTCTTGAAATACTTGATGGATCACACGTCAATAGGTCTTCCAATCAACAAGGAACGCTTCCAAGATGCTATTCAAGTGTTGAAGGAGCAGGGTACAATCACACCTCCATCCATTGATTCGCAGCAAGGCAAGCCATTCAAAGTGGACGGTGCTCAGCTTGACCAGCTCGAAGGCTTTGCGGACTCCGCCGCCCGCAAGAGGAACGAATCCGGGAAGGTGCTCGACATTGTAGCCGCCAATACGGATGCCTTCTTCACCGGTCAGAAATCTGCGGAGGACGTTGCGGGGTTGATTCAGAACAAAGCAATGACTGTTCTGAATGAGTAGCAGGAGGTTACGGCGGCTGCGGGGGGACGGTGTGGCGGTCTGGCTGTTTCTTGGGCCAAGCCTGATCGGATTTTCCTTGTTTTATCTCATTCCATTTGTACTTGGCTTCTACGAGTCGTTCACTGACGGCGCGCTCGAGGGACAGTTTGTAGGTTTGAATAATTATACGGATCTACTTCACAGCGCCTCGTTTCGTAAGGCTGCGGGCAATACCATGCTGTTTACGGCAATCGCTGTACCCCTGCTCATCGCGCTGTCACTGACGCTTGCCGTGCTGCTGAATCGGCCGCTCTTTTTGCGCAGCTGGCTGCGGACGTCGTTTATGCTGCCACTTGTCGTACCTGTCGCTTCCGTAGTAACCGTATGGCAAATTTTCTTCGACTGGAATGGGACTTTGAACGCATGGCTGCACGAGCTGGGTTTTGCCCGCGTTGATTGGATGCAGTCAAATTGGTCAATGAGTATCGTCGTTGTGATGTACATTTGGAAGAATATTGGATATGACATGATTCTGTTACTGGCTGGCCTTCAGTCGATTCCGAAGGATTATTACGAGACGGCTTCACTTGAAGGAGCTGGTCGCTTTCATCAATTCTGGCATATTACGCTCGTTTATTTGACGCCAACCATGTTCTTCGTATTGCTTATCTCCATTATTAACTCGTTCAAGGTGTTTCGGGAAACGTACTTGCTGGCCGGAGATTATCCGTATGATCGGCTTTACATGCTTCAGCATTACATGAACAATATGTTCTTCGAGCTGGATGTCCAGAAGTTGACGGCCGCTGCGACACTAATGGTCGGCTGCATCGTGGTAATGACCTCCGGACTGCTCCGCGCTGAACGTAAATTCAGGGAATATACGGAGTGAAGAAAGGAGGGGAATCATGAACAATTATCTACGGTTGTCAGGCCTTGCACTGTCGGTACTGTTCAGTATTTTTGCAGCTGCGATGCTGTTCCCTATCGGCCTCACACTTGTTAGCTCCATGATGTCGGAAGCGGAAATTAGCCAGAATTACGACCTGATAGGGAAAATGGTTGATACTGCAAACGGTGGCAAGGATGCGTTCCTCAACCTGAAGCTGCTGCCGGACTGGCTGACGTTCGAGCAATATTTACAAGTACTGATCCTAAGCCCGAAATTTTTGAACATGTTCTGGAATTCGGCCGGCCTTGTCGTTCCGATCGTTATCGGTCAGACGCTCGTCGGTTCACTGGCGGCTTATGCATTCGCCAAGCTGCGATTTCCCGGACGGGACAAGCTGTTCTTCGTTTATCTAATGACGATGCTCATGCCGTTCCAGGTCACGCTTGTCCCAAACTATCTTGTCATTGATATGCTGGGACTTATGAACCGCTCATCTGCGATTGTGCTGCCTGGCATTTTCGGCGCCTTCGGGGTTTTCATGATGCGACAGTTCATGGCTCATATTCCATATGCGCTGACCGAGGCTGCCAAAATCGACGGTGCCGGTCAGTTAACAATATTTATGCGGGTTATTCTTCCGCTGGCTAAGCCGGGACTTGCAGCACTGGCTGTACTGCTATTTGTTGATTACTGGAATATGATTGAGCAGCCGCTTATTTTCCTGCAGGATGCAATCAAGCAACCGCTATCGCTCTATTTGTCGCAAATTAATCAATCGGCACGTGGTGTCGGCTTTACCGCTTCCACATTGTATATGACCCCCATGGTGTTGTTGTTCCTATACGCGGAGTCCTACTTCGTGGGAGGCATCCAGCACTCGGGCATTAAGGGATAAACTCAGGAGTGATTGTAATGATAGAACGGAAGCCCGGGTTCAGCAAACGGAAGATACGTCTCTTTGCCGCTCTGTTCCTGGCTCTGCTCGCAATATGCACACTAGCGGGGAATACGCTTCGGGGCTTGTCGTTGCCGAAGGTCTACACGCAGCTTGCGGCAAAAGGATCGGTAACGCACGAATATGAAGGTAGTGCGACCGTGCAGCCGGGTCAGACGCAGGATATCACAAATCCGGCAGGCTGGAAGGTGAAAAAGGTGCTTGTCAAACAAGGCGACAAGGTAACTATCGGTCAGAAGCTGATCGAATACGACGTTAGCGAGGCGTTGCTGCAGCTTGAAGACATGCAAACGAATCTGAAGAAGCAGCAGCTGTCCATGACCCAGCTGCAGACGAATTATATTGCAGCGGTAACTGAAGGTGACGAGGGTACATTAGCCGCCGCGAAACTCGCAATTGAATCAGCCAAGCTCGATATTGCTTCACAGGAGCAGCACATTAAGAGTCTCCAGAAGAGTATTGCAGAAGGTCAGTCGGCCATGGCGCCATTCGCCGGTGTCGTGACCCAGGTTAATGTAATAGCTGGCGCCGTGCCGGGAGGGTCGCCGGATATTGTGTTAGCCAATTCCGCTAAAGGCTATGAAATCCGGTTGCAGATTCCGGGAGACGTCGCTGGCTTGCTTGAAATCGGTGAAACGTTGGATCAAATTACGGTTACCGGCAAGGAAAGTCGTCAGCTTTCGGGGACACTCGTGACTATTGAAGATGGGGTGTTTGGAGGAGAGGTGCTTCCGCCGGCAGGCGATTCGTCTAGTACGAACGAATCTGCTAGTCAGCCGAGCAGTGTGACCGTTTCTCTCAAGGACGATAAGCTGAAAGGTGGCGAGCGTGTACAGGTGAAGATCGCGAAGACCAGCGAGGAACAAACGGTGACCGTGCCAAATGAAGCTGTTCATCATAATGATCTTGGTGCATATGTATTCACGCTGGAGAGTAAGGAAGGTCCGCTCGGAAATGCCTACTATGCCATCGAGACGCAGATCAAAATTGCTGACTCCAACGCATATGTTACGTCCGTCGCCGGAGGGTTGTTCGAACAGCAGGAAGTAATCGTGAATAGCACTGGCTTCCTGATCGATGGGACGCGTGTGAGGAGATAAATATAATGAAACGGCAGTCAGTAGTGAAGCAATCCTTTAAAGTTAGACAAATACTTTATGCAACTGTTGGGCATGAGCTCGGTATTGAACCGGGCTCATGCCTTTTAATTTTGACTTGATTGTAGTAATCAATTTATCGTGCTAGTTCTTGCTTGAAGTGATCTACACTATCAAACTCATTATGATAAAGAAACTCTACTTTGTTGTTAGTTCATATCGTTCTGGATAATTTAACATAGATACAAACGAACCATCGAAAGTAAGCGTAGAGTAAAGTGGACTATTTTTATTTAATGTCAATCTCCAGCTAGTTATAGGCCTATCACGAATCAAAAAGCCATCTTCCATTGGATCGTTGGAAATTTTAGCTCCAAGTTTATGATAAACTTCTTCTACTTCCGTTAACCAATTTTTATTTGTTTCAAGAAGATCATCATTCCAATTGACCGTGGCCGTAACAGGATCACCATCAGCGTCAAAGGAATATTCTCCTTCTCCGCGCTTTTTCGTTACCGCTTGCTGGACGTATGCGATATCTTCTGGTTTGAATGTTGCAACAATATAATACAAAGTGTGATATTCAGAAAAATAGAAGGCAACATCAGCCGTTCGATTATATAGCTCCATTTGTTTATGGAAGATAAATATTTTTTCCCATTTTGTGATGTCTACTTCGGAAATATGGAGAGCATTCTCCACCTCTTCTTCATTCATGCCCCAAGTAAGTTTTTTAATAGGAATTGGAGTGCCGTAAGTAGTTGTTTTACTACAACCGACTATTAATAGTCCAAGCAGCGATATGGTTAATAGGATAAGGATGTACTTTCGAATACAGATATTCCCCATTCATCGAAAACCTCCTCTGAATTATCTATATGATGTCATTTTAACATAGGTGTTACCAAAATATGTATTTAAGTACAAATGAAAGTCCAGTCTTGTTTCAAGCCTTATCTTGGGACAGAGACTGGGCTCTTTTGTTCTTTTTAACGACAAATAAGTAGCTATTATTGATAAAAATTTATTGAAAAACAATAAATCACATGTTAATATCAGGTTGGCGCTGAGAACAGCTAGCAAGGGGATTTTAAATATAAAGGAGTTAATCTATGAGCAGCGAACCGATCATCAGTTTGCAGAATGTAACGAAGCGGGTAGGGCGGAAAACGATTATTGATGACCTTACTTTTGATGTGCCGCAAGGTGAAATCTTTGGTTTCCTTGGGCCAAACGGGGCAGGTAAAACAACCACAATCCGTATGATTGTTGGATTAATGTCCATTACCAAAGGCCAAATTTTGATCAAAGGGAAAAATATTAAAACCGATTTCGAACAAGCCATCCGCCACGTAGGCGCGATTGTGGAAAATCCGGAAATGTACAAGTATCTTAGTGGTTATCATAACCTTGTTCATTATGCTCGTATGGTGCCGGGTGTAACCAAAGAGCGTATAGATGAAGTCGTTTCTCTGGTGAAGCTGGAAAACCGGATTCATGAAAAAGTCCGTAAGTACTCGCTTGGTATGCGCCAGCGTCTAGGTGTTGCACAGGCATTACTACATCGGCCATCCCTGTTAATTCTTGATGAGCCTACGAATGGTCTTGATCCTGAAGGGATTCGCGAGCTGCGTGATTATTTGCGATTTTTGACCCGGACAGAAGGGATAACGGTTGTTGTTTCCAGCCATCTGTTATCCGAGATGGAGCTGATGTGCGACCGGGTCGCTATCATTCAGCGTGGTAAGCTGATTGACGTGAAGCCCGTACAGTATTTTACTCATGGAAGCGACACCTTCCAGACTTATCAATTCGAAGTGCAAATGCCAGAACAAGCTATAGCAATCGTAAGGCGGATCGAAGGAATACAGGAACTTAGCATTTCGGAGGAAGGCCTCTTAGAGGTTACTACCGAAAGGGAACAAGTCCCTGCCATATTGGAACTACTCGTGCAGAACCAAATTCGCGTCTATGGTGTTCAAAAGGTTCGCCGGTCTTTGGAAGATCAATTCTTGGAATTAACGGGAGGTGGACAGATTGGTTAATCTGGTACTCAATGAGAACATGAAGATCTATCGTAGGATGCGAACGTGGATCCTGGTCGGACTTATGGCTGCATTTGTAATCCTAGGAAACTTCGTGATGTGGCATGAAAACAAAAGTGCACAAGGCGATGGATGGCGGACGGAATTAATGCAGGAGAAGGAACGATGGACCGAGCAATTGAAGAAATCCAATCTGGATGAAGGGCTCCGGACGTATTACACAGAGCGAATTCCCGTTATTGATTACCATTTGGAGCATAATATCCGCTCGCCGCAAGGTACGATGTGGAATGGAATTAATGAATCCGCCAGTTTGGGGATTTTGATTACTCTACTTACCATTATTATTGCTGGAGACATTATAGCAGCTGAATTTTCAACCGGTACTATCAAGCTTCTGCTCATCCGCCCATCGAGTCGGATTAAGATACTACTATCTAAATATCTCGCTATGCTATTGTTCAGTATGGTCTTGCTGCTTACTCTGTTTGTAATATCCTTCTTGTTAAATGGAATCTTGTTTGGGTTTAAATATATGGACTTGCCTTTGCTCCATTTCACAGGAGGGCATGTTGTTGAACAAAATATGATCCTTCATTTATGGAAGACTTATTTGCTAAATGGGATATCTACCGTGATGTATATCACGATTGCCTTTATGATCTCGTCTGCTTTCCGCAGCAGTGCGATGGCGATCGGATTTTCCATTGGTATTGTATTTGCAGGCAATATTCTTCTGGAGGCGCTGCAGCGCTACGAATGGAGCAAGTATCTGTTGTTCGCTAATACGGATCTAATTCAGTATATGGAAGGGAGGCCTTTCCACGACGGGATGACGTTATCCTTCTCCATTGGAGTGCTTGCGGTCTACTTCTTATTATTTAATCTAGTTTCCTGGCTTATGTTTACTCGTAGAGACGTGGCGGGATAATAACAACGGTGATGGAATGGGGGATTGTCCCCGGTTCCGTTGCCTTTTTTAATGGTTGAATATGGAATTTATATCGATTATACTTATACCTAGATATACGATGCATCGAATAACTAGGGAGGACAATATGGCGATTAATAAGGAGCTTATGAAAGGGAGTACAGTGATTCTTATTCTAAACATACTCGATAAGAAAACGATGTATGGCTACGAGATCACGAAGGAACTCGAGCAAAGCTCGGGCGGACTATTTCAATTAAAGGAAGGTACGCTTTACCCCATACTCCATGCATTAGAACAGGACAAGCTTGTTGAAGCTTACTGGGATGAACAGACTGGACGCAAGCGGAAGTATTACAGGATTACGGACAAAGGCCGACTTCAAATGCAGGAGAAGAAACGGGAGTGGGTTCTATTCCGTTCGACAGTGGATCTCGTGCTGGGGGAGGGTCATGCATGAGTGCCTCCTATCGTTTGAGAGTAGCGGAATATTTGGACCAGGTATGTTTGCCGGTCAAGGCAAAGGAGATGCATCCAGAGATTAAGCTGGAAATCGAGGCTCATCTGGAGGCGATTATCGAGGATTTACTGGCTGAGGGGTTGCCTGAAGAAGTTGCGGTAGAACAGGCGATCGCCCAGATGGGGGATCCGAATAAGCTAGGGGTTCAATTCCATAACGTACATAAGCCTCAGACAGACTGGAACCTGCTTGTTTTGGTGGGGCTGCTTCTTGGAACAGGAATGGTTGCCATGTTTGCGATGAAGACAGCAGCAACTTCAATCGGTACTTGACTTTTTGAAAATACCTTGTTTTACGGAGTAGTTGGTTTACTGTTATTAACAGCTGTCTATTTCTGGGATTATCGAAAATTGAAACGTTGGTCGCTTACTCTTTATATCGTAACCGTATCTGTCTTGCTGCTGACTAAAACATTTGGTTCGCAAGTAGTTGGGAATAGTACATGGATTATGGTTGGAGCATTCGGAATAAATGTATCAATTGTATCGATTTATACCTTTATTCTCTCCATTGCAGGTAGGATGGAGCCTTCTCTTGATACACAAGTTTCCTTATGGAAGAGAGGAATAGTTTATGTTGTTGAACTGTTCCTCTATTTGCTGGTACCAGCGTTCATTTATTTGACGGTCAGCAATATCTCAATGTTTGTCTTGTATATGATTGGCTTATCTGTGCTGCTCTTGATTTCTAGAAGATGGAAGACTTGGTTGTCGTATATCACAGTAATGATGGCTTGTGGATCTGTCTTGGTACTGCTGGATGATAAGTTTAGCTATACGGTAGAACGTATCTTGCGTCAAATCAACTCTACTGATTCTAACTTTATCGCTGTTCGTTCAATGGAAGCCATTCGATCAGCAGGATTTATTGGGAACGGATTTGGCGTCAGCATGGATCATATTCCATTTTTCTATAGCAACATGATGTTTACTTATCTGATTTATAGTCTTGGTTGGATAACAGGGATGTTAGTAGCTTCGCTCATTGCTGCGCTGATGGTTAGAGTGTGGATTGTAACGAGAGTCGTAGCCGACCCTTATGGCAGGAATGTTATCGCTGGCTTATTTGGGATAATCGCTGCTCAATATGTACTGAATATGCTCATGACTGCAGGTTTGCTGCCTATTATGGATATAGGGCTTCCGATGATCAGTTACGGCGGATCTAACCTTGTCTTGAACTTAGTCGTAATCGGTTTCATTCTCAGTGTATACCGGCGGAAAAATATGATCCCGTCTGTTGCCTTGCATCAGCGGGTATAAATGGAATAATTCATAAGGAGCTGTCCATAAGTTCGTCTTTTAGATGACTAGGACAGCTCTTTTTAGTTGTATGAACCTTGGATATAGAGAGCTATGTTGGATTTTATCCATGAGTAGGTGTAGAGAGGTGAAGTAGGGGAGTGTAGATTGGATTCTCGGCTCGACCCCTTAAATCCGGAGTATCTCCGACCAAATATCAAAATTACGTAGCCATGCTCATTATTTCAGCAATTTACATGGCTCTATAGAACATACTTCGATCCTCCAGCTTCATTACCCATTCGGAAAACTTTGCTGGAGGCATCAATTTCAA